>CABUIC010000005.1 GCA_902491515.1 uncultured Porphyromonadaceae bacterium
AAAATCTGGACGGCTATCTTTTTATGGTCTACCCGCTATCGCGGACGGTTGTACAACTGAACAGCAGACGGGGATTTTTTTGTTTGCGGGGGTTCCACTGAACTGCCCTCCGGATAACTGACACAGGGAGGCGCGAGGGGAAATTTTTTACATGTTCATGCCGCCATCGACCTGGATTACCTGGCCGGTGACGTAGGAGCTCATGTCGGAAGCGAGGAAGGTAGCCACGTCGGCGATGTCCTCGGGCTTACCGCCGCGACGGAGAGGAATTTTCTTTGTCCACTCTGCGCGGACCTCGTCGGGAAGGGCGGCGGTCATGGCTGTCTCGATGAAGCCGGGGGCGATGGCATTGGCGCGGATTCCGCGGGAGCCGACTTCCTGGGCTATGCTCTTGGCGAGGGCGATGAGGCCGGCCTTGGAGGCGGCGTAGTTTGCCTGACCGGCGTTGCCGTGAACGCCCACTACGGAGGCCATGTTGATGATGGAGCCGGAACGCTGGCGCATCATGATGGGAAGAACGGCATTGATGAAGTTGAAGGCGCTCTTGAGGTTGACGGCGATAACGGCGTCCCACTGGGCCTCGGACATGCGGAGCATGAGGCCGTCCTTAGTGATACCGGCATTGTTGACGAGGATGTCGATGCGTCCGAAATCCTTGTGAATCTGATCCACGACTTCCTTTGTCTGCGCGAAATCGGCGGCATTCGAGGCGTAGCCTTTGCATGTGACGCCGAGAGCGGCAATCTCAGCCTCGGTGGCTTTTCCGTTTTCATCAATGACAAGGTCAGTGAAGGCGATGTTTGCGCCTTCCTGAGCGAAACGTATTGCAAGCGCCTTTCCGATGCCGCGAGCGGCGCCGGTGATGAGGGCGGTTTTTCCTTCGAGCAATTTCATTTTCGTATTTGGTTTATGTTAATGGTAAATGTTAAATATTGATGCAAAGTTACAAATATTATTCGTTACGCGCAAATCAATCATTCGCGGGCGGTGCGTGCGCTGATGAAAGTCGCGAATCCGCCGATGGCCTTCCAGAGGTCGGGATCGTCGTTTCGGGCCTCGACGCTGACGGCCATCGAGAGCATCATCTGGACGAGGAATGTGCGGACCTCGCGGGCTCGGTCGGCGCGTATTTGCCCGCGCCGGATGCCCTCGTCGAGGATGCGCTCGAGCAGGAGCTCCTCCCTCGAGGCCACGAGCTTGTGCAGTTTCTCTATACGCCCGAGGTCGAGACGGAGGATGTTCTTCAGGGTCTCGGCGTTGCGCGGGCGCAGACGCAGCTTGAAGTGCTCGATGATGAAGAGCCGAAGCTTTTCCGGACTTTCGAGAGTTGGATTGTCGACTATGGACTGCATATGCTCGACCATAGCGGTGGCCTCGTCGGAAAGGACGGCGTTGTATATCTCAAGTTTGTTCTTGAAATATGTGTAGATAGTCCTCCGGCCTTTTTTCGAGGCCTCGGCAATATCCGAAATCGTGGTGTTCTCCATGCCCTGTCGGGCGAAGAGCTGTCGGGCGACCTCGATAAGTTTGTCGCGGGTTTTCATCGTGCGCTTGATTTAAAATACAAAGTTAAGCAAAATAATCCGAAAAGCGCGCACGCGCAGACGAGAAGAGCACGGGGGAAAGGCGCATTGCGCGCAGAGCGCGCCTCGGAATGGCCGTCGGAGCGCGTGGAGGAGAGGGCAACGAGTGAATCGGCGCGCTCGGCGGTCCTGGCAATGTCCCTGCGCCGGAGGGTCCGCGACTCGACCGTGGCCTCGCGGGCGCGGACGACGGCCAGGGATGGGAGGATGATTTCTACGCTGTCGAGACTGATGCGGGCGTCGACGGCGAGGGCCTCGCGGAGGTCGAGAGTGGTGCGGGCGGAGGCGGTTTTCTCGACCGCGAGGGAGTCGCGGGCGGTGTAGGAGGTGGTGGTGGCGGTTCTCCCGGATGAACACGAGGCGAAGAGAATCAGGAAGATAACAGGGATGAGTTTCATACTTTTTAGATTTAGAAATTCGGGGAGAATTGACGGGAATTCTGAGGGGATTCCACTGAACTGCCCTCCGGAGAATTGACGCGGGGCTGAACCTCCATACGGATAATTGAGGAGGGGATTCCACTGAACTGCCCTCCGGGGGATTGACGCGGGGGTGTCAGAGGTCGGTTTTTACGTTGAAGCAGGGGCAGGATTTGGGGGCGAATTCGTTGTGGCCGTGGACCGTCGCTGCGGGGAAGCGGCGGCGGAGGTCGGCGACGAGGGCCCGGAGGGCCTCGCGCTGGGGCGGCGTGCGGGTGTCGGCGGGGCGCCCCGCGCTATCGAGGCCTCCGACGTAGGCTATGCCGATCGAGGCGGCGTTGTGGCCGAGGCAGTGGGCGCCGGGCTCGGCCTCCGGTCGCCCGGGGCGGACTATTCCGTCGAGATCGACGAGGTAATGGTAACCGATAGAGCGGAATCCGCGTCGGTGATGCCAAGAGTCTACGTCGCTGACCGTTACAGGGCGTCCGGCCTTGGTGGCCGTGCAGTGGATGATGATTTCTGTGATTTTTCTCATAGCATTGTGATTATTTTTGAGTAATTTTGCACTGTTTTCAGGTACAAAGATAATTCGGCAACGCGGACCTCCGACAATCGGATGGCTAATCCTGCCGATTAAGCAGTTTTAACACTAACAAAAAGGACCTTAGCACGTTGATAAATAAAGGTCCCACACGTTTCCAACAGAAAAGCAATTTTTTATGTCACCGACCACAGCCCCTGCATCAAAAAAGGAGCGCCCGAACCGCAATTTCGACGAGAACCACAGCGTGTTCTATGCGGCGCGACAGGCCCTGCGCCGGCACGCCACGGGCGGCAATATCCTCATCGCCGCGACGGTTCTTGCACTTGTCATAGCTAATATTCCGGCCGTCAACGACCTCTACTTCCGCTTCTGGACGCAGGAAGTGCGCCTCCAGATAGGCGGCTTCAACCTTTTCAGCCACGACGGACATCCGATGGACCTTCTGGCGTTCATCAACGACGCGCTGATGGCCGTGTTCTTCTTCTCGATAGGCCTTGAAATCAAGCGCGAGGTGCTTGTCGGGGAGCTCTCCTCCATCCGCCAGGCCCTTCTGCCCATCATCGGCGCGGTGGGCGGCATGGCAGTGCCGGTGCTTATCTTCTTCCTTCTGAGCCGCGGGACCGACTACTCGGGCGGCGCGGCCATCCCCATGGCCACGGACATTGCCTTTTCGCTGGGCGTACTGGCGATGCTGGGCAAGCGCGTGCCCGTGTCGCTCAAGATATTCCTCACGACCCTTGCCGTTGTGGACGACATCGGCGGCATCATCGTCATCGCCCTCTTCTACTCGGGCCATATCGAGACCATGCTCCTGGTCTACGCAGCGGGCTGCCTCGGCCTGCTACTTCTCGGCTCTGCCCTGCACATCAAGAGCAAAGTCTTCTATCTCACCCTCGGCGGCGTTGTCTGGTTCCTCTTCCTGAACTCCGGAGTGCATTCCACCATCGCGGGCGTGCTCGTGGCCTTCTGTGTTCCGGCCACCCCGGTTTTCGCACCGCAGAAGTATATCCAGACCATCCGCCGCTCCATCGCCCACTTCCGCGGCGAGGACGACGAGCTCCTGACCCAGCGCACCATCCTCAACCGCGACCAGATGAACTGGCTCAAGCAGGTCGAGTCGGCCTCAGACAAGGTCATCTCGCCGCTCCAGGACCTCGAGGACTCGCTCCACCCCGTCGTGAACTTCTTCATCCTTCCACTCTTCGCCTTCGCCAACGCGGGCATATTCCTGCTCAACATGGACCCCGCGAGCATCTTCGAGGGCATCTCCCTCGCCATCATCCTCGGCCTCGTCGCCGGCAAGTTACTGGGAATCTTCACCTTCTCGTGGCTCGCAGTGAAACTGCGCCTCGCCCCGATGCCCGCGCACTCCGACTGGAAGATGATGGCCTCCATCTCCATGCTCGGCGGCATAGGCTTCACCGTCTCCCTCTTCATCGCAACCCTCTCCTTCGACGCCACAGCCTCCCCGGCGATGGCCGCGCTGCTCGACCACGCCAAACTCGGCATCGTCACCGGCTCCGTCCTCTCCGGCGTCCTCGCCTACATCTGGCTCCACTTCACCCTCCCCAAAGGCCAGGCCCCGGACGCCGTGGAGGAGGATTGAGGGAATTAGAGTAAGTCGGGCGGTTGGGTCTTTGAGTTTTTTTTGCTATCTTTGCCGGAAAATAGAAATTTTATGAATTTTCGGATTTTAGTTGCTATCGCGGCACTTCTGGCGGTGAGTCTCGGGCTCCGGGGGGAGCGGCCGGACAGCATTGAATACTCTGCGGAGGTGATCGCCAACGCTTCGTCGGGCGACTGGGCTCCTTATATGATAGGCTCATGGAACTCGGGGCGCGTCACGGAGGCTTCGGGAGGCTGGCTCGACCTTTCGGCACGGAAGAGTCTCGACCTCGGCAAGCGCTTTTCTTGGAGCGCCGGCGTGGAGGCTATCTTCGGCGGGGGCACCCGCGCGGAGTACGAGCGCTACAACGCCGCAGACAATACCTATTACATGCACCGCGAGGGCACCGCGCCCGCGCGTCTGCTCCAGCTCTGGGGCGAGGTGAAGTTCCGCGGGGTGTTCGCCATGGCGGGCATGCGCGCGGAGCGCTCGCTCATCGTGGCCGAGGGCCTTTCCTCGGGCGACATCACCCGCAGCGAGAACGCACGTCCGATTCCGGGCGTTACGGTCGGCTTCGTCGATTTCCAGAACATACCCTTCACCAAGGGCTGGGTACAGATCGAGGGCCAGATCATGTATGGCCGGATGACAGACACGGGCTGGAAGGAGTCGCACTTCAACTACCTCAACCACTTCATCGCGGGCGACCTGATGTACACCTACAAGCGCTGCTACTTCCGGACTAAACCTACGCAACCTCTATACGTTACCGTCGGAATGCAGACCGGGGGCCTCTTCGACGGCAACACCACGTGGTACTCCTCGGGCAAAGTCAGCAAGCGCGAGGACCGCGGCTTCCACGTGAAGGACCTCTGGGAGATGTTTTTCCCAAGCGAGGGGAGCGGCGAGGGCTATTACAAGGGGAGCTCGCTGGGAAGCTGGGATTTCCGGGCTGACCTTAGACTGCGCACGGGCCACAGGCTCGCCGCCTACTTCGAATGGCCCTGGGAAGACGGCTCGGGCATCGGGCGCCGCAACGGCTGGGACGGCCTATGGGGCCTCGAATACCGCGCACCGCGCGAGAGCTGGGTCGACGCCGCCGTGCTCGAATACCTTGACTTCACGAACATGTCGGGTCCCATCCACTGGGCTCCAGGCGACAGCAAAAATCCGAGCATCACGACTCAGGCCACCGGCGGCGACAACTACTGGAATAACGACTTCTACGGCTCCTGGACCAATTACGGCATGAGCATAGGCACACCCTTCATCCTCGCGCCGGTGTACAATTCGGACGGCTATCTCCAGTTCAAGCACAACCGCGCCCGAGGCTTCCACGCCGCGCTCGAGGGGCGCGTGGCGCCGCAGTGGCGCTACAAGGCGATGGTGAGCTACCAGAAGGCCTGGGGCGACGGGCGGAGGCCGATAGGCATCGCCCTCCACGACACCTCAGCGATGGTCGAAGCCCTGTGGGCCAAGGGGGCCGGAAGCCCCTGGAGCGCGAGCCTGCGTCTGGCCCTTGACGCCGGCAACCTGCGGGGCAACAACTTCGGCGCGATGCTGACCGTAAGATATTCCGGCGCCCTCAAATTCAAGAAACAATGAAACGCATACTCTTCGTACTCAGTATAATGTTCGCCGTAATGTCCTGTCAGAACGACGGGCACATCGGGCGCCTGTTCGGCACATGGCAACTCGCGCAGATGACCGAGAACGGCGTGACTCCGGAAGACTTCACCCCCGGCGAAACCACCTGGAGCTTCCAGAACAACATCGTCTACATAACCAAGGAACTTCCGCACATGGAGCGCATCCTCCGCGTCGGCACATGGGCCGAGAGCAATGCCGACGGGCATAAATATCTCGAACTCGACTACACGCAAAGCACTGACGAATACGCCCCCGGCACGGGCCCCTACCGTGCGCCCGAATGGCTCGGATTTCCCGAGAACAAGGTCATACGCCTTGAATACGTGAAAGACAGCTCGCGGGAGATGGTGCTCACATTGACCTCCGACGAGGGGCAGGTATACGTCTACACACTTAAAAAAACATGGTAAACCGATGATAAGCAAGAACAAACCCGTACTCGTGACCGGTGCCGACGGCTTCATCGGCTCGCACCTGACAGAGAGCCTGCTGAAACGCGGATACAGCGTGCGGGCCCTCGCGCAATACAATTCATTCAACAACTGGGGCTGGCTGGAAGGCATGGACTATCCGGGGCTCGAAATTGTCTGCGGAGATGTCCGCGACCCGAACTTCTGCCGTGAAATCACGCGCGGGACGGGCACCGTCTTCCATCTTGCCGCTCTGATAGCGATACCCTACAGCTACGTGGCCCCTGACTCGTATGTGGACACGAACATCAAGGGCACCCTTAACATGCTCCAGGCCGCGAGGGACGCGGGAGTGGACCGCATCGTCGTCACCTCCACCAGCGAAGTCTACGGCACGGCCAAGTACGTGCCCATCGACGAGAAGCATCCGCGGCAGCCGCAGTCGCCCTACTCCGCCACGAAAATCGGAGCCGACGCCCTCGCGCTGAGCTACTACAACGCCTTCGAGCTCCCGGTGGTCGTGGCCCGGCCCTTCAACACCTACGGCCCGCGCCAGAGCGCACGTGCCATAATCCCCACCATCATCAGCCAGATAGCAAGCGGCGCGACAGAAATCAAGGTCGGCGACCTTTCGCCGACACGCGACTTCAATTTCGTGCTCGACACAGCCGCGGGCTTCATCGCCCTTGGCGAGGCCGAAGGCATCGAGGGCCGCGAAATCAACATAGCCACGGGCACGGAAATCAGCATGGGCGACACCCTCCGGCTCATCGCCGAGCTCATGGGACGTCCTGAAACCCGGTACGTAGTAGACCCCGCGCGACTCCGCCCCGCAAAGAGCGAGGTGAACCGCCTCTGCGGCGACTCGACGCTCATCCGCTCGCTCACCGACTGGCAACCGCGCCACAGCATCCGCGAAGGCCTCAAGGCCACTATCGACTGGTTCCTCGACCCGGCGAACCTCGCCAAGTATAAACCCGACATATACAACCGATGACCGAGCCCCGAAGGGAATATCCCATACTCTTTCTGGGCGGCGCGAAACGAGTGTCGATAGGCCGTAAAATCGCCGAAGCCTTCCGGACGAGAGGCCACGAGGCCCGCATCTACAGCTACGAGACCGACCGGCGCGTGCCGATTGCGGCCATCGGGGAGGTGATTGTCGGTCGACGGTGGAAGGACGCGGACCTCTACGCGCATCTGCGCGAGACAGTCAAGGCCAAGGGCATACGCATGATTGTGCCCTTTGTCGACGGCGCCGTCGGCGTGGCCGCGGAGTTCGCCACCCGCTATCCCGAGCTCGGCGTTTTCGTCCCCGGCACGTCGGCGACGATGGCTGAGATAATGTTCGACAAGTGCCGCTCCGCCGAGCTCTTCGAGCGTCTTGGGTTGCCGACACCTGCGAGCTACCGTGGAGAAGAGGCTTATCCGCTGATTGCCAAGCCGCGACACGGCTCGGCATCGAAGGGAATACGAATCCTGCGCACGCACGGGGACCTTGCAGAACTCGTAAATCCGGAGGACTACCTCATTCAAGAGTATATAGAGGACGCCGAGGAAATTTCCACGGACTGCTACGCGAGTGTCAGGACGGGCGAGCCCCTCGTTGTCAGCCCCCGCATCCGGCTCGAAACCCTTGGGGGCGAGGCCGTCAGGAGCGTTACAATCGACAGCCCCGAAGCCGAGGCCCTCGCGCGGAAGACGCTTACGGCCACAGGACTGAGGGGAGCCGCGACAATACAGTTCATCCGCAGCCGGCGCGCCCCGGAGCGGCTGATGATAATGGAAATAAACCCGCGGCTCGGCGGCGGCGTGGTCTGCTCGGCCGGCGCCGGGGCGGACATCCCCGGCTGCATCGCCGACGAGGCTCTGGGCTTTGATGCCAGACCCTCGAGAGCCGTTCCCGGCACCGAAATGTGCCGATATTTCGAAGAAGTGATTTTCAAGCCATGAGCCATACAATAATCATCGCCGAGGCGGGTGTGAACCACAACGGGTCGCTCGAACTCGCCCGGAAAATGGTCCGCGCGGCCAAGGAAGCCGGAGCGGACTATGTCAAGTTCCAGACCGCCGTGCCTGAGCTCGTCATCTCCACCATCGCCCCCAAGGCCGAATACCAGAAGGAGACCACCGGCGAGGCGGAGAGCCAGCTCGAGATGTGCAAGGCCATCCATCTGCCCCTCGGCGACTATGCCGGGCTCAAGGAGCTGTGCGACGCCGAGGGAATAGGCTTCATGAGCACGCCTTTCGACCTCGTGAGCATCGACTGCCTCGCGCCCCTCGGGATGGACTGGTGGAAAATCCCCTCGGGAGAAATCACCAACCTCCCCTACCTGAGGAAGATAGCCCGCAAGGGAGGCCGCGTGATAATGTCAACCGGCATGAGCACCCTGCCGGAGGTGGAAGCCGCCGTCGAAGTCCTCGAAAAGGAGGGCATCGCCCGGAGGGACATCATCCTCCTTCACTGCACCACACAGTACCCCACGCCGATGGAGGCCGTGAATCTGCGGGCCATGGACGCGCTGAGGACCCTCGGTTGCGGGGGCGTGGGCTTCAGCGACCACACTCAGGGCTACACCGCCGACATCGCCGCCGCGGCGCTCGGAGCGTGCGTGATAGAAAAGCATTTCACCCTCGACCGCACCCTCCCCGGACCCGACCACAAGGCCTCGCTCGAACCGCAGGAACTCGCGGAGATGGTGCGCGCCATCCGCGACGTGGAGACGGCCCTCGGCACGGGCGAGAAGCTTGTGGCCGAAGCCGAGCGCCCCAATATAGAGGTAGCCCGCAAGAGCATAGTCGCCGCCCGCGACATCCGCGCCGGCGAAGAGTTCACGGAAGAAAACATCACCACGAAACGCCCCGGTTCAGGCATCTCGCCGATGCTGTGGGACAGCGTATTAGGCCAACGGGCCAAGCGCGATTTTCCCGCCGATTCACTTATCGAGCTATGATTCTTTTCCCCAATGCCAAGATTAATCTCGGGCTGCGCATCCTAAGGCGCCGCGCGGACGGCTACCACGACCTGGTTACGGGCATGATGCCTGTGGACTGGTGCGACATTCTCGAACTCGTGCCTGCCCGAGGCGCGGAATCCACACTGACCGTCAGCGGGAACGCGCTTGCGGACTGCCCCCCGGAGAAAAACCTCGTCTTCAAGGCACTCCGTGCCACGGAGAGGGCCGTAGGGCATGAATTGCCCACCGACATCTATCTGCGCAAGATTGTGCCGGACGGCGCCGGACTCGGCGGAGGCTCTTCCGACGCGGCTTTCACAATCAAAGGCCTGAACGAGCTCCACGGCCTCGGCCTCGGGGAAGAGAGGATGGCAGAACTCGCCTCGGAAATCGGCAGCGACTGCCCCTTCTTCATCTACAACCGCCCGATGCTCGCCGAAGGGCGCGGCACCGAACTGAGGCCCGTCGACATCAATCTCGAGGGAGTCAGGGCCATACTCGTCGCGAAGCCCGAGGCGGAAGCCGTCTCGACCCGCGAGGCATACGCGGGCGCGCATCCCCGCGAGCCCGAATACGGGGAGAGCATCGAGGCTATTCTTTCGCACCGGGCCGCCGAGTGGCGCGGACTCGGCCTCAGAAACGACTTCGAGGAGTCAGTTTTTCCTATAAGGCCGGCCATTAAGGAACTGAAGGAAAGGATGCTTGACGCAGGAGCCGTCTACGCCGCGATGACAGGCAGCGGCGCGGCGGTAACGGGACTCTTCCCCACCCTCGCCGATGCCCGCAGGGCAGCCGAAGGCTATGCCTTCAGCCATGTGACGGAAGTACGGTAAGGAAGAGCCGGCTGATGCCGTTTGTGCCGACTTGGAGCAATTATTTTCGTTTTTGAGGGGAAATTGCTATATTTGCAGGATAAAACCGCAAGAAGCATATGTCCGTATCCAAGTATATCCTTAAAGCCGCATTCGCGGCCGTGCTGACACTCTTCGCGGCGCCACTCCTGCGCGCCGCCGACGGCGACCTCTTCCCCTACCCGAAGGTTCCCGACGACAAGGTGACCCTCAGCGAAAGATGCAACTATCTCGTCCACCACTTCTGGGACAAGGCAAACACCACAGCCATGTTCTCCTCGAGGCAGAAGCTGCGCGGCACCTTCGGCGACTGGGTGGGCTTCATGCCCTACGCCACGGCCGACACCGTCCATCTCTCCATCGACCGGCTCATAGAGAAGGTCAGCAAGAACGGCCCCAATACTCTCGCCCTGGCCGAGATAGCCGAGGGCTGGCTCTATTCCGACACGTCCGAAATATACTCCGAAGAGCTCTACCTTCCATTCGCCAAAGCCGCCGCCACGCACAAGAAAATCGGCAAAGCCGAGAAGGAGCGCCTCGCCGCACAGGTGAAGGTGATAGAGTCGAGCGGCCTTTATGCGACGGTTCCGGCCGACATCCGTTTCACGGCGAGCGACGGAACGCAGATGCGCATCGGCGACCTGAAAGGGCGGAGCATACTCCTCGCTTTCGTCGACCCCATGTGCAGCGACTGCCAGCTCGACATGGTGCGCCTCGCCGCCGACCCCAATATCCGCGACCTGACAGCCTCCGGCGACATGACCGTAGTCATGCTCTATGCCTCGCGGCCCGACGAGCGCTGGCAGGCGAAAGTGGCCCAGATGCCCGAAGGATGGATTTCAGGCACGATGCCCGACGCTGACGAATACTTCGACCTGTCCGCCATTCCAGCCTACCACCTTCTCAACTCTGAACACAAGGTCATGGCCAAACGCCTCGCCGCCGACGACCTCCTTCAGGCCGCCATGAACACCGTATTGCGCCGACAGAACAAGTGAGTACCGACATGAACATCGCCGCACTCATATCGGGAGGCGTCGACAGCGCTGTCGCGGTCCACACCCTCGTAGACCGGGGCCTCAGCCCGCACCTCTTCTATATACGCATCGGAATGGACACCGACGAGGGCGACTGCTCCGCCGAGGAGGACATCGAGATGTGCTCGCTCATAGCGAAGCGCTACGCCCTGCCCTTCGACATCGTCCCGCTCCACGATGAATACTGGGAGAACGTCATGGAATACGCCCTGCGCACAGTCCGCGCCGGTCTTACTCCGAATCCCGACATCATGTGCAACAAGATGATAAAGTTCGGCTTCTTCGAGGAGCGCTGGGGAAAGGACTTCGACCGCACCGCCACAGGCCACTACGCTTCGATAACTACCGACGCCGACGGCCTCGAATGGCTCTCCACGGCCGTCGACCCCGTCAAGGACCAGACCGACTTCCTTGCCCAGATTTCCTACCGCCAGCTGAGCCATCTGATGTTCCCGCTCGGCTCAATGCCCAAGGCGGAGGTGCGTGAGATTGCCCTGAAGGCCAATCTTCCCAACGCCCTGCGCAAGGACTCGCAGGGAATATGCTTCCTCGGCAAGATAAACTACAACGACTTCATCCGCCGCCATCTCGGCGAGAAACCCGGCAAAATCGTGGAGCTCGAGACCGGGAAGATACTCGGCGAGCACCGCGGATTCTGGTTCCACACCATAGGCCAGCGCAAGGGCCTCGGCCTCAGCGGCGGTCCCTGGTTCGTGGTCGGCAAGGACACGGAGGAAAACACCATTTTCGTCTCCAACGGGTACGACACCGAGAAACAGTACGGCCGCACCCTCTGCCTCGGCGAGATGCACTTCATCACCCGCGACCCGTGGGGGGAGGCTGCCGATGCTGAGGAAGGCGTGGAAATAACTTTCAAGAACAGACACACTCCAGAATTCATCCTAGGACGTATCCGCCACGTGGCGGGAACACCCCTCGGCGAAGGCGGCCGCTACGTCATCGCCGCAGGGCAGAAGGTGCAGGGCATAGCCCCCGGGCAGTTCGCTGTGGTCTACAGCGCCGATGCCCGGATATGCTACGGGTCGGGGGTGATAACACAATTCAAGGACTATGAGTAAGAAAACGCTGCTGCGCATCCTCGGCCTGTCCGCGGCGGAAATCCGCGGAGAGGCATTCGTGCTGATTTTAGGGGACGCCGACAACGGCCCGCGCCGCATTCCCATCGTCCTCGGGCGTCCCGAGGCACAGGCCATAGCCATGATTCTCGAAAACGTCAGCACCGAGCGGCCCACGACCCACGACCTTTTCGTGAGCTTCGCCCACGCTTTCGGCGTGCGGCTCACGGGAATGCTCATCAAGCGCTTCGTCGACGGCGTCTACTATTCCGAGCTGACCTTCACCGACGAGGACGGGGAGCGGACCGTGACTATGGACTCGCGGACCTCCGACGCTATAGCGATAGCCCTCCGCACCGGCACACCGATCTACGCCTCGGAGCAGGTGATGGAGACCGCCGGATTCGTCCTTCCCAATCCCGACGCCGGCGAGGACGGGGATGACGAGGCCCCAACCGCCGAAAACGAGCGCCCGACCGCAGGAGAACCCAGGCGCGGCGCCCCACGCTCGGCAAATCCTGAAAACTACAGTGTCGAGGAGCTCGAGCGCACGCTTGACCGCCTCATCCGCAACGAAAACTACGAAGAGGCCGCGCGCATCAACGAAATCCTCCAGCGCAAGCGACGCGAAAGATAATCCACAAGAAATACCTTAACCATGGCAAACACCACCAAAAACCATTTTCCTCTGAAGGCCAGGCTCGCCGGCATGGGCTTTCTCGAATTTGCCGTCTGGGGCTCCTACCTCACCTCTCTCGGCGCTTATCTCGCCCACATCGGCATGGGCAGCCACATCGGCTGGTTCTATGCCGTACAGGGCATCGTCTCGATATTCATGCCCGGGCTCGTCGGCATCGTGGCCGACCGCTGGATTCAGGCCCAGAAAGTACTGAGCCTCTGCCACCTCCTCGCGGGGGCCTTCATGCTCGGCGCCGGCGTCTACGGCCTGTCCGCGGCCGAGCCTTCATTCTCGGTGCTCTTCGCCCTGTACACAGTCTCCGTGGCTTTCTTCATGCCCACCATCGGACTGAGTAACGCCGTGGCATACTCGGCGCTCGAAGGCGTGGGACTCGACTCCGTCAAGCACTTTCCTCCCATCCGCGTGTTCGGCACCATCGGCTTCATCTGCGCCATGCTCTTCGTCAACTTCACCGGCTTCCAGAACACCGCCATGCAGATGGTCTGCTCGGGCATCCTCAGCTTCGTGCTCTGCCTCTATGCCCTGACGATGCCCAAGTGCCCCGTCTCCAAGGGCGGCGCACGAAAGGACCTCGCAAGCTCGCTCGGGCTCGACGCCTTCAAGCTCTTCAGAAATCCCCGCATGGCCGGATTCTTCATCTTCAGCATGCTTCTCGGCGTCTCGCTCCAGATTACCAACGGCTTCGCAAACCCATTCATTCAGAGTTTCGGGCAAGTCTCTGAATATCAGGGAACATTCGGTGTGGACAACGCCAACGCCCTCATCTCCCTCTCCCAGATGAGCGAGACCCTCTGCATCCTCCTCATACCCTTCTTCCTCAAGCGCTTCGGCATCAAGATTGTGATGCTCATGGCCATGTTCGCCTGGGTGCTCCGCTTCGGTTTCTTCGGTATCGGCAATCCGGGCTCGGGCGTGTGGCTCTTCATCCTCTCGATGATTGTCTACGGCGTGGCTTTCGACTTCTTCAATGTCTCGGGCTCGCTATACGTCGACAAACAGACCTCCGTCGATATCCGTTCTTCGGCGCAGGGGCTATTCATGATAATGACCAACGGCATCGGCGCCACTGTCGGAACGCTCTGCGCCCAGGCCGTCGTAAACCACTACGTCTTCTCGCGCCCCGAGGGCATCGAACAGATTGAAGGCTGGAGCACTTCCTGGCTCATCTTCGCCGGATATGCCCTCGTCGTGGCCGTGCTCTTCATGTTCCTCTTCCACGACAAGGACTCCGGAACCGACAAGGCCGCCCTCCGGGAAGCCGAGCGCGCCGCCGCTTCAGACGACTCTATTTAATACTGCCCATGATTCGCTTCCACTGTCCCGAACTCACACCCGATAGCCGCTCGGCGCGCCTGCCCGAAAGCGACTCCCAGCACTGCATCCGTGTGCTCCGTATGGGCCTCGGCGACATGCTGGAAGCCGTGGACGGATGCGGGAACCTGTACTCCTGCCGCATCTCCGACCCCCACCCCAAGCGCACGGAGCTCGAAATCCTCGACGTAAGCCCTCTGCCGAAGGTGTGGGGGCCGAAAATCACCGTGGCCGTGGCGCCCACAAAGCACCTCGACCGCATGGAGTGGCTCGTCGAAAAGCTTGTGGAGATAGGAGTTGACCGCATCGTTCCCGTGCTCTGCCGCCGCTCCGAGCGCCGCGAGCTCAAGCACGAGCGCCTCGCCAAAATTGCCGTCGCCGCCATGAAGCAGTCGCTGAAGGCCGTTCTGCCCGCGGTCGACCCCCTGACGCCGATTTCCGCATTCCTCAGGGAAATGAAGGACGCAGGAGGGCAGAAATTCATCGGCTACTGCGACTCCGGCACCGAGCGCGTCCTCCTGGCCAAAGCCTATACTCCCGACAGTGACGCCACAATACTAATCGGCCCCGAAGGCGACTTCACCCCCGAGGAAGTCGCCGCGGCGCTCGACGCCGGGTTCCGCGCCGTCACCATGGGCGACAACCGCCTGCGCACGGAGACCGCCGCGCTCGTCGGCGCAGACACCATCCATATCCTGAACCAACGATTCATCTGATTAAATGACAGAAAACACTCTCGAATACCTTCTGGGCTCGCCCGACAGAAATTTCTTCCTCCTTGCCGGCCCATGCGTCATCGAAGGAGAGAAAATGGCCCTCGACATCGCGGAACATATCGTCGCCATCACCGCGCGCCTCGGCATCCCTTACGCCTTCAAAGGCAGCTACCGCAAGGCAAACCGCTCGCGCATAGACTCATTCACGGGCATCGGCGACGAAAAAGCCCTGAAAATCCTCGCCAGGGTGCGCTCCGAGTTCGGCATCCCCGTGGTAACCGACATTCACGAGACCCACGAGGCCGCCATGGCCGCGGAATACGTCGACATCCTTCAGATTCCCGCATTCCTCTGCCGCCAGACCGAGCTCCTCATCGCCGCGGCCCGGACGGGTAAGATGGTCAACATCAAGAAAGGCCAGTTCCTCGCCCCGGAGGCCATGAAATTCGCTGTGCAGAAGGTGCGCGATGCCGGAAACGGCCAGGTGGCCGTCACCGAGCGCGGAACAACCTTCGGCTACGGCGATCTCGTCGTCGACTTCCGCGGCATCCCGGAGATGCAGAAGGCCACGGGAGCTCCGGTGATTATGGACATCACGCACAGCCTCCAGCAGCCAAATCAGGCCTCCGGTGTGACAGGCGGCCGCCCCGACCTTATCGAGACCATGGGCCGGGCCGCCATCGCCTGCGGAGCCGACGGAATTTTCATCGAGACACACCCCGAGCCCGCATCAGCAAAGAGCGACGGAGCGAACATGCTGCCACTCGACCGCCTCGAAAGCCTCCTCGAGCGCCTCTCCCGCCTCCGCGCCACCATTGTGGATTTATAAATAAATCATCTATTATCTGATATTTGCATATGCAATACCGTATTCTTGCGCCATTCCTGCTCTTCTGCTCGGCCATCCTCTCGGCCGCTCCACGACAGAGCATGTCCGACCCCGTCACTCAGGCCGCTGTCCGCGAATACACCGAGCTTATCCGGGAAAATCCCCGCAACTACCATGCCCTTTTCGGCCGCGGCAACGAGTATTACCAGCACGACGACTACGTCCGCGCCCTCGACGACTTCACCGAAGCCCTCAAGTACGCCCCGGCCAAGGGCGACGACGAGGCCACAAGGCTCCAGCTCCTCATTTTCCGCGCCGACATCTACAACCAGACTAAGCGCCCCGAGGACGCCCTGAAGGACCTCACGGAGGCATACGCACTCGCTCCTGACTCCTATACCGTCATATACCAGAAGGCCAACACCGAGTACGTCCTCGGCCGCTACGCCGACGCCAACACCGACTACAAGCGCCTCGCCCAACTCAACCCCCGCAGCGTCGAGAGCCTTGTGGGGCAGGCCCGCATCGCCGTAAAGCACAACAACCTCGGCATCGCCAACGAACTCCTGGCCCGCGCCGTGGCTATCAACCCGAACAACGGCGACACCTTCGTCCGCCGCGCGTCGGTCCGGAAAATGATGGGCGACCACAACGGAGCCGTCGACGACCTCATCCTCGCCATCAGCACCGACGACTTCAGACCCAACGACGCCCTCAAGGAGCTCGTGGAATACGGCAACACCAACTATGCCGCAACCATCGCCGGCCTCACAAACGCCATGGCTGCCGCTCCCCAGAACGGCATGTTCCCCTACCTCCGCGCGATGATTGCCCAGGCGCACTACAACTACACAGCCGCAGTTGAAGACTACCGTCTCATCATAGACCAGGGCCTCTACAACTACCACGGCATCTACGCCTCCCTCGCCGAATGCCTCTATGCCCTGGGGCGCTACACCGAGGCCCTTGACAATATCGACCACGCCCTGGGCATGATCCGGGGCAACGCCGCCTACTTCGCCGTGCGCTCCTCCATCCTCCGTGCCCTCGGACGCGACGAGGGCGCCCGCACCGCCGCCGAGGCCGGACTGATCGTCGACCCCGCAAATGTCCCCTGCCTCGAGGCCCTCGCCCTCGCGCGCACCGCCGTAAAGGACTACGCCGGAGCTTCCACAAGCCTCGGCGAGGCCGTGATGAACGATCCCGAGGCGCCGAAGCCTCTCCTGCTCCGCGCATGGCTCGCCGAAACATACCTCAACGCCCCGACAGCCGCCCGCGGATACCTCGAACAAGTGTCCGCCATGGACCATTTCTATCTCGACAACGTCCGCTCACTCAAGGGCTTCGCCCTACTCCGGCTCGGCGACAAGGAAAAGGCCCTCCAATGGATAAAGAACATCCTCGACACCGCCGACGACCCCGACGGCCTCGCCGACTACTACGCCACCTGCCTCTACGCACAGGCCGGCGAGCCCGACAAGGCCCTCGAATGCATGGAACGCGCCCTCGAGAAGGGCTTCGCCGACTACCACGCCTGGATGGACGAGAAGGACGGCTGGCTCATCCCCGGCTCCCTTCGCGACGAGCTCCGCTTCCTCAACCTCATAAACCGTTACGCCATTATCTTCGGACGATAAACATCAGAGTTGCACCATGGAAAAACAGATCATCGAATGCGTGCCCAATTTCAGCGAAGGGCGCGACAAGAACGTAATAGAAGCCATCACTGCCGAAATCCGGGCCACGGAGGGCGTCAGCCTTCTCGACGTAGACCCCGGAGAGGCCACAAACCGGACCGTCGTGACCTTCGTCGGCGAGCCCGCACCCGTAATGGAGGCGGCCTTCCGTGCCGTCCGTAAGGCCGCCGAGCTAATCGACATGAGCCGCCACCACGGCGCTCATCCACGCATGGGAGCCACGGACGTGCTGCCGCTTATCCCCGTGGCGGGCATCACGCTCGAGGAGTGCGCCGAGCTCGCCCGCAAGCTCGGCAAGCGCATAGCCGACGAACTCGAAATCCCCGTCTACGCCTACGAGGCCGCAGCCTTCACCCCCGAGCGAAAGAACCTCGCCGTCTGCCGTAAGGGCGAGTACGAGGGTCTGGCCGAGCGCCTCGGCAAGCCCGGTCTCGGCGCCGACTTCGGCGACCGTCCTTTCGACGCGAAAGCCGCACATACAGGCGCCACAGCCGTCGGCGCGCGCGACTTCCTCATCGCAGTCAACTTCAACCTCAACACCACCAGCACCCGCCGCGCAAACGCCATCGCCTTCGACGTCCGCGAGAAGGGCCGCCCCCTGCGCGAGGGCGGCAAGCCAAACGGCAAGCCCGTGAAGGACGCCGATGGCAATACCGTCATGCTCCCCGGAACCCTCAAGGGCACGAAGGCAATCGGCTGGTATATCGACGAATACGGTATCGCCCAAGTGTCGATGAACATCACCGACATCGCCGCCACGCCACTCCACACGGCCTTCGACGAAGTCAGCCGCGCGGCTGCCGCGCGCGGAATCCGCGTCACCGGCACCGAAATTGTCGGTCTTGTGCCAAAACGCACGCTTCTTGACGCCGGGCACCACTATCTGCGCCTCCAGCAGCGCTCCCTCGGCATCCCCGAGGAGGAAATAATACGCATGGCCGTCCGCTCGATGGGTCTCGACCAGCTCGCGCCCTTCAATCCCCGCGAGAAAGTCGTGGAATACATGCTTGAGGACGCCCGGCCAGCCGGGAAGCGTCTCACCGACCTCACTGTCAAAGGTTTCGCCGACGAGACGGCATCCGAGAGCCCGGCTCCGGGCGGCGGCTCAATCTCGGCCTATATGGGCGCCCTCGCCGCCGCGCTCGGCACGATGGTGGCTAACCTCTCCGCCCACAAACCCGGCTGGGACGAGCGCTGGGAGGAATTCTCCGACGCCGCCGTCGAAGGCCGCAAGCACCTCGACGTGCTCCTGAACCTCGTGAACGAGGACACCGCGGCCTTCAACACCGTAATGGCGGCCTTCCAGCTGCCCAAGGGCACCGACGAGGAGAAGGCCGCACGCGCCGAGGCCATCGAGCGGGCCACGCTCTACGCCGCCGAGGTACCCCTCCGCACGATGCGCGCCGCCGCCGCCACATTCCCCCTCCTCCGCCGCATGGCCGAGACCGGCAACCCCGCCAGCGTCAGCGATGCCGGCGTCGGTGCCCTCGCGGCCCGCGCCGCGGTGCTCGGCGCGGGCCTCAACGTCCGAATCAACGCCGCCTCCCTTTCCGATAAATCAAAGGCACAGCCCCTCCTCGACGAAGCCGAGGCCCTCGTCAGCCGCGCCAAGGCCGAGGAAGCCGAAATCCTCACAATCGTAGACTCCAAAATCTGACAAGCCACCATGACCAAAGAAGAATTCCATGCCGCTATCCGCGCCGGCATACCCGATAAACTGCCCGAAGCGCGTCCCTACGACCCGGAGGTGAACCACGCCCCGCGGCGCAAGCATATCCTCTCCCACGAGGAGGAGCGCCTCGCCCTACGCAACGCCCTGCGCTACTTCCCCGCCAAGCTCCACGCCGAGTTGGCCCCCGAGTTCGCCAAGGAGCTCCGCGACTACGGCCGCATCTACATGTACCGCTTCCGCCCCACCTACGAGATGTACGCGCGGCCTGTCAGTGACTACCCGGCCCGCTGCCCGCAGGCCGCGGCAATCATGATGATGATTCAGAACAACCTCGACCCGCGCGTGGCCCAGCACCCCCACGAGCTCATCACCTACGGCGGAAACGGTGCCGTGTTCCAGAACTGGGCGCAGTACCTCCTGACGATGCGCTACCTCTCGGAGATGACCGCCGAGCAGACCCTCGTCATGTACTCCGGCCATCCCCTCGGCCTCTTCCCCTCGCACAAGGACGCGCCGCGCGTAGTCGTAACCAACGGCATGGTAATTCCCAACCACTCGAAGGCCGACGACTGGGAGCGCTTCAACGCCCTCGGCGTCTCGCAGTACGGCCAGATGACAGCCGGGTCCTATATGTACATCGGTCCGCAGGGCATCGTCCACGGCACCACCATAACCGTCCTCAATGCCGGACGCCGCCGTCTCCCCGAGGGACAGACCTCCCTCGGCGGTATGCTCTTCGTCTCCGCCGGACTTGGCGGCATGAGCGGAGCCCAGCCCAAGGCCGGAAACATCGCCGGCGTAGTCAGCATCATCGCCGAAATCAATCCCAAGGCCGTCGAAACCCGCCGCAGCCAGGGCTGGGTCGATGAGGTCTACACCGACCTCGACGCCCTCCTCGCCCGCGCCGCCAAGGCCCGAGAGGCCCGAGAGGCCGTGTCACTCGCATATCTCGGCAATGTGGTAGACCTATGGGAACGCCTCGCCGAGGAGGGCGTGAGCGTGGACCTCGGGTCCGACCAGACCTCCCTCCACAACCCCTGGGCCGGCGGATACTACCCCGCCGGGCTCTCCTTCGAGGAGTCGAAGCGCATGATGGCCGACGAGCCCGAGGAATTCAGACGCCGCGTGCAGGAATCCTTGCGCCGCCAGGTGGCCGCAATCAACAAGCTCACGGCCCGCGGAATGTACTTCTTCGACTACGGCAACGCCTTCCTGCTCGAGTCCTCGCGCGCCGGAGCCGACATCATGGCTCCCGACGGCAAGGGCTTCCGCTATCCCTCCTACGTTCAGGACATCATGGGCCCGCTCTTCTTCGACTACGGCTTCGGGCCCTTCCGCTGGGTCTGCGCCTCGGAGCTTCCCGAAGACCTCGCCACAACCGACGCAATCGCCGCCGAAGTCCTCGAGGATATGATGCGCGAATGCCCCGATGACATCCGCGGACAGCTTGCCGACAACCTCCACTGGATCCGCGAGGCCGGACCTAACAAACTCGTGGTAGGCTCTCAGGCCCGAATTCTCTACGCCGACGCCGAGGGCCGGGCCCGCATCGCCCTCGCCTTCAACGATGCCATCCGCAGCGGACGGCTCCACGGCCCCGTGGTCCTCGGGCGCGACCACCACGACGTGTCCGGCACAGACTCCCCCTACCGCGAGACATCCAATATCTACGACGGCTCGCAGTTCACCGCCGACATGGCCATCCAGAACGTCATCGGCGACTCCTTCCGCGGCGCCACATGGGTATCCATCCACAACGGCGGCGGCGTAGGCTGGGGCGAAGTCATCAACGGCGGTTTCGGAATGGTAATCGACGGCACGCCCGAGGCTGACCGCCGCATCCGCGAAATGCTCTTCTGGGACGTGAACAACGGCATAGCGCGGCGCTCCTGGGCCCGCAACAAGGGCGCGATGGACGCAATCCGCCGCGAAATGGCCCGCACCCCGGAGCTGAAAGTGACCCTTCCGAACCTCGTCGACGACAGCGTCCTCGACAATATATAAGATTTATATGTCTTATACGAATTATAAACCTCTCTAAATCCTACGCCCCCAATGCTTCATCATATCTCCCCCGCCCGCCTCTCCATCGAGAAGGTCGGCGAAATCCTCGAAAACCACGCGCACCTCGAGCTAAGCGAAGAGAGCGTCGGCCGAATAGTCCGCTGCCGCGAGTACCTCGACCGCAAAATCGCCGAATGCAACACTCCAATCTACGGAATCACAACCGGCTTCGGCTCCCTCTGCAACATCTCCATCGGAGAGGACGACCTCACACGCCTCCAGGAGAACCTCGTCAAGAGTCACGCCTGCGGATGCGGCGAGCGCGTCGAGCCCGACATCGTCCGCCTCATGCTCCTCACGAAAATTGTCTCCCTCTCCTTCGGCAATTCCGGCGTACAGCTCTCCACGGTGCAGCGCCTCGTGGACTTCTTCAACGAGGACGTTCTTCCCGTCGTATATCAGCAGGGCAGCCTCGGAGCCTCCGGCGACCTCGCGCCCCTCGCCAACATGTGCCTTCCCCTCATCGGCCTCGGCGAGGTGCTCCACAAGGGCCGCATCCGCCCCGCCGCCGAGGTCCTCGCCGAATTCGGCTGGCAGCCCGTGCGCCTGAAGTCCAAGGAGGGCCTCGCGCTCCTTAACGGCACGCAGTTCATGAGCGCCCACGCCGTGTGGGCTATCCTCAAGGCCCGGAAGCTCAGCGCCCTCGCCGACAAAATCGGCGCCCTCTCCCTCGACGCCTTCGACGGCCGCATCGAGCCCTTCGGCGACGAGGTCAACGCCGTGCGCCCCCATCCCGGACAGCTCGCCACGGCCCGCGCCGTGCGCCGCTGGCTCGAAGGCTCCGAGCTCATCCGCCAGCCCAAGAAGCACGTCCAGGACCCCTACTCCTTCCGCTGCATGCCTCAGGTCCACGGCGCCGTTAAAGACGCCCTCGCCTACGTCGGCAACGTCATCGAGACCGAAATCAACAGCCCGACCGACAATCCAACCATCTTCCCGGAGGAGGACATCATCGTCTCCGCCGGTAACTTCCACGGCGAGCCCATCGCCATCCCCATGGACTACCTCGCAGTGGCCCTCTCCGAGCTCGCATCCATCTCCGAGCGACGCATCTACAAGCTCATCTCCGGCACCCGCGGCCTTCCCTCCTTCCTCGTGGCGAATCCCGGCGTCAACTCCGGCTTCATGATTCCGCAGTACGCCGCAGCCTCCATCGTCAACCAGTCCAAGGGCCTCTGCTGGCCCACGAGCTGCGACACCATCCCCTCCTCGCAGGGGCAGGAGGACCACGTGAGCATGGGCGGCAACTCCGCCACAAAGCTCTGCCGCATAGTCCTCAACACCGAGCGCGTCCTCGCCATCGAACTCTTCAACGCCGCCCAGGCCCTCGACCTCCGCCGCCCCCTGAAGACCTCCCCCGTCCTCGAGGCCTGGCACGCCGAGTACCGCAAGGCCGTCCCCTTCATCGTCAACGACGAGGTGATGTCGCCGCTCATCGCCCGCTCCGTAGAATTCATCCGAGACCATGCTGATTTATAACATCGGACGCCTCCTCGGCCTCGACCCCGACGGCTCTCTCCGCAGCCGCCGGGGCCGTGAGATGGACTTCGTGGCTGCCCTCGGCCCCGGGGTATGGATGGAAATCGACCCCGAAAGCGGAAAAATCACTGCCATAGGCGCTTCCGGAGCCCGCGAACCCCGTGAGGGAGACCTCGACGCCCGCGGCGCTTGGGTCTTCCCCTCCTTCTGCGACTCCCACACCCACATCATCTACGCAGGAAGCCGCGAAGGCGAATTCCGCGACAAAATCGACGGCCTCAGCTACGAGGAAATCGCCCGACGCGGCGGCGGCATCCTCAACAGCGCAGACCGCCTCCGCCACGCCTCCGAGCAGGAACTCTTCGACTCCGCCATGCACCGCGTAAGCGACATGATCGCCAACGGCACAGGAGCCATAGAAATCAAGAGCGGCTACGGCCTCGACACCGCCTCCGAGCTCAAGATGCTCCGCGTGGCGCGACGCATCGCCGAATCCACTCCCGCCGAGGTGCGCGCGACCTTCCTCGGCGCCCACGCCGTGGCCCGCGAGTATGCCGGGCGTCAGGGGGAATACGTCGACCTCGTCTGCCACGAGATGCTCCCTGCCGTAGCCGCTGAGGGCCTCGCCGACTTCGTGGACGTGTTCTGCGACGAGGGATTCTTCACCCCCGCGGAGACCGCGCGCATCCTCGACGCGGCCGCCCGATTCGGCATCCGCCCCAAGATTCATGCCAACGAGCTCGCCGTCTCCGGAGGCGTGCAAGTTGGCGTGAGCCACGGCGCTCTCAGCGTCGACCACCTCGAGCGCATAGGCGACGAGGAAATCGCCCTCCTCGCCGCCTCCGAGACCTGCGCCACGATGCTCCCCGGCGCCTCCTTCTTCTCAAACCTCCCCTACGGCCCCGCCAGACGCGCCGTCGACGAAGGTTGCACACTGGCCCTCGCCTCCGACTACAATCCCGGCTCCTCTCCCTCCGGCTCCATGCGTATGGTCCTCAGCCTCGCCTGCATCAAGATGAAACTCACCCCCGAGCGCGCCCTCAACGCCGTGACAATCAACGGCGCCTACGCCATGGGCCTCTCCGACCGCCTCGGAGCCCTCGGCCCCGGCCGCACCGCCAACTTCTTCCTCACGCGCCCACTCCCCGACCTCGCCTACCTCCCCTACGCCTACACCGAGCCGCTGATCGAAGAGGTGTTTCTGCGCGGCAAGCGAGTATAAATCTTATAAATTTTATAAATCTTATAAGACTTATGAGTCTTATAGGTCTTCTACGCCCTATAGGGCTTATCCCCGGGGCGCCATACGGCGCCCCGGTCGTTTTTAACAATTTATTTTTAGCTTCTTATTGATTTATTCACAAAATAGGCGTATCTTTGCATCGTAATCCAACAGCCATCCTCTGAATGACCAAACTTCTGAATTTCACCGTCGGCAACTTCCGCTCTTTCGGCGAAAAGCGAACCTTCACCTTCCTGACCGACAAACGCGCCGGCCGGGCCGGTAAAGGCACATTCAAGGCCGGCCCATACCGCCTCTCCGTAATCTCCGCCTGCTACGGCGCAAACTCCGGCGGCAAATCCAACCTCGTCGACGCAATGGCGCTGATGAGAATGATTATCCGAGAGTCCGTCCGCATCAACGAGGACGAGCCGCTGCCTTACGACCCCTTCGTACTCACCGCAGAGCAGAAAAATGGGCCCCAGACCTTCGATTTGTCCTTTATCGACGACGAGGAAACTGTGTACCGCTACGGCTTCAAGAACACGGCGGATGGCATATCCCGCGAATGGCTCTTCACCGAAAAGAAAGGAGCGCGCAAGGAGTTTCCTCTCTTCGTGCGAAAGGACGAGAAAATTCTCGTTGACGACGAGGCCTTCCCCGAAGGGGTACCTTTTGTCGACAACTGCAACCGCAACCGCCTTTTCCTTTCGCTCGTCGGTCAGCTCGGCGGCAAGATTGCAAAAAAAGTACTCTCTTTCTTCATTGCCGACTTCAATATCCTTTCCGGTCTCGAATCCAGAGGCTACGGCGCCTTCACTCAGGAACAGTTCGACAAGAAAAACGAGGTAGCATCCAAAGCTCTCAATTTCTTCAAGCGAATTGACCTCGGTTTTGACGATATCGAAATCCACCGCGAGCCCATCAGCCCCGACTTCCTCAACCGCTTCCCGGAAGAAATCCGCCAGCGCGCCCCCAAGGAGCAGCTGAAAACTTATTCAGTACACAAAATTCCCGGGACCTCAGACATGACCCTCGAAGCGCCCTTCGAGGACTTCGAAAGTTCCGGTTCTCAGAAAGTCTTCGACCTCTCCGGGCCGGTTTTCGACTCACTAAACCGCGGGGCCGTGCTCGTAATCGACGAGCTCGATGCAAAGCTCCATCCCCTTCTCACCCGCGAAATTATACGCCTCTTCGCTTCCGCGGAGTCAAACCCCGCCAACGCCCAGCTTTTCTTCTCCACCCACGACTCCAACCTCCTATCGTCCAAGCTCCTGAGAGCCGACCAGATATGGTTTGTGGAGAAAGACCGCCTGATGCGCTCCGACCTATACCGCGCAACCGACATGGTACTTCCCGACGGCACCCCCATGCCTGTTCTCTCCGACCACACCGATTTTTATCTCTCCGGCCGATACGGCGCAACGCCTTTCATAAAATGAGCATCAAGCTTTCGCCCGAAGAACTGAATGATTTCCTTGGGAAAAAGGAATCGCCGAAAACTCGACAGAAAAACATCGAGTTCAGGATACTCATTGTCTGCGAAGGAGCGAAAACCGAGGTCAACTATTTCGAGGCATTCCCTGTCCCCGTTAATTCCGGAATGAAAGTTAATGTGGAGTGCGAGGGAAAGGGCATGAACACGCTCTCGCTGGTTAATGAAGCGGAACGCCTTGACAAAGAAGCTAAAAAGACGGACAAGCCCTATGACTTCGTTTGGGTGGTGTTTGACTGCGACAGCTTCACCGCGAACTTCGACAATGCCATCAAGCGCGCCAAGTCACTGGGATATGGTGTCGCCTGGAGCAACGAGGCTTTCGAGCTTTGGTATCTCCTCCATTTCGAGAACAGGACAAACCCAATGTCCCGCGCCGACTATCAGAAACGCCTCACCGACCACATATCCAAGAAAGTAAAGGGGTACAAATACAAGAAAAACGACCCTAAAAGCTTTTCAATCATGACGACCCATGGATCCGAGGACGATGCAATAAAATTTGCCGAGCGAACAATAAAAGCCTTCGGCGACCGCACAGACTTCGTGAACTGCAATCCCGGTACCACGGTCCACCTCCTTGTCAAGTGTCTCAGAGGGGATAACGACGAGTTCAACGACAAAGTAAAAGCCAAGATAAAAACAATCGTTGCCAAAACGAAGAAATAATCCCCCACCCCGCAAATTCACCAAACTTCAATCAACATAAATTTCACTAACCAATCCAAAAACACAAGCATGAAAAAATTTCTACTATCTCTTGCTGTGCTGGCCTCTGCAGCCGTTGGTGCCTCCGCCGCCGAGCTCTACACGCTCACCTTCGGCGTGAAAGCCAATCAGGGCGCTACAAACCAGTATAACTCAACCTGGACCCTCACCCAGGATAACCAGGAATGGACCATCACCGCTTTCAGCAACAATAACAATGGCTGGACTGACATCCGCTTCGGCACAAAAACCGCATCTAACGTCAAGGATGGTGTGATTGCTTCGACATTCCCTATTTCCGGCACACTTGAAGAAGTCGTTCTCAACGGTCGCCTTCAGAAAACCGGAACTAAAGACAAGTGGACTTCCTGCAATCTTCAGACCTCGGCTTCCGCCGACTTCAAGACCCTTACCAACGATGTTACAATCGCCCAGTCGTCTTTTAGTTCTACAGACAAGGATGTAGCTGTCAAACTTACTACGCCGGTTAAAGACCAGTATGTTCGCCTCTATATTAAGCCGTCCGGAGCTTCAACTAACAACGGCTGGTTCGCTATGAAATCCATGACCTTCAACGGCACTTCCGCCGTTGTAGATCCCGACGCTATCGCCACTCCCGAAATCTCCGTTGCCGAAGGCACCGAGAGCATGATTGCCACCATTACCTGCGACACCGAAGGTGCTACAATCTACTACACCACCGACGGCACCGACCCCACCGAATCCGAAGCCTGGCCCAACATGAAGTACACCCAGCCCTTCGATCTGTGGGAACCCGGCACTATCAAAGCCATCGCCTACAAGGACGGCAAAGCCAGCGCTATTGCTTCCAAGACTGTATCCACGATGGTAATCGGAGAACTTGCAAGCCTCAGTAGCCTCGAACTTGCTGACGGCCAGACCGTATCCTTCATCTGCAACAACAGCAATGCCACAGTTGCATACCGGAACGGGAACTATCTCTACATCGCCGTTGGCAGTGGCTTCATGACCAAGTACTACCAGCTCTTCAGCTACAACACTCCCGAATACGCTGCCGGTCAGAAATTAACCCGCATCGAAGGCACCTACGGCTTCCGCTACAACCAGCCCCAGATTACCAACTACACTCTCACCGCAGGTGAAGTCGGCACTGCCCCCGCTCCCATTGAAATCGATGCCATCAGCGGATACATCGAAAAATATATGGTTGGCGCCTGGTATACTATCAAGGGTGTGAACATCACTTCCGTCAGCGGGCTCGATGCCACGATGGTACTCCCCGCCGATGCAGCTCTTGAAAGAGAAGAAGAGACCGTTGCTCTCCGAAACACCTTCGGACTCGCAAGCTTCGAGGCCGGCGAGAATCTCACCGTTTCCGGCTTTGTCGGCATCTATAACAAAACCGTTCAGTTCCTTCCCACCGAAATCCTCAACGCTCAGGGCGAACAGGTTTGCGCAGCCCCCGTGTTCAACCTCGCTGACGGCGCATACGCCGAAAACACCGAAATCACAATCTCCTGCGAGACCGAAGGCGCCAAAATTTCCTACATGATCAACGGCGGCGAAGTTGTTGAAGCTTCCGCTCCCGTAACCATCATCCTCACCGAGGCCATGAAGATCCACGCCACCGCCTCTGCCGAAGGCTACGCCGAGAGCGACCCCGTAGAAGCAAACTACACCATCAAGGCCGAACAGCCCGTCACCGGCACCACCGCCACCTTCGACTTCACAGAAGCCGAATTCAGCAAGATCACCTGCACGCCCGCTGTGACCTATCCTGCAAGCGGTGCAAGTGTTAAGGTTTCCGGTACAGAGATGACCGTAAACGGTGTTTCCCTCGTAGCTTCAAAAGGCTCCAACAACGATGCTGCCATCTACAACAACGGCAACAATCTCCGCGTCTACACCGGCGCAACTATGACTATCTCCATCGGCAGCGAATACATCCTCTCCAAGATTACCTTCACCGGCACTCTGGCTTGCACAACCGAGACCGGTACCCTCACAGGCAAAGTCTGGACTGCTACCGAAACTGCAGCCCGCGCCGCAGCAAAGATTCAGGAAGTAGTATTCAACTGCACAGATACCAACAAGATCACAAAGATTGAAGTTGAATTCGCTTCCGCTTCCACCGGCATCGAAGCCATTGAGGCTGAGGACGCTGCTCCCGCTGTTTACTACAACCTCCAGGGCGTACGCGTAGAGAACCCCGCAAACGGCCTCTACATCCGCGTGAACGGCAAGAAGGCCGAAAAAGTCTTCATCCGCTAAACGATTCCCCTATCCCCCAATATCCAAGCGCTCCCGGCCCAAAGGCCCGGGGGCGCTTTTTTTGTGCATTTGAGAATGTGTATATCCCCAGTTCGATAATTGACCAATTCATTAACTCTAAATTCCACATTCTAAATTCTTGGCTTCACCAAGCACCCTTCGGGCGATAACTAAATTAAAAAACTCTACACTCTAAATTCTGAATTCTAAATTTATTCCGTATCTTTGCCATATGAAAGCTCAGACAAATATCAACTCATATATCCTCCAGGCTCTCACGGACAACCGCGACCGCCTCGCCCTCACCGACTTTCAGGGCGTGTCCTTCCAATATGGCGACGTAGCCCGCAAAATCGCCAAGCTCCATATCCTCTTCGAGCAAGCCGGTCTCCGCCGCGGCGACAAAATCGCCCTCTGCGGCCGGAACTGCGCGCAATGGGCCGTCGCGCTTCTTGCCTCCCTGACCTACGGCACCGTGGCCGTGCCCATCCTCCACGACTTCAAGCCCGACAACATCCACCACCTCGTGGCCCACAGCGACGCCCGCCTCCTCTTCACCGACGAGCACACCTGGGAAAACCTCGACACCGCCCTCATGCCCGCGCTCGAAGGCGTGGTCCTCATCAAGGACTACTCCCTCCTCTTCTCCAAAAGCGCACGCCTCACCAAGGCACGCGAGAACCTCAACCGCCTCTTCGGCGAGCGATACCCCGAGCGCTTCAGCCCCCAGGCCCTGAAGGTATTCATCCCAAAGCCCGACGAGCTCGCGCTCATCAACTACACCTCCGGCTCAACCGGATTCTCCAAGGGCGTCATGCTCACTTACGGCAACCTCTGGAGCAACCTCCAGTTCTGCATCGACGGCCTCACATTCCTCCTCCCGGGCGACAACATGATCTGCATGCTCCCCCTCGCCCACATGTACGGCCTCATGGTCGAACTCCTTCACACCTTCGTCAAAGGCTGTCACATCTATTTCCTGACGCGCACGCCATCCCCCAAGGTAATCATGGAAGCTTTCGCCGAAGTCCGTCCCAAGCTGATTATCGCCGTGCCCCTCATCCTTGAGAAAATCGTCAAGACCCGAATATTCCCCGTCCTCGACAAGCCCCTGATGAAATTCCTCCTCATGCTCCCCTACGTCGACGATAAAGTTCTCGCCCGCGTCCGAGAGAAGATGATGGACGTCTTCGGCGGAAACCTTCAGGAAATGATCATCGGAGGAGCAGGACTCAACAAGGACGTCGAAAGCTTCCTCCGCCGAATCCGCTTCCCCTACACCGTCGGCTACGGTATGACCGAGTGCGGACCTCTCATCACCTACTCCCCCTGGGACGTCCAGCGCCCGGGCTCCTGCGGATGCCTCGCGCCACGCATGGAGTGCCGAATCGACTCTCCCGACCCACTCACTACCCCCGGAGTCCTATGGGTCCGCGGCCAGAACGTGATGAAAGGCTACTACAAGAACCCCGAAGCCACCGCCGACGTAATGGACAAAGACGGATGGATGAACACCGGCGACATCTGCCAGACCGACCCCGACGGATTCCTCTACATCCGCGGACGCGACAAGAACATGATTCTCGGACCCTCCGGGCAGAACATCTACCCCGAAGAAATCGAGCAGCAGCTCAACAACATGCCCTACGTCGCCGAGAGCCTCGTCGTCAGCCGTCAGGGTAAGCTCGTGGCACTCGTCTATCCCGACATGGACGCCGTCAGCCGCGAGGGAATCTCCGAAGAACGCCTCCGCGCCATCATGGACGAAAACCTCGGCAAGCTCAACGCCGCCCTCCCCGGCTACAGCCAGATTGCCGAGCTCAAAATCCACCACGAAGAATTCGAAAAAACTCCGAAACGCTCAATCAAGCGCTATTTATATCAATAATCAGTAGGGACACGCCATGGCGCGTCCGCCCCGAAAAAACCTCCCCGGTCTCCCGCCCCGAACTGTAGGGACGCACGGCCCGTGCGTCCTAATCGACCTCAAAGGCTGTCCGAGCTGTCCGAAAATGTCCGAAATATGTCCGAAATAATCTCTACCGCTCTCCGCGCCATCCTCGACGAAGGCCGCGACCTCTCCGACGAAGAGGTGTATGCCCTCGCCGACATAACATCCCCCGAAGGCCTTCGCGAAATCCGCGATGCCGCCGCCGAAATCACCCGCCGATTCTCCACAGGACGATTCGAGTCCTGCTCAATCATAAACGCCCGCTCCGGACGCTGTCCCGAAAACTGCAAATGGTGCGCCCAAAGCGCCCACTACTCCACCGGATGCGACACCTACGAGCTCGTCAGCCCAGAGGAATGCCTCAACGCCGCCCGCATCAACGCCGAAGCCGGAATCCGCCGCTTCTCGCTCGTCGCCTCCGGACGCTCCGTCCGCGGACGCACCCTCTCCGCAATCGCCGGAATGTGCCGCGAGGCCGGCGAGAAAACGGGCCTATCCATGTGCGCCTCCCTCGGCCTCCTCGGCCCCGAGGAGCTCCGGGAGCTTTGGAACGCAGGCGTCCGCCGCTACCACTGCAACCTCGAGACCGCGCCCTCCCACTTCTCCACCCTCTGCACAACCCACACCATCGACGACAAACTCCGCACCATCGACGCCGCACGCGAAATCGGCTTCTCAATCTGCTCCGGGGGCATTCTCGGCATGGGCGAGACCCGTCGCCAGCGCGCCGAGTTCGCCCTCACCCTCCGCCGCGCCCGGCCCGACTCCATCCCCCTCAACATCCTCTCCCCCATCCCAGGAACACCCCTCCAGGATACGCCCCTCCTCTCCGAGGACGAGTTCATCGACGCCGTGGCCATCTTCCGCCTCGTCCATCCCCGCACCGAGCTCCGCTTCGCCGGCGGTCGCGCCCGGCTAAGCAAAGAAGCGCGCCTCGAGGCCCTCCGCGTCGGAATAAACGGCGGAATCGTCGGCGACCTCCTCACCACCCTCGGCTCCTCCGTAGCCCAGGACAAAACCCTCGCCGCACAAGCCGGCCTCAGCTTCTGAGAAACTGCCCCGGTATAAAACATATAAGATTTATAAGAATTATAAGATTTATAGCCCCCTTGCTCACCGCCAGAACCATAAAACTCGTCCGCTCCCTCGCCGACCACAAAGGCCGTCGCGAAGCCGGACTGTTCGTCGCCGAAGGCTCGAAATGCGTCTGCGACACAATTGAGGCCTTCACCCCCGCATACCTCTTCGCCACCACCGACTGGCTCGAGGCCCACGCCGGCGAATCCGAGTCCGCCGCAATACGCGGCGCCCTCATCGAGCCATGCAAGAAAGCACAGCTACGCGAGCTCTCCTCCCTCGTCGCCACGCCTCCGGCAATAGCCGTATACCGCCTCCCCGAGCCCCGCGAAGTCGCCCCCGAACTCTGCGCGCACGAGCTTGTCCTCGCCCTCGACCGCGTCCAGGACCCCGGAAACCTCGGCACCATCGTCCGCACGGCCGACTGGATGGGCGTGACTGCCATCGTCGCCTCCAAGGACACCGTCGACCTCTACAACCCCAAAGTCGTACAGGCCACAATGGGCTCAATTTCCCGCGTGAAGGTGGCCTACGTAGAAAACCTTGCCGAATTCCTCGCCGACGCCGCAGAGGCCGGAGCACGCGTGTTCGGCACCTTCCTCGACGGCTCCGACATATACTCCGCTCCCCTTGCCGCGGCCGGAGCCCTCGTAATGGGCAACGAAGGGTCCGGAATCGGCCCCGACGTCGCCGCCGCCGTCACCGACCGCCTCCTCATCCCCTCATTCCCCCCCGACCGTCCGACCGGCGACAGCCTCAACGTAGCTACAGCCACAGCCATAGCACTTTCCCAGTTCCGTTCACGCCAAATGAAGTCCCGCAACTGATGCCCAAGGAAAAGACAGCATTCTTCTGCAGCGAATGCGGCGCAGAATCCCCCAAGTGGGCCGGACGCTGCCCCGAGTGCGGAGCATGGAACACCATGACCGAGCAGCGCGTCCCCACGGGCAAAGCCCCGGGGGGCTCCGCCTCCGCCCTGTGGGGCGGTCCCGCCGACTCCAAGAGCGTCCCCGTGACAGTCAACCAGATTGACGCCGACGCCGAAAACTCCGCCCGGCGGCTCAAAATGCCGTCCCGCGAACTCAACCGCGTGCTCGGAGGCGGCCTCGTGGCCGGCTCGATGGTCCTCCTCGGCGGGGAGCCCGGAATCGGCAAAAGCACCCTCCTCCTGCAGAACCTCCTCTACATCAAGACAAAGCGCATCCTCTACGTCAGCGGCGAGGAATCCGCCGCACAGCTCAAGCTCCGCGCCGACCGCCTCGGCCGCGGAAGCGACAACATATATATCGTCTGCGAGACAAGCCTCGAGACCGTCTTCGAGCACGTAGCCTCACTCCGCCCCGAAATCCTCGTCATCGACTCCATACAGACAGTCACCACCGACACCCTGGCCGCCGCTCCGCCCCCCGGAAGCGTCAGCCAGGTCCGTGCCTGCGCCGCCGAGCTCCTCCGCTACGCCAAGTCCACAGGCACCCCCGTGCTCCTCGTCGGACACATCACCAAAGACGGCACCCTCGCCGGACCCAAAGTCCTCGAACACATCGTCGACACCGTCCTCGTCTTCGAAGGCGACGCCCGACACTCCTACCGCATCCTCCGCACCTCCAAAAACCGCTTCGGCCCCACCTCCGAACTCGGAATCTACGAAATGGGCTCAAAGGGCCTCCGCGAAGTCCCCAACCCCTCCGAACTCCTCATCACATCCCCCGCAAACGCCGACGCCACAGCGCCCCTCTCCGGAATAGCGATAGGTGTCGCCATGCAGGGACGCCGGCCCATGCTCATAGAGGCCCAGGCCCTCGTCAGCGCATCGCCTTACGCCAACCCCCAGCGCTCCGTCACCGGATTCGACGCCAAGCGCCTCAACATGCTCATCGCCGTAATCGAAAAACGTCTCGGCCTCCGCATGGACAAGAAAGACGTATTCCTCAACATCGCCGGCGGTTTCAAGGCTAGCGACCCCGCGCTCGACCTCGCTGTCGCCGCCGCCCTCATCTCCGCCACCCTCGACACCCCCGTGCCCCCCGGCTTCTGCTTCGCCGGCGAAGTCGGACTCTCCGGCGAAATACGCCCCGTCGCCTCCCCCCTCGCCCGCATCCAGGAAGCCCGCCGCCTCGGGTTCTCCGACATCGCTCTCGCCGACAACTTCCCCAAGGACGAAACACTCCCCGACGGAATAAATATCCACCGCACATCACGTCTCGACGCAGCCATGCGTCTCCTTTTCAAACCATGAACACCGTAAAGATCTGGCGCACCTCGCGCGACTACATCTTCATCACCCTCGGCGTCGCCCTCTACTCCTTCGGCTTCTGCGGATTCATCCTCCCCGAGAAAGTCGTCATCGGAGGCCTCGCCGGCGTCTCCACTCTCATATACTTTCTGACGGGCATACCCGTCGCCGTCTCCAACTACGCCCTCAACCTCGTCCTCCTCGCCATGGCCTACCGCGTCGTAGGAAAGAAATTCGTAGTCGGAACCGTCTTCGGAGCGACCATGATTTCGCTGTTCATAGGCATATTCCAGCCGCTCCTCGCCAACGGTTTCACCCACGAGCCATTCATGAACATCGTTATCGGCGCAACGCTCTGCGGCCTCGGAATCGGCATGACATTCACCCACAACGGCTCCTCGGGCGGAACGGACATCATCGCCGCCATGGTCTCCAAAAAGTCCAACGTCACCATCGGCCGTACGATGCTCTACGTCGACTGCATCATCATCTCAAGCTCATACCTCATATTCCACCAGATTGACAAGCTCGTCTACGGCTTCGTCGTCCTCTTCTTCATCTCCTACGTCGCCGACCAGGTAATCTACACCAACCGCCGCGCCGTACAGTTCACCATCATCTCCCGCCGCTGGCCCGAGATTGCCGACGCCATCATCAACGACGCCCACCGCGGATGCACCGTCCTCGACGCCACGGGCTGGTACAGCAAACAGCCCGTCAAAGTCCTCCTCGTGATGTGCCGCAAAATCGAGTCCGTCACAATCTCCCGCATCATCAAGAACATCGACCCCCACGCCTTCGTCACTCAGGCTAACGTCAGCGGCGTATACGGCCACGGCTTCGACGAACTCAAAGTCAAAATCAAGTCCCAACACGCCGCACCCACCCCCAAAATCACCACCGAAGGCCGCGAAACCGTCCGCCGCTCCAATCTCGAGGAGTAAAGAGAGAAAAATATGAGCAAGAAATCAATTACTGGCGCTGGCTCAAAAGAAAGCTCAAACAAGACGGGATTGAACTCGTGAGTCCCACTCACGGGTTCAAATTCGAGGCTCCTGACGGCAAACAAAGAGTCGCAGATGTGCTCAATAGCGAAGACGTAATCCTTCTCGCAAGACATTACCCCAACAACCGAGCCGGTGATTTCCTCAACTGGTTTACATATAGCGACAATACCATAGATGGACAAAGTCGCAAAAAAGCATACACCCTTTTTGAAAGCGGACTGCTTAATTCTCTTGAACCCGGGAGCATGAAATGCCTCCAGCAAATACATGCATACCTATTTGGCGGTCTTTATGATTTTGCAGGGAAAATAAGAAACAAAAATATATCAAAAGGCGGCTTCACATTCGCCAACTGCCTACATTTTCCGACTGTCATACCCACAATAGAAAGGATGCCGGAAACCACTCTCGACGAAATCGCCGACAAATATGTGGAAATGAATGTACTTCATCCGTTTATGGAAGGCAACGGCCGAAGCACACGCATATGGCTCGACCTTATGCTCAGGCGCAGTTTGAAGCGATGCGTAGACTGGAGTCGCATCGACAAAAACGAATACCTTACAGCCATGCGCGAAAGCGTCATGGACTCTTCACACATAAAGAAACTCCTGAAGAATGCCTTAACTGACAAAATCAACGACCGCGAAATGTTTATGAAAGGCATTGATTATTCGTATTATTACGAAGAAGAATGAAGCAAGTACTCTAAATTGTGTCGACACTGTCTACACAATTACCCAATTTTTCCGCCCCTGCCTGTAATTTTTTCGGGCGGGGCGCGTCTTATATTGTATGAAACAGGCTTCCACTGACCGAACAGAGCGATACGAGGCGATGGTCCGCGCTTACGGCGCCGTCGTCGCCAAGGTCTGCTACCTCTACGCGGGCCCGGGAGCCCCGTTTGAAGACCTGTATCAGGAAACACTCATAAACCTCTGGGTCGGCCTCGACTCTTTCAGAGGCGAGGCGAGTACCAGCACTTGGATTTACCGCATGGCCCTCAACACATGCATCACCTGGCACCGCCGCAACGACCGCTACTCCGACTCCACAGTCGACGCCGCCGAAGCATTCGGCCTCGCCGACACCGGCGCAGACCCCGCCGTACGCGCCGAACAGCTCGAGGAACTCCAGATGCTCCACGCCCTCATCGCCGACCTCAACCCCATCGACAAGGCTATTATCACCCTCTGGCTCGACGAGCGCCCCTACGACGAGATTGCCGAAGTAACCGGCATCTCGAAAAACAACGTCGCCGTGCGCCTCAACCGAATAAAATGCCGACTCGTCGAAAAGGGCAAAAACCTTTGACACTATGACCGATACAACACTCGAAAGCCTCCGCAAAGCCTGGCGAAACACTACGGTAAGCACCTCCGTGGTCGACAACGCCACCCGCACAATCGGGCCGCAGCTCCACTCGCGCCGCTCCGTGGGCATCGCCCGACGCCTCGCCCGCGACTACTACCGCATGCTCTGGCCCTGCCTGCTCATCATAGCCCTCTGCGCCCCGATGTATTACATGCTCCACACACCCCTCTGGCTCACAATCCTCTACGGCGCCTTCGGCCTCGTGCAGGGCGCCGTGATGTTCAGCCTCGCCCGCTACATCGAAAAAAGCGACTTCCTCACCCTCCCCGTGCTCCCCGCCATCCAGCGCGCCACGAAAATCCGCATGTTCCAGCGCCGAATCCTCTGCCTGAGCATCCCCTTCGGCCTCATCGTCGTGATCCCTCTCTTCAAATTCTTCTACGAAAGCCCCGGCGGCTTCTCCGCCCTCGTCGGAGGCATCATCGGCGGCATCGTGGGCCTCATAATCGGCATCCGCAAAGAAATCCGTTTCTTCCGAACCTCCCGCCACCTCCTCCGCACCATCCAGCGCTACGCCGAGTGAGAAAGAGAGGAGAGATTTACTTCTTCCGCGGTACATCCGTGGCGGGATTTGGATGAAACCGGTCATAACACCAGTTTTCTACATTGCTGTCGATATAATTCATTATATTGTCATACGCTCGTTGGTTACGAATTATATGTTCGTAATACCGTGATTGCCAGATTTTAACGGGTAGGGACGCGATTAATCGCGTCCGCGCCTGTCGTGTGACTCCCGCCTTGAATGCCCCGACTATAGATGCCAAACGGCAATTATGATGGAAATCCCGTCCTTCGGAATCTTCTTCCCTCCGTTGTTTAAGACAACCTAAATTCGAAACGGATGATGGTTCATTTTCAGCCTCGAATTGCGTCTGAACTAAAATTATCAAATGAATATGATTCGGCATTGTAACGAAATTCAATATCTCCACATCATTATAATACGATGGGATTTTTTGGATTTCCTCTTCGACAATTATGCCTAACGCGGACGCGATGAATCGCGTCCCTACCGGGGCTTCGGATACGATTTCGCCGAAATAATGTCGTCTTTCGGCACAACAGATTGTGACGAAATAAATTCCGCCATCGTATTTGTGCCAATTTGCCCTGAATTGATGTCGGGAGAGCATAAGATATCACGGCTTGACTTTGGCGGCGAGGAGGCGGCGGCCGAGGCGGCAGTAGAGGCATTTGCGGAGCTCGCAGTACTCGCGGCGGAGCTCGATGAGAGCCTGGCTCTCGAGGGCGCTCCGGCAGTCTATACCTGCGGCGGCGAACATACGGATTATGCTGTTGCCCTCAGGCTTCATGGCGTCGAGCAAGTCGGAGGCGCGGGCACACATGGCTTCGTCGCCGTACATCTCCCCGTAGGCGTACTGTACGGGCGCAACGACGTTGATTACGAGGGTCGAAACCGCCGCTTCGCCGAAGGCCCGGGGACTGCCCTGCGCCGGGGCGCCGAAGCCGTAGTGATGCGACCAGTAGCCCATCAGCACCACGTTGAAAAGGTCGCGGGCCTCGAGCTCGGTACGGACGTCCAAAATATGGTAGCCTATCTCGAAGGAAGGCACGACCATCGCCGCGAGCGCCGCTATGCGCCTGTGGGGGAAATTCTGAGGCCGCATCCGCGACATCTTCCAGCCAAGGGGAGCGACGGGCTTGGCGATGCCGAACTTGCGGCACATGAACTCGTACTCGCGGCGTATGGCCGCGGTGTACATCTCGTCGGAGCAGTCCTCGGGTCCGAGAGCGCCCTTCTCCGGAATGAGGCCGGCCTGACCGAAGAGGAGCCCTTCGACCGTCTCGAGCGAGTCGGAATGCTTCATGAGGCTCTTGAGTGAGACTAGGCGAGCAAGGCGCTCGAAGGCGTCGCCGTTGGTGCCGAAACCGAGGGCGCGGGCAAGCGTGACGTAAACGGCCGAGCGCCAGTTGCCCTCAAAAACCTCGGAGGCCAGGGCACGGACCTTGACGGCCTTCCGCTGGAGGCGCGTGTGGGCCAGAGAGGTAAGCCAGTCCGAGACGTAAATCCGGGGAATACCCGGCAGCTCCGCGGCACAGGCCGGACGGTCGGCCGTGCCGCCGTTGACCATGGCATTGTAGCGCTCGCTGAAGTCCGGGGCGCAGGGCATCACTATCTGGGGGATTTCCTCGCCGTCGCGACGCACAATCCGGCAGTCGTCCGTGCCGACAACGTGGAGAATCACCGTGTCGTACGCCGGGTCGCCGTCGTGGCCGTGGCGGTGCCAGTCGCTGGCGCGGACGTGGATCTCGACATTTCCGGCCCAGACATGGCCATCGATTTCAACCTTGGCGTTGAAGAAGTCGGGGCCGGCGTCGGAGTTGAGCCATCCGCGGTCGATTACGGACACCCGACGCCCGTCGACCGTGCGCAGCTCGCCCGGAATCCACAGACCGTGCTGCCAGACGTACTGCATCAGTTTCTCCATCGTCTTACCCTCCCCACGTTTTTACCGTCAGCCCTCGGGCGGCTCTATAGATGCCAAAAGGCCGCGCACGAGCATGCGCCCGGCCTCGTCGAGGCTGTCCTCCACACGAATGGCCTCAAGCCTGATTTCCAAAGCAAAGCCCCTCGCCTCCTCCTTGCGCCCGAGGGCCAGGAGACTGCGGTAGTAGAAACCGAGCAGAGTAGGACCGCCGGGAGCGGCCGCGAGCATCCCTGCCGGCGTCTGAAGGCTGTAATAGTACTCGAGGCAGTCCTCATACTCGCCGAGACGGAAACAAGCCTCGGTGTAGAGCGCCTGAAGATGGTCGGGCTGGTTCTCGGAGTAGAAGGAGTACGTCGCTCCGACATTCCGTGCGTCCTTCCAGCGCTTGCCCTCGAAGAGAATCATCATGATGGCCGCGACCTCCTGCCGGGTATACTCTCCGCCGTTCCAGGCGTGGAGATATTCGGAGAAAAGGTCCATGTCGCAGTCGAGGCCGAGCTCAATTGCAAGGTTCACGGCACTCCTCGAGCCCTTGTTGCGGGCAAAGTAAGCGCGGGCCAGCGACGAGGCATCGGCCATGCGGCCCTCGGCGCAGTAAAGCGAGGCAAGTACCTCCGTCAGACGCGAATAGTCCGGCGACAGGGCCGATGCGGCCTCGAGCTTCTCGATGGCTGCCGGCCGCAGGTCGGCGAAGCGCTCCGTCACCCCCGCGCCAAGCACCGTGGCCGTCTCGGGGTCGGCGATTTCGAGCCCGCAGGCGAAGTCGAAGGCTTCCCGCGCCTCAGCTTCGTTGCCGAGGGCGCCGTGCATGTAGAAGAGCATGGCCCAGTAACTGCTCTCGAAGGGGTCGAGGCGCGCAAGCTCCTCAAAATAAGGTATTGCCTCCCCGAAGGACGAAGTGCGGTAAAGCGTGGAGCCCACCTCGTAGAGGAGCACGGGAAGGTAACGGACCTTCGAGCGCAGAAGGCCCATATTGTCCTTCACCCAGTTGAATTCGGAAAGGTCGTCGGCGAGCTTAACGAGGCGGATGATTTCCTCATCCTCGAAAAAGTCTCTTGAGGCAAGAATCTCTGTAAGCGCGCCGGACCTGTCGCGGACCTCGGGCGGGTCGGCGTAGAGCTTGCCGATTTTCCATATTATGCTCTCCCCCTTGTCGGCATTGTCGCGGACGAAGCCGCGGTATGACTCGTCGTCGAGCGTGTCGCAATAGAAGAGCGAGCGGCGCACGAGGAGCTCGTCGCTGTCGGGATAGAGCCTCGCGGCACAGAAGAGGACCTCGGCGCGCACATAGTCGTCGCTGATGTCGCCGGCGTAGTCGAAGATGTCGATTAGCTCGTCCTCGTCAAAAAAACGCTCGCCCACAGGCCGTGCGAGCGCCTGGCGGAAGCGCTCGTAAAGCTGCGGGCGGAGGTCGGAACTGTTCTCGTCCTGCATCAGGCCTTTTTCTGCACCTTTTCCCAGGTGTCCTTCAGGGCTATGGTGCGGTTGAACACCGGGTGCTCCCGGGTATAATCATAGTCGGGCGTGAAGTAGCCCACGCGCTGGAACTGGAATTTCTTGCCCGGCTCGGCATTCTCCACGATGAAAGGCTCGAGCTTCACGCCCTGAACGGTGCGGAGGCTGTCGGGGTTGAGCATCTCGCGGAAGTCGCGCTCGGTCTCGGCGGCGGGATTCTCGACGTTGAAGAGGCGGTCGTAGAGGCGCACCTCGGCGTCGACGGCATGGGCGGCCGACACCCAGTGGAGGGTGCCCTTCACCTTGCGCATCGAGCCGGGCATGCCGCTGCGGCTCTCGGGATCGTAGGTGCAGTGGATGGCCGTGATGTTGCCCTCGGCGTCGCGCTCGATGTCCTCGGGGCGCTCGGAGGCCTTGATGATATAGGCGCCCTTGAGGCGTACTTCCTGGCCGGGAGCGAGGCGGAAGAACTTTTTGGGCGGATTCTCCATGAAGTCCTCGCGCTCGATGAAGAGCTCGCGGGAGAAGGGCATGGAGTGCGTGCCGGAGCCTTCCTGCTCGGGATTGTTCTCCATCTCGACGGTCTCGGTCTGCCCCTCGGGGTAGTTGTCGATGATGAGGCGGACGGGATTCACGACGGCCATTACGCGCGTGGCGATGCGGTTGAGGTCATCGCGCACGGCGTGCTCGAGGAGGCTCACGGAGTTGAGGGCCTCGTATTTGGTGTAGCCGATGGTGTCGATGAAGTTGCGGATGGAGGCGGGGGTGTAGCCGCGGCGGCGCATGCCGCTGATAGTCGGCATACGGGGATCGTCCCAGCCGGCCACGAGGCCTTCCTTCACGAGCTGGAGAAGCTTGCGCTTGCTCATCACGGTGTAGGTCAGATTCAGTCGGTTGAACTCTATCTGACGCGGGCGGTACGACTCGTCGGCGAGCTCGTCGACGAAGTAGTCGTAGAGGGGACGGTGAGGCACGAACTCGAGGGTGCAGATTGAGTGTGTCACGCCCTCGAAGTAGTCGCTCTGGCCGTGGGCGAAGTCATACATGGGGTAGACCTTCCACGTGGTGCCCGTGCGGTGGTGGGGCGTCTTGATGATGCGGTACATGATGGGGTCGCGGAAGTGCATGTTCGGCGACGCCATGTCAATCTTGGCGCGGAGCACACGCGAACCCTCCTCGAACTCTCCGGCGTTCATCCTCATGAAGAGATCGAGATTTTCCTCGGGCGAGCGGTCGCGGTAGGGGCTGTGAGTGCCTGGAGTTGTGGGCGTGCCCTTCTGCGCGGCGATTTCCTCGGAGCTCTGGTCGTCGACATAGGCCTTGCCCTCCTTGATGAGACGCACGGCAAGGTCGAAGAGCTGGGGAAAATAGTCCGAGGCGTAATATTCGCGGTTGCCCCAGTCGAAACCGAGCCAATGGATATCCTCGCGGATGGAGTCGACATACTCGACGTCCTCCTTCACGGGGTTTGTGTCGTCGAAACGAAGGTTGCAGGTGCCCCCGAACTTCTCCGCCACCCCGAAGTCCATGCAGATGGCCTTGGCGTGGCCGATGTGGAGATAGCCGTTGGGCTCGGGCGGGAAACGCGTGCTGAGACGACCGCCGTTCTTACCGGCCGCAAGGTCGGCCGCAACAATTTCTTCAACAAAATTGAGGCCCTTCTTCTCTTCAGGGGCCTTTTCGTCCTTTATATCCATTGTCGTATTGATAATGAGGGAATATTTTCAGTTTTAAAATGCAAAAATAACACTTTTCCGCGAAAAAGTCAAGAAAAAGAGCGCGTGCTACCCGGAAAAAGCAACAGTGTTCAGGCCCGGGCAATGAGGGAGAGGGGTAAAAGAGTCCCGAACGTTGGCAAGACGCAGAGGAAACACGTCATTTACGTCAGGTGCTTGATGTAGGCGATGGTGGGGACGAAGAAGATTTCGACGCGGCGGTTGGCGGCGCGGTTTATTAGGGTTGTGTTGCTGTGGAGGGGTTCGTCGCGGCCTATGCCGTAGGGAATGAGGTTGGGCTCACGGCCGAGGGTTTCGGTGAAGTAGTCGTCGATTGCGTTGGCGCGCTCGGAGGTGAGGTCGTCGGAGTAGGCGGTGTCGCCGGTGTCGTCGCTGTGGACGGCGACGAGTACCTTGAACTGCTCGCGGTGGGCGACGTAGCGTCCCAGTTCCTCGAGGCGCTTGCGGCCTTCGGGGGAAAGGGTCCGGGAATTGGCGCGGAAGAGCTCCGCGGCGGGAATTGTCACGCAGACGACCTGGCCGTCGCGCTCGAGGGTGGCGGCATACTTGCGGTCAGCGAGTTTCTTGCGGAGCTGAGCCATGGCTTCGCAGACGGGTTTGGCCTTGCGGGGGCTGATCCGGGGATAGTCGATGTTTTCCTCGAGGGTCATGGCGAACTCGTCGACCTCTTCGGGCTGGGCGGCGAAGACGGGGGAGACAGAAAGGAGTGAGGCGAGGAGGAGGGTGAGGGCAGGTTTCATCAGCATGCGGTGGGGGGGGGCGTCAAATGAGGGAGAGTTCGTAGCCGTATTCGGCGCGGACTATGGCGGGGATGTCGGCAAGGTCGATCTTGCGGTTCTTGTCTTTCTTGAGGAAGCGGGTGACGTAGGCTGTGGCTCCCTTGATTTCTGCCTCGTCGTCGACGTCGGAGGTGTCGGAGGAGTCGGGGTCAAGGGCGCCATTCTCCTCGTAATGGTCGAAGATGAGGTCGATTACTTCGAGGAGGTCGTCGTCGGTGTAGCGTTCGGCTTTTTCGGGGTCGAGGGCGGCGCGCATGGCGGCCACGGCCTCGTTTTCGTTGAATTCTTTCATGTAGATTTGTCTATAAATGAAGGAGGCCCTCGGGGAGGTCCATTGTGAGGTAGCGGCCTTCGGTGTCTATTTCGGTTATGAAGTCATCGGCCACGGGAATGAGGAGGTCGGGGCCATCGGGACGGGAAACGATGAAGAGGACATTCGCCGTGGAGTCCTCGAGGCCTGAAATCCGGCCTATCTGTGTTCCGTCGGAGCCGAAGAGGTCGAATCCGACGAGGTCGGCGGCATAAAGGCCTTCGTCGCCTTCGTCGTCGCCGCCGGTGAGCAGGTCGAGCTCGGAGGCGAGGGCATAGAAATCCTTGTTGAGGAACTCGGAAAGGGCCTCGTCCGAGTCGTAGCCGTCAATCTTCAGGAGCACGGTCTCCGGCCCCTTGGGGCGGACAGAGGCTATGAAGAATGGCACGTTAATGCCGTCGATTTTCACGACCACACAGCGGAGGGCGCCGAGGTCGAGGCCGTCGTAGAGGAGCGAGGCGGAAATCTCGCCGCAGACGCCGTGGGGCTTGTTGAAGCGGCCTACGAGGCGGAGTTCGTTGTCGCGTATCATTTCTTTTTCTTCTTCTTTCCGGCGGGGACCTGAACGGCGGCCCTGAAGTCGCCGAGGACCATGGCTCCGCGGGGGACGTTGATGGCGCCCCTGGAGAGGTAGTGGAGGTCGTTGAAGATGCGCTCGTCGTCGGTCTCGCGGTCAATCACGCAGCGGGCCTTCTTCATCTGGCTGGCGATGAGGAAGACGAGCTCGGTGCGCTCGGGCCCCTCGGGCATTTCGACGGCCTTGGCGATAAGGTCCTCGATGATGCTTCCGTAGTGGCGGAATGCCATCTTGGGGTGACCGGGAAGAGGCAGGGGCTCGGGCTTTCCGGAGAATGTCTCGGGGCGGACGGGCTCGAAGGGCAGGTCGACGTCGAGGCGGAAGTCGCTCATGATGAAGAGCTGGTCCCAGAGCTTTCGGCGGTACTCCTCGCGGTCGGAGGTGTTGTTGGGGAACAGGGCCATCATCGAGCGCACGATGGAATTGGCGCAGGCTGTGCGCTCGTCGCGGTCCTCGATGGTGAGGCAATGGTCCACCATGTTCTGTATGTTCCTCCCGTACTCGGGGAGGACAAGTTTCTTGAGATGGTTGGTGTATGTTAGCATTTTTTACTGTATTTCAAGCGATTTTTCGGCGTCGGCGAGCTTTTCGGGGCTGCCGATGTCGAACCAGCGGTATTCGGCGGCGGGGGCGAAGGCGCGGATGTCGAGTTCGGCGCAGGAGGCGATATAGAAGGGCGTGATGCCGAAGGGCACGGGAGCCGGACCGAGCCTGCGGGCATAGTCCACAAGCGTCTGCTGAGCCCGGGAGCCGAGGATGTGGACTCCGCCGAAGGCGCGCTGGTCGAGCGCCGACGGGTCGAGGCCGGCGGGAAGGGTCTCGCCCGTGCGTAGGTTTGTCCATCCATTCATGCGGCCCGTTGCATCGAAGAGGAGCTGGCGCGAGGAATCGCGCCGGGCGGCAAGGAGAGTCACGTCGGCCTCCGTGTCGGTATGGGCCGTGGCCATTTCGGCGAGAGGGAAGTCGGTGAAGATGTCGGCGTTATGGACGAGAACCGGCTCGCCGGGACCGCCGAGGAGGCCGATTGCGCGGACGAGGCCTCCGCCCGTGTCGAGAAGGAGGTCGGACTCGTCGCTGACCTCGACAGGAATGCCGAAATCGGTTGCCGAGAGGTACTCGACAACCTGAGCCGAGAAGTGGTGGACGTTGACGACCACCCTATCGAAGAGCCCGGAGGCGGCGAGCTTGCGAAGGACGCGGCCCAGCATGGGCTCGCCCCCGAGGGACACGAGGGCCTTGGGATGCTCAAGGGTCCAGGGGCGCAGGCGCGTGCCGAGTCCGGCGGCGAAGACGAGCGCGTTCATCTGGCCTTGAACGCCTGTTCGATGTTCTGCTCGCGGTGCACGAGCTCGACATTGACGTTGGGATACTTCGCGGCGATGTGCTCGGCGGTGTGCTGGGCGCAGTAGACCGAGCGGTGACGGCCGCCGGTGCAACCGAAGCACACCATGAGGTTCGTGAACCCGCGCTCGACGTAGCGCGTGACGCTCGAGTCAACGAGGGTGTACACATGGTCGAGATATTCGATAACCTCGCCGTCGTTCTCGAGAAACTCGATTACGTTGGCGTCAAGGCCCGTGAACTGCTTGTAGTGCTCGTACTTGCCGGGATTGTTGATTGCGCGGCAGTCGAAGACGTAGCCGCCGCCGTTGCCAGTCGGATCGTCGGGGATGCCTTTCTTATAGGCGAAACTCATGACCTTGACGGTGAGGGTGTGCTTGCCCGGGGTGTCGGCGAACTGTTTCATGTCGACGAGGCGGCGAAGGACGTCGTAGAGATAGGGGTACTCGGGATATGGCCTGTCGAGGAGCTCGCGGAGGTTGGCTATGGCGAAGGGGACGCTCTGCATGAAATGCGGCTTTTTCTCGAAATATCCCCTGAAACCGTATGCGCCGAGCACCTGGAGCGTGCGGAAGAGCACGAAGTGGCGCAACTGCTCCATGAAGTAGGCCTCGTCGATGGGCTGGTACTTGCGCAGGCTCCGGAGGTATTCGCCGATGAGCTCCATGCGCAGGCTCGAGGGGAAATTGGCCTTGGCCTGCCAGAGGAAGGAGGCCACGTCGTAATAGAACGGTCCCCGGCGGCCGCCCTGGAAATCGATGAACCAGGGCTCGCCGTCCTTTATCATGACGTTGCGGCTCTGGAAGTCGCGGTACATGAAGGTGCCGCTCTGCGAGCGCAGAAGCACCTCCGAGAGGTTCTGGAAATCGTCTTCGAGGCGGTCCTCCTGGAATTCGAGGCCCGTGGCCTTGAGGAAACAGTACTTGAAGTAGTTGAGGTCCCAGAGAATCGACCGGGCGTCGAACTGGGGCGTGGGATAGCACTTCGAGAAATCCATGCCCACGGCTCCGCCGAACTGAATGTCGGGCAGGAGGCGCATGGTCTTCGCGAGGAGCTCTTTCTCGTCGGCGGAGAAGGAGCGCGTGAGCCGGCCCTTCTCGATTTCCATGAACAGCAGTCGGTCGCCGAGGTCGTTCTGGAGATAGGCCATCCGGTCGGGCGCGACGGCGAGGACCGTGGGCACGGGCAGGCCCTTTGCGCCGAAATGCCCGGCCATGTAGATGAAGGCCTCGTTTTCCTCGCGGCATGTGCCGAGCACGCCTATCAGGCTGTCGGACGCGCCGCCGGAGGAGAGGCGGAAATAGCGTCGGTTTGAGCCCGAGGAGGGCAGTTCGTCGATAGTCGAGGGCTCGGCGCCCCTGTAGTCGCTGTACAGCTGTTTCAGTATGTCGGTTTCCATTCGGGCCGGGGTGTTTCGGGGTGTGATCAGTTTCCGACCTCGGAGAGGAACTTTATGCGCATGAGGCGCACTTCCTCTTCGGAGAACGCGGGGCAGAGCTCGTCGTAGGCCTGCGAGATGCTGTCGCTTTCGCTGGTCTTGAAGTAGTCGAACACTTCCTCCTGGTCCTCGGGGTCCATGATGTCGTTGATGTAATATGAGATGTTGATGTGGGTTCCGCTCATGACTATGGCCTCGATTTCGTCGAGCAGCTGGTCGAAGTCCATACCGTTGCTCTGGGCGATTTCCGTGAGGTCAATCTTGCGGTCGATGGCCTGGATGATGCTGACCTTGGGCTTGCTCTTGTTGGCCATGGAGCGCACGCGGAGGTCCTCGGGACGCTCGATTTCGTTGTCCTCGACGTAGGTGCGGATTACCTTCACGAACTCCTCGCCGTAGCGCTTGGCCTTACCGGCCCCTACCCCGGGGATGCTCTGGAGCTCCTCGAGGGTGATGGGGTAAGTCGTGGCCATGGCCTCGACCGAGGGGTCCTGGAAGATGATGTAGGGGGGCAGCTTCAGGTTGCGGGCTATGTTCTTGCGGAGGGCGCAGAGAACGGCATAGAGCTCGGGGTCGGCCGCGCATCCGGCGCCGCCCTTCACGGGCACTTCGTCCTCGTCCTCGGAGAAGTCCGTGTCCTCCACGACCTTGAAGCTCCGGGGCTTCCGCATGAACTCTCGACCCTTGGCCGTAAGGCGCAGGACGCCGAAATTCTCGACTCCCCGCTCGATGTATCCGTCAAGCATTGCCTGACGGATGACCGTGGCGAGAAACTTCATGTCGTCGCCCTCGCAGCAGCCGAAGACTTCGAGCTCTTCGTGGCGGTACGAGCGCACATCCGGGGTGGCGCGTCCGAGCATGACGTCCACGATATGTTCCGATTTGAATTTTTCCTTGAGCGCAGCGATTGTTTCAAGCGCTGCGAGTAACTCCTCTTTTGCTTCCACTTTCTTTTTTGTGTTGAGACAATTGTCGCAGTTTCCACAGTTTTCCTCAGTGAAAGTTTCGCCGAAATAGTGCAGGAGGGTGCGGCGGCGGCACACGGCGCTTTCCGCATAGGCGGCGGTCTCAGCCAGGAGCTGACGCCCGATTTCCTGCTCGTTGAGCGGTTTCGCCTGAATGAACTTCTCCATTTTCTGGAGGTCCTTTCGCGCATAGAAACAGAGGCAGTAGCCCTCGCCGCCGTCGCGGCCGGCGCGCCCTGTTTCCTGATAGTACCCCTCGAGACTCTTGGGGATGTCGTAATGGATTACGAAACGTACATCGGGCTTGTCGATGCCCATTCCGAAAGCAATAGTCGCCACAATGACGTCCACCTGTTCGAGAAGGAAGGCATCCTGATTGGCGTTTCGGGTTGCGCTGTCCATACCGGCATGGTATGGCAGGGCCTTGATGTCGTTGATGGTCAGGAGCTCGGCGAGCTCCTCGACTTTCTTGCGCGAGAGGCAGTAGACGATGCCGCTCTTCCCTGGGCGCTGCTTGATGAAGCGGATGATGTCGCGGTCGATGTTCGGGGTCTTCAGCCGGATTTCGTAGTAGAGATTCTCGCGGTTGAAGGACGACTTGAACACCCGCGCGTCGAGCATTCCCAGGTTTTTCTGAATGTCGTGCTGGACTTTCGGGGTGGCCGTGGCCGTAAGGGCTATCACAGGCCGGGTACCTATTTCATTGATGATGGGCCTTATACGCCTGTATTCCGGACGGAAGTCATGCCCCCATTCGGAGATGCAGTGGGCTTCGTCGACGGCGTAGAAGGATATGGAAACCGTTTTGAGAAATTCGATGTTTTCTTCCTTGGTCAGCGATTCCGGGGCCACGTAAAGAAGCTTCGTGTGGCCCGAAAGGATGTCGTCCTTCACCTGCTCGATGGCGCTCTTGGTGAGCGAGGAGTTCAGGAAATGGGCGATGTGGTCGGTCTCGCTGTAGTTGCGCATGGCGTCCACCTGGTTCTTCATCAGGGCGATGAGCGGGGAGATGACGATGGCCGTTCCCTCGCTCATGAGAGCCGGGAGCTGGTAGCACAGTGACTTTCCCCCGCCCGTGGGCATGATCACAAAGGTGTCGTTACCCGCGAGCAGACTTTCGATGATGGCTTCCTGATTCCCCTTGAAGGTATCGAAGCCGAAGTAGCGCTTGAGAGCATCTCCGATTTGTGGATTGACCATGGCAATAGTGTTCTACAAAGGTTTTTCTTATTGGCGGGGCAGCACGGGCCTCTTCAGACCATCGCCGCCTCGAAATTCGCTTTCCTGAGGGCCTCGACCGCATAGTCGCGGGTGACGGTGAAACTCTTTTTCCCCGTCGACGGCACGCTGTACATGGGCTCCATCATGATGGTCTCGACTATCGAGCGGAGGCCGCGGGCACCGAGCTTGAACTCGATGGCCTTGTCGACGATGTAGTCCAGGGCCTCAGGCTCGAAGGTGAGCTCCACGCCGTCCATTCCGAAAAGCTTGACGTACTGACGGGTGATGGCGTTCTTCGGCTCCGTGAGGATGCGGCGGAGGGCATCCCGGTCGAGAGGGAGAAGATGCGTCAGAATCGGCAGGCGTCCGATAATTTCGGGGATGAGGCCGAACTTCTTGAGGTCCTGCGGGGCCACGTAGCTCATCATGTCGTCGCGGTCGATGCGTTTTGCGGTCTTCTCGTCGGTGGAGAAGCCCACGAAGCGCGAGTTGAGCCTCTTGGCGATGGCGCTCTCGATGCCGTCGAAGGCGCCCCCGCAGATGAAGAGGATGTTCTTCGTGTCGACAGGAATCATCCGCTGCTCGGGATGCTTACGGCCTCCCTGCGGGGGCACGTTCACGACCGAGCCCTCGAGGAGCTTCAGCAGACCCTGCTGGACACCCTCGCCGCTGACGTCGCGCGTGATGGACGGATTGTCGCCCTTGCGGGCTATCTTGTCGATTTCGTCGATGAACACTATTCCACGCTCGGCCTTCTCGACGTCGTAGTCCGCCGCCTGGAGGAGGCGCGTCAGGAGGCTCTCGATGTCCTCGCCGACGTAGCCGGCCTGAGTGAGGACGGTGGCGTCGACGATGGTGAAGGGCACGTCGAGGAGCTTGGCGATGGTGCGGGCGATGAGTGTCTTGCCCGTGCCGGTGGGGCCTACCATCACGATGTTGCTCTTCTCGATTTCCACGTCGTCGTCCTCCACCTTCTGCTTCAGGCGCTTGTAGTGGTTGTAGACGGCCACGGCAAGGTATTTCTTGGCCTGGTCCTGACCGATGACGTACTGGTCGAGGTAGGCCTTGATTTCCTCAGGCTTGGGGATGCTGCCCTTGAAGGAGCCCTGCTGCTGCGAGGGACGCGACTCGTCCTTGAAGCCGGCCAGGGCCTCGTGGACCATCTCGACGCACTCCGTGCAGATGAAGGCGTCGCTGATGGGCGAGTTCAGGAGCTGGACCCCGTCGCGGCTTGTGCGCCCGCAGAAACTGCAGGCAGCTTCTTGCTTCTGTTGCTTCTTAGCCATTTGCTCCGGGGCTTAATGCTTTGCCTTGATGAGTACCTGGTCGATCATGCCGTATTCCTTGGCCTCCTCGGCGGTCATCCAGTAGTCGCGGTCGGAGTCGCGCTCGACCTTGTCGAAGGGCTGGCCGGAGTGCTCGGAGATGATATGGTAAAGCTCGTCCTTGAGCTTGCGGATCTCGCGGGCCGTGATTTCAATATCGGAGGCCTGACCCTGGGCGCCGCCCATGGGCTGGTGGATCATCACGCGCGAATGGCGCAGCGCGAAACGCTTGCCCGCCTGACCGGCCACGAGGAGGACGGCGGCCATCGAAGCCGCGATGCCGGTGCAGATGGTGGCGACGTCGCTCGAGATGTACTGCATCGTGTCGTAGATGCCGAGGCCCGCGTAGACAGAGCCGCCGGGCGAGTTGATGTAGATGCTGACGTCCTTGCCCGGATCCGAGGAGTCGAGATAGAGGAGCTGGGCCTGGATGACGTTGGCCGTGTAGTCGTTGACCTCTGTTCCGAGGAAGATGATGCGGTCCATCATCAGACGCGAGAACACGTCCATCTGCGCCACGTTCAGCTGGCGCTCCTCGATGATGCTGGGGTTGATATATGATGCCGAGGCCGTCGTGGCGATGACCGGAGCCGCGGCCCGCGAGGCGGCGGCCGTATACTGGTCGAGGCTGAGGCCGTTCATCCCGAGATGGTGGACGGCATAGTTTCGGAAGTCCTTGGTGTTGTTCATTCTTTAGTATCTATTGGGTAGCTTATTTTACTTAATTTTAGAAAATTGCTCCGCCGGGCGGTCCGCAGGGCCTCCGGGCGGCAACTTATTTTCAAAATTACGAAAATTTTTCCGTTCCTGCAAAAAAAGAGTCGTTTTCGACAAAAAAATTCCGTAAAAAGTCACGGAGACCAAGGCCCCCGGTGCCAGAGAGGCGCCGGGGGCCGGAATAGGGGATATATGCTTGTGGGGGCGGGGCTGGCAGCCTTATGCCTCAGCCTCGGCTTCGGGAGCGTTTTTCTTGTTGAGGCCGTCGACGATGGCGCGGAACTCGTCGAGCGTCACGGTCTTCTCATCGAGCGTCACGGCGGCGTGAATCTTGCCGAAGAGCTGCTGGATGAAGGCCTGGCGCACGAGGCGGCGACGCGACTGCTCGTCGTTCATCATGTTCTTCATGTACATGTCGAGGATTTCATCGTTGAGCTCGAACATGCCGTACTGGCGGAGCTGCTGGGCGGCGATTTCCTTGGCGAGGGCCTCGACTTCTTCCTTGGTCACCTCGGCCTTCACCTCGCGGGCGGCCTGGTTCTCGATGATGTCCCACTTGATGCTCTCGACGGAGTCGGCGTAGGCCTTGTCGACCTCTTCCTCGCTCATGGGCTCCTTGGCGTCGCGGGTGATGAACTTCTTGATGAGGCGCTCGGGGAGCGTCATCTTACCGTAGCGGTCCATGAGGTATTCCTCGGTCTGGCGCTGGAAGAGGTTGGCGCTGTTGGGCTGGAGGGCCTGGGCGATGCCCGCGCGGAGCTTTTCGTTGTACTCCTCCTCGTTGTGGACGGTGTCGGCGCCGAACACGGCGTCGTAGAATGCCTGGTTGTGCTCGGCGGGGCGGTTGACGATGATTTCAGCGATGGTCATGCGGAAATCCGAGCGCATCTCGGCGGTCTTTTCGCGGTCGATGTGGAGCATCGACGCAAGCTCGGCCTCGTTGCCCTCGCAGGATGCCCAGGGGTTGAACACTACGCTGCCGCCAACTTTCGAGCCTTCGAACTTTTTGGCCTCGTCCTCGCTCTTGAACACGAAGGGACCGACGATGGCGTCCTCGACCTTCACGCCGCCTTCCTTGACGGCGCCTTCGGCGTCGAGCTCCTCGAGGGTGCCCTTGACAAGGGCGCGGCCCTCGTAGTCGTCGACGTTGGTGCGGATGCCGTTACGCTCGCGGAGCTCCTTGTCCTGGGCTTCCATCATGTCGTCGCCGACGGAGATGTTGTAGAAGGGGAGATGAACGTCCTTGTCGAACTTGATGCCGAGCTCGGGAGCGAGGGCTACCTCATAGTCGAAGGTGTAGTCCTTGTCCTCGAGGTTGATTTCGTCGACGTGCTCGGGCACGGGATAGCCGAGGATGTCCATATTGTTTTCACGGAGCCAGTCGATGGCGGCGTGGTATACGATATCGTTGAGAACGTCGCTCTTCACCATCTTGCCGAAACGCTTCTTGAGCTGGGGCATGTCGATGTGGCCTTTGCGGAATCCGGGGATTTCCTTCTTCTGGCCGATTTCCTTGAGCTGGGCCTTGACCTTGTCGGTGTAGTCGGATTCAACGACATTCACAGTTATCTTGCCTTCGTTTTCTCCGAGTTTTACAAATGTAACTTCCATTTAATCTGGTGTTTCTATGTTTTGTATTGATAATTGTCCGTATGATTTGCGGCACGGACCGCTTTTTCATCCTGCAAAATTAATAGCTTTTTGGCAATCAATTTCTTAAAAATGTTAAAAAAGCCGTCTTTTTCCGCTCTTCTGTCACATCTTTATACAAATTTGATGCCAATTTCGTTCATTTCCGCGGACCGTAGAGTTTTTTCACGCTCTGCGGAAGATTTTCCCACACGGCCTTGGGGAAACAAAAGAGCTTTCCGTCGCTGTAGCGCCTCAGCAACACACCGTCCGCCTTGTCATCGGGACAGCGCAGGCTGAATGTCCCGCGCTGGGGAAGCGCGCCCTTGGCCCAGTACATCACCTGCTGGCGCATCGCCGCCTTGAAGTCCGACGGCCGGTTGGTGACCGATGTGGACTTTACCGGCTCGAAAGTCCATGTTTTTCGGGGCGTGGCGCACCAGTAGGGCACGTTCAGGTCCATGATATTGAGCCCGAAAGCCGACAGGGCGCTGTTGACTTCCCTGATTTTCGCGCCCGACAGGGCCTTCATCAGCTCTTCCGTGGGCAGGGAGTTTCCGAAGAAGCTGTAAGCGACGTCGTAAATATCCGGCAGGTAGTCGTCCGCCCCTAAGACTCGCCAGGCCGAAGGGCACTCCACGGCGAGGCCGATTTTGCCGTACTTGGCCTTGGAAGAGTCGCTCAGACGACGCCACTCATCCTTCGAGAAGAAACCGTACTTTCCGTCGCGCACCACCGTGAGGTCAAGGTTCTTGGGCGCGGTGCGCATCGTCGGCTCCGTCGCTGCCGGCTCGAAGTCGAGGAGCGTCCGCACCCTCGCCGGCATGGAGGTGGTAAAAGCCCGTACTCCTCCTTTGGGACCGAAGTAATAGGTCAGATGTTTGCCAGTCGAGGCCGAAGTCTCGTTAAGAAGGTACGGAATGCCGGAAACGATAGTGTCGCCTCTGGTACCTGTGAGGGCGCGGTTCGCCTTTGAGAGATTCGCGTTGATGGAGTCCGCTGCCTGAATCGTCAGGAGGGTGTGCCCTACCTCCAGTTCAGGAGCCTCCCCGCGGGTCGACATCCGGGAAAACTCATGGGGGGAAAGGATTTTTGCACCCCCGGTCATTCCTACTGCCACACCACGGACCGCATAACCGCTTCCATCCATTCGTCCGGGCATTTTTTTCGCTGATGAATATCCGTAAGGGCCTGTCTCGCCCTTCCTGAGCTGGATGTCGTACTTCCGCCACGTCTCCGGAAGCGCCAGCGTACTTTTTCCGAGTTCGCTTTTCTTCCCGCGGTAGATTACCTGAACAAGGCGTTGTTTCTGCTCCGTATATGGCTCGTCCTTATAATAATACGGACCTCCCAGCAACTTGGCCCTGGAGAATCCGCGGGCTTTGAGTGTCTTGTTTATCTGATCGGTTTTACTTTCGAGCACAGCGACTTCCGATTTGGTGGGCGCTGTGGAGCTATACCACCGCTGGAGCTTGTCGTGGCTGAGCTTTACTGACTCGAAATATGAAAACACCACGTAGTTGCCGTCGATTTCCATTCCGAAGCCCTCGACAAAGGTCGTGCCCGGCAAGCTGTTGGACCCGTCCTTTTCCCGGATTCTCACGCTACCGTCCTTCGCGTCGTAATAAATTAGGTCGACATATTCCTCCCCGGGAGCTTTGGGTGCCTCCTTGGCTGCGGAGGCCTCCTTCTTCATAGCGAAGCTGAGAACGGCGGTCTGACCTTCGATGACGCTGACGGTGCGCTCCTCAGGAGTATAGCCCCGGGCGCTGATTTGAACAGTATGCTTTCCTGCGGGGAGGTCCGTAAAAATCTCCGGAGATCTACCCCAGCGGGCGCCTCCGTCGATGAGGATGTCGGCGCCGATAGGCGTGACGTCTACGTTCAGCGAGCCGAAGGTCCTCCGGAGTTCGCCGAAGGCGCAGCGAGTCGTCTCGTCAGCGCGAACCTCCACGTTCCTGACCTCCGGGGCGCAGCCCGGAGCACGGACCTCCACGCTGTAGTAGCCCGGCGAGAGCGCGGTAGCTTTCAGCGCGGCCCGCTCGCCGTTCACGTAGAACTCCGCCCCTGCCGTCGGGCAGCTCAGCTCGAGCGTACCGGCCTGCTTCCGCAGATTCACGTACACCTGCGCCTTCTTCGAGGCCCCGACGGTCACCGTTCCTGAGGCTGAGTCGTAGCCAGGGGCTGTTACCTTATATATATAGGAACCCACGGGCAGGAAGGCGCGGGCGTCGCCCGAAGAGCTGACGGCGTACTGCTTGCCGTCGATGGTCAGCACGGCGTGGACGGGACTGATCTGGAATACGGCATAGTTCGAGGCCGGGGCGGCCGCCGCCGCGGGGGCGGAGGTCGAGGCGGCCGCGCGGAGGCGCAGCTCGTAGACCCGCGAGCCTTCGAGGGCCGGGATTTCGGGATTTTCTTCGGCAAAGGTCACCATCCGCGGATAGTGCCCGGGCGCCTTCACGCGCAGGCGCTGACTGCCGCGGGGCATATACACAAGGTATTCCCCCGCCGAATACTCCACCCCGCCGAGCACGTCGCCCTCGAATATCAGGCCCTCGAGCGGAATCTGGACCTTCACCAGCGAGGCGCGCTCCCCGTTCAGGTCGTAGCGCATCATGTAGCCCGGCAGAGGGTCAGTGAACCTGAACGACTCCACGGCAAGCTCCTGGCCCTGCGCCAGAAGGCACAGCGCCGAAAGAAGTAAACCGTAAATCAGCCGCTTGTATTCCATTGCCACCGCAAAGATACGATTAATTTTGATTATACCGAAATATTGCGTACTTTTGCACGCTATGCAGACCTCAGAAGATACAGCCTCCGCAGCCACCCCTATCATCGAATACAAGGGCGTGGACATTCTCCGCAACGAGCACGTGGTGCTCAAAGATGTAAATTTCTCCGTCGACCCCGGAGAGATGGTATATCTCGTGGGGCGCGTCGGCTCCGGTAAATCCTCTCTCCTGAAGACCCTCTACGGCGAGGTCCCCGTCACCTCCGGCGAAGCCCGCATCTTCGACTACGACCTCCGCAACCTCCGCCGGCGAGACGTTCCCTTCCTCCGCCGGCGCATCGGAATCGTATTCCAGGATTTCCAGCTTCTGATGGACCGCACGGCATACGCCAACCTCGAGTTCGTCCTCGAGGCCACAGGATGGAAGGACCGCGAGGCCCGCGACGAGCGTATAGACCAGGTTCTCCGCGAAGTCGGAATGCTCACGAAGGCCTACAAGATGCCCCACGAGCTCTCCGGAGGCGAGCAGCAGCGAATTGTCATAGCCCGCGCCCTCCTTAACCGCCCCGAGCTGATTCTCGCCGACGAACCCACCGGAAACCTCGACCCCGCCACCTCCGAGCAGATTATGGCCCACCTCTACGACATCGCCCGGAACACCGACACAGCCGTAATAATGGCAACCCACAACCTTACAATGCTCGACACCTTCCCCGGACGCACACTCCGCTGCGACGGCAAGGAACTAATCTCCTGAGCCTCTCTGCGCTGGCGACATTTCGCCTCATCCCTCTCCATGAACCACCGGCTCTACCTCTCTGCCTTCTCCAATACCCTCGACCTGAGCCTCGCCGACCTATCCCTCCGCGCCCCGGCATCTCTCGGCCTTCTCGGAGCCGCCGGAGACATCTCCCTCAATTCCGGCTCCGACCTGGGGAACTAAGGACGGGCTATGAGGCCGGAATGTACCGCAACATCGTCCAGCGGGCACGCCTCTCGGGCTTCGGAAGCACCGTGGCCGACGGCATCGAGCCGAGAGCCTTCCGCCCCTTCGAGACGCGCATCTACGCCGACGTCACGCTGCGCCCGCTTCCCTGGCTCGGAATAACTGCCGATATCGAGCTCTACTGGAAACGCGTCTACAACCAGCCCGAGAACGTCGGGCAGATTCTCGACCTCCTTCAGTCCGACTACTACTCCCCCAGATATATAATGGTAGGCTCAGGCTACAACACCGGTGCTAACCTGACCCTCCGGAAGGAAGCCGGAAGCCTCACGGCATCCCTCTCAGCCGGCTACGGCGTCGCCCGGCGGAAATACCCCGGATTCGGCTCATATACCCGTGGCCGCACCAATCCGGGCATTTCCCTCCTTTCCGCTACTACACTTTCGACATCAAGGGCGTCCCCGGACGCACATACCGCATCGTCGCCGACTATGAGGACCTCCATGCCGAGGCCGAGTGCACCATGCCATTTCCCACCTCCATAGACTCCATCGCCGTGCGCAGCATTCAGGGCAACGACTCACTACGGTCCGCCACCCTGCACTTCACAGCCCCTGCCGACTGCCCGGCTTACTTCTGCGTGACACTCCGCGACCTCGACCCGCGCGGCCGCCCCCTTCCGGCCATGATGGGATGCGTCCGCGCCGACGTCCCCGGCGTACACATGGAGCTCCCCCTCCTCCGCCCCAAGAACTCTCTCGACACCGTGCCTTTCATCCCGCAGTTCACCATCGGACAGCGTTACGACGTCACGCTCTGCCGCGTCTCCCCCGAGGTCTACGAATTCTGGGACGGCTACAACAACCTCACAATCTTCGGCGGCTCTCAGTTCGTCAGCGCCTCCTCATCCCTCAAGGGGAACATCAGAGGCGGTTTCGGCGTATGGAGCGCTCAGGGAGCCTCCACCAGACTCCTCGAAGTGAAGTAACCGGAGCGCGCAAGGCGCCCCGGGTGCAAACTTTTTCTCCCTCCGTGCCGTTTTATAGGAAAACACGCTTTATCTTACTGTTTATACTATGCGACACGTTTTAATCTGCCTCCTTCCCGCTTTAGCTCCCCTCGGCGCTCTCGCCGCAGAAAGCTCCACGGCCGCCTCCGACTCAATCAATATCGTCTTCACCGACGAGGCGATGGCCCCGAGAATAGTTATCAAGGCCGACGACGGCTCATTCCCCGCGCCCGCGGAAATCGACGACTCCAATTCGATACGCATGACCGCCACTCCCGACGGTTATCTCGCCGAAAACGTCACTATTTCCAACGGCGGATTTCTTTTCTACGCTCCCCTGCCCTCCGATTCCCTCCCGCAGGAGGAATGGCAGAAAGTGTACTACAACCTTCCCTTCTGGGCCGAGCGGCCCGTGCTGATCCGATACCTCAATCCACTCTACCGTGTGTTCAGCACCGTCGCCCCCTCCGACAACTATATAGACATCGAGGACGGTACTTACTCCATACATTATTTCACCCGCAAGCAGCAGGAGTCCGTCGCCGACCAATTCTATGAACTTTTCAGCATCGTCGACGCCGATGACCCGACCCCCGACGATCAGCCGCGCGAACTGTTCCTTGTGAACATGTACAACGAGGCAATTCCCGTCCCCGAATCCTCGACGGGCATTTACCAGGCACAGGTCACTCTCCCCGACGACTATTTCAAAGTATGCTACCAGAGCGCAGGATACTACATTCCCGCCTTCGCTTTCGGTCCCGCCAGCCCGGAGGAAAGCGTGCTTGAAGGCGGCAGGCCGTGCGCCCTCACCTACGGCATGAACACATATCAGGCCTTCACCTACTCCACAGCCGCCGCTTCTCCCGATACAAGACTCAAGGCCGGAGAGGACGCCTATGTAACGATTACCCTCGACGGGGAGCGGTCCTCACTGCTCATCAACCCAGTCAACGAAGGCCCCGTTACTGCCATTGCCGGTGTCGACGCTTCCGCCTCCGCCTCGCGGCCACTGTATTTCACCCCCGCCGGGCTCGCCGTCGACTCCCCATCCGTTCCGGGCCTCTATATCCTCCGTCAGGGCTCCGACGTCCGGAAAATCCTCGTCCGCTGAATCCGGGCCGAACCCAAGCATCACTCTGCCTGCTTTTTTTCTCAAAAAAATTTGCATAATTAATTTTTTAGTTATACCTTTGCCGCATCAACTAATAAATTAGTTTTGCAAGCCGATGAAAGCTGGTAGAAAACCCCGGATGCTCACCGAAAAGGAAGCATTCATCATGAACATCCTCTGGGACAGCGAGCGCCCGCTCTACGTCCGCGAGATTCTCGAAAAATATCCCGAGCCCCGGCCCCACTTCAACACCGTGGCCACCACTGTCCGGATCCTTGAGGACAAGGGCTACGTCGCCCACGAAGTCGTCGGCGGCTCGCACCGCTTCATTGCCATCGCCTCCCGCGACGATTTCCGCGCACGCGGCCTCGCCGACCTCATCCGCGACTACTTCGCCGGCTCATACAAGAGCGCCGTGTCGGCCCTCGTCGAGGAGGAGAAAATCTCTGTCGACGAACTTCGCGAGATTATCGACATTATCGAGAAGAAAGGGCAATAGTCATGGGCTCGCTCTTCTCCTATTCCATCTGCGCCGGGCTCGTCCTCGCAGTCATGTACCTTGTCTACAAGTGGCTCATGGCCGCCGAGCGCCAGCACGCCTACAACCGCAGCCTCCTCCTCGGCATCTACGCCGTGGCCCTCCTCGTCCCCGGTCTCATGCTCCGTCTCCACGGGCTCCTGTCCCCGGCCCCGACAGGCGCCGCGACCGTCGGTTTCGAGCTCATTCCCCTCGGCGCGGACCCTGCGGCTTCCGAACCCGCCTCCGCCTCCTGGCTCCGCGCACTGATATGGAGCTACCTCGCCGGAATGGCCCTCACAGGAGCCGCCTCTGTCCTCACCGCAATCCGCCTCGCCGCCGTTATCGCCTCCGGCGAAAAGATTCACTCCGGCGGAAAGTACACCATCGTCCTCCTCGACCGACCCGACATCGCCCCCTTCAGCTGGCGAAAGTACATCGTCATGTCCCGCGCGGACTATGCCGCCGCCGGACCGCTCATCACAGCCCATGAATGCCGTCACCTCGCCCTCCGCCACTGGATTGACCTCGCCGTCGCGCAGGCCATTGCCGTGCTCATGTGGTACAACCCCGCCGCGTGGCTCATGCGCGAGGAGCTCAAGACCGTCCACGAATACCAGGCCGACGAGGCCGTACTCCGTAGCGGCGTCAACGCCCGCGAATACCAGATGCTACTAATAAAAAAGGCTGTCGGCGCGAGATTCCCGTCACTCGCCAACAGCCTGAATCACAGTAAACTTAAAAAGCGTATCACTATGATGTACAATTCCGAGACATCCCCGCGGCGGCGCCGTCTGCGCGCCCTGTCGCTGGCCCCGGCTCTGGCCGCGGCCCTCATCGGGGCGAACGTCCCCTTCGTGTCCAACGCCCTCAACGCACTCGCGTCCACCGAGCTCTCTGCCCCGGCCGGCGTTTCCGACACCAAAGTTAGTCAAAATTCCGAACCCGCGCAAGAAATGGACGCTGTCGTAGTCGTTGGCTATGCCGCCTCCGGCAACGAAAAGTCCACGAAGGGCGACATCGTCGCCGTCTCCGACAACAAGGTCGCTCCCGCCAACGAAATGGCTTCCTACCCCGGAGGCGACGCCGAGCTCATGAAATACCTCGCCTCCTCCATCTCCTACCCTCTGGAGGCCCAGAAAACCGGCAAAGAAGGCCGCGTGGCCGTAAGATTCACCGTCCTCGCCGACGGTTCCGTAGCCAACCCGCAGATTCTCAAGTCCGTTTCCCCCGAGCTCGACGCCGAAGCCCTCCGCGTAATCGGCGCCATGCCAAAATGGAAGCCCGCGCGTGAGAACGGCAAAGCCGTGCCCTCGTCCTTCGTCCTCCCCGTCGAGTTCAGACTCATGAAGGACGAGCCCGAAAAGCCCAAGGCCAAGCCCGTAGTATTCATCGACGGAGTCCGCACCGACAACGCCGACCTCGCGTCAATCCCCTCCTCGTCAATCGCCTCCATCGATGTCGACAAGAGCGATCCCGCACATCCCGAAGGAATCTTGCGCGTCACCCTGAAGAAATAACAGCTTTACATACTCCCTAAACACCGCGGCGCGGACTCAGCGATTGAGTTCCGCGCCGCTTTTTCCTTATTTACAACAGTTTCGGTTCAGACATAAAAAAAAATTACTCGTCGTCACGACGAATAATCTTCTTACCTTAAATCTAATACCATGAAAAACTGATGCAAAGTTACTGCTTTTTATGTTATAAAACATATTTCCGGGGAATATTTTTCTGAATTTAACTCTATTTAACTTTTAAAGATGTGTAATTCGGAGAAAAACAGGCGCAACCGCCATCCGAGGCCGGAGGGCGGTTGTGTGGTGCGTTCTTATAAGTACGGATTGTACCGCGCTTCCGCTCCGATGGTTGTGGCGGGGCCGTGGCCGGGGTAGACGGTGGTGGCTACAGGGAGGGTCAGGAGTTTTTTGCGGATGGCGGCCACGAGCTGAGGATGGCTCCCGCCGGGAAGGTCCGTGCGGCCTATGCTCCCCTGAAAGAGGGCGTCGCCGGTGAGAACGAAGCCGCCGGTGGCGCTGTATAGCGCTATGCTCCCGGGCGAATGCCCCGGAACATGGAGGACCAGAAGCTCGTCGTCGCCAACGGCCACGAGGTCGCCGTCGCGAAGCACCGCATCGCTCACTACAGGCTCCGGCTCTCCCCCGCAGGACAGCATCCCGAAGGCCCGCATCTGCGCAGCCACGCGCTCGCCGAGGAAAGCGTCGTCGGGATGGGAGGCAACCTTAGCTCCGTAGCGGGCGCGCACATAATTGTCGCCGAAGCAATGGTCCACGTGCAGGTGGGTATTGATTATCTGAGTTATCTTCAGGGAATTGTCAGCCACAAAGCGGTCGAATTCCGCGCATTCGCGGGCCGTATTCATCCCGGGGTCGACAACCGCGGCATCAGAGGTTTCGGGATTTATAACAAGATAGGTGTTCTCGCCGAAGGTATTGAACACAAAACGCTGGACTCTAAGCATATCACTTCTTTTTTATAGGTACATACACAATCAGTTTCGTATCGAAGAACTCGTCGGAGAAGAACTCGTGCACCGAATATTCCACCACGGGAAAGCGCACTCCGGCCGACTCCTCGGCCAGATCGCCGCCCTTGAGCGTGAAGAGTCCTGGGGCGAAGGTGTTGCCCGGTGTGGCCGCGCCCGCGCGCGCCACATTCTTCTCGATGAGCTTCACGAGCTTGTCGAGCGGCATCACCGCGCGCGACACCACATAGTCGAATCCCTCGCGGCACTCGCCGATGTCGCCGTGCTGGAAGGTGACGTTGTCCAGTCCGATGGCCGATGCCACTTCCTGCGCCACGCGGATTTTCTTGCCGATGCGGTCGATCAGGTGGAAACGGCAGTCGGGATACATCACGGCGAGCGGAATGCCGGGAAAGCCCCCGCCCGTGCCGATGTCAAGAATCCGCGTTCCCGGCACCAGCGGCCCCCAGAGCCGCGCGATGGCAAGGGAATGGAGCACATGGCGCGTGTAGAGGTTGTCGATGTCCTTGCGCGAAATCACGTTGATGCGGCCGTTCCAGTCGGCGTATAGCTCCCCGAGGGCGGCGAACTGCCCGCGCTGGCGCTCCGACAGGTCCGGGAAGGCGGCGGTGATGATGTCTGACGTTTCCATGTATATGTCTAAACCTATTTATGTCCTGTTTTTATTAGCAAAATTAGAAAAAAATTCCGATATTTACACTTTCAAACCACAACATAAGATACAACAGCACCATGATCAAGATAGGCCGCGACAACCGGATGAAGGTAGCCAAACTCGTGGATTTCGGAGCATACCTCGTCGACGCCTCCGGCGAGGACCCGCAGGAAATCCTTATTCCCCAGAGATATATCCCCGAAGACCTCCGCCCCGACGACACCATCGACGTCTTCGTCTACAAGGACTCCGAGAACCGCCTCATCGCCACGACCGAGCGCCCGTACGCCCAGGTAGGCCAGTTCGCATTTCTCGAAGTAGCGCAGGTAAACTCCACCGGAGCTTTCCTCGACTGGGGCCTCCCCACCAAAAACCTCCTCGTCCCCTACTCCGAGCAGAAATCCAAGATGCGCCAGGGCGGAATCTATCCCGTCTACATCTATCTCGACGATGCCTCCCAGCGCGTCGTGGCCTCCGCGAAGCTCGAGAAATTCGTCGGAAACGTCTTCCCCCGCTACCGTCCCGGCGACCGCGTCAAGGCCCTCGTCGTAGCCCACAACGAGCCCGGCTACCGCTGCATCGTCGACAACCTCCATTTCGGGATGCTCTATGACAACGAGCTCTCCCGTCCCGTCGAAGTCGGCGAGGCTGTCGAGGCATACGTCAAGTACGTCCGGCAGGACGGAAAAGTGGACCTCAGCCTCGGCGACACCGAACAGCGAATCATCTCCATCGCCGAGCGGATAATGGACTACCTGCGCCTCAATGAGTTCCGCGCCGACGCCGAAATTTCCGACAAGATGGACCCTGAACTTATAAGGAAGCTCTTCGACTGCAGCAAGAAAGACTTCAAGAAAGCCGTCGGCGCCCTCTACAAGGAACACCGCATCACCATCTCCCACCCCTCCGGCACCATCACCGCAGCGAAAGCTACCGTATAAGAGGTATAAGTTTTATAAGAATTATATATTTTTAAGTCATACAAAAAGGAAGCGGAGGCCCGTAGACGGCTTCCGCTTCCTTGATTATATGATTATATGTCGCAGGAATCAGCGGACGAAGAATTTCCGGCCGGCGGCGAGATAGACTCCGGCGGGAAGCTCGATGTCCGTTGTTCCGGGCACGAGATCGGCGCTGCGCACAAGCATACCGCTCACGGAATAGACGTCGATGTGGCCGCCTTCGGGAGCTGTCACGCGGAGCACACCCGTGCCGGGCACGACGCTGATGGCGCCCGCGCGGTCCACGCTCACGTTGTCAACGCCGGTAGGAACGGTCATCGTGAGTTCATAAGCCTGGGGGGTCGAAGCTTATATGCACGGTCTTACCGGACGCCACGATGCGCCAGTTGTCCGCAGAGCGGTTCGCGGAGGCTCCTTTCACAAGAGTTTCGGAATCTTCGGCAGCGAAATCGAAGAGGTGGCTCGGGGTTCCTGCGGTCGATATGCCCTTGCCGAAGCTCGACACACGGTAGTAGCCGGAAGTGCTTACCAGCGTGGAATAGAAGGCCACATCGAAGGTCTCGGAGTCGTCGACGGCGATATCGCCTTCGAAGATACCGGAGGCATTGCGCCTGAGCACGTTCTGCTTCAGAAGATCGAAATGCTCGATGACGGGCTGCATATCGTAGTTGCCGTCGCGGGTCGTTATAATATAGAAGACGTCGGTGTTGTGAGCCGAGGAGGATGGAGTCGCCTTCCTCGGCGCGCAGGGTGGGAACAAGGAAGGTCATGCGCGCGCCGCCGTCCCCGGAAGCGGTGACTGTCAGGTTGGTCCAGCGGGAGCGCGCCTCCTCGGGCACAGTCCAGTAGCCGGCCTTGTCGAGCGTGGAGCCGACTGCCGAGCTGAAGCCTTCGCCGTTCACGAGCACGAGCTCGCGGTCGGAGCCTTCCTTGGCGCGAACACCCGGGGAGACTCGCCCTTCGCGGCACGCTTGGTGATGAGAACGAAGTCCGTGGGGTCAACATAGCCGGAGAAGGCGTAAGTGCCGTCTTCCTGACGGTTGAGATGGATACACTGGTCCATCACCGCAGCCGATGCACCCTCCCAGGGAATGATGGAGGCGTCGCGGCCCACGAGCAGAAGCTCGTCCACGCCCGAGGGATAGGTACCGTCGCTTTCATAGGGCTTGTTGCCGAAAGTATTGACCGGTGTGCCGGCGGGGAAAATTACTGTCATCTTCTCCAGGTCCACCACAGCCTTGACAGGGGCCGTCAGGGCCTCAGTCATCTCGAAATTCACGCCTTGGGCCTCGAGATAGGCCGTCAGGGTGCCGTCGGCTTCCTTCACAACGGCGCTCGGGCCGAAGTTGCGTTCCCACGACGGGCCAAGGGTGATTTTCCAGTTCAGCGCACCCGCGGGAACCTCGATCTCGAACCGGGCGACAGGTGTGTCGGAGGTATAGAAATGCACATCGGAGGCTGAGAAATCCCAGACCGGCGTGGTATAGTCGCCGGGAAGGTAAAGCTCCGTGGCGGTCTCACCTCTGAAAACGGGCTTGTCGGGTAAGGGCTGTACATAGCCGTAAGCCGTCCCCTGGTCCAGCTTCAGCACACCGCCCTGCCAGTCGGCCACAGTGATTGCCTCGCCCTTCTCGGAGGAGTACTCGAAATTGAACCATGTCGTCTGTGCCTGCGGATAGTCCTGGCTGACTGTCGGATTGGCCCATTTCTGCTGAGCCAGATCGTATAAGCGGAAAGAAAGGTTTCCGGCAGGATGGTAGGCCATGTAGTTCCTGGCCTTGACATAGTTTCCGGCTGTGGCTACGGTGGGCGCCGGATCGTTTCCGAACACCACCACGCAAGTGCTGTCGGGAATCATCGTGAGCGAGCCATTGTTGAGGTCCACAATCACGGAATAGCGGCCGAACTGGCCGTCGGCCAGGGTCCAGTTGGATGTTACCGGAGCCTCGATGAATTTCTTGGCAGAAGCAGTGACCACGCCCGAGCGTCCGAGTTCGGCCAAAGCCTCCACCCTTCGCCCTGAACCTTCGAATAGTCGAGAGCGGGAATGACAACGTTGCCGAGCTAGCTGTAGCTGTAGGAGCCGCCTTCGTCAGGGGTGGCGAGGGCGTAGTGCATCCGGAAATAGCGAGACGAGAAGGACACTTCGCCGGTAAAGACATTACTGCCCTCGGCAGTCTCGGTGAGGCTGTGCGCGTCGAAATACTCCTGATATTCAGTTGTCGGCGGCAGCCAGGTGTTGTCCGAACCGTTCAGGTAGAGACAACGGGCTTCGGCGGCGCCCGCGGTGACGGCCGAAGCCGCCACCGTCAGCAGCGCCGCCGAAGCGATGCGTGTGATTGGTTTAAAAATAAGGTATTGAATTATTGATTATGAGGAGAGGCGGTTGACTGAGTTTCGCTTATTTGCCGCTGGGGCTCTTCAGCTTGGTCTGCGGAGCCGCAGGCTTGAGGCCGCGGTGGCGCAGGAGGGCGTCGACGCTCGGCTCGTGGCCGCGGAAGTTGACGTAGAGCGTCATCGGGTCTTCAGAGCCGCCCTTTTCGAGAACGTTCTCCTTGAACTTGCGGGCGGTCTCAGGATCGAAGATGCCTTTTTCCTTGAAGAGCTCGAAGCCGTCGGTGTCGAGCACCTCGGCCCAGAGGTAGGTGTAGTAGCCGGAGGCGTAGCCGTCGGAGCCGAAGATGTGCTTGAAGTAGGGCGAGCGGTAGCGGAAGGTGAGCTCAAGGGGCATGCCGAGCTCTTCGGCCACATTCTTCTCGAAGGCGGCGACGTCGATGTCGCCTTCGGGGTTGAGCTTGCCGTACTGGAGGTCGAGAAGGGCGGCGCCGACGAGCTCGGCGGTGGTGAAGCCCATGTTGTGGGTCGATGCGGCCTGCAGCTTCTTCACGAGGTCGGCGGGGATGGGCTCGCCGGTGCGGTAGTGGCGGGCATACTGCTGAAGAAGCTCGGGTTCGAGAGCCCAGTGCTCGTGGATCTGCGAGGGAAGCTCGACAAAGTCGCGGTCGACGTTCGTGCCGGCCTGTCCTTTGTAACGGGCGCGGGAGAGCATGCCGTGGAGGCCGTGGCCGAACTCGTGGAACATGGTCTCGACCTCGTCGAGGGTGAGGAGCGCGGGAGCGTCGGCCGTCGGACGCGAGAAGTTGCCGACATTGAAGATCACGGGACGCGACGACGTCGAGTCGGCGCGCTGCCAGGAGCCCTTGAACTCGCTCATCCAGGCGCCCTGACGCTTGGAGGCGCGGGGGAAGTAGTCGGTCATGAACACGGCGACGTGCTCGCCCGTCGCGGCGTCGGTCACGTCGTAGACGGTCACTTCGTCGTAGTACTTAGGCGCGTCGGGCATCTCGGTGAACTTCACGCCGTAGAGGCGCTCGGCCATGGAGAAAATGCCGTTGCGGACGGAGTCGAGGGCGAAGTATTCGCGCACCTTCGACTCGTCGAGGTCGTACTTCTTCTGACGCACCTTCTCGGCGTAGTAATAATAGTCGTAGGGAGCGATTTTGAAGGAATTGCCCTCGGAGTCGGAGAGAGCCTGCATTTCGGCAACTTCCTCATGCACGCGCTCCACGGCGGGACGCCAGATCTGCATAAGGAGGTTCTCGGCGTTGGCGGTGGTCTTTGCCATGACGTTGTCGGTCATGTAGGCGCCGTAGTTCTCGAAGCCGAGGAGTTTGGCCTTCTTCGCGCGTGCCTGGAGAATCTTGTTGATGACGGGGAGATTGTTGTACTCACCGGAGGAAGCGAGTGACGTATAGCCTTCGTACATCTCCTTGCGGAGATTGCGGTCGGCGGCGTACTGGAGCAGGGGCAGACGGCTGGGGGCATGGAGGGTGAACACCCAGTTGCCCTCGGCGAGGCCTTTTTCCTTTGCGGCTTCGGCGGCCTGGGCCACGGAGGAGGCGGGCAGTCCTGCCAGACGCGTGCTGTCCGTGACGGTGATTGCGAAGGCGTTGGTGGCGTTCAGGAGGTTCTTGTTGAAGGTGAGGTAGAGATTGGAAAGCTCGCCGTTGAGGGCTTTGAGCGTCTCCTTGTCCTCAGGCGAGAGGAGGGCGCCGTTGCGGGTGAAGCGCTTGTAGTAGTCCTCGGTGAGGCGGCGCTGGTCGGTGTCGAGTCCCTCGCGATTGTCATACACGGCCTTGACGCGCTGGAAGAGGGCGTCGTTCATTGTCACGGCGTCGGCGGCCTCCTGATAGGCCGGATAGAATTCCTCGGCCACGGCAACCATCTCGTCGGAGGAGTTGCTCTCGTCGAGGGCGAAGAATACGGAGGCTACCTTCGCGAGGATTTCACCCGAATTGTCGAGAGCGTGGATGGTGTTCTCGAAGTCGGGAGTCGCGGGATTGTTGACGATGGAGTCGATCTGCGCGTTCTGCTGCTCGATGCCGGCTCGGAGCGCGGGCATGTAGTGCGCGGGGGAGATGGAATCGAAGGGAGGAATTTCGTAAGGCGTCTCGTAGGCCTTCAGGAAGGGATTGGGAGCCATTTCTGTCTTTTTCTGGCATGATGCTCCGGCCAGCACGAGGCCGGCGAGCACCACCGGTGCAAGGAGTTTTTTCATATTTTATGGATTGTATTCGTAATTTCTAACTCGCAAAAATAGCAAAAAGGCCGCTTGTATATCAATTTGATAACATTTATTAACTATTTAGGTGTAATCTTTTACTTAACTTTGCGTCAAATATTGTACAATCCGCGAATAAATCCAATTCACCATAATCAACTATAAAAAATGAGAAAACTGATTCTCCGGGCATTTGCCGCCGCCGCACTGCTTTTCGCCACCGGCACGGCTTTCGCCCAGGCCCCCGAGGGGGAAGAGGCCATGCCTCAGGTTCCGCAGCTTCCGCTCGACGAGCAAGTGCGCACCGGCAAGCTCGACAACGGCCTCACCTATTTCATCCGCCACAACGAGAACCCCAAGGGGCAGGCAGACTTCTTCATCGCGCAGAAAGTCGGTTCCATCCTTGAGGACGACAACCAGCGCGGCCTCGCCCACTTCCTGGAGCACATGTGCTTCAACGGCACGACCCACTTCCCCGGCAAGATGGTCATCGACTGGCTCGAGAGCGTGGGCGTGAAGTTCGGCTACAACCTCAACGCCTACACCGGCTTCGACGAGACGGTCTACAACATCTCGCAGGTGCCCGTGGCCCGCACTTCCGTACAGGACTCCTGCCTCATGATTCTCCACGACTGGAGCTGCGACCTCACCCTCGACCCTGATGAAGTGCAGGCCGAGCGCGGCGTGATCCATGAGGAATGGCGCCGCTCCAACGTCGGCTCCATGCGCATCATCGAGCAGCTCGGTCCCACCCTCTACCCCGGCAACCGCTACGGCGTGCGCCTCCCCATCGGCACGATGGAAGTTGTCGACAACTTCCCCGTCCAGGCCCTCGTGGACTATTACCACAAGTGGTACCGTCCCGACAACCAGGCCATCATCGTGGTGGGCGACATCGACGTCGACCGCATCGAGGCCAAGATCAAGGAAATCTTCTCGCCCATCAAGATGCCCGAGAACGCCGCTGAGCGCATCTACTACACCGTCGAGGACACCCCCGGCACCATCTACGCCATCGGCAAGGACAAGGAAATGAACGCCGGCGTGGTCGACTTCATGTTCAAGAGCGAGAACTTCATCCCCCGCGAGATCCGCAACACGCAGTACTACTACATGACCGACTACGTGCTCCGTCTCGTCAGCTCCATGCTCAACACCCGCCTCGCCGACCTCGCCAAGAAGCCCGAGGCCGAGTTCGCCCAGGCCCGCGTGTCGCTCGACGACTACCTCTTCTCGCCCACCAAGAGCGCCGTCGACCTTGAGGTCGTGGCCAAGGGCAACGACGTGATGCCCGGCTTCCGCCAGGCTTACCGCGAACTCCTCCGCGCAGCACGCCACGGCTTCACCATCGGCGAATACGAGCGCGCCAAGGCCGAGTTCATCTCCCGGATCGAGAAGCAGTACGAATCCCGCAACGACCGCGAGAACACCGCTTTCTGCCGCGAGTACGCCGCTGTGTTCACCAAAGGCGAGCCCGCTCCCGGCATAGAGGTCGAGAAGCAGATGTACGACGCCCTCGCCCAGATGATTCCCGTCGACAACCTCAACCAGCTCCTCCCCCAGCTCCTCACGCCCGACAACCGCGTGTTCCTCGCAATGGTGCCTGACAACGGCGTCTTCGTCGAGCCTACCGAGGCTCAGGCAGCCGAGGCCATCGCAGCCGTCGAAGCCGAGGAAATCGAGCCCTACAAGGACGAAGTCCGCACCGACCCCCTCATCCCCGCCCTCCCCGCTCCCGGAAAGGTTGCCTCGCAGCGCGAACTTCACGAATGGGGCGCCGTCGAGTACACCCTCTCCAACGGCGTGAAAGTTATCCTCAAGTCCACAACCTTCAAGAACAACGAGGTCATATTCCGCGCAACGGCCAAGGGCGGCACATCCGAGCTTGACCCCGCTCTCGCTCCCTCCATCATCTTCCTGCCCTACGCCTCCAGCCGTGCCCAGGGCCTCAACGCCTACTCCCAGACCGACGTCCAGAAGTACCTTCAGGGCAAGCAGTGTGGCGTGGACTTCACCATGAGCCAGTACAACCGCGACGTGGAAGGCACCTCCACCACCAAGGACCTCCCCACCCTCATGGAGCTCATCTACGCCACCTTCACCGGCACGAACTATCCCGCCGACGACTTCGCCGCCGCCCAGGGCGCCTACCGCGGCCTCATCGCCGGACAGGAGAACAACCCCGACTACCTCTTCGGCAAATACCTCTCCGAGATTCTCTTCAAGGCTCCCGCCGAACAGACAATCTCCTCCGCCATCATCGACAAGGCCGAGGCCGAAGCAACGACAGCACTCGTCCGCAACGCCCTGGCCAACGCCGCCGACTACACCTTCATCTTCACCGGCAGCATCGACCCCGCAGTGTTCGTGCCCCTGATGGAGCAGTACATCGCCACTCTCCCTGCCGACGCCGCCAAGGCCAAGACCTCCTTCACCACCAACCCCGACTTCGAGCCCGCCCTCGGCTCCGCAACCGACGTCCTCACCACAAAGATGGAGACTCCCCAGAGCTGGGTGTTCATCGGCCTCTTCGCCAAGATGCCCTACACCGCCAAGAACGCGGCCATGACCGACATCGCAGGCCAGATTCTCTCCAAGCGCCTCCTCAACAAGGTGCGCGAGGAAATGGGCGCCACCTACTCCATCGGCTGCATGGCCCGCATGAGCCGCATGATGGGCGAGAACGTGATGTTCCAGATTCCCTTCCCCATGAAGCCTGAGATGAAGGACGAAGCCCTTCAGGCAATTCACGACATCGTAAACGCCATGACCACGACCGTCACCCCCGAAGAGCTCTCCGCAATCAAGGAATACATGGTGAAGAACAACACCGAGGCCCTCGAGAAGAACGACGAATGGGCCGATGCAATGGTAGGCACGCTCTCCAACGGCGTCGACACCTTCCTCAACGAAGCAGAGACCGTCAACTCCATCACCGTCGACGACTTCCAGAACTTCATGAAAGCCGTAATCGACCAGAACAACTACCGCGTTATCGTCCTCGACCCCGAGAAATAACGACGCCCCGCGCGTAAATCCCACACACCCCTGCCCCCGACCGGAGGCAGGGGTGTTTTGCATTTGGGAAATCCCGATTAAATTACTAACTTTGCTGAGCAAGCGTATCGAACTGTAGGGACGTACGGCTCGTGCGTCCTAAATTTCAGCTAAGGAATTCCGCTCTAAACCAAACATTCAATCCATGAGCTCCACAGAAAAATCGTCTTCGTTCTTCTCGCGAAAGTCACCTCGGATTGAATTTCACGATTATTCCGGTGGAGATTATTTTATAACCATCTGCACGCGCGATAAGGAACACTACTTCGGCAAAATAATCAACGGAGAGATGGAATTTACTGAACTCGGCAGATATTGCCAACAGCAGATAGCATCCCTCTCTGTTCATTACCCATATGCGGAGCCAATATTATATGTGGTTATGCCCAATCACGTTCACGCAATCATACGCATCTCAACAGACTCATTGTCTGATATATGCACCGCTCCCGGGGATAGGACGCACGAGCCGTGCGTCCCTACAGTTCGGACAGCTCTATCGGTTGTCATAGGAGGTTTTAAACGTGCGGTCACGATGTTTGCTCGAAGAAACAATATTGATTTCGGGTGGCAGGAACGATATCACGACCATATCATTCGCGGCAAGGACGACGGCAACAAAATCGCCGATTATATAGAAACAAATGTCATACGATGGGATATGGATTGTTTCAACAAAACGAAGTCAACAGCCGAATAATCTCCTACAAACCAACGAATTGTAGGGACGCACGGTCCGTGCGTCCGGATAACCGGCTAAGGCCCCGTGCTTTGCAGTCGGAGGTTTGCAACACTCTCCCCGACTGATGCGGATGTTGCGGATGATGTTATTTATTTTTTTGGAGATTCGGGAGTTTTGTTGTAACTTTGCGGTGAAGAATCACAAGGGAACCCGGTGAGAGTCCGGGACAGTACCCGCTGCTGTGTTTCCCCCCGGCGACGAGACGCCGGAAGCTCAGGCAAGATACCACTGGCCCGCCGGGGCCGGGAAGGTGCATGAGCCGGGATAAGTCAGAAGACCTGTGGAAATCTTTAAATACTCAGACTGCCTGCGGGATTATGGGCACGAAGTCTCCGGTTCGCTTCTCAGGGAGCCGCCATTTCCGGCACAAGGCACTCCCCTCCACTCCATACACCGGGCGAACCTCCGGTTTCGACAATTTTCCCACATTTCCGCAAGCATCCCCTCTTCAGGAGGCGCTTGCGGTTGCTTTTTTATATGCACATGAACAAGACAACACTCATATCTTTCTTAATTTTTCTGCCGCTCCTGTCGGTTGCCACGAGTTGTCGCGAGGACGAACTCGTGGTGCCCACGGAGTTTGACATCGTCGGCGACGAGCAGCCCGGCTCTGAAATCCGCGGGCTCTATCTCGTCAACGAGGGAAATATGGGTTCGAACAAATGCACACTCGACTTCTACGACTATTCCACGGGGCTCTACGCGCGGAACTTCTACGCCGAGCGGAACCCCACGGCAATCAAGGAGCTGGGCGACGTGGGGAACGACATCGGCATCTACGGGCGCAAGCTGTACGTGGTCGTGAACTGCTCGCACAAGGTGGAGGTGCTGGACGCACGCACGGGCGTGCGGCTGGGGCAGGTGGACATTCCCAACTGCCGCTATGTCCGCTTCCACCGCGGGAAGGCCTATGTCAGCTCGTATATAGGACCTGTAATGATTGACCCGGGGTCGCCCAAGGGGGCGGTCTTCGAGGTCGACACGACGACTTTCACTGTGACGCGGAAAGTGACCGTCGGCTACCAGCCGGAGGAAATGGAATTCGTGGACGACTATATGTACGTGGCCAACTCTGGTGGCTACAGGGCACCTGAGTACGACAACACCGTGTCCGTCATCCAGATGGTTGACTTCAAACAGGTCCGGCAGATACCCGTGGCCATCAACCTGCACCGTCTGAAGCGCGACAACTACGGGCGGCTGTGGGTTAGCTCGCGCGGGGACAACGCAGGGCGTCCCTCGCGGCTCTTCGTGCTCGAGAAGCAGCCGGGAACGAACCTCATGGAGGTGAGCGACAGGCTCGACATCGCGTGCTCGAACATGGCTATCCACGGGGATTCGCTGTTTTTCTACTCCACGGAGTGGAACAACTACACAATGTCGAACACAATCACCTACGGCATCATCGACACGCGGACCAAACAGCTGATTTCCCGCAACTTCATAACTGACGGCACGGAGAAGGACATTACCATTCCCTATGGGATAGCGGTGCACCCGGTAACGGGCGACATCTTCGTTACGGACGCCAAGAACTACGTTAGCTCGGGCACGCTATACTGCTTCACGCGCGAGGGGCGGAAAAAATGGAGCGTCCGCACGGGCGACATCCCTGCCCACATAGCATTCCTTCCTGCGAAATGAAACGAATCAGTACAGGCCTTAGCCATTTGACATCCGGCGCGTTACAAGCGGACGCACGAGCCGTGCGTCCCTACATTGCGGGGCTTTTTTCGCTGCTGATATTCGGCCTTGCCGGTTGTTCGGAGGGTATTCAGACTGTTAGTCTGGGGCTTGACGACAATTATTATATACCGCGTATGTCGAAGCTCTTTCTGCGGCCGGCACTAAGCGGGGCCGAATACCGCTGGACCGTGGACGGCGATACCGTGTCGGAAGAGCCGTCGTACATCTTCATGTCGGCTGAGGAGGGCACTTACTGCCTCAGTTTAGACATCATCGACCCTGTGACGCCGTACCACTTCGATTTCACGGTGACGGTGATGCACGAGGACGTGGAGTACAGCCCTTGGATTAGCCGCGTGTACGAATACTGTCCGGCCCCTGGGCAGTTCATCAACGAACTACCGCCCTACACACCCGGCGACACCTACGAGACAATGCGCCAGAAGGCCGAGGACTGCATTTCGGGGACCAACGACGTGCTGGTGAGCCTCGGGGGCTTCGGGGGCTACATCACCTTCGGCTTCGACCACACTGTCATGAACATACCGGGAGAGGCTGACTTCCGCATCTGGGGCAACGCCTTCTACGAGCTCACCGACCCGGACTCCAGAGGCGGCTCGGCAGAGCCGGGTATAGTGATGGTGAGCCTCGACACCAACGGCAACGGCCTTCCTGACGATACATGGTACGAGCTGGCCGGCAGCGAATATGCCTCCCCTTCAACCGTGCGCAACTACTGCGTCATCTACCACTGTCCCGACCCCTCGAAGGCTCCTGTCGAGGACGAATGGGGCTATCTTACAGACACGGAATACATCCCCTGGACCGACTCGGAGGGCGGCTCAGGCTTCATCGCCCGCAACACCTTCCACACTCAGGAATACTGGCCGCAATGGATTTCCGACCAGTCGATGAGCTTTACGGGCACACGTCTGGCGCCCAACGGCAGGGACGCCTCCGGCACCGGACGCTACTACATCCTCTACGCCTATCCATGGGGCTATGTCGACAACCATCCCAACGACTACGCCGAACTCAACTCCTTCGATATCTCGCGGGCAGTCGACGCCTCGGGCCAGTCCGTCAGCCTTCCCGGAGCCGACTTCGTGAGGGTATACACCGGAGTGAACCAATACTGCGGCTGGCTCGGGGAAAGCTCCACCGAGATAACCCGCGCACAGGACCTGCACATAAGCCTAAAATAAAACCGAATGAAAAAACTTTTACTCCCCATCCTCATTGGCACCCTCCTGTCGTCAGGAGCAGCGGCCGAGACTCTCGATTTTTCGAAAATCGAGCACTGGAGCGGCTCGGGGCCTAACAAGGCCGCTTTCGTGCTCTCGATTACGCCCGACAAAGACCAGAAAAATCCGGGCACCCTTGTCTGGGGCTACCGCTGGGAAGCGGGCGAGGAGCCTACGGGCTTCGACATGCTCAAGGCCGTGGCGGCGGGTTCATCGGACTTCATCGCGCTGGTACAGTACACCGGGGAGATGGGTTATACCTTCGACGGCGGCGGCTTCGCCAAGGACATCAACGACCTTGCCGAGCACCTGAGGTTCGACTTCGACGGAGCGAGCGGCGACGGCAGCATTGCCTTCGGGTACTTCAGTCCGAATACCGGAATGAACCAGACGTCGGCCCCCGGGTCGGAGGCAATCGCACTGGCCGCCGAGGCCATAGACAACGCCAAGAGCACACACCTCATAATACATCCTCTCGATGCGGCGACCTACGGCTATCCGGCCTACGACTACGACTGGTGGAAGCTGGACCGCACGGCCTGCAAGGACCCGGCCCATAGCTACTGGAACGCAGGATGGTACAATGGCTACTGGAGCTACTGGGTCGGAGACACGGACATCGAGAGTCTGGGTTACTCGGGGCTGGGAATGAGCTCTGTGACCCTGCTTGACGGCGACGTCCACGGCTGGAAATACAACGACTTCGGCGGCGCAAGCTCCGACGAATGGGGGCCGTTGAACTATCGGCATGAGGTCGCCGCGACCGTCGGCATCGCTGACGTCAGAGCCGAATCAGAGGAGGACCGTGAGGAATGGTACCGCCTCGACGGTACCGCTCTGGATGGTAGACCCGAAATTCCGGGAATCTATATTCTGCGCAAAGGCGCGACACACAGCAAAATCCTTGTAAGATAGGAAGATAATCCCAATCAACACATAATTTCAAACTCTATGAAGAATCTGTTACAAACCACAGTTTTAGCCCTCGCTATGCCCTTAGGCGCAGCGGCGGCAGACTTCCAGGACGGTGACTTTTACTTCAATATCCTTGAAGGAGGCACCACAGTGGAACTCACCAAGCCCACCACGGGCGACTACAGCATCAGCACGGTCGTTGTCCCGACAACTGCCACAGACGGCACGACGACCTATCAGGTTGTGGCCGTCGGTGCCGAAGCATTCCGCCTGAACAAAATCGTCCAGAGCGTGACAATCCCCGAGGGAGTGACCTCCATCGGCAAAAAGGCTTTCTACCAGTGTATCTCCATCACCAGTCTGAGTCTTCCCGAAGGACTGACCTCCATGGGCGGAGCGGCCTTCGAGGGCTGCAAGTACCTTACGGAACTCTACATTCCCGGGAGCTGCACCGAGTGGGGCTACGACTACGGCACCTATTCCCGCGCGTTCGCCGACTGCAAGGGACTTACCAAAATAGTCATCGGCGAAGGCATAACGAAACTGCCCGACTCCGCTTTCTCGATGTTGGGCGTGAACTGGAGCGACATCAAGTATCTTGAGCTTCCGTCAACCCTCACGGATGCGCAAGGCGCGTTCCATTCCAATATTCCCCTCTCCTGGGGCGGCGAAATCATCCTCCACAGCACCACGCCCACGAATCTCGGCGATGTGGCTACCCACAGCTGGGACCTTGACGGCGCCTACGACAATGTAAAGATCTATGTTCCCGAGGACGCGCTCGAAGATTATAAGGCAGACGCTTTCTGGGGCAAGTTCACGCTTCTTCGCAAAATCGGCTGGGAGCCGATGCCGGTTCCAGAGCCCTACAGGTTCGCAACGGGCGTAGAATCCGACGCCGCGGTGTCGTTCTCGGCCCGCTGGAACGACGACAAGGCCCTCGACAACCTCACCGAGATGGTCTACATCCCCGATGGAGCCACGGTCGACAAAGTGCTTCGCGCAGTACTCAAGGGCGACAACCGCTTCTACGCCATGCAGTACAACGAAGAAAAAATCGCCTACGGCTTCGACACCAACGGCGACGGATCCCGGGGAATCTACGTGGACGGCACGAAAAAATTCATGAATGAGGAATACGGCTATTCCGTTGTCTTTGACAGCGACAAGGACAAGGCCGGTCCCGCCAGCGAGTACGACCACTGGAAGGTAAACAGCGAGACCGAGGAATGGAAGTTCTTCGTGAACGGCGAAGTGGCTGACCTGACGACGCCCGTGAAGAACGGCGACGCGGTGGTTCTCGAATACATTTCCGTTGACGCCACGGCGCCTTCGGAGGCTCCTTACACCTTCTATCTCCGTCCTGTCGACGAGCAGGGAGTGTGGACCCTCGACGAGGCCACTGTCAATACCGCCAACGGCAAGCAGATTTATGTTCCCATGATTGCAAATGTGCTGTCCGACGGCGCCAATCTCTATGGCGTCGGCATAAGCGCTGAATGTTTCGCCGCTGACGGAAGTACAAGCTCGACCGCCTATACAACTTATATAGCAAACGGAAAGAACGGCAATATGTCATGCCGTGTCACCACCACAAGCCCGGAAGACGCAATTCTTCGTCCATACCTGAATATCCGCAAAGTCTGGGAGGAAGGTACAAGCGCTTCCGTACGCCGCGTCTACGGCAACGACCTCCTCATGCATACCACCGTTGCCCATCCCGTAACCGCCATACGTCTCACTGATGTTGAAGACGGCTCTACCCTTGCTCTTGACAACATGGGCACGAAGGATCTCTATGTGAGCTTCGAGCCGGCAGACGCCGATTTCCCCTCCGTGAAATTCACGACCGCTGACGAGGCTGTGGCTTCCATGTATGTTCCCAACCGCGCTCCCTATTATCTGATCGGCCACAGCGAAGGAAACACCACCCTCACCATTTCCTCGACCGACGGTTCTGCTACCAGAACCTACAATGTCACCGTTGCCGGAATCGACACATCCAAGCCCGACGACGAATACCGCGACGGCATTGTATTCCTCAACGAGGAATGGTTCACACACACGAGTGGCTCGCTGAACTATGTCGACGCAAATGGCGAGGTTTACTACCGCGCCTACGGCTCACAGAACGGCAACATGGCTTTCGGCGCAACCTCCTGCTATGCGATGGAGTATGCAGGCAAGCTTTTCGTGATGTCGAAGCAGCCCTGGGACAGCGGCGACACCCGTCCCCTCAAGAGCGGCGGCCGCGTGGTAGTTGCCGACGCAAAGACAATGAAGCACATCGCGGCCTTCGACGAAATCGGCGGCGACGGACGCGCCTGCGTGGGCGTGAACCCCGCGAAAGTATACCTCAGCCACACGAATGGCGTGCGCGTGATGCACCTCGGCGATGAAATCACCATCGAGGACAAGGACATCGAAGGCATAAGCGTCGGACGCAACGGCCAAATGGGCGATATGGTGAAAGCCGGGAAATATGTCTTCGCCACCAACGTCGGCTCCTCGCTCGTAATCATCGACTCCGAGACCGACAAGGTTGTCGAAACCCGCGAAATCAGCGGCATCCAGACGGTAGCGCAGAGCCTCGACGGCCGCGTATGGGTCGGATGCGCAAAGAACCTCCGCTATATCAATCCCGAGACTCTTGAGATGAGCGAGCCTATGGCATTTACCGCCGGCTCAATCGGCTGCTCCAGCAGCTCCTGGCGTCCCGGCAACCTCCGCGCTTCCACCAAGACCAACTCCCTCTTCTGGAGCGGCGGCAACTGGAACGGTTCCGACGGCTCGCTCGTACGCTGGGACCTTGACAAGGAAGCCGACCCCGCCAACCTTACCGCTCTTTACAAGCACGACACCAAAGCCGGCTACGGCACACAGGGCTATGGCACCCCGAACTACGACCCCCGCACGGACACGTGGATTTACGGCACCAACAACGGTTTCGGTGTCAATGCGATGTATAACTGGTACGTATTCGTCGACGCCACCACAGGCGCTGTCAAGCACACGATGAAGCTGAGCGAATACTTCTGGTTCCCCGGCATGGCGGTCATTCCGGACAAGCATGACCCGGAAGTGGCAGAAATCGCCGACGTGGAGATGAAGGACACCGACGAACCGCTGACAATCGAGCTCAACCCGACCGACGCTGACAACCTCGACTGCAACATCAGCCTCGCTCTCCTCGACGGAGACGCCCCCGAAGCAGCCCTCGAAGAGAATGAAGCCGAACCCGCACAGGCCGTGAAAGCCACCCTCGAAGGGAAGACCCTCACCCTCGCGCCGCAGGCCGTCGGCTCGCGCACGCTCCACTTCTCCGTAGAGTCCAACGGTAAGGTCGTCAACAAGGAAATGACAGTCAGCGTCAAGGAGACCACAGGCATCCGCGAAATCGACGCCTCCACGGAGGCCGAGGCCGTCTACTACCGCACCGACGGCGTCCGCATCGACGGTCGCCCGTCCGCTCCCGGCGTGTATATTCTCAAGCAGGGCACATCTGTCCGCAAAGTCGTACTCTGATGCGCCGCTCACTCTTAATCGCACTTTTCGCCCTCGGCATCGCCTCCCGCGCTGCCGCGGGCGATTCCGGCTTCACGGAAGGCGTGTTCTTCGTGAACGAGGACTGGTACGGTCATCAGAACTCGACCGTGAACTATCTCCTGCCCGATGACCCGGAGCAAAACTATTGGAGCTACCGCGTGTTCCGCGAAGCCAATCCGGGACATGAACTGGGCTGCACCACGCAGTACGGTGCCATCTGGGACGGTCGTTTCTATCTGATATCCAAGCAGGCCAAGGACCCCGGCGCGGAAATCACCGGCGGACGCATCACCGTCTGCGAGGCCGCGGACATGAAGCTCGTGAAGCAACTGGAGCTCATCGACCCCTCGGGAATGCAGTGCGACGGGCGCGCCTTCTGCGGCGTGTCAGCCACGAAGGGCTACGTCTCCTCGAGCAACGGCATCTGGGTCCTGAACCTATCGACCCTCGAAATCGAAAGGCAGGTGGAAGGCTCGGCCAACCCGAACACGGGCGACGACAAACCGAACTCTGATCCGACCTCATCGCTCTACATGGGGCAGACGGGAACTATGGTGCTTGCCGAGGGCCGTGTATTCGCCGTGCATCAGCAATACGGGCTTCTGGTGATTGACCCGGAAACGGACAAGGTGACGGAGGTGCTCGACCTGGGCATCGTCGACGATGCCATCGAGGCAGACACGGGCACGCGCCCGACGAAACCGACGGGCATTGGCTCGACGGTTGTACGGGCGAAGGACGGCTCGCTCTGGCACTCCTGCGCGAAGAACGTTCAGGGTACGGGAGCGACGGCACCCTACCTTGTGCGCGTGGATCCGGCTACGCTCGAGCGGGAGGTCGTGCGCATCGGGGGCGACGGGATGTACCCTCCGTCGAACTCCTGGTACGCCTGGACTCCCGACCCATTCTGCGCCTCGCGCAGGACGGACAGACTCTACTGGTGCGGAGGACCGGGAAGATGGTCGTCGTCGGGAACAATTTTCCGCTTCGACACGTCCAAGGAGCGCCTCGACTTGCTTGTGGACCTCACAAAGCAACCCGACTCGTGGCTGGTCTACGGTTGTTCCTTAGGCATACACCCCGAGACGGACGAACTCTACACCTCCCTCTACCATAAATTCACGGACGATACCTACATCACGCGACGCATGGACGCCGACGGCCGGACTATCCGCGACTATGCGATGATTGCCAACTACTGGTTCCCGTCTCTGCCCGTGTTCCCTCAGGGCGCGGGCCACAGCGGCCTCGAGAGCGTTGCCGCGCCGTCGGTAGCTCTCGACGGCGCCGTCTACAACCTTCAGGGCGTGCGAATGACGCGACCGCTCGGGGAACTTCCCCCCGGCATCTACATCTCCGCCGGACGAAAAATCCTTAAACGCTGACAACGCAGGTACGCAACACTGACAGCCCGGGGTTCTCACCCCGGGTTTTTTATGCCGAACACTCCACATTCCTGGAAAGTCATTTTTACGGCATCGGAGTGGGATGGACTTCCGGCGACCTCAACCTCTCGTGCGCCCTGCGCAACATATTCACCTCATCGTTGACAGCATCGAAATCGACAAGCGATACACCTGCATATTTCAGTATAGTCGAAGCCTTTTCGCCCACCTATCGAAGAGCCGTCGAGCTGTCCCTCTCCTATTCTTTCAGCTATGGCAAGAAGGTGTCGCATGACTCCGAGGACTTCAATTCCGGCGGCGTAGGAAGCGCTCTGCTCGAATGATGCGGCAACGGTTTGTTTTTTTCGAAAATTTTTGCGACCTTTGCTTCATAAAACCAATAACAATCATGAAAAAACAAGTCATTGCCCTTGCCGTCGGTCTTTCGGCCATTTTCGGTGCAACGGCCTTTGAAGGCCAGATTACTTACCGCAGTTATCACAACTATTCTCCGGAGACGCTGAAGATGCAGCCGCTGGTGTACAACGGCGCTGACACTGTCACCATTACCGTGAAGGACAATGTGATGGTGATGAACAATTCGCGCACGGGAGTTATCTCCATCGAAGACGGAAAGACTCACACTGAGTACTCGCCGGCAGACAACACAGGCTTCACTTGCCCGAAGGTGCTTCAGGACCTGAAGTTCGGCGCCCGGAAGACTGACGAGACGCGCGAGCTCCTCGGCGGAGAGGTGAGCAAGTATGTGTCGGCGGAGAATGCCCAGGTGGGCATGGAGATGACGGCGTGGGTTTCGGACGATACGCGCGGCATCCCGGCAGAGGTGCTCAAAATCATCAACGCGGGTCTCGAGGTGCCCGGCCTGGTGCTGAAATACACCACCTCCACGAGCGGCCAGTATGCCACTTTCGTGTGCATGGAAGTGCTCGACATCACTCCCCGCGAGGTTTCCGAGGAGGAGATTGCCGTGATTCCGGCAGGCGCAAAGATGGAGACGGTAGCAGACTGGGGAAAATATAAATACAAGGACAAGAAAAAAGGCATGGCCGCTAAATTCGTGCCCAAGGACATGAAGGAGGCCGTGGCCTTCGGCGATCTCGTGACGGATTTCATGGCCAAGCACCCGGCGTCGCCGTCGAAGAGCGACCTTCGCACATACGAGCTCGATGAGAACTGGGATTTCTAAGGTTCTCGCGCTTCTTGTTCTCGCGGCCTCCGCCTTTGCGGAGGGCCGTGCGGAGAGCGACGCGCGCTACGAGCGTGTGTCGCTCTGCCAGTTCATGGTGTCCTATCCCCAGAAGACCTATTTCCGCGAACTGGAGCAGGAGTACACTTCCCTGCCCTTCCCGAACCGCTTCAACAACCACTTCTTAGGGGTGAACTTCATAAAATTCGCCTCGGAGGAAGGGTCGGCGGCCTCGCGGATAGACTTTTTTCTGAAGGACGCGCAGGTTGCGAAGAAGTGCGTGGCGAAATGGTTCGGGCGCACGAAGGCCAAGGGTACATTTTCAGTGGAACTTCTCCAGGAGCGCGGCTTCTACAACGCCACGGCCACGGACGCGCGGACAGCCCGCCTCTCGCAACGCGGCGAGGCGGCCCTCGGCGACGGCGGGGAGCGCCTCCTTGGCTACACTTTCGTAGCCGTGCACGACTTCGAGCCTCAGGACGGGGAACGGAGCAAGGCGTGGAAGCTGAACAGAAAGCTGAAGGACGAGGACCCTGACGAGCCGCTCCAGCTGAGCGACAGCACGGTGCGCGCGGAGTACAACAAGCAGTACCACAACGCTCAGGGGCGTAAGGGTTCCTACAAAATAAAGTGCACTACGCATCTCTACCGGCTGGTGTGGGACGATGAGATTGCAGCGCGCTTCTACTCGGAGCTGTACACCGAGCAGGCCGACGAGGCCCTCCGTCGGGCCTTCGACTCGGAGCGCGGGCTTTTCCGCCTCGAGAAGGCCGGGGAATACACGACGACGCTCGACGTGAAGCGCGACAGGCGCATAAAATCCAACGAACAGCTTGTTAAAACGGCGCTGGCGCGAGTGATGGACAGGAACCTCGCCGGCCTCCAGACCATCTGCCCGGCATTCCGCGTCAAGGCTCCGCTCACGGTTGCCGAGGACGGGACTCTGACTTCCGAAATCGGGATGAAGGAGGACATCGCGGCGGGAAGCCTCTATGAGGTTGTTGAACGCGAGGAGGACGAGAGCGGGAAAATCAGCTATAACCATGTGGGGATAGTCCGGGCCGCGCAAGGGCGCGTATGGGACAACCGCTTCAACGCATATGACCAGGCCGACGGACGTGACGACAACGGACTCACGGCCACGACCTTCGAGACTGTGGAGGGGAAGGACTTCTATTCGGGTCTGCTGCTACGCAAGATAGTGGAATAAGATGGATATCCTTCGCCGCGAACTCAATGCCATCTATGCCGCCCAGCGCCTCGAAGAGGAGGTGCTGGACCCGGAGGCTGTGGCCGAGGCGGTGCGCGGGCTGGCGAGTCTGGCTCAGATGACCAACGGCATGGCTGTAATCACGGATGCGGCCTGCGACCGCTGCTACATGCAGGCCGGAGCCGTGGGAGAGCTGTTAGGGCTGGCGGACGCACTTCCGGCGGAGTACGGCTCAAGCGACGAGGACCTTATCTACAACCGTATCCATCCCGAGGACCTGGCGGAGAAGCGGATGCTGGAATATGAATACTTCAAATACGCAGACCGGCTTCCGCCGGCGGTCAAGACCAAGGCGAAGGCCACATGCCGTCTCCGTATGCGCGACAGGGGCGGCCGCTACGTCTACATCGACAACAGCACGGGGCTGATGCGCCTCTCGCCCGCAGGTAAGATATGGCTGATACTCTGCCGCTACGAACTCTCGCCGGACCAGACGGCGTCGGAGGGCATCAGTCCGAGAATCCTCCACGTCGGCGCGGGGAACATTCTCGAGCCGGACCTCGGTGCGCGGAAGCGGAAAATCCTGAGCGCGAGGGAGAAGGAAATTCTCAGGCTCATCGGGGAGGGGCAGGCGAGCAAGTCGATAGCGTCGGCCCTCGGAATCAGCATCAACACCGTGAGCCGCCACCGCCAGAACATCCTCGCCAAACTAAGCGTCTCCAACGCCGCCCAGGCCCTCTCCGCCGCCCGCTCAATGGGTCTGCTGTAAGAAGATTATAATTTCCATAAGACTTATAAAACTTATACGACTTATAAAACTTATAAGATTTATAAGATTTATAGCGCCCCCTCAGCTCTCTATGGTTATAAATCAGTATTGGGCGGAGAGGGGACGAGGGCGTAACTTTGCAGGAAAAAGACCATATTATGAGAAAACTGCTTTTTCTTGCCAGTCTGGCGCTGGGAGCGTCGCAGATGCCGGCTTTCTCGCCGGAGGGGGCGACGGTGTACTTTGTTATCACGGACCGTTTCTGCAACGGGGACTCGACGAATGACGTAAACTACGGCCGCATTACGGACTATGGTTCGGAGCGGCTGAACGCGGCGACTTTCCACGGCGGCGACCTAAAGGGAATTCTTGAGAAGGCCCGCGAGGGCTATTTCCGGGAGCTGGGTGTCGACGTGGTGTGGATGACTGATGTCTACGAGCAGATTCACGGCTGGATGTCGGGGAGCGGACCGGTGAACGATTTCCCGCACTACGGATACCACGGCTACTATCCGCTGGACTACACTCAGCTCGACAAGAACTACGGGACGGCGGCGGAGCTCCGCGAGCTGGTGGACACTCTTCACAGGCAGGGCATCAGGGTGATGCTCGGCGCGAACATCAACGACCCGGGCTACCCCACCCTTCTTGACGCCGTTCAGCTCGGCTTCGCCTCCACAGGGCTCAGCGAGGCTGAGGCCGCGCGCCACGACCGCGCGTGGAGCTACGACCGCTTCTTCGAGGGACGCCTCGGCTGGGACGGCTGGTATGACCGCCGATGGGTGAGGATGCCCGACGAGGGCTGGGACGAGAGCAATCCGCTGGAGGCGACGCTCTACGGGATGCCCGACTTCAAGGACGAGAACCGCGAGGCAGCGACGTGGCCTGCGTTTCTGCAACGGAAGTGGGCTATGGAAGGGACGGCCAACGACGCATGGGTGAATCCTTCGGCGCGGAAGCTCCGCGGGGAGAAGGAACTGAGCCCGGTGAGTCTGGTAATCGCCACGATAGCATCGTGGGTCGGAGAATTCGGAATCGACGGGATGCGCTGCGATATTGTCGAAAATTCACGTTTAGAGCGGTGGAAGGAGCTTTCCGAGGCCTGCAACCGCGAACTTACGCGATGGCGCAGGGAGCATCCCGATGACCCGGCGTCGAAGTGGACGGAGCCCTTCTACATGACGGGGGATTTCGACCATGCGTCGATTGACTACAAGAAGGACTACGCCGAGGCCGGCTTCTCGAGTATGGTGAATTTCTATTTTCCCAAGCGCGGAGACCTCGACAACATAGTCTATACGTGGCAGGCCTATGCGGACAGTATGGTCGTGCATCCCGACTGGCATCCGTTCAGCTATCTCAACAATTCCTACCACCGGGACGCGGACATGGAGCGGATGGAGGACTGCGCAACGACGCTTCTGCTCTCGCCGGGGGCTGTTCAGCTGTTCTACGGCGACGAGACGCGGCGCCCCCTCAGCGAGGCGCGGCTGAATGTGGACGCGGACCAGGCTTTCCGCTCGGACATGAACTGGGCGACGGCCGACACGGCGCTGACGGCCCATTTCCGGAGGCTCGGCGCCATCCGCAGGGCACATCCGGCAATTGCCCGTGGGCGTCAGCGGACTCTGGACGCACACACCTGTGTGAGGACTGCGGAGGGGGACACCGTTCTTATCCGTCTGCTGCCGGCGGAGCGTCCGGTGATTGAGGTCGCGGGCATTTTTGCCGAGGGCGCCCGTGTGCGGGAGCTTTACACGGGGACGGAGCTGACTGTCAGCGACGGACGGATTACCCTGCCGGAAACGAAGGCAGGTGTGGCAGTTGTTTCGGAGATTTAGGGCTTTGCGGGAATTTCACGCAAGTGCCCTCCGTACGTGGCTCCCCCTCTCCGCGCTCCCCGCGCGCGGGAAGGGGGACTTTTTTTGATTTTTTCCTCCGGGAATTTTTTGGAATTCGGAAAAATTTCCGTAATTTTGCAAAAGCCTACGATATGAGTCTTTAATCACTGATTTTATGCCATCTGCCATCGAGCACGAAGCAACTGTAGTCACCCGTCTTCACGGGGAGACTTTGCTTGTGCGCATACGTCCGCAGGCGTCCGACGCTTGCCGCGGGTGCGCGCTTGTGTCGAGTTGCGGCCCGAAGGAAAAGCGCGGGGAAAGTGTGGAGGTCAGGGCCACGGCCGGGGCTTTCGCGGACCGGATTCGCCCCGGGCTGACCGTCATGGTGAGTCCTGAAAAAGGCGCGACGGCCCGTGCTACAAATCTTCTGCTGATGCTGCCGCTCGCCGGACTGCTTTGCGGAGCCATAGCGGGCGCGGCTTCCGGCCTCAGCGAGGGGCAGACGGCACTTGCGACGCTCGGCGGCGCGGCCGCGGGATTCGTTCCGGCCCTTATTGCCGGGCGGAGAGGCGGGAGAAGCGGGTGGACAGTCAGGGGTATAGTGACGGACAACACCAACAAATAATCAACGACATACCACATTTCCAATAGGGAAGATGAACATTCTGCTTGCAACAATCGTCATTCTGGGCGTGACCGGCCTTGCGGGAGCCTTGCTGCTCTACGCCACGTCGAGGGCCTTCGCAACGCCTCCTGCCGACCCGCGCGAGGATGCAATCCGCGAAGCCCTGCCGGGGGCAAACTGCGGAGCCTGCGGACTGAAGGGATGCTCGGACTTCGCTCGCGAATGCGTAGCCCGCGGCAATCTCGACGGCCTGAACTGCCCGAGCGCGGGCCCCGAAGGAATGAAGCGCATAGCTGAAATCCTTGGGGTCGCAAATGAAGCGACGGACACACCGGTTGCCGTGCTTCACTGCTCGGGAAGCTGTTCGGCGCGTCCGCGTCCGCACCTCTACGATGGAGCTCGCTCGTGCGCGGTCATGGCCTCGACGGGCATTGGCACGTCGGGGTGCGCGTGGGGCTGTCTGGGGTGCGGCGACTGCGTGTCGGTCTGCAAGTTCGGCGCGCTGAGCATGGACCCGGAGACCGGTCTGCCGGTAATCGACCCGGAGAAATGCACGGGATGCGGAGTATGTGCGGGCGAGTGTCCGCGGAAATTAATCGAGCTTCGTCCCCGTGGGCGCCGCGACCGGCGCGTGTGGGTGAGTTGCTCGAGCCGCGACAAGGGAGCGACGGCCCGGAAGGTATGCTCGGCTGCCTGCATAGGATGCGGGAAATGCGCGCGCACATGTCCCTTCGAGGCCATAACGATAAGCGACAATCTCGCCTATATCAATCCCGAGGCATGCAAGGCCTGCGGTAAATGTATTACAGTGTGCCCCACGGGGGCGATTCACGCCACATTCAGTCCGGTAGTCAAGAATGAAACTCAGGAGCTTTAAAATCGGCGGCATCCATCCGTCGGAACATAAGGACGCATCGACGGAAATCATCACCCTGCCGCTTCCGCGGCGGGTAATCCTGCCCGTCAGCCAGCACATAGGCGCCCCGGCGAAAGCCGTTGTGGCGAAGGGGGAGCGCGTGGAGCGTCTGCAGCTCGTGGCGGAATGTGCCTCCTTCGTGTCGGCGAATGTCTACAGTCCCATCAGCGGAACCGTAGCGGCAATCGACAGCCTGCCGATGGCCGGAGGGATGCCACAGCCGTGCATCGTAATCGAAGCCTCGGAAGAGGACCACGCCACAGACACCGCCCGCCGCGAGGAATACTGGGAGGGCATAAAAGTCCGGTCGGGACTCGAACCCGGACGCTTCGACAAGCTTACGGGCGACGAAGTCCGCACGGCAATACGCGACGCGGGCATCGTGGGCCTCGGCGGCGCGGCCTTTCCTTCCCACGTGAAGTACACGATGAAGCCTGACGTGCGCCCGGAAGTGCTCATCATCAACGCCTGCGAATGCGAGCCCTACCTCCGCTGCGACGACGCCCTTATGCGGGCGTGGCCGGAGCAAATCGTGGCGGGCATCTCTCTGCTGCTCAAGGCCACGGGGGCGCCGAAAGCCGTGATAGGCATAGAGGAGAACAAGCCCGAAGCTGCTGAAGCCCTGATGAAGGCCCTCGCCGGACACGAAGACATCAGCATACAGTTGCTCAAAACGAAATACCCGCAGGGCGGCGAGAAACAGCTCATCGAGGCCATAACGGGACGCCGCGTGGCGTCCGGGGCCCTGCCCATCAGTGTCGGGGCCGTAGTGGCAAATGTCGCCACGGCCTTCGCGGCATGGCAGGCCGTGGCATTCGGGATGCCTCTGGTTGAACGCACCATAACCCTCACCGGCGAGGGGATTCCCGCCGGCGAGCGCCGCAACTACCTGACGACAATAGGCACTCCGCTGAGCGAGCTGCCGATTCCGACAGCCGACGTGAAGGTAATCGTCGGAGGACCGATGATGGGCCGCACGGCCGTCGACCTCCGCGGCCCGGTGCTCAAGGGCACCTCGGGTCTGACGATACTTCCGCCCAAGACGCGCCGTGCGCCCGAGCCCTGTATGCGCTGCGGCAAATGCGTCGAGGCGTGCCCGATGGGACTTGAGCCCTATCTGCTGAGCCGTTTCGGAAAACTGCGTATGTGGGACGAGGCCCGGGAACATGCCGTGGCCGACTGTCTGGAATGCGGGGCGTGCTCCTACAGCTGCCCGTCGGGCCGTCCCATCCTCGACTATATAAGAATAGCAAAACAACGCTCGCGCAAATGATACTATCGCCTTCCCCCCATCTGCACACCCCGCGCACGGTGCGCGGCACGATGTTCCGGGTGCTTCTGGCACTCACTCCGGCCTGGATTACGGGCCTGTGGGTGTTCGGCTTCCCGGTTGTGTGGCTCACCGCCGTGTGCATCGCTTCGTGTATGCTCGCCGAATGGCTCATCACCCGCTATATGCTGCATCGACCGGACAGCCTCGGCGACCTTTCGGCAGTCGTGACGGGTCTGCTTCTGGCCATGAACCTTCCGCCGACGCTTCCGTTGTGGATGGCCGTGGCGGGGTCCGTGGCGGCAATAGGCATAGCCAAGATGTGTTTCGGCGGTCTCGGCGCCAACATCTTCAATCCGGCGCTTGTGGGGCGCGTGTTCCTGCTGATATCCTTCCCGGCGGCGATGACCGAGTGGCTGTTGCCTGACGGGACCGTGGGCGCGACGGTGCTCTCCGGCCTGAAGGAGAATCCGGAGACGCTGGCGAATCTCGAGCCGGGCTCAATGTTCCTCGGCATCATGGGAGGCTCGGCCGGCGAGACGGGTTCGCTCGCTCTTCTACTGGGGGGGCTCTACCTCATAGCCGACAGGGTGATACGCTGGGAGATACCGGCGGCAATCCTTGCGGCCGTGGTTGTTCTCGACCTCTGCCTGGGCTTCCCGCCCGTGATTGACCTGCTGAGCGGCGGCCTTCTGCTGGGAGCCTTCTTCATGGCCACGGACTACACGACGTCGCCGATGACCCGGCGTGGGATGCTCGTCTACGGCGCGGCAATCGGGTTGCTGACGGTGTGCATCCGCCGCTGGGGGGCATATCCCGAAGGAATGTCCTTCGCAATCCTGATCATGAACGGGTTCACCCCGCTAATCAACCGCTACATCCTGCCGAGGCGCTTCTCGCCCAAGGCCGCCAAGGAGGGGGCAAAGGCATGAAAAGTACACTTAAAAACATGATTCTGTCGCTCGGGACGCTTGTAATCGTTTCCGGAGCGATACTCGCGGGAGTAAAACTCCTGACGGAAAAGCCCATTGAGGAAGCGGGCCGTCGCGCCAGGACGGAGGCCTTCAAAGATGTGCTCGGAGAATTCGACAACAATCCGGCGGACGAAGCCGTGACGCTCGGGGACGGGACAACGGTCTATCCGGCAAGCAAAGGAGGAGAGTCTGCAGGCTGCGCCGTTGAAATCACTGCACATCAGGGCTTCGGAGGTCCCTTCAGGCTGATGGTAGGCTTCGACAGGAGCGGGGCCGTGACCGGCTATACCGTGCTCCAGCATGCTGAGACGCCCGGTCTGGGGGCCAAGATGGACAAATGGTTCTCGGACGCGGCGCGCCCCTCGCGCAACATCATCGGGCGGCGTCCCGAAGGCGGCGACGGCTCCACAGGAGCCTCGAAAGCGCCGGCAGAAGGCCACAAGGCCGGGACGCTGAGGGTCAGCAAGGACGGCGGCGAAATCGACGCCATCACGGGAGCGACAATCACCTCGCGCGCATTTCTTGACGCGGTGAACCGCGCGGCCGAGTCGTACAAACTTATGGAGACTGAAAAATGAAAGCGCTGACCGTATTTCTCGACGGCCTGATCCGCCGAAATCCCACATTCGTACTGATACTGGGCATGTGTCCCACACTTGGCACTACTTCGTCGGCCCTGACGGGCTTCTCGATGGGTGTTGCCACGCTATTCGTGCTCGCACTTTCTAACATGGCCATCTCGGCGCTGAAGAACTTTGTACCGGAGAAGGTGCGCATCCCGGCGTTCATAGTGGTCATCGCGTCGTTCGTGACGGTTCTCTAGATGCTGATGCAGGCTTACCTGCCGGGGCTCTACACGACCTTAGGCATCTTCATACCTCTTATCGTGGTGAACTGCATCCTTCTGGGACGTGCTGAAGCCTTCGCATCGAAAAACAGCGTGGGGCTCTCGCTGGCCGACGGCCTCGGCGTTGGCCTCGGCTTCACCTGTGCACTGACCCTACTCGGTGCCGTGCGCGAGTTGCTCGGCGCGGGAAGCGTGTTCGGAATGCAGATTTATCCGGAACAGTACGGGGCCCTCGTATTCGTTCTCGCGCCGGGGGCCTTTATCGTGCTGGGCCTTCTTATCGCCCTTTTCAACCGTCTCATCATCAAGCCTGAATAAGCCATGCTGGAATATCTGACCATCATATTCACGGCCATCCTGGTCAACAATATCGTCTTCGCGCAGTTTCTGGGCATCTGCCCTTTCATAGGCGTGTCAAAAAATCTCGAGAGCGCCTACGGCATGGGGGCGGCTGTCGCCTTCGTCATGGCCATCGCCACAGCCGTGACATGGCTTCTGCAGAGCTATGTACTTGTTTCCCTGGGGATTGAGTACATACAGACTATCGCCTTTATCCTTGTGATAGCCATCCTTGTGCAGATGCTGGAAATAATCATGAAGAAAACGGCTCCCGGACTTTATGCGGCATTGGGCGTTTATCTTCCGCTGATTACGACGAACTGCGCGGTGCTTGGCGTGGCGATACTCGTGACCCAGAAAGCCATGAGCTTTCCCCAGTCGATAGTGTACGCTGTTGCCACAGCGGCGGGATTCGCGCTGGCCCTCACCATCTTCGCCGGCATCCGCACCCAGCTCGAGCTCAACGAAAGCACTCCCCGCTCCATGCGCGGCGTCCCGCTCGCCCTCATAGTAGCCGGCCTCCTCGCCATGGCCTTCATGGGCTTCACAGGCATGGGGCAGTGAAACTTTGTACATACGGGCATACCGGGCTTCATACGGCAAGCACCTTCCTTTTCTTAAAATCTTCAGAAATACTTTTCACAAATTTGTGAAAACAGAAATTTATTATTAACTTTGCAAATCAACAATTGCTTATGGTTGTAGTTTTTGAAGAGAGCTATCTGAAGGAAATGTATGAGACCGGAAGATGTACCGACAAGAAGCATCGCTTCCAGCCGGAGATAATAAAGCGGTATCAGAAGCGCATCGTAACGCTTATGTCGGTACCTTCGCCCGAGGACCTCTATCGTTTCAATTCCCTTAACTTCGAAGCCTTGACAGGGGATAAATCGGGCCGCTATTCCATCCGGGTCAACGATAAATACCGTATAGAGTTTACGCTCGAATCAGGCACTGAACAACCAAAGTTAGTCATTTGTAATATTGTAGAACTCTCCAACCACTATGAATAACAAAATTACGCTATCAGGCATAAAAGATTCGATGATTGCCAACAATCTGGTGCCGTCCGAGCCTACGCATCCCGGAGAGGTCCTTCGGGAAGAACTGGAATGCCGCGGTATCACGCAAACACGTCTGGCAAAAGAGATGGGAGTAAAAGTATCCCTGCTTAACGAGCTTATCAACGGGAAACGCGATTTCACACTCGAATATGCCATGATGATTGAAGCGGCCCTCGGTATATCTTCAGACTTCTGGATGAATTTCCAGCAAAACTATGACAAATTCCGCGTTCAGAAAGACGCCACCTTCATGGAACGGCTTGCCAATATCCGTCGTATAGCCGCCGTGCTGTAAGGAATCCTCCGGACTGAGAGGGAGTAGGGCTTGAAATAAATTTTTCCGAGGGGTGGCAATAATTTGTGAATGGGGGCGTTAAAATAATGAGAGCCGGCAGAGGCGGGCTCCCAAGAACTAAAATCCAACACTCATCCCCCCTTCCCCCGTAGCGTGCCTATGGAAGAATGTTTTACCCAACCTTTACTGAGCGCGGAGCGCTCGCAGGAAGCACCGTCTGTCGCGACGGGGACTTCCGCCACGGCCCCGAGCCACGGCCCGAAGGAGACGACACTCGCCGCCCTCCGGAGTTTCGCAAGGGCCTATCGGGCAGTGACTCTCGTGTCAATGCCTGACGCACCCGGAATGGTGCTCAACTGACTCTCGCCCCGAAGCGGACAGCGCTTCGGGGCGTTCTAACAAAAGCGGGCGTCCGAGCGTTATAAGATAAAATCTAACGGTTCAACTGCAATGAAAGGAAAAAATCTATTCTTGACAGCTCTGCTGTCGATAGCTGTAGGCATAGCGCTCGTGGCGTTCAAAAACGTAATCAACAGCTCGACGCTTGTAACGGTAGGCGGCATTTTCTTTATCGCCACCGGAGTAATCAACATGGGCCTCTTCTTAGGGAGCCGGGACAAGGACGGGAAGTCGCGCCAGGGCTTCTTCGGGAGCGCTTTCGGCTGGGGCGCCAGCGCGGCCTCGGTGCTTCTGGGCCTTGCGATGCTTATATTCCACGACCGCTTCGTGGGGCTGGTGAACTTCATGTTCGCCGTGCTGATTGCCGTGACGGCTCTCTACCAGCTCTTCCTTCTGATTTTCGGATCCCGTCCGGTGCAACTGCCGTCGTGGCTCTTCGTGGCCCCGGTACTCCTTGTGGGGGCATCGGTTTTCCTGTTCATCCCTACGGGAGTTACCGACGCGGTGATTATGCTCACCACCGGCATCTCCTTCATCGTGTTCGGCACGGCGATGCTGATTGAGAGTTTCTTTATCGGCAACGCGAACAGGCAGAGACTGAAGAGCGAAAAAGCCGCCCCGGAGGAGAAGGCCGAAGAGAAGCCGACGCCGGCGAAGGAGGCGGAGGAGACCCGCGAGCCCAAATCGCTTGACGAAGCGCACATGACAGAAGAATGATCTGGTTCGACCTCGACGATACATTATGGGCCATGACGGAGAACTCCTCGGAGGTTCTCCGCGGGCTTCACAAAGACATTTCCATTATCTCAGCTGCCTTTCCTGACAATCCGGAGAGGTGGCTCGACGTGTACCACACCGTTAACGGCGAGCTCTGGACGGCCTATGCCGCCGGAGACATCGACCGCGACTTCCTGCGCCGGGAACGCTTCGCCCGGCCGCTCGAAATCGGCGGCATTGCGCCTGAAAAGGCCGCGGAAGCGGCCGACATGCTCGACGGGGTGTATCTCGACCGACTCGGCGCATGTTCCGGAATGCTTCCGGGGGCAAGGGAATTTCTCGAACGCTTCGCCAAAGCCTGTCCCGAAAAGCCGGGAATCATTTCCAACGGCTTCAAGGAAGTGCAGCACAGAAAAATGGAATCCGCAGGCATACGCGGCTATTTTTCCACTGTGGTGCTCAGCGATGACGCCGGAGTGAACAAGCCGGACCGCCGTTTGTTCGACTACGCGCTCAAACTTACAGGAACGCGCGCCGAAGACAGCGTGATAGTGGGCGACAATCCCGTGACCGACATATTCGGTGCTCTCCGCGCCGGATGGGCCCGGGCCATATGGTACAATCCCCGCGAAACCGAAACCCCTGAGATTCTCGCCCCCTACACCGACCGGCTGACCATCGTCAAAGACTTCGACGGAATGTTCGAGGCGCTGACGAATTGAATAGAATGTCAACTGCCTTTATTACCACGCGGATATTGTAAATCTGCGAGATCAATCATCGATTTTTGGATGCCCTGGCCGCACGCCCCAATAACAAGCTACGTTGCAAGACTTTGCGAGAGGGCACACAGGCCGTGCGTCCCTACAGGCCGGGGGCGGCGATTCATTGTCCTGGAAACCGTAGTCTGGCTTTAAATGGCTGAAGTTCAGACTGTTTTGTAGAAATGACAGACGGGGCCGTGGCCGTGGCCGATTTTATAGTTTGCGCCGGTGCGTATGGCTTCGTGGACGTAGTCGTGGGCGGCGCTGGCGGCTTCGGGCACTGTCTTACCGAGGGCGAGGTGCGAGGCTATGGCCGAGGAGAGGGTGCATCCGGTGCCGTGGGTGTTGACGGTGTCGACTTTGGGGGCGGTAAAGCGGTGGGGCTCGCTTTCAGGCGACTCTACAAGGACGTCCTCGATGGTGTTGTCGTCGCGGTGTCCGCCCTTGAGGTATATTGCGACTCCCGGAAAGCGGCGCGCGAGTTCGCGGGCGGCGACGGCGAGGTCGTCATTGCGGTCGATTTTGCGGCCAAGTAGGATTTCAGCTTCCGGGATGTTGGGGGTGATTACCGTTGCTCGGGGAATTAGTATTTCACAGAGGGCCCCGACGGCCTCGCGCTCAAGGAGCGGATCGCCGGAGGTGGCGACCATCACGGGATCGAGCACAATATTGCTCACTTCGGGAAACTCGTCGAGACTCCGGCGGACCGTCCGGATGAGGGAAGCGGAATGCAACATACCGATTTTCACGGCATCGGCGCCCACGTCAGAGAGGACGGAGCGAATCTGACCGGCAACGAAATCTTCCGGCACGGGATGTACGCCGGTCACGCCGACTGTATTCTCGTCGACAACGGCTGTGATAGCGGTGGCGGCGTATACGCCGTTTGCCGAGCAACTTTTGATGTCGGCCTGAATACCTGCTCCCCCGCTGGGGTCGCTTCCCGCGATTGAAAGTACACGGGGATATGTGAGTTGGGGATTATTCATATTGTTACAGGAATGAATTACCACTCGGCTTTGCCGAGGTGGTAGGCGCTGTGCCAGAAGAGGTGTTCCATGCGGGTGCAGAGGACGTAGATGTCGGTCATTGCGTTGCGGACAGAGGGGGATGCCTGTTCGGCGAGGGCGTCGCAGGCGGCGATGGCCTTTTCCGTCGCTTCCGCGAAAGAGGTGTCGGAATAGGTCGCAATCCATTCTTCGTAGGGATTTCCAGCGAGGGGCTTTGCCTTGTCGAAGATGTAAAGCCCGGCGTCGAGATACACCTTGAAGCAGGGGAGGACGGAGGCGGCCTCAACGGCGACGTCTCCGAGCGCCTGTGCGCGCTGAACGGAGGTGTAGAGGAGGCAGGCCTGACTGATGGCGGGTGCGGCTCCGACGTCCCTGAGGAAGGAGGCATGCATCCCGGTCTCGACGGCCACGCAGTCCTTGGCGAAGCCGAGGAAGAGGTCGGTCATCTCCACACCGGGGACACGAGAGGCGATATGGGCGAGAACCTGCATGTAGTTTTTAAGGTAATGCGAGTCCTGCTGAAGGTAAAAGATGAATTTCTCGCGCGGAAGGGTGCCGGCAATGAGCTCCTGAATGAAGGGAAGGCGCAGAATTTCCTGATAGACAGGCTCAGCGGCGCGGCGTGCGGTTTCGAACCAAGACATATTTTTAGCTAATAATCGATAATCTGAGACTGGAAAGTGCGGGCATCGAAGGTCCAGAGCCGACCGTCGAGCGGCGAGGAGCCGAGGGCTAGGTGTTCAAGGGCGGCGCAGGCCTGGGCCGCGCCGACAATGCCTGGGAGCGCGCCAATCACGCCTCCTGAGGCCGCAGGACGCGAGCAAAGTTCCTCACGCTCGGGAAAAAGGTCGGCGAGACGGCGTCGGGACGGCCCACCGAAGAGCGAGACCATCCCTGCCCATTCGCCTATGGAGCCGAAAACCCATGGAACGCCCGCGCCGGCGCAGAAGTCGTCAATGAGGAAGCGGGTGGACCAGTTGTCGGTGCAGTCGAGGACGAGGTCGCATCCGGCGAGGAGTGCGGGAGCATTTTCGGCCGTCAGACCTTCGGCGACGGGCTCAAGCAGGATCTCGGAATTGAGCTCAAGGAGTCTCCGGGCCGCACATTCGGCCTTGGGCTTTCCGACCTCGGCCTCGGAGTAGAGCACCTGGCGCTGGAGGTTGGAGAGGCTGACGGTGTCAGCGTCGGCGAGGAGCATCCGCCCTACCCCGGCGGCGGCGAGATAGAGAGAAACGGGGGAGCCCAGGCCACCGAGGCCCGTGACGAGCACGGAGGCCTCACGGAGCCGTCGCTGTCCGTCGGCTCCGAAGCCGGGGAGGCTAAGGTGCCGGGCGTAGCGCTCAGGATTGTACGGACGGGGCATAGGAGTCGAAAACTTTGTCCCAGTCCTTCCAGACGACCTCCATTCCGCGGGCGCGGATGGCGGCGGCCACGGCTGCGGGGGTGCGTTCGTCGCTGACGGCGAACTGTTCGAGGCTCTGCGGATAGGTGTAGTAGCCACCCGGATCGGTCTTCGATCCGGCGCTGAGACTCGTGGCTCCGAGGGTGCAGATATTGTCGCGGAAGTCGGGACGTTCGCGGGTGCTCATGGATATATCCACGTCGGGGTCGAAGATGCGGAAGGCGAATGTGAGCTGGGCGAGCTCGCGGTCGGACATCACCACATTGGGCTGAAATCCGCTCTCGCTGGGACGCATACGCGGGAAATTGACGCTGTACTTTGTGCGCCAGTACTTCTTGCGGAGGTAGAGGAGGTGTCGTGCCATCATTGTCACGTCCGTGCGCCAGTCTTCGAGGCCGATAAGGACACCCATTCCGATTTTGTGGACCCCGGCCGCGCCCATGCGGTCGTAGCCGTTCACACGCCACTCGAAATTGCTCTTCATCCCGGCGGGATGGTAGACCTTGTAGCGCTCGCGGTGGTATGTCTCCTGAAAACATACCACGCCGTTGAGTCCTTCCCCGACGAGCCGTTCATAGCCTTCCTGCGGGAGAGGCATCACCTCAATGGAGAGGTTTGAGAAGTAGGGGCGACAGACGGCGAGAGCGCGGGCGAGGTACTCCACACCGGCGAGTTTCGGATGCTCTCCGGTGACAATCAGAAGGTTCTCGAAGGGTCCGAGGCGACGGATGGCCTTGCACTCGTCCTCAATCTGTTTCGAGGTGAGAACCACGCGCGGGAACTGGTTATGACGGTTGAAGCCGCAGTAGACGCATGAGTTGGTGCAGGCATTTGTGATGTACATGGGGATGTACATGCTCACGGTCTTGCCGAAGCGTTCGCGGGTGAGGACCTGCGCCTTTGCGGCCATCTGCTCGAGGAAGGGCGCCGCGGCCGGGGAGATGAGTGCCATGAAGTCGTCGACACCGGGATGCCGCGCGGCAAGGGCGCGCCGGACGTCGGCCTCCGTCATGGCCGCGATGGCCGCCGTAGTCTCCTCCCACGACGGCATTTTCAATAGTTCATCCGAAAACATGGTCAGTCAAGGAATGAAGTCAGAGGGCTTGTGGCCTGTCCGGGGGCGGCCGTGGCGCCGAGGCCGGCGAGATATGCGCGGCGTCCGGCCACGGTGGCCTCGGCGAATGCGCGGGCCATTTCGACGGGGTCGCCGGCGACGGCAATCGCAGTGTTTACGAGGACGGCATCGGCGCCGAGCTCCATTGCCTCGGCGGCGTGGGAGGGAGCGCCGAGTCCGGCGTCGACAACCACGGGTACGCGGCTCTCGGCGATGATGATTTCGAGGAGTTCGCGGGTGACGAGGCCCTTGTTCGTGCCGATGGGCGCGGCGAGAGGCATCACGGCGGCGGAACCAACGTCCTCGAGGCGCTTGCAGAGCACGGGGTCGGCCTGAATGTAGGGCAAAACCACAAAGCCGAGCTTCACGAGTTCCTCCGTGGCCCTGAGGGTCTCGACGGGGTCGGGGAAAAGATACTTGGGGTCCGGATGAATCTCGAGCTTGATGAAATTTGTGCCGAAAGCCTCGCGGGCGAGCTCGGCGGCCATGACCGCTTCGCGGGCGTCGCGGACGCCGGAGGTGTTGGGGAGAAGCTGAATGCTGTCGGATGTGGCGATGTGGGCGAGCATATCGTCCTCGGCGGCGTCCATGTCGATGCGCTTCATGGCCATTGTGACCATCTGAGACCCGGAGGCTTCGATGGCCCGGCGCATGAGGTCGTTGGAGCTGAACTTGCCTGTTCCGACGAAGAGGCGGCTGGTGAACTCGCGGCCGCCGATTGTGAGAATGTCGTTTTTCATTGTCTTACATATTTAGAAGAGCCCCGCTGAGAGCCACGTCCGTCGCGCCGGCTTCGATGAGGGCCGGGATGTCGGCCGGTAATATTCCGCCGATTGCGTAGACAGGAATTTCGACTCCTTGGGCGCGCGCCTCGGCGATTGCCGCGCGGACGCCTTCGAGCCCGAGAATAGGGCTGAGGTTTTTCTTGGTTGTAGTGAAACGGAAAGGCCCGAGGCCGACGTAGTCGGCTCCGGCGCGGGCTGCGGCGATGATGTCGGCGGCGGTGTTGGCCGTCGCTCCGAGGATTTTCGGACCGATGATGCGTCGTGCTTCGGGGATGGATATGTCGTTTTTACCGATGTGGAGGCCGTGGGCGCCCGAGCGCAGTACGGCCTCGGCGTCGTCGTCGACGATGAGCTTCGCGCCGGCAGCCTCCACCTCGTGGAGAATTTCGGCGATAGCCTTCAGGCGGTCGTCGGTGGAAGCGTCCTTCATACGGAGCTGTACAAGCCGGCAGCCCTGCGCGAGGGCGTGGCGTATGGCAGCGGCGTGAGTGAGGAAGCGGTCTGTAGTATTGGATATGAAGTACATAATCAGCTACGGTTTAAGGCCGTCCGGCCACGCCGCGGAGAGCATGGCGGCCGCACGGAAACCGATAGCGCGGAGCTCGGGGATGCGGCCGGGAGTGACGCCTCCGAGGGCTACGGCACGGTCGAGAAGCCCGCGGCGCCCCGCGTCAGCGAGCTCTCCGGGGGTGAAAGCGGCGAGATAGCCGGGCTTGGAAATGGAATCGAAAACAGGCGAGATGAAGGCGTAGTCGCCTCGGAATTCGGCAAGTTCCGTCAGATTATGGCAACTTTTGCTAACCGTGCCACCAAAGCCGGCAGGGGGCACGGGAGTGCGCCCGGTAAGGTGGACTCCGATTCCGGGAAAGTCGCGGACGTCCGTCGCCGTGGCGTTGTGGAGGCTCAGGCTGTGGTAGAGTCCCGGCGGAAGTGCACGGAGCAATGTGCGGGCCTCCTCGGGCGAGTCCTTGCGGATATGGACGCGCCAGAAGCGGCCGCTCGTGAGCCCTTCGACAATGGCCCGGACCTCAGATTCCGCGGGGTTTAAGACGCACGAGCCGTGCGTCCCTACAGTGAGGGGCGCAAATCCTTCCGGGAGGGTTATCGCAATGATTTTAAATTCGTCAGCCACCGCACACCGCGCGAATAACTGTTACGGCGTCGCCCTCGCTGAGGAAGACAACGCCCCACTCGGCTTTCCGGACCACTTTTCCGTTGACGGCGAGGGCTATTCCCGCCGCGGGGAGGTCCATCAGGGTTACGAGGGCCTGAACTGAAGTAGGCTTTTCCTCCGGAAGAGCCACACTCTTGCTGTTGACTGTTACTTTCATAAAAAACTCCTTTCGGCGGCATTACCCGCATCAAGTTCCGAGGGTATGATCTCAGGGCCGCGGCGTACTTGCGGCCCACCCCTTGTGGTGTCGGATGCAAAGTTAATATTTTTTTCCCATATCTCAAAAAGAACATTCGCGCCCGATGCAATGTTAGAAAAATATACGATTTCAACTTATTTCACCCTATGAAAATATATTTTCTAACGGCTGCGATGCTGCTTAGCGTTGCCGGAGCCACGGCCCAGACGGAAGAATCGTGGTGGAAAGAGTTCGGCGACGCGACGCTGGACAGCCTCGTGACGCGCGGCCTCGAAGCAAACTACGAGCTCGGAGCGGCCGTGAACCGTATAGGCGTGGCGCGCGCGGCAGTCGGGCAGGCCAAGGCGGCGTACTGGCCCACAGTCGGCGTCTCCGCGGGCTGGTGCCGCACGGGCATTTCCAGGGTCGCCGAGCGCGGAACCGGAACAGATGCGACATGGACGTCGGCGTTCAACGGCGAGGCGACCCTGAGCTGGGAGCCGGACGTTTTCGGGAAAATCACAGCCCAGGTCAAGGCGCGGAAGGCCGACGTTCGCGTGACGCGCGCGGAGTTCGAGGGGGTGCGGCTGAGCATCGCCTCGGCAATCGCGCAGACCTACATCTCATTGAGAATGAGCCAGTCGCTATATGCAGTCGCCAAGGAGCACGAGGCGTCGCAGAGCCGGGTGCTCGACATGGTGCTGGCGCGCTTCGAGGCGGGACTGGCGTCAAAACTCGACGTAGCGCAGGCCCGGACGGTGTACTTTTCCACCCGCGCGCGCGTACCATTGCTGATGAGCGAAATCGACACCTACGTCAACGCCCTCGGAGTGCTCCTTGCCTGCGGTCCCGAGGGACTTCCGGGGGAGGTGACGGCTCCCGGAGCGATGCCGGGCTATGACCGGCTCGTACCGGCGGAAGTGCCGCTTGACCTTGTGCGGCGCCGTCCGGATGTAGCCCAAGCGCAGGCCACGATTGAGAGCGCCGCGGCGGCATTGGGAGTGGCGAAGAAAGACTATCTTCCGTCGCTCACGGTCCAAGGCAGCATAGGTACGCAGGCCCACCTGGCCCGCGACCTCTTCACGGGGCGTTCGCTCATCTATACCGTGACACCCACGCTGAGCTGGACGGTCTTCGACGGGCTCGGGCGCCGCTACGCGACCGAGGGCGCCCGTCAGGCCATGGAGGCAGACATCGCGCTCTACAACCAGACAGTCCTGACCGCCGTGCAGGAAAGCGCCAACGCCATCAGCAACTACCACCGGTCAGTAGAGTATATCAGGACCCTCGCGGAAGTCATCGAGCAGTGCCGCGAGGCCCTGAAGCTGTCGGTGGACCTCTACAAGGAGGGACTTACCCCCTTCTCCAACGTAGTGGACGCCCAGATGAACCTACTCGAATATCAGAGTACCGACGTACAGGCCCGGGGCCGCGCCCTTGGCGCTCTCGTCAATTTCCATAAAGCCATAGGCGGCTCCATCGCGCAGTAAACAAATTATACCAGCTATGAAATCCATACACCCTCTCCTAATTATTCTGGCAGCCACGCTGCTTACCGGCTGCCACGGGAAAAAGACTGACGACGCCCGCAGCGAGGCAATGCCCGTGGACGTGGCCCACCCGCTTGTCGACTCGGTTGTGCTCCATAAAGACTATCCGGCCTACCTGACATCGAACCGCGAGGTAGACCTCGTGGCGCGCGTGAACGGTTATCTTCTGAGCCTCGACTACAGCGGAGGCGACTTCGTGCGGAAGGGCACGGTGCTGTTCCGCATCGAGGACACGAACTACCGAGACGCGCTGAACAAGGCCGAGTCGGCGCTCGCGTCGGCCCGGGCAACGCAGGCCTACGCGGCGTCGCACTACGCGGCTGTCAAACGCGCGCTGGAGAGCGACGCTGTCAGCGCCATGGAGGTCGAGCAGGCCAAGAGCGCGCTGAACGAGGCCGAGGCCTCCATCAAGTCGTGCGAGGCAGCGGTACAGCAGGCGCGGACCACTCTCGGCTACTGCACCGTGCGGGCCCCCTTCGACGGGCACGTCGGGCTCTCGAAATATGACGACGGCGCCTTCCTCGCCGGTGAGATGAGCCCCGTCACGCTTGCAACAATCTACGACGACTCGTCGCTCGAAGCGAACTTCCACATCGCCGACCAGGGCTATCTCGAAATGCTCAAAAACCGCTCGAAAGAGCTCGGGGTGGACCTTGAACACATACCGCTGACCTTCTCCGACACCATCCCCCACAAGTACACGGGAGCGCTGAGCTACCGCGCTCCGGACATCGACAAGAGCACGGGCACACTGCTTGTCCGGGCGAAGGTCATGAATCCATACGACGAGCTCCGGAGCGGGATGTACGCCACGGTGTCGCTGCCCTACGCGGTCGACCCCAAGGCCATCCTGATCCGGGACGCATCAATCGGCACGGACCAGCGTGGCAAATATGTCTACACGGTCAACGACTCCTCGAGGGTTGTCTACACCCCGGTCGAGGTCGGCGAGCTTGTCGACGACACCATGCGCATAGTCACGTCGGGGCTTCGGCCGGAGGACCGCTACGTCACGAAGGCCCTTCTTAAAGTGCGCGACGGCGCCACAGTCAGTCCCCGTCTAATCAAATAACGAGAGCCATGTTCAGCAAATTCTTCATCGACAGGCCGATATTCGCCACGGTGCTCGCCATAATCATGGTGCTGGGCGGCCTGATGACGCTCAAGTCGCTCCCGGTGGCCCAGTATCCCGACATCACACCCCCGACAGTGATGGTCGTGGCCAATTATCCGGGCGCGGACGCCAAGACCGTGGCCGAAACCGTCGGAGCACCCATCGAACAGCAGGTGAACGGCGTTGAGGGTATGATGTACATGAGTTCGAGCTGCGGATCGGACGGGTCGTACATGCTTACCGTTACCTTCGAGAACGGCACGGACCTCGACATAGCGTCGGTGAAGGTGCAGAACCGCGTGTCAATGGCCGAGCCGACCCTCCCGGCGGCGGTCAAGGAGCAGGGCGTGAACGTCATGTCGCGCTCGTCGGACATCATCCTGTTCATCGCCCTCCAGACGAGCCGGCCGGATCTTTACGACGGCCTCTATCTCACGAACTACGCCCAGCTGAACATCGTCGACGAGCTTTCGCGCATCGACGGCGTCGGGGGCGTGGATGCCTTCGGATCGGGCGACTATTCGATGCGCGTATGGCTGGATCCGGAAAAAATGCGCGTGCGCGGACTCTCGACCGACGACGTCATGAGCGCCATCCAGAGCCAGAACATGGCAGTGTCGGCAGGAACTGTCGGCGCACCGCCTACGGGGACCGACGCGCAGTTCCAGTTCACGCTGACGGCGCAGGGGCGCCTGAGCTCGGTTGAGGAATTCGAAAACATCGTGATCCGCACCGGCCAGGACGGCTCGCTTCTGCGTCTCGGCGACATCTCGCGCATCGACCTGGGCTCGCAGACCTATTCCATGGCAAGCGCCGTGTCCGGAAAGGAAGCGGGGCTTATCGGCGTATACCAGCTCCCGGGTGCCAACGCCCTGTCGGTTGCCAAGGCAGTCGAGAACCGGATGCAGGAACTCTCGCAGTACTTTCCGAAGGACGTGAGCTACAAGGTGATTCTGGACACTACGGACTTCGTCACGGCCTCGATTGACGAGGTTCTGGTGACCTTTCTGGAGACGACGCTCATCGTGATGCTCGTAATCATGCTCTTCCTCCAGAACTGGCGTGCGGTTGTTATCCCGATGCTCACGATACCTGTTTCGCTGATTGCCACCTTCGCCGTGATGAAGCTCATGGGCTTCACAATCAACACCCTTACCCTTTTCGGACTTGTACTGGCGATAGCTATAGTCGTGGATGACGCGATAGTTGTCGTGGAGGACTGCTCGCGAATAGTCGACGAGGGGAAGATGAACTCGCGCCAGGCGGCCGAGAAGGCTATGGACGAGCTTCAGGGACCCGTTGTGGGCGAAGTGCTTGTGCTTCTCTCGGTGTTCATCCCCACCGCCTTCATCTCAGGCATCACCGGTCAGCTCTACAAGCAGTTCGCGCTGACCATTGCTGTCTCGACGGCCTTCTCGGGCTTCAACGCGCTGACCTTCACCCCGGCGATGTGCGCCCTGTTCCTGAAGCCGCGGACGGCTCCACGCTTCTTCCTCTTCAAATGGTTCAACAAGTTCTGGGCGCGTTTCCAGAACGGCTACGACGGCATCGTGGGAAAGATGTTGCGGCATCCGGTGCTCGCTCTCGTGGTCTTCGCGGCTATATGCGGAGCGGCATTCTGGGGCTTCAGCCGCTGGCCGACGAGCTATGTTCCGGAGGAAGACATGGGTTACTTCATGACCTCAGTCCAGCTTCCGTCGGACGCGTCGCTCGGACGAATGGAAAAGTTCATGGACAGGATTTCGGCAGACATTCAGGCGCTTCCGGAGGTCAAGGATGTGATTTCGGTAGCCGGCAACTCCTTCCTCGGAGGAGGCGCGGGCTCGAATCTCGGAAGCTTTTTCGTGGTGCTCAAACCATGGAACGAGCGCCGGGCCAAGGGCGAAAGCGTGGAGGCCGTGATGCGTAAAGTGGACGGGATAGCCGCCAGATATCAGGAAGGCATAGTCTTCTCAGTGAATCCCCCGGCAATCCCCGGCCTCGGCAACAGCTCGGGCCTCCAGATGCAGATTCTCGACATAAACAATCTCGGCCCGCACGAGATGGCCGCGACAGTCGCCGCAATGCAGGAAGAGGCCCGGAAATACCCGGAAATCGCTCAGCTGACATCGCTCTATCAGGGCGAAGTGCCACAGTACTCGGTGAAAATCGACCGCGACAAGGTGAAGATGCAGGGGCTGACGCTCGAAGGTGTGTACGGCACGCTCTCGCGCTTCATGGGCGGCGCCTATGTGAACGACATCGTGAAATTCGGGCGCGTCTATCAGGTGAATGTCGCCGCAGAGGCTCTGTCGAGAGAAAACATCAGGGACGTACTCCAACTCACGGTGCGCAACGCCGCGGGGGAGATGGTGCCCTTCGCCTCGTTCGCCACGGTGGAGGAATCGATGGGCCAGAGCACCGTCGACCGCTACAACATGTACACCTCGGCCTCGGTGACGGGCACCCCGGCGGCGCACGTCAGCTCCTCGGCCGGAATCAAGGCCATGGAACAGATATTCAGGCAGGTTGCCGGGACTTCTTATTCCTATGCCTGGACAGGCGAAGCCTATCAGGAGACAGGCTCCGGGACCACCATCTCGCTCGTGCTTATATTCGCGCTCATCGTCACCTTCCTCGTGCTGGCGGCACAGTACGAGAGCTGGACAGACCCGCTCGCAGTAATCATCACCACCCCGACGGCCATTCTGGGAACCATCTTAGGCTGTATCTTCCTCAACCAGAGCATCAGCATCTACACGCAGATCGGCATCATCCTCCTGCTCGGCATTGCGGCCAAGAACGCCATCCTCATCGTCGAGTACGCGATGGACTTCAGGAAGGAGGGCAAGGACATCCGCACCTCGGCACAGGATGCCGGCTCAATTCGTCTGCGGCCGATCATGATGACGGCGCTGGCCTTCGTCTTCGGCGTCATGCCCATGATATTCGCCACGGGCGCCGGCGCGGCCTCGCGCGTGTCGCTCGGAACGGCTGTGGTGTTCGGCATGGCGGTGAACGCCATCCTCGGCACGCTGTTCGTCCCGAACTTCTGGGAACTTCTCGAAAGGTTCAGGGTCAGGTACCTTGCCGGGGTATTCGCCCCGAAAGCGCCTGGGAAGGCCCCGGCTCCCCCCGCCGGACCCGACAAAGGGCCTCAGACCTGAACGATATTGTACAATTTTTGTTATAATTCTGACGGACAAAGGTCCGCAATGAAGAGTTTGGCAATGTTTTTGTAGAGCGTACAACACTAAATATTCTCCCGACTATGACACAGAACAAACATAACGCACCCGAAAGCGACAAGGAAAAACTTCAGGAACAGGCCGAAGGCGTCGAAACCGTCGACGTAGAGCCCCGGCAGGAGGAAAACGCGGAAGCCGAGGCCCAGGCCGAAGCCGCCGACGTGAAACTCGCGCAGGAACTCGAGGACGCCCGCGCCCAGATTGAGAAAGAGAAAAAGGAATACCTTTTCCTCATGGCTGAATTCGACAACTACCGCAAGCGCGTGGTCCGCGAGAAGGCCGACATCCTGAAGAACGCCGCCGAGAAGGTGCTTTTAGGACTCCTTCCCATCGTCGACGACTTCGAGCGCGGCCTCGAGGCAGCGAAAACCTCAGACAGCGATGACGTGAACCGTCAGGGTATGGAGCTTATCTACAACAAAATCGTCAAATACCTCGAGGACAACGGCGTGAAGCCCATGGCCTCGACAGGCTCGGCCTTCGACGCCGACCTGCATGAAGCCATCGCCACGGTGCCCGCTCCGGCCGACGACCAGAAAGGCAAGGTCCTCGACACGGTCCAGAAAGGCTATACCCTCAACGACAAAGTGCTCCGCCACGCGAAAGTGGTGGTAGGCGAATAATCTCCCCCGTTTATGGCAAACAAACGCGACTATTACGAAGTGCTCGGCGTGGCGAAAACCGCCAACGCCGACGAGATAAAGAAGGCCTACCGCAAGCTCGCCCTCAAATACCACCCCGACCGCAATCCCGGCGACAAGGAAGCCGAGGAGAAATTCAAGGAGGCGGCGGAGGCCTACGAAGTGCTCAGCGACGCCGACAAGCGCGCGAAGTACGACCAGTTCGGCCACAACATGGGCCCGCAGGGCTTCCCGGGCGGAGGCGGCGGCTTCCACGCCGGCGGAATGAGCATGGAGGACATCTTCGCCCAGTTCGGCGACATCTTCGGTGGCGCCGGATTCGGCGGCTTCGGCTCGGCCACAGGCGGACGCCGGCAGGCACGGCGCCAGCAGCGCCGCGGCTCCGACCTCCGAATCCGCGTAAAGCTTACCCTCAAGGATATAGCACAAGGCGTGCAGAAGACGCTCCGCATTCCCACCTTCATGCCCTGCGAGCACTGCAACGGCACGGGCGCGAAGGACGGTGTGGCATTCGCCACCTGCGCAACCTGCCACGGCACAGGCACCGTCTCGCACATCCAGCAGACGATGCTCGGAGCGATGGAATCCGTGGCCACCTGCCCGACCTGCGACGGCACCGGTAAGACAATCACCGAGCGGTGCACCTACTGCAACGGCGAAGGCGTAATCCGTAAGGACCAGGAAATCAGCTTCAACATTCCCGCCGGCGCTCAGGAGGGCCAGGTCTTCACCGTCAAGGGTAAAGGCAACGCGCCCCGCAACGGCGGCGTACGCGGCGACCTGCTCGTGGTAATCGAAGAAATCAAGGACCCGGAACTAATCCGCGACGGGGCCGACGTGATATATAATCTCATGCTCGACATCCCGACGGCCACCCTCGGCGGAGCCGTCGAAGTGCCCACAATCACAGGCCGCGCACGCCTCAACATTCCCGCCGGCACCCAGCCCGGCAAGGTTCTCCGCCTCCGCGGCAAGGGACTCCCCGACCAGGAGAACGGCGGCACGGGCGACGAGCTCATCAACGTGATGGTCTACATCCCCGAAAAGCTCAACGACGCCGAGCGCACCGCAATCGAGTCCCTCAAAGGCCAGCCCGACATCCAGGCCACCGACGCCGACCGCAACCGCATCTTCTCCAAACTCAAACACATCTTCGAATAAAAGATTCCCCAATCTCCCCAAGGGCCGCACCCACCCCGTGCGGCCCTTGTTTTAAAATGCACTGACATTGCATTCGGGAGATGTTGCAAATCCTCGCTGTTTTGCAACACCACAGTCTCGTCAATGGTATTTTTTTCAAGACAATCGGTTTTGAAATGTATTGGCGGGACGGAGCTGTGTCATAATTCCGTCAGAGAGAAAAATTCTTAGAATCCCCTAATGCGAACCTACTGAAAGTCAGTAGGGACGTGCCATGGCACGTCCGCCCCGAACGTACGAATATGAACTCCCCCTCCCTGCATCCGCTGGTTATTAGGACTTTACGAATTATCACTGTCCGTTAGCTTTATGTTGGGGGAAATCTTTATTCTAAAAAAATCTTAAAGCGCTTGCATGGGTCGATTTTTCGTCGTAACTTTGCAGCGCAAAAGGCGATTTAGTGTAGTGGTCTAGCACGCCGCCCTCTCACGGCGGAAACCCGGGTTCGAGTCCCGGATTCGCTACAAAATCCCGCTTTCAGCCTGAAAGCGGGATTTATTTTTATAAGACTCCATCCCCCCCCCTGCCATGGAAAACCCGGGCTCTGCAAACAAATATTTTGCCTTCATAAGCTATTCGAGCAAGGACGAGGGCATCGTGAAGTGGCTGCACCGCCACCTCGAGAACTACCGTATCCCCACTTCGCTGGCTTCGGACGCCTCCGCCGGGGGCCGTAAGCTCCCCAAATACCTGCGTCCGGTGTTCTGGTACAAGCAGGACTTGAGCGGGACGGTGCTCAGCGAGTCGCTCCGCACGAATCTTTCGGACTCGCGCTTCCTCATCGTGGTTTGCTCCCCGGCGGCCGCGGCCTCGCAGTGGGTGAACGACGAGGTGGCGACGTTCATCGTGCAGGGCAAGGAGGCGCAGATTATTCCCCTGATCGTAGACGGCACGCCCAACTCGGGGGACCCCGCCACGGAATGCTTTCCGGAGGCCCTGCGACAGCTCGGGCGCGAGCGCGAGCTCCGGGGCATCAACCTCGCGGCGCAGGGGCGGCGTCGCGCGCTCGTCGACATCATCGCGACGATGCTCGGCGTGCGCTTCGATGCCCTCTGGCAGCGCCACAAGCGCCGGGAGCGCACGCGCCGAATCATGGCGGCGGGAGTCTGCCTGCTTATCGCCGCAATCGCTTACGGCATATATGAATACAAGCGCACGCGCACGGAATACTACCTCGACTACGCCGACTCCTACGGCATTCCGCAGGGCATCAGCCGCATAGACGAGGGGCAGGTGGCCGATGCCGGCACGGCATTCCGCTTCTCCTACTCGCGCACACCCTTCGGCGAGGAAGGGGCGCTGAAATGGAGGCTCGACAAGGTGGACTACGTCAATTCGTCGGGCACCGTCACGGAGCTCACGCCGGATGCCTATCCCCTCTTCTACCCGAGCGTCGAGTTACGCTATCAGGAAGGCAAGCTAGCGGAAATCACCAACAAGGACCGCACGGGGCGCACCGTACTACGCTACTCCGTGAAGGACGACCTCGAGGGCAATCCCGCGGCTATCTACGACATCACAGGCGGGGAAATCGAGCAAAGCGCGGGTTACCTCAACGCCTCGACCTCCATCGCCGACCGCTCCGACGACCCGAACCGCAAGGATGTCCGTTCGAAAATCAAGCGCATACACTTCGTGCGCGACGCGGCCGGACGCATCTCCCGCATCACCTACCACACCAACAACGACGATGACCTCTCTGCGAGCGTCACCGCCGACAACAACGGCTTCTACGGGCAGTCGCAGGTCCGCGACAGCCTCGGGCGCATCACGGCCATCACCTATCTCGACGAGCGGGGCGAGCCCACGGAGGATTTCCGCGGCGTGGCCACCACGAAATACAGCTACGGGAAGCCGCGTACGGTAGAATTCTTCGATGTCAAGGGACGGCCCGTCAACGGCAATCTAGGCGCGTCCAAAATCGTATCGACCTGCAACGAATTCGGGCGCCCCGACGAATACCGCTATCTCGACGCCGAGGGGAAACCTGCACTCAGCAACGAATTCCTTCACCGGGCGGTCTTCGCCTACGACAGCCGGGGCTTCGAGACGTCACGCGCCTGCTTCGGCCTCGGCGGGGAGCCTGTCGACGTCAAAGGCGGGTGGCACAAAATTCAGGAGGAACGCGACTCCCGCGGGCGTCTGGTCAGGGAGGCCTATTTCGACTCCTCGGGAAAACCGGCCCTCCGCGATAATCTTTATGCCTCAAGTACAATCAGCTACACCTCCGACGGCCTTCCTTCCGAAGTACGCTACTTCGACACGGAAGGCCGTCCGGCATACAACAATGAGAACGGCGACTACGGTCAGCGCTACAGCTACGACACGGACGGCTACCTGCGGCGCCTCGAATTTCTCGGGGCGGACGGCAAGCCCGCGGCCTCACCGGCAAGCAACTATGCCGCCATCGAATATACCCGCGACAAATACCACCGCGTGAGGGAGTTGCGCTATGTCGACACGGAGGGCGCGGGCGTCCGCTGTCAGAACGGCCACGCCGGAGTGCGTCGGAGCTATGACTCGCGGGGCAACGAGACCGAAGTTGTGTACACCGACACGGAGGGCCGACCGACGCTGACGAAATGGAACGTGGCCATACTCCGCAGGAAATACGACGCACGCGGCAACGTCACGGGCGTCTATTACTTCGGCCCGGTCGGAAATCCGATATTCAACCGCGGGCGCTTCGGCGAAGAGGCCGAGTACACCGCGAGCGGCCAGCAGGCCGTAAAGAGATTTGTCGACGGGGAGGGGCGGCTGATGCGCGGTCCCGACTGGTGGGCTTACCGCAAAAGGAGTTTCGACGAGAAGGGGCACATCGTGAGCGAAGAATTCTTCGGGCCCGACTCGCTTCCGGCAATCGACAGGCAGACTGTCGCCGCAAAGACCGTCTACATATGCGACAATGACGGCAATCGCACCGAAACTCTCTTCTATGGCACTGACGGTTGCCCGGCTAACTGCCGTGACGGCTACCACCGCCTCCTCGCCAACTTCGATGCCAACGGTCGCGTCGTGGCCCGCAGATATTTCACGCCTGATGGCCGGAAAGGGCTTTATCAGGGACTTTTCCACCGCGACACCCTTGCCTACGACTCCCGGGGGAACCTAACGATGGTTGCTATTTTCGCACCGGACGGCTCTCCGGCATCTACAAAATACGATATCCACCGAAAGAAATTCGAATACGATCCCCGAGGGCTCAAAACAGAAGAACGCCGCTTCGGTATCGACGGCAAGCTCTCAAAAACCCAAGGCAACTGGAGCTATTCAGTTCACCGCATCAAATACAATGCGCTGGGGCAGGATGTAGAAAGCAGTTATTACAATGAAAAAGGCGCACCGCATCTCTACAAGACCGACACTAAGGATCCAGGCGCCTTTCGTGCGCGAGTCACTTTCAATGAGCTGGGCCTCGTAGAACGCACCGATTATTATTTACCGGAAGATACCGTCAATCCCGACTACTCCATCCTCTCCAAATTCAACGCCATGCGACAGCCTGTGGAAATGACTGTCGTAGACAGTCAGGGGAAACCACGGGAATATAATTCAGGAGAAAGCAAAATGCTGATTAGCTATGACTTGCACAACAGGGAGAAATCACGCAAGCTCTTCAAGCCCGACGGCTCTTTGCTGATGTGGACAGTCAACGAATACGATGACTTGAACCGCTTAATCGCCAGCCACCACCTCAGCGCCGACAGCACGCTGACCGTCAGTCAGATAGTCGGGATGACCGAGCGCTTCGCGACCCTCCGGAAGAAGTACGACGCCTTCGGCAACGAAACCGAGTACGCATACTTCGGGCCCGACGGGAAGCCTATGGATGCCGGAAACGGCTATGCCTCTATCCGTTACAAGTACGACGACCGCTTCCGACGCACCTCCATTGCCACCTTCGACACCAAGGGGCACCCCTGCAACGTAGGCACCCGGGGATGGCACGAAGAAAAGACAAGCTACAACGACCGCAACCTGCCCGTGGCCATAGAATACTTCGGCCGCGACGGCAAGCCCGCCAATGAAGTCAGAGGCACGGAAGAAATCAGTAAGATTAACTATTCCTACGACGAATACGGGCGGCAGACCTCCGCCGACTTTTTCCGTTGGAACGGTGGCCGATATGTAAAGAACGAAGGGGGCAATCCCCTTGGCGAAGTCGCCGCGGACGGAAAGTCCACGGCCTCCCAATTGCTCGGCGTCGTAGAGTTCGCCGGCTCATTCAAGGATGCCGGCTACGAAGGCTCGCTCTACATCCTGCGCTTCGACACCTGGACCATCCACGACAGTCTCGATTCCTTCGGCAAGGTCCTCGCCGCAACGGCTCAGAAGCCCCGACGCATCGTTTTCATTCCCCTTATTATAAAGGACGGAAAAGTCACGCCCGGCGAAATCGTCGACCGCGTGTTTCCGCCGGGGCCGCTCGGCCTCAGGCTTATGGACACCACCTACGACGGCATCTCGGACTTCCTCGAAGCCGCATTCAAGACCATCAAGAACTAATGAAATTCCTCTTCACCGGCGCGTCCGGTTTCCTCGGACGAAACACTCTCCCGAAGCTCCGCGAAGTCTACGGCTCCGTGACTACCCTCGGCCTGTCCGACGGCGACGACATTTCTGTAGACCTGGGACGAACCGAGCCTGTGCTTCCCGGGCGCTACGACGTGGTTCTCCACGCCGCCGGGCTGGCGCACGTGGAGGCGGGAAACCATGAGGACGCGCAGGCGTTTTTCGACGTGAACTATCAGGGCACCGTCAATCTCTGCCGCGCGCTCGAAAAGGTCGGGATGCCCAAGTCGCTGGTATTCATAAGCACTGTGGCGGTCTACGGTTGCGAGGAAGGCGAGGACATCAGCGAGGAGCACCCCCTTGAGGGCACTTCTCCCTATGCCAAAAGCAACATCATGGCCGAGAAATTTCTGGGATTCTGGTGCGCCGAGAAGGGTGTGACTCTGACCGTTCTTCGCCCGGCTCTCATGGCCGGTCCGGATGCCCCGGGCAACCTCGGCGCGATGGTCCGCGGCATCCGCAAAGGCTTTTACTTCAACATTTCCGGAGGCCGCGCCCGCAAGAGCCTGCTCATGGCCGGGGACATCGCCAATATCGTCCCGCTTGTGGCGGAGAAGGGCGGCGTCTACAATGTCTGTGACAGCTACAGTCCCTCCTACGGCGAGCTCGCCTCGTGCATTGCGCGCCAGCTCGGCGCCAAGGAGCCCAAAAGCATCCCCTATCCCCTCGCGCGCCTTGCAGCCGCCTTCGGCGACCTCCTGGGTCCCCGCTTCCCCCTAAAGACCCCGCGCCTGCGCAAACTCACCCGCACCCTGACCTTCTCCAACGCGAAAATCATCGCCACCCTCCCCTGGCGCCCCCTCCCCGTCCTCGACAACTACCGGGTTAAGTAAAAGCGGAAATTGTTTGGAAAATTACGAATCAATCCGCGCGTAAACTTGGTATAATTACATAACAAATTCTTTATCAGGCAGTAGCGGGCGCATGGGCCGTGCATCCTTCATTATCAGAGGATTAAGTCGGTGAATACAAAAAATAATCCCGCCGCGGGCGCTTTTAGGGCGCGCCCGGAGCGGGATTTAAGATGGTGAAAGGCGGTGCTTTTACTGCATGCCGCTTACTGCTACTTCTTTGTCGATTTTGGAGACAAGGCCCTGAAGGACTTTGCCCGGGCCGAGTTCTACGAATTCGGTGGCGCCGTTTGCAATCATGTTGCGGACGGTCTGGGTCCAGCGCACGGGAGCTGTGAGCTGCGCAACGAGGAGACCCTTGATTTCAGCGGGATCGGTGTGGGGAAGGGCATCGACATTCTGGTAGACGGGGCATACGGGCGTATGGAACTCAGTGTGCTCGATTGCTTCGGCGAGTTCTGCGCGGGCAGGCTCCATGCAGGGGCTGTGGAAACCGCCGCCGACGGGGAGCTTGAGGGCGCGCTTTGCGCCGGCTTCCTTGAGGAGCTCGCAGGCGCGGTCGATGGCCTCGATTTCGCCGGAGATGACGAGCTGTCCGGGGCAGTTGTAGTTGGCGCAGACGAGTACGCCGGGCACGGAAGCGCAGACTTCCTCGACCTTCTCGTCGGGAAGGGCGATGATAGCGGCCATGGTGGAGGGGTTGGACTCGCAGGCCTTCTGCATGGCGTTGGCGCGGGCGGCGACGAGGCGGAGGCCGTCCTCGAAGCTGAGGGCACCTGCAGCCACGAGGGCGGAGAATTCGCCGAGGGAGTGGCCGGCAACCATGTCAGGCTTGAAGTCGGCGCCGAGGCTCTTGGCGAGGAGTACGGAATGGATAAAGATGGCGGGCTGGGTCACGGCCGTCTTCTTGAGGTCTTCAGGCGTGCCCTCGAACATGAGGTCCGTGATTCGGAAGCCGAGAATTTCGTTTGCTTTTTCAAAGAGCTCGCGGGCTTCGGCGCTGTTGTCGTAGAGGTCCTTGCCCATACCTACGAACTGTGCGCCCTGTCCGGGAAAAACGTAAGCTTTCATCTAATGAAAAATTATTTACTGTTGAAATTGTTAAATCAGGGCACAAAGTTACGATTTTTTGCGGAATAATGCGTAACTTTACACCAAATTCTGTACGAACAGCCCCTGAATACAATGACACCCACCACCATTATCCCTCTTTTTCTGGGCATCAACGGCTCGGAATGGCTCATAATCCTTGTAATCGTTCTTCTGCTCTTCGGCGGCAAGAAGATTCCCGAGCTTATGCGCGGGCTCGGCAAGGGCGTGAAATCATTCAAGGACGGCGTCGAGGACGCTAAGCGCGAGCTCAACACTCCGGCTGAAAAACCCGAGGAAAAGGAAAAGAAAGACTGAACGCGCCGCCCTCCTCTCGCAGGAGGTGCACTGGAACCGAAGGCATGAAGCTGCTTATAAGAATCGCCATAGCCATCGCCGCCGGCATAGGGGCGGGATTTGTGTTTCCCGACGTGCTGACGCGGATCTTCATGACATTCAACGCCATATTCAGCGAATTTCTTGGCTTCGTCATCCCTCTTCTGATTGTAGGCTTCGTCGCTCCGGCCATCGCGGAAATAGGCAAGAAGGCAGGTGCGATGTTAGGGGTGACGGTTCTGATAGCCTATGCCATGACTTTCGGTGCCGGGCTTCTGTCGTTCGCCACGGCAGAGACCGTGTTCCCGCACATTCTTGGGAACATACGCCTTGCGGAGACCACGGCAGAGGCAGAGAGCTCCGGGGCCCTCGCTCCATTCTTCACCCTTGAAATCGAGCCTCTCATGAGCGTCATGACGGCACTTATTCTGGCCTTCGTGCTGGGTTTCGGGGGCGCCGTTCTCCCGGAGGCCCGGGCGCTTCGCCGGGGCCTCGACGACTTCCGCGCGGTAATCCGGCTGGTGATTGAGCGCGTAATCATCCCCCTTCTTCCCATATATATCTTCGGCATCTTCCTATCTATGGCCGTTGCGGGCATAGTCGGTCCGATATTGGTCACATTCGCCAAGATAATTGTGGTGATTTTCGTGCTCCATGTCGGCCTCCTTGTGGCACAATACTGCATCGCGGCGATTTTTTCGCATAAAAATCCCTTCAAGGCCCTCTGGACGATGATGCCCGCGTATTTCACGGCGCTTGGCACACAGTCGTCGGTCGCCACTATCCCCGTGACGCTCGAGCGCACGGTGGCGATGGGCGTACCGCGCCCCATAGCAGGCTTCGTCATCCCTCTCTGCGCCACCATCCACATGTCGGGCTCGACGCTCAAAATCGTGGCCTGCGCCATAGCGCTGATGATAGTCAAGGGGATGCCCGTTGAATTCGGAGCCATCGCGGGCTTCATCGCTATGCTTGGCATAACCATCGTGGCGGCGCCCGGCACCCCCGGAGGCGCCATCATGGCCTCGCTGGGACTGCTGACGTCGATACTTGGCTTCTCCGAGGCCGACAACGCCATGATGATAGCCCTCTATATAGCCATGGACAGCTTCGGGACAGCCTGCAACATCACGGGCGACGGCGCCATCGCGCAGATTGTGGCCCGCATTTTTCCTCAGCAAACTAACTCCAATACATAACTACACCTACACAAAGACCATTTCCCATGACTGAATTCACCCCCGCCGACCTGGAGCAGCTCAAGGAGCGCGGCATCAGCCGCGAAGCCGTAGAGGCCCAGCTCGAGCGCTTCCGCAAAGGATTTCCTTATCTCGAAATAGAATCAGCGTCGAGCATCGACGACGGCATCCTCATCGCCGACGACGAGCTCGCCGAAGACGCCGAGACGCGCTGGACGCAGTTCCTCGGCGACGGCGGCGACGTCCTGAAGTTCGTCCCCGCCTCCGGCGCCGCCTCCCGCATGTTCAAGGCCATGTTCGCCTTCGTGAACGGCTCCGACGAGACTGCCGCGCCCGGCACCCCCGCCGCGCAGATTATCGACAGTCTCGACCGACTGCCCTTCAAGGCCGAACTCGACGCCGCCTGCCGCCGTCTGTACAACAAGGGGGCACAGGAGCTCCGCGAGGCAGGGCGCCATAAGGACATCATCGCCGCCATGGTTAGCCCCGAGGGCATGAACTACGGCGCCCTCCCCAAGGCCGTCCTCACCTTCCACGCCTACCCCGACGGCACCACGCGCACGGCCCTCGAAGAACAGCTGGCCGAAGGCGCGCAGTACGCCGCGGGCCGCTCGGGCACAGTGCGGCTCCACTTCACCGTCTCCGCCGACCATGTCGGGCTCTTCAAGGCCAAGCTTGCCGAGACCGTTCCGGCCATGGAGAAGCGCTTCGGAGTAAAATACGACATATCCCTCTCGGTTCAGAAGCCGTCGACGGACACCATCGCAGCCACGCCCGACAACGAGCCTTTCCGCGACGCCGAAGGACGCCTCGTGTTCCGCCCGGGGGGCCACGGCGCTCTCATCGAGAACCTCTCGGACATCGACGCCACGGTAGTGTTCATCAAGAATATTGACAACGTCGTGGCCGACTCCCACCGCGGCGATACCGTGAAATTCAAGCGCATCCTCGGCGGCATCCTTCTGCTTGTCCACGACGAAATCGAGGATCATCTCCGGGCCCTCAACGAGGTCTACGACGAGACCGAAGACCTCGAAGAGGCCGTTCTGGACGCCACGGACTTCGTGGAGGACACCCTCTGCGTCCACTCGCTGAAGCTCTCGATGACCGAACCCCTTCAAGAGCGCTGGAAGGAGCTGAACCGCATACTCTCGCGTCCGCTGCGCGTCTGCGGCATGGTCCGCAACGAAGGGGAGCCAGGAGGCGGCCCGTTCAACGCCCGGAGCACCGACGGCTCGATGGTGGCCCCGCAGATTCTCGAGTCCACACAGATCGACATGTCGCGGCCCGAGAACATCGAGATGCTCAAGAGCGCCACATATTTCAACCCCGTGGACCTCGTCTGCTACCTCAAGGACCCTGAGGGCAAGCGTTTCAATCTCAAGGACTACGTTGACCCCGCCACGGGCTTCATCTCCGAGAAGAGTCTCGGAGGCCGCGACCTGCGCGCCCTGGAGCTTCCCGGCCTCTGGAACGGCGCCATGAGCGACTGGAACACTGTCTTCGTGGACGTTCCTGCCTCGACCTTCAACCCGGTGAAGACCGTCAACGACCTCCTGCGCCCCGCGCACCAGTAAGGGGGGGCGTTACAAAACCGAGGAATCAATTATCGAACTGCTTTGCAAATCCTCGACGTCAATTATCGAATTGTAGGGACGCACGGCTCGTGCGACCTAATAACCCGCAAAGACCCAACGCTTTGAAAAAAGGAAAAATCATTGTCATCGCCGCGCCTTCGGGCTGCGGAAAGTCCACAATCATCCGCGCCTTGCTTGACAAAGGCGACCTCGACCTCGCCTTCGCCGTCTCGGCCACCACGCGACCGCCCCGACCCGGCGAGACCGAGGGCGTCAGCTACTACTTCATGAGCGAGGAAGATTTCCGCGAAGCCATAGCCGACGGTGCTTTCGTAGAATACGAGGAGGTCTATCCGGGCCGCTTCTACGGGACTCCCCGCTCGGAAATCGAGCGGGTGACCTCCGAAGGCCACAACATTGTCCTCGACATCGACGTCAACGGAGCCCGGGGAGTCAAGGAGCTTTACGGCCCGGCGGCGCTCACAATCTTCATCGAGCCCCCGAGTGTCGACGAGCTCCGCCGCCGCCTCGAGGCCCGGGGAACGGAAAGTCCCGAGGTCATCGACGAGCGCGTGGACCGCGCCGCCTACGAGCTTGCGCAGGCCGCCCACTTCGACGCCCGGATTGTCAACGACGACCTCGACACGGCAATCTGCCAGACCCACGCCCTTATCGACGGTTTCACAAGCCTCTGACATGCTGATCGGAATACTCGGAGGGTCCTTCAACCCCGTGCACATCGGCCACATGATGCTCGCCTCCTACCTCTCGCAGTGGGGCTACGTCGACGAAGTGTGGCTCACGCTCTCCCCGCGCAACCCCCTCAAGGAGCCGGGCGACCTCCTTCCCGACACCAAGCGTCTCGCCATGCTCTCCCTCGCCTGCCGCAACGCGCCCAAGGGAATCGACATCTGCGACCTCGAGCTCTCGATGCCGCGGCCATCCTACACCGTCAACACCCTCAGGGCGCTCCGCGAGCGCTTCCCGGAGCACAAGTTCAAGATCATTATCGGAAGCGACAACTGGCAGACCTTCAAGAAATGGCGCGAGTGGGAGACGATTCTCGCGGAGTTCGGAGTGCTCGTGTATCCCCGCCCGGGCTACCCGGTGGAGGACCGCTACGTCGACGGCATGGAAGTGGTCAACGCACCCCAGGTCCACATCTCCAGCACCTTCATCCGCAACGCCATCTCCCGCGGCAAGGACATGAGCTTCTTCCTCCCCCCGGGAGTCAACAAATACATCATCGACCACAAACTGTATATGGGATGATTCCATGAACCTTTCGTATATTCGAGGCGAAACTATGTCGTAATTAAAATCGTTCCTTCGGGTCGGACGCGCCATGGCGCGTCCGACCGGCCAATAATATTTTTCACACCTTTACATATAAACTACATTTAGCAAATGACTGACCCTCAGAATATCACCCGGAGCGGGATTGCGCTTGTGGCGCTTTGCCACGAATACTGCATGACCGTTGACGGCGCCGAAGAGGCGGGGTCCGCCGCGGAACTTGCCCGGCGCCTTCTCGGCCTCCTCCCCCGCATCTACATCACGGCCTTCGATATCCCCGACACTCCCGAAGAAGACGAAGACTTCCCCGGCAGCCTTGACGAAGAACAATACACGGCTGTTGCGGCCTCGCTGGCCCGCGTCTTCGGCGAGCACGACACATACCTCGAGACATTCCACGAGGACATGAAGTATTCCGACACGCCGATAGCGGCGTCGCTGGGAGAGCAGCTCGCCGACCTCTACCAGGCCTTCTACGACTTCACACAGACGGCCCGCGAGCTCCCCGCCGACTCTCTCGGAGGCACCGTGACCGAAATGGCAATACGCTTCCGCGACTACTGGAGCCAGACCCTCTGCAACGCCCTCAAAGTACTCAACTCGCTCTATACCTCCGGAGCGCTTGACAACGAAGAATCATATGACTGAAGAAATCAAAGACCTCTGCGCCTTCCTCGACGCGGCGCCCGTGAATTTTCTTGCCGTCGCCGAACTGCGCCGGCGCCTCGACGCCGCCGGCTTCCGCCAGCTGCGTCCCGAAGACAGCTGGGACCTGAGACCCGGCGACAGACGCTATATCACGCGCAACGGCTCGGCCCTCTTCGCCTTCATCGTAGGTGAAGGGCCCGTTGCCGAAAACGGCTTCCACATCATCTCGAGCCACTGCGACTCGCCCTGCTTCCGCGTGAAGCCCAATGCCGAAATCCTCTGCGACGGCGGCATCGTCAAGATCAACACCGAAGTCTACGGCGGTCCTATTCTCTACACCTGGTTCGACCGGCCCCTCTCGCTCGCCGGACGCGTGATTATGCGCTCTGATGACCCTCTGTTCCCCGAGACGCACCTCATTCGCTTCGAGCATCCGCTCCTGACCATCCCCCACCTCGCCATCCACTTCAACCGCGCCGTCAACGAGGGCAATCCCCTCTCCAAGCAGAAAGACATGCTCCCCGTGCTCGGCAAAATAGGCCCCGGAGAGAGCCCCAAGGGCCTCCTGCGGCGCATCGTGGCCGATAAGCTCGGAGTCGACGAGGAGCGCATACTCGATTATGATTTAAGCCTCTACGACACCACTCCTGCGGGCACTGTCGGACTCAACGCTGAATTCATCTGCTCCGGGCGCCTCGACGACCTCTCGATGGTCCACGCCTCGCTCACGGCGCTTTTAGGCGAAGCCGACAGGCCCTCGGGCGCCACGCGCGTCATGGCCGTTTTCGACAACGAAGAGACCGGCTCCGGCACAAAGCAGGGGGCGGGCTCGCCCGAACTCGACTACCTCCTGCGCCGCATCGCCGCATCCCAGGGCGCCGGAGAAGAGGACTACTACCGCGCCGTGGCGCGCTCCTTCATGATTTCGGCGGACAATGCCCACGGCGTGCATCCCAACTACGCCGAGAAACAGGACCCAACGAACCATCCGACACTCGGCGACGGCCCCTGCATCAAGGTGAACGCCAACTGCAAATACATGACCGACGCCGACTCAGCCGCGGTGTTCCGTCGCCTCTGCGAACTGGCGGGAGCGCCATGTCAGGACTTCGTCAACCACTCGGACGTGGCCGGCGGCTCTACCCTCGGCAATATCCTCACCTCGCAGATACCCCTGCGCGGCGTGGACATGGGCGCGCCGCTGTGGGCGATGCACTCTGTCAGAGAGACGGCATCCTGCGCCGACCATCTGGCCACAATCCGCGTTTTCCGCGAATTTTTCAGGCAATAAGCTTGCACATTCGGGCTTTTATGTTTAAATTTGCCAAAATTTAACATCAATACACAATGCCAAACAACGTAGACTTCATCACGGCGGTAAAAATGTTCTTCATGAACTACGCCAACTTCCGCGGACGTTCCACCCGCGCCGAATACTGGTGGGCCATGCTCGGAATATTCCTCATCAGCCTTATTCTCGGCTGGATAAGCGACACCCTCTCGGGCATCTTCTCTCTGGCCATCATCATCCCCTCGCTTGCCATCCTCACCCGTCGTTTCCACGACATCGGCAAGAGCGGATGGTGGGTAGTCGGCCTTTATGCCGCCAACATCATCGGTGCTGTGCTCATGTTCGGAGGCGTATTCGGTGCGATTGCCAGCGGCGCACTCTCTGTGACTCAAATGGAATCCGACCCCACGGCCCTCTATACCGCTATGGCCGGCAGCGCCGCAACAATGTCCATCGGCGGTATCCTCGTTCTTGCTGCGAGCATCACGAGTCTCGTCTTCTGCGTTACCAAGAGCGCTCCCGACAACCAGTACGGCCCGGACCCCTATGGCGCTGAATAATTCCTCTGCTCATCCAACAATCATATAATCAGGGCCGCGCATTGTCGCGGCCTTGTTTGATTAAAAACGAAACAGCGAGGGAGTTGCAAAATCGCGAAATCAACTATCGATTGGCCCACATAATTTGAGGTTTAATGTTCCGAATTAAATTTATAATATTTACCGCATTAATCGCAATACTGCCCTCGTGCCGACCGGGCGGCGGGGGCGAGTTCGCGACTGACGGGATGGAGGCCGCTGACACCCTCACGCTCCACTCGCGGCTCCTCACCATAGCCGAACTTCCCGAAAGTCCGGCTACGCTCGTCGACATCCGGAGTCCCTGGGACTCTGCGGCCTATCTGGCCCGCTATGTCCTCGTGCCACGCGATTCCGTCCTCCCGGAAAATCTTCCCGATAACCGGACGCTTCTGCGCACGCCCCTGGAGAGCGCCGCGGTGTTCTCCTCAGTCCATACCTCCGCTATGGCCGAGCTCGGTGCACTCGGAGCGCTCTCCGCCGTGGCCGACGGCCGGTTTTTCCTACCCGGCGACACCGTCCGGACCCTTCTGGAAGCAGGAAAGATTAGCGATGTCGGCGCCGCGGCGTCGCCCTCGCTCGAGAAACTCATAGCCTCACGGGCGCAGGCCGTACTTCTGAGCCCGATGCAGGGAATCCAGCTCCCGGCGCTGCCTCCTAAGGCCGTGGCCATCCCCATGGCCGATTACCTCGAGACGTCGCCCATAGGCCGCGCCGAGTGGATATTGCTCATAGGCAAACTCTTCGGAAAAGACAAGGAAGCGGCCGGAATTCTCGACAAAGTGGTAAACGATTACTGCGACCTTCAGTTCAAGGCAGCCCTGACCTCCGAGCGTCCGCTCGTGATTACAGAAACAGAATACGGAGGCGCGTGGTATGTGCCTGCCGGAGACAGCTATATGTCGCACATAATAAGGGACGCGGGAGCGCGTACACCCTGGTCCGACACTCCCGGCACGGGCTCGCTGACCCTCAACATGGAGCGGGTACTCGCCGAGGGCTCGGAGGCCGACTACTGGCTCATCCGCAGCTACGGCCCCACCACCCTCTCCTCCCTGAAAGCCGCCAATCCGCTCAACGCTAAATTCAAGGCGTGGCGAGAAGGGGGAGTCTATTTCTGCGACACCAGCGAGAAACCCATCTTCAACGACGTGGCATTCCACCCTGAGCGCGTCCTCGCCGATATGATTGCCATATTCCATCCGTCGGCGCTTCCCGACCATCAATCAAGATACTACAGCCAAGTCCGCTGATGCGCACACGTCTGACCCTCATCGTGCTTACCGTCTGCATCCTGCTGCTCGTACCGGCAGGGCTGCTCCTCGGCAGTGTCGAAATTCCGGCCGCCGAAGTGTTCGGCGCGCTTTCGGGCGCAGGAGGCGAGGATGACGTCACACGCATCATCGTCATGGAGACGCGCCTTCCGGCCGTGGCCTGCGCGGCACTCGCGGGAATGGCACTGGCAATCGCCGGACTGCTGATGCAGACGGCTTTCTCGAATCCCCTCGCGGGTCCCTCGATAATGGGAATCAGCACCGGGGCCAGCCTCGGCGTGGCGCTCGTGCTTCTCGCCTTCCCCACGGCCCTCGGCCTCTGGGGGCGCCTTGCCACGGTCGGCAGCGCCTTTGCGGGCGCGATGGCCGTCATGGCCGTGCTAATAATCTTTTCAAGCCTCGTCAGGAGCTCCCCACTGCTGCTCATCGTGGGCATACTCATAGGCTACCTCGCCTCGTCGGCAATATCGCTCCTCAACTTCTTCGCCTCGTCGGACAGCGTCCACGCCTATGTCCTGTGGGGCCTCGGCAGCTTCTCGGGTCTCCCGCTCGCCGACCTCCCGCTCTTCGCAGGACTCTGCCTTCTCTTCACGGCCCTCACGGCCTTCTTCGTCAAGCCTCTCGACGCCCTTCTGCTCGGCGAGCGCTACGCAGCGAATGTGGGCGTGCGCGTGGGGCGCGTGCGCACCATGCTCCTCGGCGTCTCCGGAGCGCTGACGGCCACCGTGACAGCCTGGTGCGGGCCGGTCGGGTTCATAGGCCTCGCCGTACCGCACATCGCGCGCCTGATGCTCGGGAGCAACGCCCACTCCCGCCTCCTGCCCGCCACCGCCCTCTGCGGGGCGGCCACCGGCCTTATCTGCCAGGTGCTTTCAACCGCCCCGGCGCTCACGCGGGGCGTAATTCCTATAAACGCCATAACGCCCCTGGTCGGCGTACCGGTGATTGTCTACGTGCTCCTCCGGCGCAAGAAAAACAGCTTATGAACCACGCCATCCTCCGTACCGAAAACCTCAGCGTCGGCTACCGCCACGGACATGCAGTGCTCGAAAAGCTGGAACTCGGCCTCATGCCCGGGCATATCGCCGTGCTCGCCGGGGCCAACGGCACGGGAAAGTCCACCCTGCTTAACACCCTCAGCGGAGCGCTGAAGCCCCTTGGAGGACGCATCGAAATCGCCGGGCAGGACCTCGCTCGAATTTCACGCGCCGGTCTCTCGCGAATGCTCTCGATAGTCACCACCGACCCTACCCTTGCGGGAGGACTGACAGTAGCCGAGACCGTGGCCATCGGACGTCAGCCGTATACAGGCGTTTTCGGACGCCTCGACGCCGTGGACAGGCGTATCGTTGCCGAAGCCATGGAAGCCACGGGCATAGCCGAAAAGGCCGGATGCCAACTCGCGGAACTCAGCGACGGCGAGAGGCAGAAGGCCATGATTGCTCGCGCCGTGGCCCAGCGGACTCCGCTGATGCTCCTCGACGAGCCGACGAATTTCCTCGACGTGGCCGCGAGGATTGACATCATGAATCTTCTCCGGCGCCTGGTCGACAGTTCCGAAGGCCGCATGGGTGTGCTCCTCTCCACCCACGACCTCGCGGCGGCACTCGCCGTGGCCGACGACGTATGGGCCATCGACGCCGTGAGACACACCGTCGAGACCGGTCCGCGCGACACGCCCGGCCTTCTCGACATTCCCTTCGCCCACCGGGGCATAAACGCACAGCAACTCCTTTCACACTGAATACCTGAACAATATGCTGATAAAAGAATTTGAAAACCGCGCCACGGTGCGCAAGTTCGACAAGTCGCGGCACATCCCCGAAGAGCTTCTCGAAGAGCTTCTTCAGGCCGCCTCCCATGCTCCCACCACGGGCAACATGCAGCTCTACAGCGTGATAATCACCCGCGACCCGGAGGAAAAGAAGCGTCTGGCACCACTCCACTTCAACCAGCCTACGGTCGAGGGCTGCGACGTGCTGCTGACCTTCTGCGCGGACTTCCGGCGCTTCGAGGCCTGGTGCGAGGCCCGAAAAGCCGAACCGGGCTACCGGAATTTCCATTCCTTCATCACGGCGCTCATCGACACGACAATTTTCGCCCAGCAGTTCGCGACGCTCGCGGAGCTTAACAACATAGGCTCGTGCTACTTAGGTACAGCTACATACTCCGCCGAGGCCATAGGCGAGGTGCTCGGCGTCCCCGAGCGCGTAGTGCCCGTAATATGCCTCGCCGTCGGCTATCCCGAGGGCGGCTTCCCGGCGCCGACAGACCGTCTGCCCGTCGAGGGCATAATCCATCACGAGCGCTACAAGGACTACACCCCGGAGGACATCGACCGTATCTTCGGTCCGAAGGAAGCCCTTCCCGAAAATCGTAATTTCGTAGAAATAAACCAGAAGGAGACACTGGCTCAGATTTTCACCGACATCCGCTACCCCCGCGACCTCAACGAGCAGATTTCCGAAGCCTTCGCACGATACATCGAAAAACAAGGATTCTGACATAAAATACCGTACCTCGAAAAAAAGGTCGGCTCCTGCGTATATATGCTGTCTGACGTGGATTTCAGTCCCCTGAATAGTAAGCACATCAGGCACAGCCCGCAGACACCCCGACCGAATACTACACCCCGACGGGCCTCCGCCTCCCCGCAGCTCCCACCGCCCCCGGCCTCTACATCCGCCACCAAGGCCCGAAGGCCGAGAAGATTCTGATACAGTAAAGGTCAACCCACTATAGATACAGGCTGCGTGAAGATGCAGCCTGTATTTTTGTTTAATTACTTTTTTAAAATAAATTCCACTGAGGGGTTGAGTTTTGCGAAAGCTATGTGTCTAATTAGTGTATGACGAACAGAAACGACATAGAGCAGCTATTCAAAGCACATTATGCGCAGATGTACCGTCTGGCAACGGCTCTTCTGCACGACGATGATCTTGCGCGCGACATCGTTCATGATGTTTTTGCATCGTTGCTTGACAGTCAGACAAGCCTCCATATCAGCGGAGGCTATCTGTTAAACGCGGTCAGGAACCGTAGCCTTAACCATATCCGCGACTGCGAGATCCATCAGCGCATAGCCAATCGATACTTCCTTGATAGTGAGGAGTACGACAGTGAGCGATGGCCCGACGATGAAACGATAGCACGGATTTACAGCCTGATACGCAATGAAATTTCTGCACAGGCGAAGCGCGTCATTGAATTGCGCTTTTCCGACGGTATGCCATTCGCTCGTATTGCAGCCGAAATGGGTATAAGCGAGACTGCCGTTTACCGTCATCTTAGCAATGCACTAAAAGTCATCCGTAAAAAACTCAACGAAAATGGATAAATACGACCTCGTGCTTGATATTATCGAGCATCCCGACAAATATTCTTCTGAACAGTTGGCCGAAATAATGTCGGAGCCGGAGACTCGCGAAATTTACAATCTGCTGTGTAAAACGGAATCAGCGATAAAAGACTCCGAAGAACCGGACGTCAGTAGCGAGTGGGAGAAATTCTCAGACTCTCGGTTAGTTCGCTCTCGCCGGGTATTCTCATGGTTTGGCAACCGTGCTGCATCAATCGCAGCCATTGTCGGCTCATCAATCGTGGCTGTCGCCGCCGGAATAGCAGTTACAGTGTCGGTAATCGACCATAAATCGGAACCGTTTGCTGAAAACACGGCTGTCGCGCCGTCTGCAGTAGCCATATCTACAGATACGATAGCAACTAAGTGTGACACCGTCAATGTGTACATGACTCCTGTAATGTTTGAGAATGAGCCTCTTGAAAAAATCATGAATGAAGTTGCCAAAACATATAGGGTTGAAGTGAAATTCAAGGACGAGAATGTCGCTTCTCTGCATCTGTACTATAAGTTAGACCCGTCGCTAACGCTGAATGACGTGATAGAACAACTCAACACTTTCGAGCAGATAAACATCAGACGAAACGGCAACACTCTAATCATTGACTGAAATGCGAACCATCCTGACTATAATCTTGGCTGTGATGACATTCATTTCAGCCAGCGCTTACAAATACGCCTATTCATTCGATAACACTCCTATATCGGAGGCCATTGTAAGAATAAGCAAAGATAACCCTGACGTCAATATTTCCTTTATTTACAAGGAACTTGATAATTACCGTACTTCTGCCAAAATTGCCACCGATGATGTCTATACGGCATTACGTCAGACCATAGGACTGAACCCTGTATCCATTATTAACCAGGACGGCCATTACTATATTGAAGCGCTGCAACATGGACGCTTCATTTATCACGGAGCAGTAGTAGATGCCGATAATGAACCTATTGTCGGTGCGTCTGTTATGATTCTCTCTCCAAGGGATTCAACGGTTGTTACCTATGGTATTTCAGATAGTGAAGGACACTTTTCTATCCCGTGTGATAAGAAAAATATCCTTGCAAAGTTTTACTGCATGGGGTATAAAACGGCCTTTGTAAACCAACCGCCTTTTGCTATAGGAAATGTAACGATGCAATATTCGCCCATACAGCTTTCAGCCGTTTCTGTAGAAGCTGATAATACGTCGTTAGCCTCAGACAAAAACATCTATATCCCGACTGCCCGACAGAAAAATGCAGCTCAGGATGCAACCGATTTATTGCGTCGCATGGCTATTCCACAACTGGTAATAAATCCTGCCGATAACAGTGTCAAGGACGTATTTGGCAACGATGTCAAGGTTTTCATTAACTATCAACTGTCTGCCTCGGACGAACTGAAAGGAATGAAAATGACAGATGTACGAAAAATTGAGTATCTTGAGTTCCCTACCGACCCACGTTTCAGGGGAGAGTCTCGCGTTGTCAATTTCATTGTTCAGGAATATGAATACGGCGGTTATACTAAGGCAAATGAAACATTCAGAACATTAAACGGCATCTTCAACAATACATCGATTTTCAGCCGATTTACTTATAAAAACATGACATATGATGTCTATGCCGAAAGTGACAATCAGGATTATCACCATGCCGGTTCAGACAATATGGCTGTGTACAAGCTTGAAAACAATTCGGAGCACTTAACTGTCAGTCGCAAAGAGTCGTTTAAAGAATCAGACACAAGAAGCAATCAATTCCCCGTAACGTTCAGGGCAACATATAATACGCCTCGGTTTACAGCTCGCAACACATTGTCCTTTACTCATTTTTCCTCTCCCGAACAACAAACTTCCGGAGATTTAGAGGTAAATATCCACCCCGAAGATAATTTTACATATACGCGTAGCAATCCGAATCGAAACAACACCGTATCTTATAATAGCAATTTCTGGGGACTGATAGGTTCTAATGCTTCATTTGACATTACGCCCAGCTTCCGCCACACACACCGTAATAATACATCTTTTTACGAATCGACACTTATACAGTCGCCTATTCTTAACCACATCACTGAGAATACGTATAATTGGGGATTGCAGGCCACAGGACGCATGGTATTTGCACAGAAAAACCAATTATCTCTTTTTGTCGGGGCCGGTCAGTATTTCTTCAAACTGGATTATCATGGTTCCAACAATGCCCGTGACTCATATTCCAGCTCTTACGTGGCTGCTGACGTCCGCTACAGATATCAGACTAAAAATGTATCTGTTACGACTTTTGTCGGTTTCAGCGTTGAACACAACTCGATGAACAATATCACGACAAACGATGCTTCTCCAAGAGCCGGAGTAAATTTTTGGATGTCACTTAATAAGAAAAGTCAGCTTTCGGGATATTTGTCATATCAGACGACAACCCCTGACATAAGCATGAAAGCTAATGACATTGTCCAAAGTAACGAGTATATGTATCTTACCGCCAACCCGAATTTGAAGAATTGGCGAAACCTGAACTCCAACATCGCGTACAATTGGTATCACAACAATTCATTCTCATTGGCAGCCTTTGCCGGTTATGACCGTATTTTCAACCGCGTAGCTACTGTCTACCGATTATACAATAATGGGGCAGCTCTCCTTCGTAGCTATGTAAACGACGGTTCGTTTATACATTACTACTTAGGGGTGTCGGCCAATTACAAGATGTTCAATAACAGCCTTCAGCTATATGTCAATCTGACGCAAAACGCATACGATATAACAGGCGCTTATAAAGACAGCTGTTATCCCTTTAGAGTACAACTGCAGGCTGTCTATTACTGGAAATCGTTCAGCATACTCGCTTCGTGGGGCAATCCCCAACGCACACTCACCGAAAACTCGAATTATATAATTCGCGGTCGTAATTTCCACATGCTGTCAGTCGGCTGGGGCAACGGCATCTGGAACGTCAATCTGTCTGCAAAAAATATCTTTAATAAAGGCTGGCAGTCAGAAATCTGGCAAAAGAGCTCCCCTTTATATTCAGAGTGCCAACATTTCGATAACCCCGCGGCCCACGCAAGCGTCAATTTTTCGGTGACCTACACTATAGGTTATGGTAAGAAAATACAACGTGGCAACGAAGTCAGCGGACAAGGTAGTACTCCTTCTGCTATTGTCAGATAAACACAGCGGTGAGTTATGGATAACAAAATTGACTAAATCAGATGAGAGATGCACCATCGGGCGAATCCGGAGCATCCCCCTGACTCTACCTACGCTGCCAAGGTTTGAAGACCGAGATGGTAGTGGTGAGGTAAGGGAAGGATGTCTGGCGAGGATTCCACACAACCGCCCTCCGGCGAATCGGACGGGGAAGGACCGTGCGTCCCTACAATTCGATAATTGATTTCGCAGTTCTTCAACGCCTTCATTTCAGCCGATAAGGAGGTTCTCTGATGGTAACAATGCACTTTTAAAGATACAGCGATAGCAAAAAAATGAACAGAAAAATATATTTGACATGCTTTTCTGTTCAATTTTTTACCGACACGGTACCTGCAAAAGAACTCCCCGATTTAAGTACATGACAAAAATTTGAAAACATCGAATTTCTGCTTGTAGAGGGGTCTG
>CABUIC010000006.1 GCA_902491515.1 uncultured Porphyromonadaceae bacterium
TCGCCTCTCGGACGACTCGGACGGTACTTTGCTGACGCAAAGCCTTTATTTACACGGGCAGCGCGGACGCACTACTGGCGCGTCCCCACTGGTTTTCAATGGATTATGAATCTGAGAGGAGCGATTAAGTTGTAAAAAAAAGCAACCGCCTTTTTGGGGCGGCTGCTTTTATTAGAGATGGAGAAACGAGGGTTAGTCGATGGTTTCGTCGGCGGGGTAGCCGCCCATTTCGCGGATGGCATTCTTCAGCATGACGTACTGCTGGAAGAGGTGGTTGACGGGCACTTCGCCCTTGGTGTAGTCGTGCATCGGGCTCTTGAGGAAGAAGCTGAGGAAGCGCTGGATACCATAGCGGCCTGCGCGGGCAGCGACGTCGCTGAGGAGCACAAGGTCGAGGCAAAGGGGAGCGGCGAGAATGGAGTCGCGGCAGAGGAAGTTGATCTTGATCTGCATAGGATAGCCCATCCAGCCGAAGATGTCGATGTTGTCCCAGCCTTCCTTGTTGTCGTTGCGCGGGGGATAGTAGTTGATGCGGACTTTGTGGAAGTAGTCGGTGTAGAGGTCGGGCTGCTCTTCGGGCACGAGGATGCTCTCGAGGGTGGAGAGCTTGGACACTTCCTTGGTGCGGAAGTTTGCGGGCTCATCGAGAACGAGGCCGTCGCGGTTACCGAGGATGTTGGTCGAGAACCATCCGGAGAGGCCGAGGCAACGGGTGCCGATGATGGGAGCGAAACCGCTCTTCACGAGGGTCTGACCGGTCTTGAAGTCCTTGCCTGCGATAGGCATCTTGGTCTTCTCTGCGAGTTCCCACATTGCGGGGAAATCGACGGTGGTGTTGGGAGCGCCCATGATGAAGGGAGCGCCTTCGGTGAGGGCGGCGTATGCGTAACACATGGAGGGAGCGATGTGCTCCTTGTCGTCAGCCTTCATTGCGGCCTCGAGGTCGGCGAGGTGGTAGTGTACGTTCTTGTCGACGGGGACGTAAACTTCAGTGGATGCGGCCCAGAGAACAACGACGCGGTCAACGCCGGATTCCTTCTTGAAGTTGCGGATATCCTCGCGGAGCTGCTCTACGAGTTCCCAACGGGTACCGGTCTTCACATTGTGACCCTCGAGACGCTTGGCGTAGTTGTGGTCGAAGGCGGCCTTCATGGGCTTGATGGCTTCGAGTTCTTCCTTGACGGGCATGATGTCCTTTTCCTTGAGGACCTCAGCATTCATTGCGGACTCAAAAGCGTTTTCAGGATATACGTCCCATGCAGCGAAAACGATGTCGTTGAGATCGGCGATAGGCACGATTTCGTTGTACTTGAGATATTTCTTGTCAGCACCTTCGCCCACACGCATGCGGTCGTACTGAGTCATAGAGCCAACAGGCTTAGCGAGGCCCTTGCGGGTCATGAAAACGCCGGTGATAAAAGTAGTGGCAACGGCACCGAGGCCGACGACCATAACACCGAGCTTGCCCTCAGCGGGCTTACAAATCGTTTTACTCATTGTTTTAAAATCAACGGAGAGGTTAGATTATGGTTTATATTTCTTTCGAGTCGGGACGCCGAACCGATGCGCACAGCGGCGCATTTTCGATTTCAGCCCCCAAAAGTACATATACTTTTTGAATTGTAAAAAAAATCTACATATAATCTTAGTAAAAGAATGTGTGTTTTTACTAATTTTTCGCCTATATTATGTACTTTTGTTAAATCAAGGTGTTTTAGATATGTTTTGTGTTAATACAGCTTAACAACGCTACGTATCAGTCATCACGGGAAACAGCACACTTTCTATGTACGTGCGCACATACGCACGTGCGCGCGTACATAGTAGAAAACGTCAGCCGAGGGGTACGGGCTGATATTTTCCGTTTTCGAGGTCGGCGGTAAGGCTTGCGCAGATTGCCTCATGTCGGCGCATCATGTAGACGAGTATGCCGTTGAACACCACAATCTCGGCCGCGAAATACAGCCAGGGCATCTGAAGGAACATGGAGACGAAGAGCGTGATGGACCTCCAGTTGAAAGATAGGATGTTGGTGTACTTCATGAGGGGGAGACTCAGGCGGCGGAAATCGTTGCGGAAGGCCTCGGGGACGCGGCCGTCGGGATAGCGGGCGGCAAGCTCGCGGCGCATACGCTGCATCTGCGGGGTCATGACCTCCTGGTTGGCGGTATAATTGGAATAGAAGTAGAGGGTAATCTTCTGCCAGAAATCACGGTTCCAGGAGAGGGAGGCGTACTTCTTGTGGAGGGCGTCGGTGGTGTCGAGCTCGGAGCCGGCCTCACCCTTGAGGAAGTACAGATGTAGCTGGCGGTAGTAGTCGGCCATTGCCGCCTGCTTGGCATGGGAGACCGCAGCGAGGACAGCGATTGTCCATATGGCCCACGGATGGGCCATGAAGAAAGCGGAGGTGACGTTCTCACGCAGACAGATTGCGAGGTAAATGGCCGTGAACCAGATGTCGCCGCTGACTCCGTCGAGAATACGCCCGAGCCGGGAGTATTGCTTCGTCATTCGCGCGAGCTGTCCGTCGGCGCTGTCGAAGCTGTTGGCCCAGACGAGAAGCACCATTCCCAGGGCATTTACCCACATATTGTTGAAATAGAACGCGACTCCGGCACCTATTCCGATGAAAATCGATGCAATGGTGATGGCATTCGGGGTAATGCCGAGGCGCTTTGCGAGAATGGCCCAGCAATACCCTATGGGGCGATAGAAAGCCAGATCGATGTGTTCCTCGGTGTCGAGGGACTTCAGGGAAGCCTTATAGGCGGAAAGGTCAAACATCATTCACCTCCTCTCAGTGCGTAAGTTTTCTCACGAAGATAGACTCCGAGCTCATTGGGGTTGGAGGCATGCTCGCGCTGCTCCTCGGGCGAGACGGGCTCTCCGACGGAAACATGGAGCGTCTTGCCGACCTTGCGGAAGACCTCGGCGGGGATGCGCAGGGAGCGGGCCTGCCAGAGCGCGTGGCCGAGGAAGTTACACCACAACGAGTTCTTGTCGTGGAAATAAATCGGAATCACGGGGACCTTGGCGCGCCAGATAATCTGGAGGACACTCTCCTGCCACTCCCGGTCGACGGTCTTGTACTTCCAGTTGGTCTTGCTCATGGCGCCGGCGGGGAAGAAGCCGATGGGCTCGCCGTCGGCGAGCTGGCGGAGTGCCTGACGGATTCCGGCGACGGATACGGCGCGCTTAGCGGGGTCGGTGGAGGCGCTCTGGTCGACGGCAATGAAATTCGGGCGCATGGCAGTAATATGGCCGAGAATCATGTTGACCATCACGCGGTACTTGGGTCGCCGCGAGGCGATGAGATGAATGAGGGCGATGCCGTCGAGGGCGCCGAGAGGGTGGTTGCTGACGGTGATGAAAGCTCCTTCGGGGAGATGATCGAGGACCTGCTCGTTGTCGACCCTGAGCTTGATTTTGAACTGCTCGAAGAGGAGCCGACGGACGAAGTCGGGTCCGGGAGTATCGCAGCAGGCGCGGTGGACGTAGTTCACCTTGTCCACCGAGAGGAACTTGAGCAGCCAGTTGACGAGCCTGGGATGACCGTCGAGCTTTGGCACCATGGCGCGGATGTCGTCGTAATTGAGGACGTCAGGGCGCACTTCGTATTTTTCACCGTTGACAGTATATTCCATAGAAGAATCAGGAGATGTAGCGGACGTAGGCGGCGATAAAGCGCCGGAAAGCCGGAATGCGCATGAGCACAAACTCGAAGAGGGCGAATCCTGCGAAGGCGCAGGCGATGCCTCCGGCCACGTCGATGATGTAATGATGGGAGGTATAGACAGCCGTGAACCATATTCCGGCTGTCACAATTGCGAGAGGAGAAATCCAGAAAGCGCCCGCGCGCGTGCGCACAGCGTAAATCAGCGCCACGAGCGTATAGGCCGAGTGGAGCGATGGGAGGGCGGCGAAGACATTGGAATTGCGGGCATAGAGTCCGTTGAAGATGCCGAGTCCTGTCATTTCGTCGAAGCGGCCGAGACCTGCGACTTCGCCGGGCGTTCCGAGTACGGGCTCGAATCCGTGCATGGCCACGTACCACGGCGGAGCGGCGGGGTGGACGTAATAGAGAGCGAAGCCGATGAGGTTTACCAGCAGGAAGACGAGCGCGAAATGAAGGTAGCCCTCACGGCGCCCCCTGAAATACAGGTAAAGACCGAAAATAATGGGCAATGGCACCCAGCAGAGGTAGAATACCCCGGCCATGAAGTCCATGGCGGCGCAGGTATGCGCGGCGAAGAACTCGTTGGGAGTGAGGACCTCTCCTGCAGCTGTGGCGATTCCGAAAAGGGACTTTTCCAGTCCATATAGTCCGGCGACATCGACGGGGTTGACCTTGTAGTTGGGGAGAAGGTTCATCCAGTCGTAGCTTATGCCGAAAAGGAAGAACGGCGCGAGGGCCACGACGAGCCTTCGCGTCGGGCCGGACACGAAAAAGAGGGCGAAAATCAGCAGGGCGAGCGCCGGATGTTCGGGGCGGAAGCCGACACCTACGGCCGTGACGCCCAGCCAGACGAGCAGGGCGGCGATGCAGAGTGCGGATTCGCGGCGGGACGGCAAGGTCGTTCTCATCGGCTACTTATTCAGCTCTTTGCGGCAGTGGCCGATACGGGCGAAGGCCGTGAGATTGGCGAAAATGGCAATAATCCACATGGCCACAATCAGAATGACGTTCGGGTCGAAGGCCTCCGGGTCTTCCTGAAGCTGACCGGTGAGCCCAGTGGCGAGCAATGCCACGGCAGTGACGACAACGCGCTCGGGACGCTGCATGAAGCCAATCTTGCACTCGATGCCGAGACCTTCGGCGCGGGCGCGGACGTAGCTCACCATGATGCTTCCGACAAGTGCGAGAAAGGTGACGCAGGCCGAGCCGAAGCGGCCGCAGCCCATGAAATAATACGCTATGCCCCCGAGGGTGAAGAGCTCGCAGTAGCGGTCGAGCACGGAGTCGTACATGGCGCCGAAACGGCTGACCATGCCGCCGATGCGCGCCACCTGACCGTCAAGCATATCGAAAAGGGAGAAACCGATGATGAGCGCTCCGGCGAGGGTGACCATTCCGAAGTCGGCCGCCCCGGCACCTCCACCCTGCATTGCCTGCCAACCGGTCCATGCCAGCACGACGGCAGCGGCGACATTGCCGAGAAAACCAATTGTCGTGACCATATTCGGGGTCACTCCAAGACGAATCAGCAGGCGCACGAAGGGATTGATGACCACATAAATGCCCTGCTGGAGGGCATCGCGCGTCTTTTTTGCCGTTTTCTTTATATCCATTTTATTTTTTGAGATTTTTTATAGGCTTGAGCATGAAAAAGTCCGCCACGCGGATGGCGAAGGGGTCGAAGCGTGTCGGGCGGTAGACGAAATAGCGCTGGAGGGCAAAGTTCCAGAACCAAGAGACCAGAAGCGACACAAGGAGGGTCGAGACGGCGAAAATCGCGTCGGCTGTGAAACCCATATTGAGAAGGAACTTCCAGTGGCTGAGGCCCATGCTGGCGAAGGTGGTGCCGTACATATTCAGGAGCAGACTGCCTGTCCAGACAAGAATGTACTTGACGATTACGGCGCGGACGCTCTGACCGGAGGCATGGAATGTGAAGTGGTAGTTGATGGCACAGTTCACCACGCCGCCGAGAATCGCCCCGCAGGCCACGGAGAGGTTAGAGCGGTAGAATGGGTCGAGCCCCTTGAAGATGAAGGAGAAAAGCACCACACGCACAATCATGTCGGTCCAGGACGCGGCCTGGGAGGACACAATCGAGCGGAAGAAGGTGAAGACCAAAGAATTGCTGTTTAGAAGCTTGTCGCCGACTTTCTTTACCTGTACCATAATCGCTTAGCGGACAAAGAGGTTGATGACGAGGATAATCAGGGCGGAATATATGCCGGCGAGGATATCGTCGGCCATCATTCCGTAGCCCCTCGGGAGACGCTCCATGGCGCGGATGCCGAGCGGTTTGGCTATGTCGAAGAATCGGAATAGGGCCAGCGACAGCAGGATTTCCCACCAGGGAAAGCCCGGAAGCACAGGCAGGAGGCTGATCCACTGCCCGACAGTCTCGTCGGCGCATGCAATCACCGGGTCCTTGCCCCAGTATCTTTCGGAGACAGAGCTGGCCCATGTTCCGGCCACGGCGTAGACAATCGCGGCGGCGAGGGTAATCCACAAGCACACCATCGGAGAGGCCCACAGGTATAGCGGAAGCCAGAGCAGGATGCCGAAGATGGCTCCCCACGTCCCCGGAGCCATGGGGAGATAGCCCACGAAGAAGGAGGTGGCGAGCATTCTTGGAAGCAGGGGAAAACCGCCGTTTCCGCCGGCGGGGCGCTTGCGGATATGTGCCGCGGTGCGCGGGTCGAATGGTTCTTCCTGACTCATTTCTTATGCTTTTTAAATTCCGCGAGCACGGCGCGGGCAATATAGGGAGCTGCCTCCGCGCGGCAGGGCGCGAAGGATGGCCAGTCGTCGAAATCGATGATGCGCAGGATGCCGTCCTCGCCCACGATACAGTCTCCGCCGTAGATCAGGATGTCGAGGAGGCCTGCGGCCTTCTCGCAGATTCCACGGAGGACCGAGGGCTCGAACTTGGGAGCCGCCGCCTCTGAGGCGCCATTCTTCACGGCATCGCGGGAGTCGCGGAAAGGACAGAACCAGTAGAAAAAGTCCGTTCCGGCCACGCCGTAGAACTTGACGAGGTCGCCCTCGAGATGACGGTTGATTACGGCGCGCTTGATGCCCCTGAGAAAATATTCCTGAAGCACCTCCTGTGCCTCCTCGGCGTGGCGGACGAAGCTGACATCCTCCTTGTGCATGGCGTGGAGGTCGCCGCGCTTGATCCATACGCGATCCATTCCCGCGCGCACGAGCGCGTCTCGTACGGCCTCGTCGGTATTGACGGTCATCGATTCGGGGTAAGGGATTCCGGAGCCGAGGAGAATGCGCGTCATGCGCTCGCGGGTGCAGTTCTCAATGCCATAGCCGGAGTTAATGACTATGCAGCCCTCGTCCTCGAGAGCCTGAAGCTTCTTGATGCTGCGCATATCGCGGCACATCGCGAGAATCACGCGCTCGCCGCGGATACCGTCGTCGTTGAACTGCTCCTCGCTGTATACGTTCACCTCACAGCCGCGCTTCCGCAACTGATCGGCGACGGCGTTGAAAATTGCCGCGTCGTTGCCTATATGGTTCGGCGAATACGCGCCCGCGCGCATTATTCCCGCTATAGTTAAGTCTGCCATTACAAGATTAACAATGATATATCGGACCCAAAAGGCTCTCAGCACGACTACGCGCACGCCTTATTGAGTCCCGCAAAGATACGAAAATATTTCCAACCTCCCAAGTTTAGCGGCATTTTCCGCCACTTTTATGCCCTATCAGAAAAGATTATAGATATTTTTCGCTAACTTTGCATCAGCATGAGAGTTCTGACGCTAAACGAAGAAAGCTTCCACGCGACATGCGCGGCCCTCGGGAAGAAAATCAGCGGAAGCTACGTCCCGGACCTCGTCCTCGGCATACTCACCGGCGGCGAATACGTCGCCGCACGCCTTTTCGCCGACACGCCCCACGCCTCTGTGGAACTCCGGCGCCCGTCGACAGCCGACAAGGAGCGCGCCGGACTTCTGTTCCGCCTGCTCCGGCAATCGCCCCGCTGGGTGACGGACGCTCTCCGAATCGCCGAGGCCCGGATGCTGGCCATGAAGACCCGGAAGAGGCAGAAACGCACCGTTGAGCTCCCGGCTGAAGTCATCCGCATGATAGAAGGGGCACGGAGGGTGCTCGTGGTCGACGATGCCGTCGACTCCGGCGCCACGCTCCGCGACATCCTCGACGCCGTCGGGCGCGTCGCCGGCCGGCACGAAGTCCGGAGCGCGGCAATCACCGTCACCACCCGTCGCCCGCTCCATATGCCTGATTATTACCTATATCACAACTCGACGCTCATCCGCTTCCCATGGTCGAAGGATTACAGGAAAACATAGCCTCCCCGGACGACAGCCGCCCGCTCCTCGTCGTGGACCTCGACGGCACGCTCATCGCCGGGAACTCGCTCCACATCTACATCCGCTGCGCCATGCGGCAGATGGCCCGGCGCGGACGCCTCGACCTTCTGGCGCGCACCGCCGCACTCCTTGGCCTTAGGAAAGTAAAGGCCATCAGCCATGCGCGGATGAAATTCGGCATCCTCGGGCTTGTGCGGCCCGACGAGCGCCTCCTCACCGATTTCCGGCGGAGAGTAGAGGCCATAAGGCGCAAGGACGTGGCGATGCTTATAGATGACTATAAGAAAAAAGGTTACGCCGTACTCCTCGCCACCGCCGCGGCCGACACATATGTCCCCGCCATCTGGGAGGGCAACTACGTGGCCACTGACATGGCCGACCCCGCCCGTATCGAATGCCGCGGCGAAGAAAAACTCCGCCGCGTCGAAGCCTACGCCCGCGCCAGAGGCCTCCGCCTTGCCGCCGCCATCACCGACGAACCCGCCGCCGACGACGCCCCCCTCGCCCAAGCCGCCGAAGAACTCTGGGACGCCGAAACCACCCCGCCTCGACAGGGATATTAACAATTATTTACAGCGGGGGGTCTGATGTTTGGATAAGTTTTGCTAATTTTGCAGGGAAATTCGCCGATGAGCCCATTAACTGCAATACAACAGGCTTGTGGCCCCGATCTGGAGCGCCTCAACACACGCATCCATGACTGCCTCAGAAGCTCTTCGGAGCTGATGACGAGGGTCGTGGAGGAGAACTTGCGCTCTAAAGGAAAGCAAATCAGGCCTCTTGTGTTGATTCTCTGCGCGCGCCTCGCCGGAGGCGCGGTCGACGAGCGCGTCATCAACGCCGCGGCTTCCGTAGAGCTTCTCCACAACGCCTCGCTCATCCACGACGACATCGTCGACGACTCGAAGATGCGCCGCGGAAACCCCTCGGTCAACGCCGTGTGGGACAACCATGTGGCCGTGCTCGTCGGCGACTTCTACACCACGGCGGCCATGCAGCGGGCCATCGCCACGGGCGACATCCGCATAATCGATGCCCTCTGCCACCTCGGCCGGCGCCTCTCGCTCGGCGAAATCGAACAGCTCTTCCTCGCCCGCGAGCATACTCTCTCCGAGGAAAACTATTATAAGGTGGTCGACTACAAGACCTCCTCGCTCTTCGTGGCCAGTGCGCGGATGGGCTGTCTCGCCGTCAACTCCGACAAGGCGACGGAGGAGGCCCTCGCCGAATTCGCCCTGCTCTTCGGACGCTGCTTCCAGCTCCGCGACGACATCTTCGACTTCTACGACTCCACGGTCGTCGGGAAGCCCACGGGCAACGACCTCCGCGAGGGAAAGGTGTCGCTCCCTCTTATCCATGTGCTCCTTGACCAGGCGACGCCGGAGCGCGAGAAGGCTCTGGAAATTCTCTCGCGCGATATGCTCACCGAGGAAGAAATCAGTCGCCTTCAGGCCCTCGCCCGCGACTGCGGGGGCATCGACTATGCCTTCCGGGCCATGGCCGGTCTCCGCGCACGCGCCGAACAGCTCCTCGCTCCCCTCCCCGACCGACCTGAAAAACGGATGCTCCTCGACCTTTTCGACTTCGTCATAGCACGTACATATTGATGCGTTCGCTTCCTCTCTTCCTTATCCTCGCTCTCATTCTGGCATCCTGCGCAAGCATCGGACGCCCCGAAGGCGGCCCTCGCGACGAGGAGCCTCCCGTCTTCGTCTCGTCCACGCCGGCCCCGGGGGCCGTGAACGTGGATCCTCGGAGGATGACCGTGCTCTTCAACGAGAACATACAGCTTGAGGACGCCTTCACCAAGGTCGTGGCCTCGCCTCCGGGCAAGACACCACCGACAGTCCGCGCCAACGGACGGCGGATGACCGTCGAGTTCCGCGACACGCTTCTGCCCAACACCACCTACACCATCGACTTCGCCGACGCCATCAAGGACCTCAACGAAGGAAACATTCTCGACGGCTTCGCACTCGAGTTCTCCACAGGCCCCACCATCGACACGCTCCGCGTAAGCGGTATGGTTCTCGACGCCCGGACCCTCGAGCCCCAGCAGGGCATACTCGTCGGCATCCACTCCAACCTCGCCGACTCGGCCCTGACCTCCCTGCCTTTCGAGCGCATCGCCCGGACCAACCAGTACGGCCAGTTCACCGTCCGCGGACTCGCGCCCGGCGAATACCGCGTCTATGCCGTCGACGACGTCAACCATGACTACAAGTGGGACCGCAGCGAGAACCTCGCCTTCTTCCCCCTCACCGTCTCCCCCGCCGTCGAGCACATCACCGTCTCCGACACCCTCCGCAACTCCCTCGGCGAGGACTCCCTCATCAGTCGTCAGGGCTTCCACTACCTCCCCGACGACATCCTCCTCACCACATTCAACGAAGGCCACAAAGCCCAATATCTCAAGGACTATACACGTCCCGAGCGGAGAAAAGTGAACATCACATTCGCAGCACCGGCAGACTCCCTGGCCGAGCTGAGGGTTGTCGACGGCGTGGTCTCCGACTCCATGCGCGGGGCCTCATGGAGCAAGTGGGCGCTTATGACCCCCAACGCCACGCGCGACACCCTCGACTACTGGATCACCTCTCCGGAAATCATAGCCTCCGACTCCCTGCGCCTCTCGCTCCGCTACCAGAAGACCGACACGGCCCAACAACTCGTATGGACCACGGACACCCTGCGATTCTTCTTCCGCGAACCGAAGGGCAACAAGAAGAAAGAGGAGACCGACACATTGCCGCCGGTCCATGACGCCCTATCCTTCCGCACCCTCGGAGGGACGTCTCAGGAGCTCAACCAACCCCTGCTTGTTGAATTCTCCGAACCGGTCACGGAACTCGCGCCGGAGGCCATGCGCCTCGAAATTCTTCGCGACACCCTCTGGACTCCACTCTCCGTCACGTCCTATCCCGATTCGCTGAAGCCTCTCCTCCGGAGAAAATTCGACCTGAAGTGGGAACCGGGAGGCCGATACCGCCTGGCCGCCGATTCCGCGGCCATCCTCAGCGTCTACGGCGAGCACAACAAGGCCGCCAACGCCGAATTCACCGTCAAGACTCCCGACGACTACTCCAACCTGACATTCAGCATCTCCGGCCTCGACGGTCGCCCGGCGGAAGTGCTTCTGCTGACTTCCGGCGACGAACCGGCATACCGCACAAGCGTAGCGCCCGGAAAGAACACCGCGGAATTCTCATTCCTCGCACCGGGGACATACTATGCGCGCCTGTTCATCGACGAAAACCTCAACCACAAATGGGACCCCGGCAACTTCGCCGACGGGACCCAGCCCGAGGAGACATATTATTTCGCAAAAAAACTCGAGCTGAAGAAAAACTGGGACCTCGACCAGACCTGGGACCTCTACGAGCTCGCCGTCGACGCCCAGAAGCCTTACGCCATCAAGAAGAACAAGCCCAAGCTCAAGCGCGGAGAACAGAATCCCGAGGAAGAGGAAGGCGACGGATTCGACTCCGAGAACGAGCAGTACAACCCCTTCGGCGGCACCGGCTCCCAGCGCCCCGGCGGCAGCAACCGACCCACATCCCGCCCCGGCCTCAACACCAACAACCCCACCCTCGCCAGGCCATCGAGGCGATAAAAAATTTTGTCGGGCGTCAAAAATTCATTAACTTTGTGGGACTGACAGACGTTATACCCTTACCGCGCCCGAACCGAATATGCTCCACGACACCGCCCTGCCTCAGGAAATCACCCTCGCCGACGCACAGAAAGCCGTCGACGAATGGATTCGCACAATCGGCGTGAGATATTTCTCGCCGCTGACCAATATGGCTGTGCTCGCCGAGGAATGCGGCGAGGTTGCGCGCGTAATCGCCAGAACCGACGGCGAGCAGTCCGCCAAGCCGGGCGAGAAGCTCGACCTCGCCGACGAGCTCGCCGACCTTCTGTGGGTGACAATCGCCATCGCCAACCAGCATGGCATAGACCTTCAGGAGGCATTCCGCCAGAATCTACTCAAAAAAACCGCCCGCGACTCCCGGCGGCACATCCAAAACCCGAAACTGACATAAAAACACCCTACAACACTATGAGCGACAACAAGTACCGCGACGCCATCGAAGCGTCCAAAGTAATCTCCGACGATACACAAGTGACACAGGCCGTCGACGCCATCATCGAAAAGCACGCCGACGAAAACCGCACACCCGAGGTGTACAAGTTCCTCTTCAACACCATCGACCTCACCACCCTCAAGGCCACAGACTCCCCGGTGTCCGTCTCCAACTTCACCGAGGCCGTCAACCGCTTCGAAGAAGAATACCCCGAGCTCCCCAACGTGGCGGCAATCTGCGTATACCCCAACTTCGCGCAGGTAGTCCGCGCCGTCCTCGAAGTCTCGGAGGTCGACATCGCCTGCGTCAGCGGCGGCTTCCCCTCCTCTCAGACCTTCCCTGAAGTCAAGGTTGCCGAAACGGCCCTGGCTATCGACGGCGGCGCCGACGAAATTGACATTGTCATCAATGTCGGCGACTTCCTCGACGGCGACTACGAAAGCGTCTGCGACGAAATTTCCGAACTCAAGGAAGCCTGCCGCGGAGGCATCCTCAAGGTCATCCTCGAGACCGGAGCCCTCAAGACCGCCGCGAACATCAAGGCCGCATCCATCCTCGCTCTCTACTCCGGCGCCGACTTCCTCAAGACCTCCACCGGCAAGGAATATCCCGGAGCAAGCCTCTTCGCCGCATACGTGATGATGCAGGCCATCAAGGAATATTACGAGAAGACCGGGCGCCGCGTAGGCTTCAAGTGCGCCGGAGGCGTCTCCACCACCGACGACGCCGTCAAATACTACACTCTGGCCAAGGAAATCCTCGGCGAGGAATGGCTCACCAAGGAATATTTCCGCATCGGAGCCTCGCGCCTCGCAAACACTCTCCTGAGCGACATCCTCGGCCGCGAAGTAAAGCATTTCTAACCGCTTACAGGCGCGCCGCGACTTCCGGCGCGCCAATATTCATCCTATGAAAATCTGGATTTACATTGATGGCGCCCAGAAAGGGCCGTTTTCCGAGCATGAGCTCCTCGAGATGAACATCGGACCTTCGACCCCCGTGTGGTTCGAAGGCATGCCCAAGTGGCTGCCCGCCGCCGAGGTTCCCGAAATGCAGCCCATTCTCAACCGCGAGCCCCTCTCCTCCGCGGCAGAAGCCGCGGAGGAGACTGAAAAAGAAAAGGCCGCGGACGAGACTGCCGACGAAGCTCTTGAAGAAGCAGTTGAAGAGAGAATCGAAGAGAAAGTCGAAGAGGCGCCCTCAGAAGAGCCTGCCGAAGCCGTAGTCGAGGAAATCATCGTTGAGGCCCCCGTCTCCAGATACGCCCCCGGCCAGCGGCGTGTGAAGCCCGCAAGTCTCCCCGACGAACCGTGCCCTCCATCATACATCGGCTGGAGCATATTCCTCACCATCTGCTGCTGCTCGCCCATCAGCATCGGCTCGCTTGTAGCTTCCATCTTTGTCACATCCTATTACAACAGCGGCAAGCTCGAGAAGAGCAAACGCGCCAGCGAGTGGGCCGCATGGCTCATCATGACAGCCATCGCTCTCGGCTTCCTGCCTGTCATGATAATGTCAGCCTTCTCCGGCAATTGACCCGGAACGCCATAAAGACCGTCGTCGCGGCCGCCCTTTCTGTTGCGGCCGTGGCGATTGTCGTATTTTTATATTACCGCCACGATCCATCGTCGCCTGTGGCGCCCAAGTGCCTCTTCCGGCTGCTCACGGGCTACGACTGCCCGGGCTGCGGCTCCCAGCGCGCATTCCACGCCCTGCTCCACGGCCGCCTGGCCGAGGCATGGGGCTATAATCCCTATCTCTTCTTTGCCGTGCCCGCCGGTGCGGTGCTCATCGCGGCCGAAGCCGTGCGCCGAAGCCATCCCCGCCTTCACCGCACCCTCGTCAATCCCCTCAGCGCAACCATAATCCTCGCCGCCACCATCGCCTGGTGGGTGTTCAGGAACCTGTAAGCCTTATTTCCGCGAAGTCAGGAATTCGTCGAGGTCCACTAACTTGTCGAGGCCGAATTTCTGTCGCAGGCGATAGCGGGCCGTGTTGACGCTCGCACGCGAGATGCCGAGAAAAACGGTCATCTCCTGAGTCGTGCGCTGGAGGAAAATCAGCATACACAGAAGTTCGTCGCCGGGAGTCAGCTGCGGAAATTCCGCCTTGAGCCGGGGAATAAAGTCGGGCTACACCACATTGAAGACCCGCGGAACTCCCGCACAATCGACGCCGTGAGCCTCAGCCATGCAGCCCGGCGAAGCCTTTTCTTTCCCCCTCAGGCCGCTTCCGGCCCCACGCTCGACTTAGCTCCGGTATACGTCGGCGAAGGGCTCTCCGCACCCGAAACCGAGCCTTACGCCGCCGGACTCACCGTAGACGGCAAGGACCTCGGGCTCAAGCCACTCGAATGGAGCGCGCCCGACACTCCCGAGAGCGTCTCGCTCATGACCGACCTTCCCCGAAACACCCACGTCGTCGTGAACATTCGCCTCACGATGACGGATTTCTCCATAAGATACACGGTTTGCCCGTGGAACCAGGGAACAATCGACGTTCCTTCCTTCGACTGACACCTATGCTATGAAGAGTCTTGGACTGAAATATATACCCTTATATTACGGAATCCGATGCGTGCGCGATGTGGAATAGTCCTCTGGCTTCTATTGACCGTCCTCGCGGCCTGCGGGCCGCGTCCTGAAGCCAAGTCTCCCCGGCATATATCAACACCCGAAGTACGCGCCGACAGCTTGTTGTTAAACTTCTGGAAGGACAGTGACTTCGGCTCTGACAGTCTCGGCCTGGAGCAGCGTTTCGCGGATTTCGCGGCCATCCTGCCCTATGGCTCCGAAACTGGTCGCGCCAGAGCCGTCGATACTCTCGTCGGAAAGTCCGGGGCGCTCCGTGAGCGCATTCTCGGACTCGCCGAGAGATACCTCTACGACCCCGAAAGCCCCACATACAGCGGGGAAATGCTCCTTCCCTTCCTCGGGCACTATAGCTCCGAAGACCGCGGGCGGGCCCAGTGGCTCCGCGAGTGCATACTGAAAAACGCCCCGGGAACGCCCGCGGCTAACTTCGGGTACGTCTCCGCCGACGGAACCCGCAACTCTCTTTTTGTAGCCGGAAGCCGGGCAAGGATAATCCTCATGTTCTTCGAGCCGGGATGCGGGGTGTGCAAGGCCGCTGTGGAGTACATCGAAGCCTCCGAAAACGTCCGCCGGGAAGTGGAAAAGGGGCGCCTCCGGCTCGTGGCCGTAAGCCTCGAACCCTTCAGGCCGGAGGATGTCAAGGAATTTTCAGACCTATGGAGCGTGGGCTACGACGCCGACGGCAGCATCGATGCCGACGAACTGTACATCATCCGCGCCACCCCCACCATCTATGACCTGAGCCCGACGGGAACGGTAATCAGAAAGGATTTCCCTGTGGAGGAATTGTAAGGCCCGGGCCTGTCAATCCTTGCCCGTCAGAATCTTGCGGATGTCGTGGAGTTTTGTCAGGGCCTGGAGAGGCGTCAGGTTGTTGATGTCTGTTCCTATTATTTCATCGCGTATCTGCGAGAGCACGGGGTCGTCGAGCTGGAAGAAACTGAGCTGCATTCCGCCTTCGACTGTCGTGCCCGGAGCCGGGGCCTCTACTTTCGCCTTGCCTCCGTCCGAGGCGGCCTTCTCGAGCTGCGCGAGGATTTCGCCGGCACGTTTCACTATCACCGGGGGCATGCCGGCAAGTTTTGCCACATGGATGCCGAAAGAGTGCTCCGAGCCGCCGCGTGCCAGCTTGCGCAGGAACACAACCTTGCCGTCGATTTCCTTCACCGAGACGTTGTAGTTGGCTATGCGCTCGTACTGCCCCTCCATGTCGTTGAGCTCATGGTAGTGCGTGGCGAAGAGAGTCTTGGGATGGAGCCCGGGGCGCGTATTGATATACTCAACGATTGCCCACGCTATGGATATGCCGTCGTAGGTCGAGGTCCCGCGCCCGAGCTCGTCGAAGAGAATCAGCGAGCGGCGGCTCATGTTGTTGAGAATGGATGCGGCCTCGTTCATCTCCACCATGAAGGTGCTCTCGCCGAGGGAAATGTTGTCGCTGGCACCCACGCGCGTGAAGACCTTGTCGACCACACCTATATGGGCGCTCGTCGCGGCCACGAAGCATCCCGTCTGCGCCATGATGACGTTCAGCGCCGTCTGGCGCAGGAGCGCAGACTTACCCGACATGTTCGGGCCCGTTATCATCATGATCTGGGTGGAGTCGTTCTCAAGTTCCACTGTATTGGCGATGTATGGCTCGCCGGGAGGAAGCTGGCGCTCGATTACGGGGTGACGCGCATCCTCGAGGCGGAGGACAAGGCTGTCGTCGACCACCGGACGCGTGTATTTGTACTCGAGCGACACGCGGGTGAAGGCGTCGAGAACGTCGAGGCGCGCAAGGAGCGCCGCATTAAGTTTCAGAGCGGGTATATACTGCGCGAGGGCCTGGACCAAGGCCGAATAGAGGCGGTTCTGGATTGCTTCTATCTTCTCCTGCGCACCGAGGATTTTCTCCTCGTAGTCCTTGAGCTCCTGGGTGATGTAGCGCTCGGCGTTCACGAGCGTCTGCTTGCGCACCCACTCGGGGGGGACCTTCGACTTGTGGGTGTTGGTCACCTCGATATAGTAGCCGAAGATATTGTTGTAGCCGATTTTCAGACTCGTGATTCCCGTGGCTTCGGCCTCTCGGGCCTGAAGTTTCAGAAGATAGTCCTTGCCTTCGTAGGCTATGGCGCGGAGCTGGTCGAGCTCCGGGTCGACACCCGCGTTGATGATGTCGCCGCGGGTGTTGAGCCCCTGAGGGTCGTCGGCAAGCTCGCGGGTCATGCGCTCGCAGATGATGGTGCAGGGATTCAGTTGCTCACCTATGCTCTGAAGCGCGGGAAAACCCGATTCGCGGCACATCCGCGAGATAGGCACAATCTCGACGAGGGCATTGCGGATCTGGAGCATCTCGCGGGGCGTCACGCGCTCGCAGGCCACCTTCGCGACGAGGCGCTCCAGGTCGCCGATGGTCTTCAGCCGCTCGCAGATTTCCTCCCTGATTTCGGGCGTGCGGAAAAAGTGCTCCACAACGTCGAGGCGCTCGTTGATGGCCTTCGGGTCCTTCAGCGGGAAGAGCAGCCAGCGCCGAAGCATACGCGAGCCCATGGGACTGACCGTACGGTCGAGAATTGTGAGGAGACTCTTTCCCTCGGGGTCAAGCGGGTCGATGAGCTCGAGATTGCGCACCGTGAAGCGGTCGAGGCGCACGTAACGCTCCTCTTCGATGCGGGAGAGAGAATTGATGTGGGAGGTATGAGAGTGCTTCGTGAGGTCAAGATAATGGAGAATGGCTCCGGCGGCTATGATGCCGTGGGACAGCCGCTCCACGCCGAACCCCTTGAGCGAGGATGTGCCGAACTGCTTGAGAAGGCGTTCTGTGGCGGCGTCGGTGGTGAAGAGCCATTCGTCGAGGTCGAAAATCAGGTAGCGCTGCGAGAGCTCGTCCTCAACACGCGAGCGGAGTCCGTGGCGCACCAGAAGCTCCTTCGGGGCCATATTGGCCAGAATCTTGTCCACATAGTCCGGCGTTCCCTCCGTGCAGAGAAATTCGCCGGTACTTATGTCGAGGAAAGCGACGCCCCATATAGCTTTGCCTATATGAAGGGCGGCGAGGAAATTGTTCTCGCCGCGGGAGAGGACGTTGTCGCTGAGGGCCACGCCCGGAGTCACCAGCTCTATGATGTCGCGCTTGACGAGTTTCTTCGTCAACTTGGGGTCCTCGAGCTGCTCGCATATGGCCACACGCTTTCCGGCTCGGACAAGCTTCGGGAGATAGGTGTCGAGGGCGTGGTGCGGGAAGCCCGCGAGCTCCACATACTGCGCGGCGCCGTTGGCGCGCCGCGTAAGGGTGATGCCGAGAATTTCGGAAGCTATGATGGCATCGTCGGAGAAGGTTTCGTAGAAGTCGCCCACACGGAAAAGGAGCACGGCGTCGGGATGTTTGGCTTTCATCTCGGCGTACTGCTTCATGAGCGGTGTCTCGACAATCTTCTTAGCCATTCTTGGCGAGCTTTTTCCGTCGCGCCGGAATGGCGATGGATGTTATGATCTGTATAACGGCTGCTGCGAGGGTCAGGGCGATGAAGTCGCGGAGAGTGGCCCCGGGGATGAAAAGCATTGCCGCCGCAGCCAGGAAGAAGAGGCCGCTCCAGAACTGGATGCGCACAAGGCGGCGCAGGCGCAGGTCGGGCCCGGAATAACGGGTGAAAATCCTTGCCACGAGCACCACCACGGCGCCGCAGGCGGCAACCCAGCGGTAGACCTCGACGGGCGTCCAGCGCGTGAGAATGAGCGCTGTCATAAAAATCAGGAGGCCGAGCGAGGCCAGGCCGTCCATATGGGTATATTCCTGTTTTGCTGTCATTTCTTAGTGTTCTGAGAGTTTGAGTCGTCCTCGAAGACAAATACTTCCTCGTTTTCGCGCTTCATGTTGTACTGCTCGCGCACGACATGCTCCATCATCTCGGGGTCGCGGACAAGGTTGTCATTGATCTGCTTGTAGTAGAGCATGGTGTCGCGGTTCGCCTCCAGTTCCATGCGCAGGGAGTCGATGGTATGCTCGTACTGCATTCGGCTGACGAGCGAATTCTGGCCCACGAAGAGGATGTATACGGCGACTGCGAGGATAATGAGAGTGCGCCACGGGAGGAAGCGCTTGACCCAGCTTTTGGGTTTCGGTTCGTTTTCGTTCATGAGGAGGTGCGGGATTCCGCCTGTATGCTGTTTCCCTGCAAAGTTAGTGAAAAAATTTTGCATATAGCGATTTTTTCACTAACTTTGCAGGCGCAAAAGGCATATAACAGCCCTTGCGACAGCAAGTCTTATGGTGTAATGGTAGCACTACAGGTTTTGGTTCTGTCTGTCCAGGTTCGAATCCTGGTAAGACTACAACGGGCGCCCGCGAATCCTCCGGGCGCCCGTTTTGTTATTTCATAAACTTATTCCTTTGTGCCGTAGGCGAGGTCGCCGGCGTCGCCGAGGCCGGGGACAATGTAGCTATGGGCGTTGATTTCGGGGTCGATGACGCCAACCCAGAGGGTGGAGTCGGCGGGCATAACCTTGTTCATGTAGTCAACGGCGGCCTGAGAGGCGATTACGGAGGCGATGTGCACACGCGCGGGGGTTCCCTTGGTGAGGAGGGCGCGGTAGCTGAGTTCCATGGACGCGCCCGTGGCGAGCATAGGATCGCAGAGGATGAGGGTCTTGCCTTCGAGACGCGGAGAGGCGAGGTATTCGATGAGGACATCGAAATTCTCCTTTTCCTTATATTTGCGGTATGCGCTGACGAAGGCGTTCTCCGCCGAGTCGAAGTAACGCAGGAAACCGTTGTGGAAAGGCACGCCGGCGCGGAAGATTGTGCCGAGGACAATCTTTTCGGCGATTACATGGCACTCGGCGTCGACCATCAGGGGAGTACGGACTTTTTCCGTGCGGTATTCAAGGGTCTTGCTTATCTCGTAGGCCATTATTTCACCGAGGCGCTCAAGGTTGCGGCGGAAGCGCAGAGAATCGCGCTGGGTGTCGATTTCGCGCATTTCGGAGAGATACTGACTGATGAGGGAGGGATGTTCGGAGAGGTTGATGACGTTCATATTTTGCGAATTTAGAATTTGGAATTTAGAATTTAGAGTTGGGCGCGGGCGGTTTCTTTTGCAAATATACGGCATTTCTGGAGATAAACGAAATCCGCGGCCCGAAAAAATCGGAACCGCGGATATTTCAATCAATCGCTATTTTCAGAATCAGCGTACGAAAACCTTCGAGGCCTTGGAGCCCTGGAGTTTTACGTACACGCCGGAGGTGAGGCGGTCTGCGCTTACCTCCACGCCGTCGAGGCGGAAGAAGCGTGCGGGAGCGTCGGATTCGGCTTCAACGGCTTCGATGCCGCTGGGCTCGTTGATGCGGCTGCCGAGCACGCGGAGCTCCTTGAGCTTGATGCCCCATGCCGGTTCGAAGGCGGCGGAAGTCTTCAGGGTAACGTAGCGGCCGACAACGGGGGTGTCGAAGGAGTAAGTCTTGCGAATGGTCATGCCGCCGCCACCGGTAACACCGGCTTCGCTGACAACCTTGCTTTCAGCCTTCACGCGAGCGGCGGGAGCCTCGGTCTCCTCGCGCTCGATGGTGATGGTATAGTCCTTGGCACATGCGCCTTCCCAGACGAGCTCGACGGCCTCGATGTCATGGTTTGCGGTGAGGTCGAGGGCGATGGTGTGCTCCTGAGTCTCGGCGCAGGAGAACTCAATCAGAGTGCCTTCGTTTTCGTCGGTAGCGTTCATGTTGGGCTCTGTGGCATCATCCGCGATAACGCCGAGGCCCTTGGCCACGTTTGTGCCGGCTACGGCGCAGGTGAAGTCGAGGTCAGCGGAGAAGTCGCCTGCGGAAGCGGTAACGGTAGCGGAACCCTTCTTGTTGAAGACCACGCAGATGCCGTCGAGCGTGGCGGCTTCGCTCTCGATGGAGAGAGCCACGTTTTCGTCAAGGAGGTAGTTGCCCTGAGCGTCAACGGCATAAGCCACTACGGGCATCTTTGCACCGGCCACGAGGTCGGTAGCCTTAGCGGAGATTTTCACATCCGCGAGTTCGCCGTAAGCCACGGGCTCGTTGGAAGTGCCGAGGGCGAAGTCCTTCATGTCGATGCCCTTCACGCCGCCGGGATAAGCTAACCAAAAGTAGCTGTGGAGGTTGGCGCCTTCCTCGAAGGGCTTGTCGGCGGGAGTAGTCCAGGTGTAGACGCCTTCGACGTCCTTGCCGAGGAGCGAGCCGCTCCAGTTGTTGCCGATATTGACTTCGGGCACGAAGCCGTCAATCTTGCCGGCGCTCTTGATGGAGAATTCAACGGTGACGGTATTGTCGGCATTGTAGATGAGCTCGGTCATCATGCTGACGGGAATCTGACGGTTCATCTCGGCTGTTTCGCCGACGAGGTGAACACCTTCCAAGAGGCCGTTCACAATCTGGTGGTAGCTGATTGTGGTGGAAGCGTCGCGGAGGGTCTTGAAGGTAACCCTCACGGGGTCGGCATAGTAGGTCTGACCGTCCTTGACGGCTTCTACATCTACGGGGAAAGTGTATTCGGTGGCAGCCTCGAGGCCTTCGACGGGATAGGGGCTTACGGAAGCAATCTCGTTGTTGACCTTGACTGTTACCTGAGCGCCTTCGAGCTCGGCGGGAAGAGTTACTTCATAAGCAATCTTTGCGCTGTTGGCGGTGATGTCCGTTGCTTCGGCAGTAACCACGGGGATGATGCGGGTGTCCTTCCAGAAGTAGACGTTTGCAGCGTAGAATTCGCCGCCGGTGGTGGCGTTGGGATAAGCGCTGTCGAACTTGAACTGGAATACGTCGTTTGCAACGACACCGACTTCGCTGTTGACCCAAGTGGATACGGGGAGGTCGAATACATTCCACTCGTTAGCCTTGAGGTTGAGGAGCTGTGTGGGCTTTTCTTTTCCGGGGCTGATGGGGGTCACGCCGATTGTCGTCTGGGTGGTGGGATAAACCTCGATGTGGAGGTATTCCATATCGGATATGTCGAGACGGGGATTGAGTTCCCAGCCGAGATAGTTGTAGTGGGACAGCCAGTATACGGGATTGTTGTTATCGTCCTGAAGGTCCTTGGCTACAGTGCTCTGGCCCCAGCCGCCGACTTTGTGCGGAGCGATGCCGAATGAGCTGTAGAGCGAAACGACATCCTCAGCCTTGACGGCAGGCACATTGGCCACGGGGCAGAAGGGCTTCTCAACCTCGGGCTTCGCCCAGGATTCGTCGATATTCTTGAAGACAACGTCGTTGATGTAGAGGACAGTCTCGGAACCTTCCGTGGAAGAGAAGTTCTCCACGATGAGGCCGAGCAGGTCGGCTGCACCGTCGGCAGCGTATGCGGCGAACTTTTCAGCAGCGGCGGAGAAGTCCGTAGCCATTGAATATTTAGCTTCTTTCCAGACTTTAGCATCAGCGTCGGCCACATTGATAACCTGAGTGGAGTTGACGCCGTCAGCGCCGAGCTGGACGGTGATTTTGCAGGGCGTCGTGGCATAATACTTGAAAGTGAGGGTAGCAGTGGCAAGGGGACCGGCTACTTCCGTCCCTGCGGGAACGGCGAGACCGCCGCAGAAGTTTGGGCCTGTGGGGGAGTCGGCAAAGGTGAGCGACCAGGTTTTAGCATCGGAACCGGCGGGGTCGGCAGCCTGAGTGTTCTGGGTGAGATTCCACCAATAGTTGGCATTGACGCCCTCGGAGAGGGCCCCATTGCTGTACACGGTGTAATCCTTAGCGTTAACCGCGAGCGCAGAGACCGCGGCCAAGGCCATGACAAGAATTTTTTTCATTGTGTGGTTTTAGGTTGGGTTATTGAATTGGTTGATTTAAGTGTCGTTTAAAAATTGAGTACGGTTGTCATTGTCAATAACCTTCGGAAACCACTGTCTTCCGTCATTTCTATGAAAAATCAATTTTTCCCGCTCTCGCGAGGGGTTCGACGGCAAAGGTAAGCGTTTTTTTCGGTTGCGCCAAAAAAAATCACAAAAAAATGGCCGCGCCCCAAAAAACGGCGCGGCCGGGTAGAAAAATTTCAGGTCTTTAAATTCTCAGAGGATAACCTTCGAGGCCTTTCCGGCCTGCACGCGGATGTAGATGCCGCGCTCGGGGTTGAGGACGCGCGCGCCCTGAAGGTTGTAGAAGACAGCGGGAGCTTCGGCTTCAGCGGCGCTGATGGCCTCGATGCCGGTCGTGGACTCCACGACGAGCGCGCCGTTCTCCACCTTGAAGGTGGTGTTGGCGGGCTTCTCCTCGTAGACGGGACCGCACTGGCCGCCGGACCAGCCGCCGTTGTTGAACATCACGTTGTAGCCGGTTTCGTTGGGATTGCTGTAGATGTACTCGTAGACGCCTGCGGTAGCGGTGGCGGTCATGGCCTTGTCGTTGACGACGGTGACATCCGACCCGCCTTCGACGGCATAATAGATGTGGATGTGGGGAACTGCGGACCAGTCTGCCGGGCGGATGAACCTGATGGTGACGAAGGGTGCGGTGGGATCGGGCACCTCGATGACCTTGAGATTGGTGGCGTTGTCGAGGGTGTAGGAATAGTTGCCGGGCGAAGCAACGTAGAAGTCGCCGCTCTGGCCGCCTTCCCAGCCGCCGTTGTTGAACATTACGTTGTAGCCGCCGGTTTCGGGGGCGTTCTTGAGCTCGTACTGGAACCAGTCGGTGAGGTCGGGGATAGCAGTCATCTCCTGATTGTTGGCGAGGTCGCCTGTGGCGCAGTAGACGTGGACATGGGGAGTCGCGGTCCAGAAGGACGGACGGAGAAACTTGATGGTGACGTCGGCGGCGGAAGCGCCGAGGGTTGCGCAGGCAAGCCCTGCGACAGCGAGGAGTCGGGTAAAGATTCTCATGAGTCTAAGGTGTTTGATTGGGTTAATTATTTAGGAAAATTTTAGTTGCTTGTCCGTTCAGCACGCGGATGAAAACTCCGCGCGAGGGATTTTCCACGGGATGCCCCTGTAGGTCGAACCAGAGTTCGGAAGCCCCGGGAGCGACAGGAGCGGCGAGGACGCCGGAAGTCCCTGTCCAGGGAACGACACAGCCCCGGGAATCCACCGTAAGCTCGGTGTCCGAACCGGGAACGTATGGCTGAGCCGTGCGCGCCGCTCCTCCGTCGGTGAAGTCGATGGCCGATCCGGCCGGAAGAGGCGGGAGAGTGGCGGAGTAGCACCCAGGCTTGCCGGACACAGGGCTCATGGCCTTGTCGGCAATGGTCCAGCGCACACTTTCGGCGGAAGCGCCCGCGGCGCCCGCGAGGAGGAGAAGGAGGAGAGCGGCGGTGAAGTGTTTATTCGGAATCGTGAGCATCTCTTTAGAGGGGATTTTCATTTTACATATACCGCATAGCCATAGGCCGGCAGGGAGAATGCGCCTGAGGCGGCAAGGCTGCGCGAGTCTCCGGAAAAGACGTCCATATACACCTCGGACGGAAGAGCATCGGAGACGGAGAAGTTTACGGAAGAACCGCCGAAATTGAGCATCACGACCACGCTTTCCGAGCCGAAGCGCCGCTCGTAGACGAAGACGTCAGGCGAGGATGCCGAGTAGGTGTAGAGCTCTCCCCGCGAGGCTCCCGTGCGGAGGGCCGGTTCGGAATGCTTCAGGCGGCAGAGCGAGGTGATGAGCTCGGTCATGCGGGGGTCGCCCGAGTTCCAGTCGACCGGAGTCTTCTCGGCGAGGGACACGGAGCCGTGGGAGTAGCGCACTTCCTGACCGTTATATATAAGAGGCATTCCGTAGATTGTGAATTCGAGGACGGTGAGGGGCTCGAGGCGGCGTCCGAGCAGACGGTCTTCCGTTCCTCCCTTGTCCTGGACAACATCGTGGTTTGTGAGATAGACCATGCGGCTCTTGCCCGTGTATGCACCGTCGTAGAAGAGCTCGCGGCAAAGGTCGCGGAGAGTGCCGACATTGCCGTGCGAGGCGAATTCGGCAAGCTTGTCGCGGAAAGCCCAGGCGTAGTTATAGTCGAAGGGGCCGTTATCGGACACGAGACGGGCGTTTCCGCCGTCGCCCCCGCTTTCCGCGAGCCATGCGAGAGAGGGCTTCAGTTCGGCGAGGGCCTTGCGTGCCTGAGCCCAGAAGTCGCGGGGAACGCCGTCGGCGTAGTCGCAGCGGAAGCCGTCGATGTCGAACTCACGCACCCAATAGCGCATGGCGTCGATCATCTCCGCCCGCAGGGCCTGGTTGGAGTAGTCGAGCTGGTACACGTCGTTCCATCCGAAGGGATGCACGATTTCCGAGCCGTTGCGCTTGTAGTACTCGCGGTGCTCGCGGACCCAGTGGTGGTCGAGTGCAGTGTGGTTTCCCACCCAGTCCATCCACAGTTCCATTCCTGCGTCGTGTGCAGCCTTCACGAGGCGCCTGAAATCATCCGCGCCGCCATATCCGGAATCGAGGGCCTTGTAGTCGCGGATGGCATAGGGACTCGGATATGTGCCCCACATTCCTTCGCGTCCGCCGGGCTGAACGGGCATGAGCCAGATTACGTCCACACCGAGGTCGCGCAGGCGCTGAACCTGCTTCTCTACGCCTCGGAAATTACCCTCGGGAGAGAAGTTCCGCACGAAGACCTCATAGATGACGCGGTTTTCGGGCAAGCGGACAAGTTCCTTTTCCTTATATGCCACGATACGGGGCGTCTGAGCCCACGAGTCGGGCCTGTGGAAGATATAATCGCCCTCGGAAGGCGGCTCGGGTGCGGGAGCGTCGAGAGCGGCCCATACCTGAGTGCCGTCCGTTTCAGAAACCGCGTTGCCCGAGCAGCGGAAAGCGCGGTCGCGGGAGTCGGTGGCGTGGAAATCGGCCGTCTGGCCGCCGGCCCAGCCACCGTTGTTGAAGATTATGTTATAGTTGTCGTGCGTTCCGGGAATAGTGAACACGAACCAGCCCGTGAGACCGCTTACAGGACGCATCTCCTGATTGTCGCAGCCCGGGAGCGGACGGTCGTTTGCGTATGCGTGTATATGGGGGATATTGTTCCAGCCGTCGGGGCGCAGGAAAGCGACGCGGATGTCGGCCGCGAGCCGAAGGCATCCGGCGAAGGCGAGCGCGAGGGCCAATAGAAGCGGGCGTAGGCTTGAGGTGGTCATATTCTTTCGATGGTAACAGTGTCTTTTTGTTTGTTCGACGGCAAAATTAGAGCAAAAGCACAAGGGGCGCAATAGGTTCAAGCTTCTCTCAAAAAATCCATCTAAAGAAAAGAAAAAGCGCCATGCCTGAAAATCAGAAACATGGCGCCGCCTCATGAAAAAATATTCTAAAAAGTGGACGTAAAAATTCTAATGAATCCCAAACTCAAAAGTCCGGGTCGGAGGTCGATTTCATCCTCATCGGAGCCTCCGGGATGGCTTTCTTCCATGCCCTGCGACGCCGGTGCTGGCGGCGCTCGAAGTACTCCCACTGCTTCTGGACGTTTTCGTTCGACTCGAGCTCAGGGTTGGACTCGGCATACTTGTAGCCGTTCTCGATATAGCCCGGAAGAAGGTCGTTGAAGATAAGTGCGTTCACACCCTTAGCCTGATATTCGGGGAGCACGGCCACAAGGAGGAGATCCACCGTGTCGGTTTTTCCACGGATGGCCTTCAGCAGATGGTACCACCCGGTCGGGAAGAGGCGTCCGCGGCTCTTCTGAAGCGCGCGGCTCACCGAGGGCATCGAGATACCGAGGCCCACGAGCCTGTCGTCCTTATCGACGACGAGAGCCACGTCCTTGAGACGCAGGATGTTGAGATATACATCGATATAGTGCTGAATCTGACGAGGCGTAAGGGGCGAGAAGCCGTAGAGGTCGGCGTAGGCCTTGTTCACGACCTCGAAAATCTCCTGACCGTAGTCCGCCTTGATTTTCTTTCGGGAGCTGTACTTGACGGTGCGGAGCCCGAAACGCTTTGCCACGATTTCGGCGATACGGGAGTACTTCTCGGGCACGCTGTCGGGCACGGTCATGCGGAACTCAATCCAGTCCACTTCCTTGCCGAAGCCCATGCGCTCCATGTGGTCGGCGTAGTAGGGATAGTTGTAGATTGTGGCCATGGTGCCGATTTCCTCGAAGCCCTCGATCAGCATACCTTCCTGGTCGAGGTCGGTGAAGCCCATGGGACCGACGATTTCGGTCATTCCGCGGCTGCGGCCCCACTCAGTGACAGCCTCGAAAAGTGCGTCGACAACCTCGGCGTCGTCGATGAAGTGCATGAATCCGAAGCGGAGGGTGGCTTTTCCGGTGCGTGAGTTGACGGCCTTGTTGATTATGGCCGTGATGGTACCCACGGGCTCGCCGTTGCGGAAAGCCATGAACGACTGCGCCTCGCAGAAATCGAAGGCGGGATTTTTCTCCGGGGTCAGGGATGCCACATCGTCGCTCACCAGCGGCGGAACGTAGTAGGGATTGTCTTTGTAAAGGTCTATTCCGAACTCGACGTACTGCCGGAGCTGGTCGGGGTCGGAGCTTACTGGATGAACGTTGACCATTCTTGCATGATTCCTAAGAGATTAAACAGACGGCCTGACACACCGAGACCACCTCCATCGGGGGCGCCGGGCGGTAGGGCGACGAGAGCCACGCGAGGAGAAGCACCAGCAGGCTCAGGAAAACGATGATGAAGATAAGCAACCTTCGGTTGCCGCGGTCTTCTATCGCCATGCGGAGCTCCTGAATGTCGCGGTAGCGGCGCTTCGGGTCGGTGTCGGTGCATTTGCGGGCCACACGGTGAAGGGTCGGGTCGGTCGAGCCTGTGGCCGCCAGGACGAGCTCGAGAATCTGGCCGAAGTAGAAGATGTCGTCCGCCACGTCGCGCGTCTTGAGCGAGGGCTTCTGCTCGAAGCCCACGTCGATAAGCTTGAGGTTGCCGATGTGCTCCGTGAAGATGATGTTCTCGGGGCGCAGGGGCGGATGGACGATATGGTTCGTCTGGATGTATTCGAGGGCGTTTATGAGCTGGACGCATATCTGCTTGAGATGATGCTCCGTCACCTTGCCCTCGTTCAGAAGCTTGCGCAGGGTGTCGCCGTATACGTCGTCCGTGACGATACACCGCCCGATGCCGGGAATATCCTCGAAATCGTTGATCATCACGATATTCGGATGCGCGAGATTGTAGCGCACGTCGAACTCTCGCTCAATCATCTCGCGGTACTTCGGGTCGTCGGCGAACTGCGGCTTCAGGGTCTTGATCATCACCCACTTGCCGAATTTCTTCGCGGTGTAGATGTCATAGAACTCCTCGTCCCAGTCGGTGAGGTGCTCGATTTCGGTCCAGCGGGGTGTCTTTTCGTCCACGGTCGGCGGATTTTAGTGGTTGACAGTAAGGAGTACGGCCTCTCCGGGCTCGAGCGACGCGGGAAGCGAAGCCGGGGCTCCGGTGAACACATTCACCGCGCCCTTGTCGGCGGGCGTCGCGCCCCTGAAGGTCAGGAGCTCGCCCTTTGTGCCGAGGTTCACGGCCACGATTGTCTCGTGCGTGCCGCGCCGGCGGGAGAACACAAGGAGGTCCTGCGAATCCGTGGGGAACACCTCAACCTTGCCTCCGAGACGTCCTGCGGCGAGTTCCGGACGGGAATGCTTCAGGCCGTTGAGCGTGGTGTAGAACTCCGTCATGGCCGGCTTGGAGCCCCATTCGGGAGCCTCGTCCTTCTCGAAGAACTCGAGGGCGCGGTTGAGTCCCACTTCCTGCCCGGTATAAATCACGGGCATTCCCGGAAGAGTATAGGAGAGGACCGCGAAAGCGCGCGCCAGCGAGCCGAGGCGCTCGAATTCCGTACCTTCCCATGAGTTGAGGTCATGGTTTGAGGTCATGTTCATCATATAGGAGTCCTGAGGGTACTGTCCCTCCTGACTCTCGAGAAGTTTCACGATGTCGGCGGCATGTGCCTCCTTGAACTGCCTCGGCGCGGTCTGTCCCGGAGCGATGAATGAATACTGCCCGGAAGTGGCGGCTATTTCGCTGAAGAGGTCCTTCATGGGCCAGTTGTAGTCCATGTCGAAACAGTGCTCCATGAGCTCGGGCTCGGTGGCCTCGGCGAGCATGAACACGGGGCGGCCCTCTGCGGCCTTGTCGAGGGCCGGACGCGCCTCGTTCCAGAAATCCACGGGCACCTGTCCGGCCACGTCGCAACGGAAGCCGTCGATGTTCGCGTCCGTGAGCCAGAAGCTCATGGCGTCAATCATCGCGGCCCGGGTGTCGGGACGCGAGTAGTCGAGCTTATAGGTGTCGGTCCAGTCGAAGGGGCCGAACATCTCGCCCTTCTCGTTGCGGGCGTAGTATTCGGGGTGGGCGCTGACCCAGATGTTGTCGCATCCGGTGTGATTTGGCACCCAGTCGATGATAACCTTCATGCCGAGGGCATGGGCCTCGTCGACAAGCTTCTTGAAGTCGTCCAGTGTACCGAACTCGGGATTGACGGCCTTGTAGTCGGCCACGGCGTAGTACGAGCCGAGCGTGCCCTTGCGGTTGAGCTCGGAAATAGGATGTATCGGCATGAGCCAGAGGATGTCGACACCAAGGTCGCGGAGGCGCGGAAGCTGCCGCGCGAATGAATTGAAGGTGCCTTCCGGAGTGTACTGGCGGACGTTCACCTCATATATTACGGCATTTCGGCTCCAGTCGGCGTGGTCGACGGTTGTGGGAGCGGGAAGGGCGGGAGCGGCGGAGGCCGTGAGGCCGAGGGCGCCGAGGACTATTGTCAGAATCTTTTTCATGGCGTGGCAGGGGGGCGGATCAGTCGAATCTTACGGGAATTTCGCGGTCGATGGAGTTGTCGAGGGATATGAGCGTCTCCGTTCCGACCACTCCGGGAATCATCTGGATTTTATTGTTGAGAAGGTCCATAAGCTGCTCGTTGTCGCGGACGTAGAGCTTGATGAGCATGGTGTACGGGCCGGTCGTGAAGTGGCATTCGACAACTTCGGGAATCTTCTCAAGCTCGGGAACGACATTACGGTACAAGGCGCCGCGCTCGAGATTCACGCCAATGTATGTGCAGGTGGCATATCCGAGGGTCTTGGGATTGACCTTATAACCCGAGCCCGTGATGACTTTCATATCGATTAGGCGCTGGAGGCGCTGGTGGATGGCCGCGCGCGACACTCCGCACTCGAGCGCCACATCTTTCGAGGGAATGCGCGCGTTGTGCATTACGATTTTCAGAATATGAAGGTCAAGGTTATCTATTTTTTCCATGATAGAGGTAGTTTATTTGAGTTTAGGTGGCAAAATTACATAATTTCAAGCAAAAACGCAAGTTTTTGCGTAAATATATGTTAATCGTGTCAGTAAAAATTTTTCCACGGCGCCTTCGCGCACTTTTGCGGAAAATTTCGTATCTTTGCCGGACATTAGCATAAGTACAAAATTCAACAAACTTTATTTTCCCAGGCTTCTTACCATGAAGAAACTATTACTGCGGGTTCTTGCCCTCGCACTCGGCTTATTCATAGTCCCCGGCGTCTCCGCGCAGAACCCCTCCGACTACGGACTACCGCAGGACATTCAGGACTGCAACATCCTTCACTGCTTCAACTGGAGCTATGCCGGACTGCGCACGGAGCTGCCCGACATCGCCGCCGCCGGCTTCGGTGCCATCCAGCTCTCGCCCCTTCAGGGCAACGCCGCCACCGGCGCCGAATGGTTCTACGCATATATGCCCTACGACTACGACTTCCGCGGAAACGGCTCCATCACTTCCAGCGACGTGCTGAAAAAAATCTGCGAAGAAGCCCACAAGTACGGCATCAAGGTAATCGTCGACGTTGTGGCCAACCACATCAATGGAGAGAAAGCCTACAGGCACACCTGGTGGAACACCAACGACCGTCTCCGCCCCACAACCTCCAAAGTCAACTACGCCAGCAGAAAATCCATCACCGAGCACCGGCTGGGCGACTACCCCGACGTGAACACCGAGGACGCCGAAGTCCAGGCGCGCCTCAAGGACTACCTCGAGCGCCTCAAGGAATCGGGCGTCGACGGCATCCGCTGGGACGCCGCCAAGCACATCGCCCTCCCTTCCGAGGGCTCCCAGTTCTGGACCGTCGCCACTTCCGTGCCCGGACTCTACAACTACGGCGAGATTCTCGACACCCCCGGAGGCACCAACGCCAACACCCTCATGAAGGAGTATACGGACTACATGAGCGTGTCCGACAACGGCTACTCCCGCACCGTCCTCAACGCCGTCAAGAGCGGGTCTGTGCCCTCATCGGACGCCGGCTGGGCCAAGTCGGTAATCTCTCCCCGCAAGGTAGTCTACTGGGGCGAGAGCCATGACACATTCGCCAACGAGAACGGCGAGACAAAGAACGTCTCCCAGGACCGCATCGACCGCGCCTGGGCTATCGTAGCCTGCCGCAACGGCGCCTCGAGCCTATATCTCTCTCGCCCCTTCAAGACCGGATACAAGGAAATCAGAATGGGCACGATGGGCTCCCTCCACTACAAGGCAAAAGAAATCGCAGAAGTCAACCATTTCCGCAACGCCATGACCGGCAGAGCCGACTTCTACACGGCAAAGGACGGTGTGGCCTGCATCACCCGACAGGACGGCGGCGCCGTAATCGTTGTCGGCAAGGGCGGCTCCCGCGCCGTAAGCATCGCCAACGGCGGAGGCTACTGCCCCGAGGGAATCTATGAGGACAAAGTCTCCGGCAACACCTTCACCGTAACCTCCACAACCATTTCCGGCACCACGGACGACTCCGGCATCGCAGTCCTCTATGACGGATCGCCCATCACCGAGCCCATCGTGCTCATCACTCCCGAAGGAGGCACCTTCAAGACAGAGACCATCGACATCACCGCCGAACTCCGCAACGCCGTGCGGGGAACCCTGAAAGTCTCCTCTGACAACGTACACCTATTTACAAAGGAACTCACCCCCGGCGCCAACACCATCACCATCGGCGAGGGCGTGGCATATGGCCAGATGATTTCACTCAACTGGGACGCCTACGACGCCAAGGGCAATTCCAAGGCCGGTTTCGTAGCATACCTCAAGGCCGACCCGACCCTCCGCCCGGCCGATATGCCCGAGAACTTCTACATCCTCGGTCAGGTCAACGGCAACTCCTGGGACCCCTCCGTAGGCGTGCAGATGGAAGAAGAAGGACCGACCTTCTACGCTGACGTGACCATCCAGGGCGCATTCAGCTTCGCTTCCGAACTCGGCACAAAGGGCGCCTGGAACGCATTCAACTCCAAGGGCGTACGCTACGGCTCCGCAGGCTCCGACAAGGCGCTCCTGCTCAACCAGGGCACTCCCTTCGAAAAACTCAACGACCCCAAAGCCTTCACCTTCAAGGCCGCGGAGGCCGGCAAGACCTACCGCGTGACTATCCAGTGGAACGACCAGACAGTCACCATCTCCGACCCCGCCGGCATCTCCGGTGTTGAAATCGAGGACTCCGACGCCCCCGTGGAATATTTCAACCTTCAGGGCATCCGCGTCGCAGAGCCCACCCGCGGCCTCTACATCAAGCGCCAGGGCTCCAAGACCTCCAAGGTCTACATCCGCTAATCCAAGCCCCCCCTATAAAAATCGCCGCATTCCGGTCCGGGATGCGGCGATTTCTGTCATTATAATTCTATCTTCCCCCTTCTTCCGCGTCCGCGATGTCTTTGCGGATCTGGGCGGAGAGGGCCCCGAGGTCGGGGAACTTGCGTTCGTCGCGGAGTCTGCGCAGGAAGTGAAGCACAATCCGGCGACCGTAGAGGTCCGCATCGAGCTGCGGAATGTGGGTCTCGATAGTCAGTGGGCCCGACTCCCCGGAAGCCGTCGGACGGCTTCCGATGTTCGTAACAGCACGCCGGCTGAGACCGAGCTCCGGAATCTCGGCGTCGACTGCATATACCCCCGGAGCGGGAACAGCCGGAGCCTCGGCGAGCGGGCGAAGATTCGCCGTCGGGAAACCTATCGTCCGTCCGAGAGCCTGCCCGTGGACAACCTCACCCTCAAGAGCATAAGGACGCCCGAGAAGCACACCGGCGAGGACGACATCTCCCTCCGCGAGCAACGTGCGGATGGCTGACGAACTGACTGCCGGGGCATCCGTAAGTTCGAGTGGACGCCCCTCGATAATCTCCACGCCCGTCCGACCGGAAATTTCGCGCGCACGGGCGGCGTCCATGCGGTCGGATCCGAAATGATTATTGAAACCCACTACGAGCGCGACAACACCGAAGCGCTCGCGGAGGAGCACGAGGAATTCCTCGCCCGTCAGCCGGTTATAGTCCGGAATACTGTCGAGGAAAAGGACCTCGTCGACGCCCTTATCAAGGATAAGGCGTCTGCGGGTCTCAGGCGTGCTAAGGCCCGGGGGGACCGGAGCGCCGGGGCGCACCAGCGAGAGGGGATGACGCGAGAAAGTCAGCACAAGCGAGCGGCCACCGCGGACGCGGGCCTCCCCGACCAGAGCGCCGAGCAAGGCGCAGTGGCCGGCGTGGACTCCGTCGAACATCCCGACAGCGGCCACGCATGGGCTCTTGGGCGCGGAAGGACTCATCTCTGCGTCGCGGCCTCGTAGTCCGCGAGCACATCCGCGAAATCCTCTCCGGGCCTTACAAGCACGGCGTTGAAGCCCAGAGCATGGGCGGCATCGACATTGGCCTGCGAGTCGTCGAAGAAGAGCGTTTCCTCCGGACGTATGCCGAGAGTACGTGCCGTATAGCGGAAGATTTCCGCGTCGGGCTTAGCCGATTTCGCCTCGAAGGAGGTGACCATACCGTCGAAGTAGTCCTCGCGGCGCATTGGCGGCAGCTTGGCGAACTCATCCGCGAGCACGCCCTCCCACATGATGGGATTAGTATTGCTCAGGAGGTAGATCCGGTATCTTTTCCTCAGCTTCAACAGAGCCCTGAGCCTCCGCTCGGGAATACCGATGATGAATTTCTGGAAGGCCGAGTCTATATCCTCGTCGCTTATCGACGAAGGGTCCGGAAAAGCGCGGCGGAGCGCCTCATGGAACTCTCCGACAGTCGCGGAACCATCCTCGATAGCCATAAAGATTCCCGTCTGGGCGTATTCGCCGAAATACGAGTCGGCATCCGGAAGCCCGAGGCGGTCGAAGGCATCCACGCAGTGTTGCCGACAGATGTCGACGACGACTCCGCCGAGGTCGAACAGTAAGTTGCGTATCATGATTCTTAAAATAAAAATGGGCGATTCTAATCAAAAAAAGAATTAGAATCGCCCGGCTTGAGATTGGGGAAGGGGTGGTAGCCCATAGCAGAATCGAACTGCTCTTTCAAGAATGAAAATCTTGCGTCCTAACCGATAGACGAATGGGCCGTATATGCGGCGTTGTCGGGGAGCCCCGGCGAGCCGCGGGAGTCCGGGCGCTAAAGCCCGGCAAGAAGTTTAAGGCAAACGGCGTTAGGCTCAGGCGAGCTTAGCGATGTGCTTCGCAAGGCTGCTCTTCAGGTTCGCGGCCTTGTTCTTGGAGATTGCCTTCTTCGAAGCGAGACGGTCGAGCATTGCCATTACTTCGCGGAAACGGGCTTCGGCAGCGGCCTTGTCGGTCATTTTGCGAAGGTTGCGCACGGCGTTGCGGGCGGTCTTGGCGTAGTAACGGTTGCGGAGACGGCGGGCTTCCGTCTGACGGATTCTCTTTTCGGATGATTTATGATTTGCCATGTTTTTTGTCTGGGATATGTCTTAAACTTATCTTGTTTTGTAGCCCATAGCAGAATCGAACTGCTCTTTCAAGAATGAAAATCTTGCGTCCTAACCGATAGACGAATGGGCCTTGCAGATTTTGCGAGTGCAAATATAGCGACTTTTCGCGACGTGAACAAACATTTGTCGGACAGGACGTCTATTTTAAGATTTTTTTAGAACTAAGGCCTCGTTTTTTGGCCATAAATCTGCTTATTCGGCCAAATTTTTCGTAATTTTGTCGGAAAGTTCATACCATGTTCACGCCCCTTCAGTGCATAGCCCTCCGCACCGTCCGCAGCGGCGAGTCGCGCGCGATTCTCTCGGCCTGGAGCCGCGAGGCCGGACGCGTGTCCCTAGGCCTCGCCGACGGCAAGGGGCGCGAGGCCGCCCGGCGCCGCGCACTCACGATGCCTCTTTCCCTCTTCGAGGCTGTGGCCGACGTGCGCCCCGGGCGTGAAATCATGAACGTCCGCGACCTCCGCCCCCTCGGTTCCGGAACCGCGGCCCCCGGTGCTGCCCTGACCCTCGTGCGCCTTTTCCTCGCCGACGTCCTCGACAGCCTCCTGCGTCAGGGCGCATCCGACCCGGCACTCTCCGATTTCCTCTTCTCGAGCATACAGCGCATGCCGGCGCTGACCTCCCCGACGGCAATCGCCAATTTCCACCTCATCTTCCTTTTCAGGCTCGCGCGCTTTCTCGGCATCGCCCCCGACACGACCGTCCCCGCCGGCGCAGACCCGGACACCCTCGTCTTCGACCTCCGCGACGCCTGCTTCCGTACATCCCTTCCCGCCCATCCCCTCTTTTATACCGGCCCCGAAGCCGCGGCCGCGAGGCTCCTCGGGCGCCTCGACTTCGACACGATGCGCGTCGCCCGCTTCTCCCGCGAGGAACGCGCCCGGATACTTGACGCCATCATAGACTATTATCACCTCCACCTCTCCTCCGCCTCCCTCACACGGAGCCTCGAGGTCCTACGACAGTTTTCATAATGGAACAGCAGATTACCCTTACAATAGAAGACTTCCTGAATTCCTCCTTCAGCTGCCGCGAATGCGTCGCCGGCGACAAGGACTACGTCATCCTCCACATCGACAAGGGACACCTTCACGCATTCCGGGAAGACCCGGTGAAGAACCTGCGCTTCGCCGGACTCCTGTTCACGTATGTGCGGTCCGGCTCCCTGACCATAGGCTTCGACAACCGCGACTTCGTGGCGGAGGCGGACAGCATCTTCGCCATACCCCCCACTATAGCGGCCCGCATCAGCTCTCCCGACTGGGACAAGGTCGAACTCTCTATCGCCTATATGAGCCGCGACTTCCTCCAGACCCTCAGCTTCTCCCTCTCGGCTTTCTCAGGGCCCGTCGTCCTCGAGCACCGCTCCCCGGTCTGCCCCGTAGGCGAAAGCGACGGCCTGATTCTCCGGCATTACTTCGGACTTCTCGCCCTCACCGCCCGCGAGGTCCAGTATCCCCGGCTCAAGCGCCACTGCGCATCGAGCCTATGCGTGGCCATGCTCTACCAGTGCATAGCCATGTACATGCGCCAGCTTGAAATCTCAGGCGCCCGAACCGAAACCCCGGGACAGAAGACCCGCGCCACCCACGTCCGGAGCTTCATCCGCTTGGTCCACGCCAACTTCGCCCGCGAGCGTTCCGTAGGATTCTACGCCTCGCAGCTCTGCGTTTCCCCCAAATATCTCTCCGCTCTCGTCAAGGAAGCCACCGGCCGCACTGCCGCACGGTGGATCGAGGACTATGTCATCATGGAAGCCAAGAACCTCCTGCGCTTCTCCGGCAAAAACATCCAGCAAATCGCCTATGCGCTCAATTTCGCCAATCAGAGCGCTTTCGGCAAGTACTTCAAGCATCTCACGGGCATGTCGCCGTCCGAATTTCAGAAATCTTGACATTTTTCATCGAAAAAGGAGTCCAAGACACGATTTTTTTCCGTATATTTGTGGCGCGGGAATAAAAGGCCGTCCGAAACCGGCCTATATCCCCGCGCGAACAAATATTTAATTATAATAACCCCAAATCAAACCTTATTAACCGAAATGGCTAATACTTTACTTGCAAGCGTGATTGACACCCTTGCTCCTTACCTTGATGCTGACGGCGCAATCGACCTTGAGAAAGCCGTCGACCTCGTCAGCGACCTTGACTTCAGCTCCCGCGGCCTCGACCCGATGGGCTTCTTCGAAGAAATGTACTCCGTGTTCGAAATCGACAACGACTCCCGCACACTCCGGGTTATCGGCCAGACTGCCGACGACGAGCCCTCTTACGCCGACGAGAGCGACCACGACGCCGGCGTCAAGAAGTACCCCATCCCTCCCCGGGATTTCCAGTTCAACGGACGGCTCATCAAGCTGATGAATGCGATGGCCGACGAGAACACCCCGCCCGACGGCCTCTACTTCGCACAGTTCGCGAAAGCCGCCAAGGAGCACGACCTCGCCATACCTCCCCACGAGGAAAAACTTCTCTCCTACCTCCGCCTTTACCCCAAGGTCTTCACAATCACCGTCGACCCCTCGGCATCCCAGAAAATCTTCATCCGCCCCATCAAAGGCTTCAAGAGCTATAAGAAGGACCGCCGCGTCCTCGATAAACCCGCATTCGGCGCCAAGCCCCACAACACTGGCTTCCAGCCCGCGCAGCACATGCAGGCCCCGGTGAAGGACCGCACCCTCTCGCTCTACTCCCTCCAGGACTTCGCCTACTTCCCCGACCTCGTCGGCGCTCTCCGCAAGCTCCACGACATGGCCGCTCCCGCCGAAGGCTGCTTCGAAATCGAGGGCGATGTAAACCCCTACCGCATGTACTGGAACAAGCTGGAGCGCGACTTCGCCGAGGCAATCCGCCGCGAGTACAACGAAAGCGAGCAGCTCTTCCTCATGTCGCCCGTCGGCGCCGACTTCCCCACCGGCTTCACGACGCCCGAAGGAAAACGCATCTTCGCCGCCTGCGAGTTCAACAAACTCCGCAACGCCGACTCCTACCAGGCCTGGCGCTTCTCCGACTTCTACGCCGAGGAAGAAAACGCCTGAGCGGAACAGGCGCACTGAAAAAAAATGGCGTTCCCACATTTTGGAGACGCCATTTTTTTACACCTATGCGCGACAGTGCTTTCATTTTTCTTCTTACAATGCCAATATCTATAATTTGTTGCTTTTCCACAAATGGCTTAACAATTTAAGTCGCAAATCAATATAAGCCATAACCACCCTTTTGTATATGAACCGCTTACCATTCATTATCATCGCTTCCGCGGCTATGATTGCTACGGGAACTTTTACGGCCGCGGCCGGCGATTTGCGCATCACGGAGCTTATGCAGTCGAACGTCACCGGCTATTTTGATGACACGAAGAACTATACCGACTCATGGGTAGAACTCTACAACGCTGGAGCCGAGACAGTCAACCTATCGGAATACAGCAGAGGAATCAAAAGCTCTTCCTCCAAGGCGTGGCAACTGCCGTCAATGTACATACAGCCGGGCGCCTTTTCCAACTGTCAACAACACGGACGGGATCGTTCTGACTGATTTCCTCATTCGGATCAATTGTCAGGAACAACCTATTGTTATTGTAAGATTTTGTATGTAAATTTGTAGACATGAAATTTGTTTTAGGTCACTAAGTTGCAAAAACTTTCTGACATAACAAAGCCCCGGCTTGTGAAAGTCAGGGCTTTGTTTTATGTTTTACAGCAGGTTACAAAAGAGTCTTGCCTATTTTGTGACACAGCCGCTCCTGTTTTATTGGACGGGCATGGAGAGTATCATTTCATTTTTATGAATGCCGGTTCCCATGCCTTTACATTTACAGTGCTGCTGACATTGCCGCCGTTTATAAGATCGAGACCTGTGCCGCCGATCGATACGTTGGTGTCGGCGGAGGAGAAGATTACAATTACTTCGTTTCCGGTCACGGCGTCGGTCTTGGTTATCTTCACGCAGGTGTTGCCGATGTCTTCGCGGGAGGCGGAGCCACGCCACAATGCCGGATTTTCAGCACGGGCCTTGAACACCTTGGCCACATAGTCATGGACCATCTGCTCGTTGGGAGTGAATCCGGACAGACGTCCCGATGTGCGTGCCTTGTTGTCGGCATTGCCGTTGCCGCTCTTGTCGCCGATCTCATCGCCGTAGTATGTGCAGGCCGGACCTGAATAGGCGGCTACGGCCGCGTGCCGGGTCATTAGCTCTTTGGGTCTGCTGTTCACGTCTACGAAGTCGCCTACGCGCGATGTGTCATGGTTGCTCAGGAATATAGTCGGGGTTACGCCTGCGTCCTTATAGCCTCTGGCTGCCGCATCCGAAGTAATGAACCTGCCGATCGAACCGACACCTAAACTCAGGTTTACGAGATTGCCCTTTCCGTCGAAGTCCATCACGCTCTTGAGGCCGTCTTGCTGTGTAGTGGTGATATTAGGTGCGGAAGTCCAGTCCTCACCGACCATGAAGGCCAAAGTGCCCCACTGTTCGCCACGCGCCTTTCTTTCCGCTGCCACATTCTCTGCTTCCTGACGCAATTCATGCCAATAGTTGTGGCCTCCCTGATATGCCTGATAGCACTGGTCAAGACGCCAGCCGTCGACTCCGCGTTCCATCCAGTAGCGGATCACCTCTTTGAAATATTCGAGTGATGCGGGGTATGCTACGTTTCCCGAATCGGATCCGCGTACGTTCTGCGATGTCGTGACGTCGATGCGGTTGCCGTTTGGCGAGGACGCCGTAACGCCACCGTGGTGACCGAATACTCCGTCGAGAATTACGTAGATGCCCTTTTCATGAGCCTTGCGAATGAGTTCGTCGAATTCCTCTTCGGTTCCGAATTTCGGGTCTATCTTGAAATAGTTCGTGCAGAAATAGCCGGTAGCCTGAAGTTTTTCTCCTCCGTTTCCGTTGGTAGAGTCGAAAATTGGAGTCATCCAGATGGCGTTCATGCCTAGCTCTTTTATATAATCGAGAGAGTTGATTATGCCGCGCAGGTTCCCGTTTTTGCGGTGTCCTTCGGGTCCCCATATGTCGGAATAGCCTGACGCGCCACCTTCACCGTGCTGGAACGAACCTACCATAATCTGATATATCGACAGCTCGCGCCAGTCTCCCGACAGAGCGTAGACGGGTTCTGTGTCATCGCGCGTGAAAGTACAGGTGTAGTCGGTCGTGCCGGCTGTGTTTGTGGCCGAGATTATCATTGCGGCAGTCTCGCCGTCCGCAAGGTAGTCGCTTACTGAGAGAGTCGTTGTGCCGTTGGCCAGAGTTATGGGGCGGCTGTTGAAGGATCCGTCTGCCGATGTCGCCTCATTGCCGATGGTTATTGTTATTATACCGCTGCCTTTCAGCGTGCCGCCGGCAGGAGAGACGGAAATGGAGGGCTTCACCGGACCATATTGTACAAGACTGTGCGATCCGTCGGCCTTGTAGGTATGGCCGTTGACGAAATCGAGATTGCCATTGCCGGCCTTTTTTCCGCCGTTGTTGCTGAATATGATCTGAGTCGGGATCTTTCCCTCTGGTGCCTCCCAGTAGAGCACACCGTTCTTCTCGGTCATGCTGTCGCCGGGGTAAGTACCGTTGACATTGCAGTTTTCCGAATTGTTCCATGCCCATACCTTGACATCCCAGTTGACGTCATTTACAAAATACACATAATATTTGTCGTTGTCATCGCCACCCTGGGTTTTGGTATATGTAAACGATTTTACTGTCTGGCCGGCCTCGTTGGCTGCATATGCCTTGAGTGTCGTCGTTTCAGTAAAGGTAAGGGGAGTGGTGTAGCGAGCCGATGCGGCGGATGGCTCCGTGCCGTCGACCGTGTAGTAGATATCGGTGGCAGGACTGACGGAGAGACTTACGGTGATGTTATCGGTAAATGTCGTGCCGTCTGCCGGAGAGGCGCTGATCTTCGGTTTTGACGGAGTCGGCGGTATCGGTGGTACCGGACCTCCGCCGACAGTTCCGTATTCTTCTATGAGAAGTACTGGTCCGGAAGCGGTCATGGTGACTTTGCCTCCTGATACGACTGCTGAACTGGAAGTGTTGTAACCGTCCATGACGCGTGTGCCTTCTGGGAAGAGATCGCCGGTATTGACTGTATAGGACTGCCCGGCAATTGTATTGAGACGTATTGCCACGGCGTTGCTGTAGCCGTTCTCCGAGAATTTGCGTCCATAGGTATTGTCGCCGAGCGATGTCTGCGTTCCCGCTCCTACAGCCGGGTTGCGGCGGCGGAACTGTCCTATTTTCTGCCAGTGCTGGTTGACGTCGTTGTCGACGGCATCCCAGTTGAAATCTCCTCTGGTAGCCATTCCGGCGTCACCTTTGCCGTCGATCACGGGACGCGAGGTCTCGTCGCCATAGTAGATCTGTGCGCCTCCGGGGCAGAGAAGAAGCATTGTCGCTACATTCTTCTGATCGCCCGGACGGTGGAGGCCTGTGTCGTGGCTTGACACGTAGTTGAGCACCTGACGGCCGTTGGCGCCGTTGCAGAAACCTGAATAATATGACCAGTCATCCACGGTCGGGGTGCGTCCGGTTCCACCCTCTGTGCTGTTGAATGCAAAGTTGATCATGGAGTCGAAACCTCCCTGAGTGAAATATCCGGTATCACCGTGTTGCCAGCCGAAGCATTCGCCGGTCATCCAGAAATCATCGGTCCAGCCTTTGGCATATTCGTCGGCGCGGTCGCTCGCCCGCCAGTTCTGGAGGGCCGTATTGCATGCGTTTTTGAGCTGGTTCCAGCGCGAGAGTTCGACATGCTTGGCCGTGTCGCATCTGAAGCCGTCGATTCCGAAATATTCTACCCATGCGGCCAGCCAGTTGATGATATAGTCGGCCGGCGCTCCCTTGCCGCTCGTTCTCCACGCCTCGGCGTTGGGGAGACGGTAGTTGTCATAGTCGCCCCCTTTCTCGGCCTCCCATTTCTTAAGCAGGAAGGGAGGGATGTCTACAGTCTGTGTGCGCTCTGTCACGACATCCGGAAGTCCTGCCAGCGAGAGTGTCTTGTCATCGTTGCCCGGCACGACATAGCCTGCTGACGTTCCCCATGGGCGGTCGCCGAAGGCACGTACCCACAGGCCCCACCAGTTACCCCATTTTCCCTGGGTGTCGGCATTGAAAGAGATTTCATTGTCGCCCCACATGGTGAACTTGTCGCTGGATGGCAGCCAGCCTGCGACAGGAGTGCCGTTGAAGTTTCCGAAATCATAGTCCACACAGTCGTCGAGCGTGCAGTAGCCCGTGTGGTTGAGGACTATGTCCATCACGACGCGGATGCCGCGTTTGTGGGCCTCGGTCACAAACTGGCGCATATCGTCGATCGTGCCCATGTTGCGGTCCATGAAAGTCCAGTCGAGCGTGTAATATCCGTGGAACGCGTAGTGGGCGAAAGCGTCGTTCTTGCCACCGGTCCAGCCGTGCATCTGCTCGTAGGGCGCGGTGATCCATATGGCGTTCACACCGAGGTTGTCAAGGTAGTCGAGTTTCTCGGTTAGACCCTTTATGTCGCCTCCATGGAACGTACCGACATCGCTTCCTCCTGCCGTGCGGTGACGGTGGTAGCTTTCGTCATTGGATGTATCGCCGTTATAGAATCGGTCTGTCAGAACGAAATACATGTTGGCGTTCTTCCATGTGAAGTATTCCTGACGTATCGTCACCGGCGTCTTGAGTTTGATGGTGTACGTTTCGGTAGAGGTACCGTCCTTTACGGTATAGGTTATCACATTCTCGCCGCCTTGCAGGTTGCCGAGCGTGTGGTTGGTATATGATTTGCCGTTGATGTTGATGTCGACAACCGCCTTTTTTGAGGATGGGGCGGCCGAGAATGTGGCCAGACTCGCGGTGTTTTCATCAAGTTCTATCTCGTATGAAGTGGTTTTCGGATCAAAATTCTGAAGTATGTTTGATCCGTCTATCTTTATTTCAAGACGGTTGAGCGTGGCGTCGCCCGCATTTATGTCGGCCGTCAGACTGAATACTGCGGCTGTGAGCGCGGCTGCCCACAGAGAACGTTTCATAAGGATGTTTATTCCGTTTGATTTCATTTTGTAGGCTTATTACTTTTTGATGAGTTTGAATGTTGATTCAGATCCTGTGGCTGTGGTGGCTCTCAGCACGTATATTCCCGACGGGACTGACACCGTGTTCAGAATCACGCTCTCGTTGCCGTCGCAGACCACTGCGGCAGCTCTGACGCCTGCGAGCGAATATAGTTCTGCTGTGGTGATAGGCGCGGATGCCGTGACGGTGATATGGTCGGTAAAAGGATTCGGCCCGGCTTGAATGTCGGTGTTGTCGGCCACGATTATCTCCTCGATGCCTGTGAGCACTCCGTAGAATGATTCGCCTATCGGGTTGGACTGTACCGTGATACCGCGTAGAGCCGGATATTCACGGCCGTTATCCTCTTTCCATTCCCATACTTTGTCGAAATCCCATCCCGTAAGCGTCTTGAATGAAGAGAATACCCCGAGCTCCGAAGCGCCGTTGAGTGTCGCGTGATCACCGTGTGCTGTCCAATCGGAGCCTCCGTTGTCCATTGCGTCCCAGCTGTGGTTGCTTTCAGATATGTTGAGAGAATTGTCATTGCCGCCGAAACGCGCCGTATATTCATAGTCGCCTCTTACAGCGGAGTTGAGAGCCACTGAATTGCGTATCATACCGTAATTGGCTCCGGCTATGCCGCCGACATAATCCTTGCCGGATATTGCTCCTGCGGCATATACGTTTCTTACTGTACCTTCGTTCTTGCCGACTATTCCACCGGTGGCGTAGTCATCGCTGTTGATGACCCTGACTCCGGCATAGCAGTCGGAGATAGTCGCTCCGGCATTCTCGCCGACAAGACCGCCGACACATATGGATGCTCCCGACACGACTCCGGTTGCGTAACATCTCTCGATTGTGCCGCTCTCGGCTTTGCCAGCGAGCACACCGACATGGTTGACACCTGTCACGCTGGCGTTCCTGATGCCAAGGTCTTTTATTTCAGCGCCTCTGATCGCTCCGAAAAGGCCTGTGGCTGATCCGAGATCTGTGGCGGAAAGCGAGAGATTGCTGACAGTATGGCCGTTTCCGTCAAAATGGCCCTGATATGGCGATGACATACTGCCGATGGCCGAAGTCAGCGATGATGCGTCTATGTCGGCTCCGAGTCTGACGTAAACATCCGCAGCCCAGTCTTGTGGTGTAGCTGCGAACTCGGCCAGGTGTGCGGCAGTGTTGAGTACGAACGGGGCCGCCAAGGTTCCCTCGCCACCGCCGTAGACGTCGGTGCGTCCCTGTTCGACGTTTAGGACGAGATCGGCCGTCTGCCGGCCGTTTTTGGTCTTGGCTATGAATCCGAGCTGCTTAAGTCCGCCCAGCTCCTGATCGGTAAGGCCATAGAACGCCTTGATGTCGGGGATGGAGAAGGTGTATGCCCCTCCGCTTCCACTCATTCTGAACTTGTCGGTATTCACCCCTTCCCATGTCCAGGGCGTTTTCTCGGTTCCGTTCAGATCCTTGCACCAGGTGTAACAATACACCTCCGAACCCATGTCCTGGGTATTGATTCTCACTTCCAGCGCCTTGTTTGTAACTGCGGGCGATGGCACCGACGTTATCTGCGCGGAAAAGCGGTCGGCAAAAAGTGGCCATGCGGCTGACACGGTCAGCAACGTCAAGATTGTTTTTTGGGTAACATCTGAAAATTAATTATGTTAAAAAAAGTCAGTTAAGTCCAGTTGTGTGAAACAGGCTTTCATTATATGGGAGAGTGTTCGGTGAGCGTAGGCATCGGCTATCACAATATCCCAAAAACTGCAGAACCTAAAATTATGCAAACTTAGTCAAATTTAGCAAATCGTGCAAATTAAAAATTTATGTTTTATAACATATAAGTGCTATGCGTGCAGGTTCGACCGCAAGTGCAAAATTTTCGATTTGTTTAAAAATCGACATCGGCCTGAAAGCACTTGCCCATAATCTGAGGAAACTTGCCCTTGCATGGGCAAACTCCTCATTTTTTGACAAATTTTTGTCTTCAGGAACAGCGAAACAGCTTTATACGAACCCTCATTTAAGCTTTTACCCAAAGCTTATGCCGGCAGTGGCAAATGCAGCCTAAGTCTTCAGATTTTGTGTATAAAAGGGAGACTGCCTAACTTTGGTTGTCAGACGGCTTCACTTCCATCCACAAGCTCAATCGGCGCCGTTTGTGCGCCGTTTTCACTTTTTTGCGCTTTTTTTTGTCGGGGCGGTGGATTTTTCATATTTTTGTGCTTTATTGGATAAATAGCATAAAATCATTGCACGACCATGGCTTCCGAAGTACCCCCCACCCTTCCGAGGAAGATGTCTCCCGAAGAAGAAGACCGAATGATTGAAGCGGCCTTCCAGGATTTGCTTGACGGCTACCTCAAGAGTAACCACCGCAAGAAAGTCGAGATTATCGAGCGGGCTTTCCGCTTCGCCAAGGAAGCCCACAAGGGCGTGCGCCGCCGCTCGGGCGAGCCATACATCATGCACCCGATAGCCGTCGCAAAGATTGCCTCGCAGGAAATCGGCCTCGGCTCCACAAGCATCTGCGCCGCCCTCCTCCACGACGTGGTCGAGGACACGGAGTACACCACCGAGGACATTGAACAGCACTTCGGGCCAAAGATTGCCCAGCTCGTGGAAGGCCTGACGAAAATTTCGGGGGGAATTTTCGGCGACAAGGCTTCGGTCCAGGCCGAGAACTTCCGCAAACTCCTCCTCACAATGAGCGAGGATATCCGCGTAGTGCTCATAAAGATGGCCGACCGCCTCCACAATATGCGCACCCTCGGCTCCATGGCCCCGAACAAGCGCTACAAAATCGCCGGCGAGACCTTATATATATACGCGCCCCTCGCCTACCGCCTCGGCCTCTTCGCCATCAAGACCGAGCTCGAGGACCTCAGCTTCAAGCACGAACACCCCGAAATCTACGAAGAAATCGCCGCCAAAATCCGCGAGAGCGAGGAGCGACGCGCCTCCGTCTACACCGATTTCGCCGGCCCAATCCTCGAGAAACTCGACGAAATGGGCCTAAAATACGAGGCCAAGGCCCGTCTCAAGAGCGTGTATTCCATCTACAACAAGATGGTGAACAAGCACTTGCCCTTCGAGGAAGTCTACGACCTCTATGCCATGCGCATAGTCTTCGAGTGCGACGACCAGAGCAAGGAAAAGAACATCTGCTGGAACATCTATTCCGCCATCACCGACCTCTACAAGCTACATCCAGACCGCACGCGCGACTGGATAGCCGTCCCCAAGGCAAACGGCTACCAGGCCCTGCACCTCACCGTGATGGGCCCCGACGGGAACTGGGTCGAAGTCCAGATCCGCTCCCGGAGGATGGATGAAATTGCCGAAAAGGGCTTCGCCGCACACTGGCGCTACAAAATCGGCGAAGGCGACGAGGAAAGCGAGCTCAACGCCTGGCTCAAGACCATCAAGGACATCCTCGACAACCCAGAGCCCGGAGCCATCGACTTTCTGAACACGCTGAAGCTCAACCTCTTCTCTTCGGAAATCGTTGTATTCACCCCTGCCGGCGAGCTTCTCACCCTCCCCTACGGCGCCACGGTCCTCGACCTCGCCTTCGCCCTCCACACCGACCTCGGCATCCATGCCATAGCCGGCAAGGTCAACCACAAGCTCGTGCCCCTCAGCCACGTCCTCTCAAGCGGCGACCAGGCCGAAGTCCTCACCTCCAAGACACAGCTTCCACAGCCTGAATGGGAAGAATTCCTCGTCACAGCCAAGGCCCGCACACGCCTGCGCCAGGCCCTGCGCCGCGTCAGGCAGCCTCTCGTGGCGAGAGGTAAGGAAATCCTGGACCACTGGCTCATCGACCACGACATCCCCGACAACAATTCGGTGATAACCAAGCTCCTCGGCACTCTCCACGTGCCCAACCGCGACGAACTCTGCTACCAGCTCGGCGCAAAGGAGGCCATTCTCGGCGACTTCCTCATCGGCCCCCTCAGAAAAGCCGCGGCCGCCGGCGAGGAAGGCGAGCGCCGCAAAAAGACCGGATTCCTCTCCAAAATCAAGGCCATAGGACTGAAAATCGTGCCCGGGACAGGCTCCGACGCCCCCGCCGCCGCCCCAGCTAAAGAGGCCTCCGAGGCTCCACGCCCGAAAATCAACCCCAAGGAAATCTATCCTCTGCGGATGACCGCGGAGGGCTCGAACTTCAAGCTCTCCGACTGCTGCAACGTAGTTCCCGGCGACGACGTGATGGGCTTCATCAACGACGCCGGTGAAGTCGAAATCCACGCCCTCGACTGCCCGCGCGCCCAGGTGCTCAAGGCCGGATTCGGCTCCCGTATCGTCGCCACGACATGGGAGAGCGTCAGCGAGCGCTTCCTCGCCCATATCCGCATCGAAGGCATCGACCGCCACGGAATACTCCAGGAACTCATCTCGCTCATATCCACTTACCTCGGCATAGACATCCGCAAGCTCGACATCGAGGCATCCGCCGAGGTATTCCACTGCGACCTCTGGGTGCGCGTCGCCGACGCGTCCGTCATATCCGCTCTCTGCGACAAGGCGCATGAAATCGAAGGCGTCAACTCCGCCGCGAGAATAAGCCATTGAACCATTCCAGCATGAAAATAGCCAAATCACTGACAAGCAACATCTTCCTTGCGGCAATCGCCGCCGTGTTCATTGTCTGGTTTTATCCACATCCCGAGACGAGCCGATACAACTACGAAGAAGGCCGTCCATGGAACTACGCGCAGCTTATCGCTCCATTCGACATCCCCGTACATCCCGACTCGCTGACACTCCAGCGCGCCCGCGACACCCTTGACGCACATTTCATCCCCATCTACGCCCTCAACCAGCTGAAGGCCGACTCCATCGTGCGCGCCATCCCCGCCTCCCCCGGCAACAACTACGCCCAGCGCACCGCCACAGCCCTCCGCCGCATATACGCCGAAGGTGTGGTCGACGCCGACACCCGCGAGCAAATCCGCGCAGGAAAGCTCCGCAAGGTCCGCATTCTTGAGAAAAACATTCTCAGCGAGATGTCGACCGCAGACTTCCTTTCGCCAAAGGAAGTTTACACGACACTCGACAGCATGTTCAGAAACGACGAAGGGCTCCATCACTATCTCTCCGCCGCGAACCTCGCCGAAATACTTGAACCGAACTTCACCCTCGACGAGACCGAGTCCAAGCGCCACTACGAGTATGACTACCTGACCCTCACCGCCGACCGCGGACTGATTCTCCAGGGACAGTCTATTATCGACAAAGGGGCTATCGTCACCCCCCAGGACTTCACCAACCTCCGCACCTACGAGACGATGCTCGCAGAAAGGAACACGGGCACGGGTACAAACGATGTCCTTCTCTTCCTCGGACAGTTCCTCTACGTGGCCCTTCTGCTGGCGAGCCTCCTGTGCTATTTCTACTTCTTCTCCCCGGAGATTTTCAAGCGCCGGCAGGCAATGGTGTTCATCCTCAGCATGATCACCGTTTTCCTCCTCCTCGCCACCGGACTCAGCCAGTTCATTCAGGGCGGCATCTACATCGTGCCGATGATGATTGTCCCCCTGCTCACCATCGTCTTCTTCGACGGGCGCTCGGCCATAATGACCTCCGTGGTGAACACCCTCATCTGCGCCGGAATCACCACCTTCGCCCTCGAGTTCATTTTCCTCCAGTTCTGCGCCACATGCGCCGCAGTCTACTCACTCCGCGAGCTCAGCCGTAGGGCCCAGCTCCTCCGGACCTCCTTCATCGTAGTCCTCGCCTACCTCGCCGCCTACGCCTCCCTCGAGCTCCTGATGAACGGCTCCCCCGAAGGATTCTCCCTCCGGATGGTGGTCTTCCTGCTTATCAACGCCGCCCTCACATCCATGAGCTACATCCTGATGTTCGCCGTCGAGCGCCTCTTCGGCTTCGTCTCCACCGTCACTCTCGTGGAACTCGCGGACATCAACAATCCCCTCCTCCTCAAGCTCAGCGACGAGTGCCCCGGCACCTTCCAGCACTCCATCGCCGTCAGCAACCTGGCCGCGGACGCCGCCCAGCGCATCGGCGCCGATGTCCAGCGCATCCGTGCCGGCGCCCTCTACCACGACATCGGCAAACTGGCAAATCCCGCCTTCTTCACCGAGAACCAGCATGGCGTGAACCCCCACGACGCCCTCCCGCCCGAGCGCTCCGCCGCGATAATCATAAACCACATCCCCGACGGCGTCAAGATGGCCGACAAGGCCGGACTCCCCGAGCTTATCAAGAACTTCATCCGCGAGCACCACGGCGCCGGCCTCGCCAAGTACTTCTACTACAACGCCTGCAAGGCCGCGGGAGAGGGCGCGAAAGTCGACCCCGCGCCCTACCGCTACCCCGGGCCTAACCCGCGGAGCGTCGAGACCTCCGTGCTGATGATGGCGGACTCCGTCGAGGCCGCCTCCCGCTCCCTCACAGACCACTCCCAGGCTGCCATAACGGCTCTCGTCAACAAAATCATCGACGGACAGATAGCCGACGGCCTCCACAACGAGAGTCCCATATCCTTCCGGGACATCGACATCATAAAGAAAGCCTTCGTGAAGCGCCTCATGACCATCTACCACTCCCGCGTGGCATATCCCGGAGCCCCCGCCGCCGCGGCATCGTCTCCGGCTCCCGCGCCCCCGGCCGCAGACGACAGACAATAATCGCGCGCGCGTAACGTTATATATAGGCAATGAGTAAGGCTATGCACACGGCGCGGATTCTCCGACGTGCACTGTCGGCACTGGTCCTGCCGGCGGTGCTTCTGTGCTTATGCCTTTCGTCCTGCTCAACCCGCAAGAACACCGCCTTCTCCCGCAACTACCAGGCCTTTATCACCCGCTACAACATCTACTACAACGGCGACAAGCATTTCAAGGAAACCCTCGCCGAGATGGAGAACAAGTATGAGGACGACTATTCCCGCCAGCTCTTCCTCCATCCCGTCGAAGCCAAGGCCGAGCCGACCGCGCCCCAGCCCTCGGGGAATTTCGACCGCTCGATAGAGAAAGCCCAGAAAGCCATCCAGCTCCGAAGCATCAAGAAAAAGCCCGCGAAGAAGTCAGGCAAAGGCTCGGACCCGAAATACAAGGCATGGATGAAGCGCGAGGAGTACAACCCCTTCCTCCACAACGCCTGGATGATGATGGGCCAAAGCCAGTACTACAACGGCGACTTCGCCGGAGCGGCCTCGACCTTCTTCTACATCTCGCGCCATTTCGGATGGCTCCCGGCCACTGTGGCCGAAGCCCAGCTCATGCAGGCCATGAGCTACCTCGGGCTCGGATGGCTCTTCGAGGCCGAGCTAATCCTCAAGCGCATCAAGCCCGAAGAGCTCACCGACGCGCGCCTCCGGCAACTCTACAACACGGCCATGGCCGACTACCTCCTGCGCCGCGGCGAGTACGCCGACGCCCTGCCATACCTCCGCGACGCCGCAAAGGGCGCCAAAGGCGCGCAGAAAACGCGTCTGACCTTCCTACTCGGCCAGACCCTCGCCCGCGAGGGGCAGAAATCCGAGGCATACGAGGCATTCCGCAAGGCCGGCAGCACCTCTTCCGCCTCCTACCGAACGAAGTTCAACGCCCGAATCAAGCAGAGCGAGGTTTTCCAGGGCACGGACGTCGAGTCTGAGGCCAAGGCCCTCCGGCGCATGACCCGCTACGACCGCAACAAGGACTATCTCGACCAGATATACTACGCAATAGGCAATCTATATCTCGGACGCGGCGACACGGCAAAAGCTGTCGAAAACTACGAGCTCGCAAACAAGAAAAGCACGCGCAACGGCATTGACAAGGCCATGAACCAGCTCACTCTCGGCGGAATCTACTTCGCACAGGGAAACTACGAGAAAGCCCAGCCGAGCTATTCCGAGGCCATTCCGCAACTTCCCCAGACATTCCCCGACTACGCCGCTCTCAAGAGGCGGAGCGACGTCCTCGACGAACTCGCCGTCTATTCCCAGAACGTCAACCTCCAGGACTCCCTCCTGCGCCTCGCCGCCATGCCCGAGGACGAGCTCCTGAAGGTTATCGACCGCATGATCGAGGACCTCAAAAAACGCGAACGCGAGGAGGCCGAGGAGGCCCGGCGGCAGGAATACGAGGCCAACGCCGAGCAGTTCGGCAACCAGTTCACCGACAACACCAACAACTTCACGATCAACACCGACAACTCCTGGTACTTCTACAACACTGCGACCAAGAATGCCGGCAAGACCGAATTCCAGAAGCGCTGGGGCTCGCGTAAGCTCGAGGACAACTGGCGCCGCCGCAACAAAGCCACCTTCAACACCGGCGACTTCGACCTCCCCTCCGAGACCGACGAAAACCCCGACGCCGCCGACTCCGGCGCGGCCGCCGATTCCCTGGCCGCACCCGAAGAGGAGCAGGACCCCGAAAAGCTCCAGCGCTCCGCCGACCCCCACTATCCCGAGTACTACATGGCCCAGATACCCTTCACCGACGCCGAGAAGCAGACCGCGAACGACGTAATCCAGGAGGGTCTCTACAATATGGGCGTAATCCTCAAGGACAAACTCGAGGACTTCCCGTCCTCGCGCAAGGAGTTCGACCGCCTCCTCAAGGACTACCCCGACAACATCTACCGCCTCGACACCTACTACAACCTCTACCTCATGGAAATGCGCCGGGGAAACAAGGACGAGGCCGAGCTCTTCCGCAAGCTCATCATCGACGAGTTCCCCGAGTCGAAGTACGGCATGGCCATGCGCGACCCCGACTACCTCGACAAACTCCGCACGATGGACGCGCGCCAGCAGCAGCTCTACGACCGCACCTACGAGGCATACCTCGCCAACGACAACGAAGGCGTACACCGCGGATACCAGGAGATGATGGACACATATCCCCTGAGCAAAATCGTGCCCAAGTTCATGTTCCTCAACGCCCTCGCCTACGTCACCGACCGCGAACCCGAGAAGTTCAACGCCCAGCTCCGCGAACTCCTCGAGCGCTACCCCGACACGGACATCACGCCCATCGCCACCGCATGGCTCAAGGGCATGGCCCAGGGCCGCGAGCTCCAGACCTCCGCCACCGGCAACCTCCGGGGAATGGTCTGGGACACCCGCCTCACCAACGACTCTATCGCCGCCGAAGGCAAAAACGGCCCCCTCGAGTTCGACCTCAACCCCGACACCAGCCAGCTTCTCGTCTTTACCTTCGACACCGGCGAAGTCTCCTCAAACGCCCTCCTCTACGAAATCGCGCGCCACAACTTCCGCGCATTCGTGGTCAAGGACTTCGACCTCGAACCCATGAACTTCGGCCGCCTCGGGATGATTGTAGTCAAGGGATTCGACAACATGGCGGAACTGAACCATTACCGCCGCGTGATGGCCGACGCCCCCGACTTCCGCATCCCGGCCGGAGTACGTCCAATCGCCATCAGCGAGGCAAATTTCCAGACCCTCCTCGACAAGGGCAGTTCCTTCGACGAGTACTTCCATTACCTTCAGGAACAAAATTACGTCGACACTCAGGCCGACCTCCTCCGGCCCGAGGCAACCGAAACCCTCGAAGAAGCCGACCGCGCCACCGAAGAGATAAAAGAAGAGATAAAAGAAGAGCAGCCCGCGGCCGCAGAAATTAAAGCAGCTGACTTAGCTAAAGAAGCTGATTCAGCTAATAAAGCTAAAGAAGCTAATCCGGCTACACCGGCTCCTCAGGCCGCTCCTGCCGCCCCTGCCGCTCCTGTGGCCGTGCCGCTTCCGCGGAAGCCGGCCGTAGCTCCCGGCAGCGAAGGCGACGACCCCCTCCTCGACGAATAAAAACCACTACACTGACATTATGAACGGCACAATACTCTGGGCAGACGACGAGATTGACCTCCTCAAGCCGCATCTGCTCTTTCTCAGGAACAAAGGCTACGAACTCGTCACGGCCAACAACGGCCGCGACGCCTACGAAATGGCCGTCAGCCGCCCCTTCGACCTGATAATCCTCGACGAGAACATGCCCGGCCTCACCGGCCTCGAGACCCTCGCGATGATTAAGCAGCGCCTCCCCCACGTCCCCGTCATCATGATCACAAAGAGCGAGGAAGAGAACATCATGGACCAGGCCGTCGGAAGCAAAATCGCCGACTACCTCATCAAGCCCGTGAACCCCAACCAGATTCTCATCGCCATAAAGAAGCATCTCCACAGCGAGCGTCTGGTGTCGGAGCAGACGGCCCAGGACTATCGTCAGGACTTCGCCGCAATCTCCGGCCTCATAAACTCCGCCGACACCCTCGATGACTGGACAGCCCTATACGAGAGGCTCGTCTACCGCGAGCTCGAGCTCGCCGCCACGGACACCAACATGGACGAAATGCTCGAGATGCAGAAAAACGAGGCAAACGCCGAATTCGGAAAATGGGTGCGCCGCAACTACGAGGGATGGCTCGCCGACATGAAGGACGGCCGCGGCCCCCTCATGAGCCCCCGCGTGATGCAGGAGTCGGTGTTTCCGCTCCTCGACAAGGGCGAGAAGGTCTTCTTCGTGCTCATCGACAACTTCCGCCTCGACCAGTGGCGCACGGTCAAGCCTCTCCTCGCCGAAAGTTTCAGCATGGACGAACGGCTCTACACCACCATCCTCCCCACCGCCACACAGTACGCCCGCAACGCCATCTTCTCCGGACTTATGCCCAGCGAAATCGAGCGCCTCTTCCCCGACCTCTGGGTCGACGAGGACTCCGAGGAAGGCAAGAACCTCAACGAGTCGCCGCTGATAGCGACACTCCTCGAGCGATACCGCCGAAAGGACGTGAAGTTCTCCTACAACAAAATCAACGACTCCGCCGCCGGCGAAAAGCTCCTCGCGAACTTCTCGCAGCTCGAAAGCAACAATCTCAACGTCATCGTCTTCAACTTCGTCGACATGCTCTCCCACGCGCGCACCGAGTCGAAGATGATCCGCGAGCTCGCTTCTACCAACGCCGCATACCGCTCCCTCACCGAGTCGTGGTTCCGCCACTCCTCCATCCTTGACATCCTCCGCCGCATAGCCTCCCGCGGCTACCGCGTGGTGCTCACCACCGACCACGGCACCATCCGCGTCGACACCCCCGTAAAGGTGGCGGGCGACAAGAACACCAACACCAACCTCCGCTACAAACTCGGAAAGAGCCTCGGCTACAACGCAAAGCAGGTGTTCGAAATAAAGAACCCCGCGCGTTTCGGGCTACCCTCGCCCAACGTCTCGACAAGCTACATCTTCGCCATGCGCAACGAGTTCTTCGCCTACCCCAACAACTACAACTACTACGTCCAGTACTACACCGACACCTTCCAGCACGGCGGCATATCCATGGAGGAAATGCTTGTGCCCCTGATTGTGCTCACCCCCAAGACCAACGCATGAAACGCATAGACATACCCGGTCCCTCCGCCCTCGCCGACGCCGCCCGCGAGTTCGCAGGCATCATCGGCGACCGCCGCCACATCGCCTTCTACGGCGACATGGGCGCGGGCAAGACCACATTCATCCGAAGCCTCGCCTCCGTGCTCGGCATGCCCGGCGACGAGGCCGCCAACTCCCCCAGCTTCTCACTCGTCAACGAGTACACCACCCCCTCCGGTATCATCTACCACTTCGATTTCTACCGTCTCGACTCCGTCGAGGAGGCCCTTGACATCGGCATCGAGGAATACTTCGACTCCGGCGCCCTCTGCCTTATGGAATGGCCCGAGCGCATCATCCCCATACTCCCCGAAGACACCGTGACGGTCAAGATTACAGTAAACGACGACGATTCACGCACATTGCTCATCAGCGAATGAAACCTATCATAGAAAACATAGAACACTGCCCCTCGACCAACACCGAACTCGCCTCCCGCACCGACGCGCCTGCCGGAACAGTCCTCCGCGCACGCGCTCAGAGCGCCGGACGCGGTCAGCGCGGCAACTCATGGGAGTCCGAGCCCGGACGCAACCTCACCTTCTCGCTTCTCCTCCGTCCCGAAGCAATCCCGGCCTCCCGACAGTTCGAGCTGTCCATGCTCGTGAGCCTCGGCATAGTCCGCACTCTCGCCGGACACGGCATCCCCGCATTAATAAAATGGCCTAACGACATCTACGCAGGCGACGACGGCAAAATCTGCGGTATTCTCATCGAAAACACCGTTACCGGCAATAAAATCAAGCGCTCGGTAATCGGTGTGGGCCTCAACGTCAACCAGAAGGAGTTCCTCTCCGATGCGCCCAACCCCCTCAGCATGCGGCAGCTTCTCGGCCGGGAGACTGAGCTCGAACCCCTGCTCGAAGAAATTTGTTGTAATATCATCGGAGAAGTCGAGGCCTACGAGGCCGCCCCCTGCACCGAAGCGCTCAGCGCCCGCTACAAGGCCGCGCTATGGCGCGCCGACGGCCTGACCCATCCCTTCCGCGACACCGCCACCGGCGAGGAATTCCGTGCCTCCATCGCCGACGTGGGGGCCGACGGAACCCTTTCCCTCGCCCCCGAGGCCCCCGACGCGCGTATCCGTGAATATATCTTCAAAGAGGTTGAATTTCTGCTTAAATGAAAAGACTCTTACCACTTCTCCTCGTGGCCGCCGCCCTTCTCGGCGTGGCCACGGCTTTCTCCCGCAGCCAGAGCGCCAAGAGCAAGGATGAGCTCGCCCGCAGCCTCAACACCTTCAACTCAATCGTCAAGGAGCTCTACACCGGCTACGTCGACACCATCGACGGCGCCCGCATGGTCCGCGAGGCCATCGACGGAATGCTCTCCGAAATCGACCCGTACACCGAATATTACCCCTCTGACGACCAGGACGAGCTCACCACGCTCGCCCAGGGCCAGTACGCCGGCATCGGCTCCTTCATCGTGCGCCGCGGCGACTCCGTCTACGTCTCCCAGCCGCAGTGGGGCTCCCCGGCACGCCAGGCCGGGCTCCTCCCCGGCGACGCCTTCGTGAGCATCGACGGCGACAGCGTAGGCCGCGGCCTGAGCATCGACCAGGTCAGCCGGCGCCTCCGCGGACAGGCCGGCACGAAGGTCCTCGTGACCGTCCGCCGCCCCCTCGCCGGCGACTCCCTCATCACCCTTGAGATAACCCGCGGAAACATCAAGGTCAACCCCGTGCCTTATCACGGCATCGGCCCCGACGGCATAGGATACATCCGCCTCACCACCTTCAGCTCCGAGTCGGCCTCCGCCGTCAAGGACGCACTGCGCGAGATGCTGAAGGACCCGGCCCTCAAGGGTCTCGTAATCGACCTCCGCGGCAACGGCGGCGGTTACCTCGAGAGCGCCGTGCAGATTGCCGGATACTTCGTGGACAAAGGTACGGAAATCGTGCGCACCCGCGGACGCGAGGCCTCCGAGGAGAAAATATTCAAGACCACCCAGAACCCCCTCGCGCCTAAACTGCCCCTTGCGATTCTCACCGACGGCTCCACGGCCTCGGCCTCCGAGATTCTCTCCGGCTCGCTCCAGGACCTCGACCGCGCAGTTATCGTCGGCTCCCGCTCCTTCGGGAAAGGTCTCGTGCAGAACACCGTCAACCTACCCTACGGCGACGTCCTCAAGCTGACCCGCGGACGATATTACATCCCCTCCGGGCGCCTCATCCAGGCCATCGACTACTCTCACCGGAACCCCGACGGCTCCGTGGCCCGCAAGCCCGACAGCCTCACAAACGTATTCCACACCCGCGCCGGACGCGAGGTCCGCGACGGCGGCGGAATCACCCCCGACGTGGCCGTCGAGGAGCCCCGCTCGAACCGTCTGCTGTACAATATAGTGGCCGACTACTGGGCCTTCGACTTCGCCAACCGCTACCAGCGGCGGCATCCGTCCGTAGCTCCGGATTTCCGCGTCGACTCCGCGGTATTCGAGGAGTTCAAGGCCTTCATCGACCCCGAGAAGTTCCACTACGACCGCCAATGCGAGTCAGGGCTGAAATACCTCCGCGAAGCCGCCGAAATCGAGGGATACATGAACGACTCCGTGGCCGCCCAGTTCGACCGTCTCGGAGCGATGCTCCGCCACGACCTCGGCCACGACCTCGACTTCAACCGCGGGGCCATCGTGGAGATTCTCGAAAGCGAGCTCGGCCCGCGCTACTTCGACGACGGCGAGATGATCCGCCGGGGCCTCCCGGCCGACAGCACCCTGGCACGCGCACGCAGGATTCTCCTCGACCCGGCGGAATATGACAAAACTTTAGGCGAAAAGTGATGCTGACTCTGAAGGAGCTTTCCGGGCGCGTGCTCACGCCCGAACGCATCGCCGCGCTGAAGGCCATGACGGGCAAGGGCGACGCGCGCACCCCCGGCGTGGTCTACGGCTGCGCAGGCTCGGCCGCGGCCGTGATGCTCGCCGGAATTCCTGCGGGGAAGATTCCCGTGATTGTCGTGGGCGACAGTCTCGACGACGCCGGATACCTCTACAGCGACCTCTGCCACCTCGCCGGAGAGGAAGCCACCGCCTTCCTGCCCTCGGGCTACAAGCGCGACATAAAGTACGGCCAGTCCGACGAACCTGCACGCATCCTCCGCACCGAAACCCTCCGCCGCCTCGCCGGACACGCCGACGGTTCCTCGCGCAAGGGCGCTGGCCTGCGTTTCGTCGTGACATATCCCGAGGCCCTCGCCGAGGGGGTGGCTTCCCGCCAGCGCCTCGAGGCCGCCACACTCAGCCTCCGCAAAGGGGCCGCGACAAGTCCCGGGGAGGTCGGGAAATGGCTCCTCGAACAGGGATTCAGCCGCGTGGACTATGTCTACGAGCCCGGCCAGTTCGCCGTCCGCGGCTCTATTGTCGACATCTTCGGCTATTCTTCCGAGCTCCCCTTCCGCATCGACTTCTTCGGCGACGAAATCGACAGCATCCGTTCCTTCAACGTCGAGACCCAGCTATCGGAGCACACCCTCGACGAAATCGCCGTAACCGCCCGAATCGACAACGAATCCGACGACTCCCGGCCTCTATCGCTTCTTGAGTACGTGGCGGAGACAAGTCCCCTCTTCGCCTTCCGCGACGAGGAACGCGCCCTCGCGCGCATCAGGGAAATAGGACAGGAGCAGATGAGCACATCCTCCCTCATAGCCGACGAAGGCGACCCCTCGGCACTGAAGGAGGTGATTGACACAGAGGCCTTCGCCGATAAAATCAAGGACTTCCGCCGCCTGCACTTCACGGCCGCGAAGGAGCTCCTCCCCGTAAAGGGCGTCAAAACCCTCGACTTCGGATGCACGCCTCAGGGCATATACCACAAGAATTTCGACATCATCGCCGACAGCTTCCGCCGTTTCGCCGACGAAGGATTCACAATCTTCATCCTCAGCGACAACGAGAAGCAGTTCGACCGCCTGCGTGTGATTTTCGAGGACCGGGGCGACGACATCAGCTTCACCCCCGCGCTCAACACCCTCCACGAGGGATTCGTCGACCACCGGACAAAGAGCTGCGTCTTCACCGACCACCAGATTTTCGACCGCTTCCACAAGTACACCCTCAAGAGCGAGCGAGCCCGCTCCGGCAAGATGGCCCTCTCGCTCAAGGAGCTCGGCCAGATTGAGGTCGGCGACTACGTGGTGCACATCGACTACGGCGTGGCCCGCTTCGGCGGCCTCGTCCGCACGGAGGTCGGCGGCCACTACCAGGAGCTCATCAAGCTCGTCTACGCCAACGACGACATCGCCCTCGTGAGCCTCCACGCACTCCACAAGCTCGCGAAGTACCGCGGAAAGGACGGCGTGCCCCCGAAAATCAACCGCCTCGGCTCCGGAAACTGGGCGCGCCTCAAGGAAAAGACCAAGGGCAAGCTCAAGGACATAGCCCGCGACCTCATAAAGCTCTACGCCGCGCGCAAGGACGAGAAGGGCTTCGCCTTCTCCCCCGACTCCTACATGCAGCACGAGCTCGAGGCTTCCTTCATCTACGAGGACACCCCCGACCAGCTGACGGCCACACAGGCCGTGAAGAAGGACATGGAGAGCGAGCGCCCCATGGACCGACTCGTCTGCGGCGACGTCGGCTTCGGAAAGACTGAAATCGCCATCCGCGCGGCTTTCAAGGCCGCCTCCGACTCCAAGCAGGTGGCCGTGCTCGTGCCCACCACAGTCCTCGCCTCCCAGCATTTCAAGACCTTCAGCGAGCGTCTCCGCGACTTCCCCGTGCGCGTCGAACTCCTCACCCGCGCCCGCTCCGCCAAGGAGACCAGGGAAATCCTCGCCGACCTCGAGGCCGGGAAAATCGACATCATCGTCGGCACCCACAAGCTCATAGGCAAGGGCGTCAAGTTCAAGGACCTCGGGCTCCTGATTGTCGACGAGGAGCAAAAATTCGGCGTGGCCGTGAAGGAAAAGCTCAAGCAGCTGAAGGTGAACATCGACACCCTCACCATGAGCGCCACGCCCATTCCGCGCACACTCCAGTTCTCGCTCATGGGCGCCCGCGACCTCTCGACCATCAACACCCCGCCGCCCAACCGCTACCCCATCATCACGAGCGTCACGGGCCTCGCCGACGACGTCGTGTCCGAAGCCATAAACTTCGAGCTCGCCCGCGGCGGACAGGTGTTCTTCGTCAACAACCGCATCGAGGGGCTCTTCGAGCTCGAGGACATGGTGCGCCGGCTCGTGCCCGATGCCCGCACGGTAGTCGCCCACGGACAGATGCCTCCCGACAAGCTCGAAAAGGCCATCGACGACTTCACGGCCCACCACTACGACGTGCTTCTCGCCACGACAATCATCGAGAGCGGCATCGACATGCCCAACGTCAACACCATCATCGTCAACAACGCCCACAAGTTCGGTCTCAGCGAGCTCCACCAGCTCCGCGGACGCGTCGGCCGAAGCTCGCGCAAGGCTTTCTGCTACCTCACCGTCCCTCCAGGCAGCCCGCTCACGCCCATAGCCCGGCGGCGCCTCCAGGCCATCGAGAGCTTCTCCGACCTCGGCGCCGGTATCCAGATTGCCATGCAGGACCTCGACATCCGCGGTGCCGGAAACCTCCTCGGCGCCGAGCAGAGCGGCTTCATCGCCGACCTCGGCTACGAGACCTACCAGAAGGTGCTCCGCGAGGCCGTCATCGAGCTGCGCACCGAAGAGTTCGCAGACCTCGCGCAGGCCGACACAGCCACAATCGACGCCTCGGAATTCGTGGCGGACTGCACCGTCGAGAGCGACCTCGAACTCCTTCTGCCCGTGAGCTATGTGGCTCAGGAGAGCGAGCGCATAGCCCTCTACAAGGAACTGGACAGCATCACCGACGAAGCCGAGCTTCAGGCCTTCGAGGAACGACTCCGCGACCGCTTCGGGCGCATCCCCGAAGCCGCCGGCGAACTGCTGCTCGTGCCGCGCCTGCGCCGCTACGCCCGCCGCCTCGGCATCGAGAAGGTAATCCTCCGCCAGGGAAAGATGTTCCTCTACTTCGTCGACGAGACCAACAAGGCCTACTACCAGTCGCCGATGTTCGGGCGCATCCTCAACTACGTAAGCCACAACGCCCGTCGCTCGGCCATCAAGAACCGCAACGGCCGCAACTCCATCAACATCGAGGCCGTCCCCACCGTCGCCGCCGGAACGGCCATCCTGAAAGAAATCCTGTCGCTTGACGCGATTTGAGTTTTTTCGTAACTTTGCCGACATGAAACAGAATATCAGACATCCCAGACTACATGCCTTTTACTCGAGCAAGGTGCTCAACTCGCTGATGATGGTGATTGTCGTCAGTCTCCTGATGATGCTCTACACCGAGAGTCTGCTCCTGCCCGGCATCTGCTGCGCCCTCGCACTCGCCTTCTTCATCGGCTACGCCCTGTGGTTCTGGATAAAGAAACCGAAGAGCATCGTCGTCAACGAATGGTTCTCCGGCCTCACCGGCTGGTTCATCCTCTACTTCCTGATAGTCGGCGCGATGAAGTCGCCCAACCCCTGGTGGTACATCTTCCCCGTGGCCCTCGCCGTCCCGGCCCTCTTCATCACCCTCGTCAACAACAAGGACGAGCGGGTAGAGCTATAGGCCTTATAGGCCCAATAGGGCCTAAGCCCCTTCCTCGCCGGAAGTTAACAAACTTTAACCCCGGCAGGACTTTGTTGGTGGCGTTTTTATCCTTAACTTTGCAGTGCAAGTTTTTTGTTATCCTTATGGGGACTCGCCCGATGCACACGGGCCGGGTTTCTTTATTTTTTAATATCGTGCTAAAACTTTAAAATCAGAAACTATCGAAATTATGGCAATCACCTATATGACTAAAGAAGGCTATGACCGGAAGATGGAAGAAATAGCCTACCTCGAAAGTGTGAAACGTCCAGAAATCTCCGCGGCCATCGCCGAGGCCCGAGACAAGGGCGACCTCTCCGAGAATTCCGAATACGACGCCGCAAAGGAGGCCCAGGGTATGCTCGAGATGAAAATCGCACAGCTTAAGGACCTCGTGGCCAACGCCCGCATAATCGACGAAAGCAAGCTCTCGACCGACGAGGTGCAGGTGCTCAGCAAGGTGAAGATCCGCAATCTCGCCACAGGCATGGAAGTCGAGTACACCATCGTGGCCGACTCCGAGGCCAACCTCCGCGAGAAGAAAATCGCCCTCTCGACCCCCATTGCCCACGGCCTCCTCGGCCACAAGAAGGGCGACGTGGTGGAAATCACCATCCCCGCCGGAAAGGTGAAGTTTGAAATCCTCGAAATCGGCATCGGCTGCTAAGGCTATGGCAAGCATATTCTCTCGCATCATCGCCGGGGAAATCCCCTCCTACAAGGTGGCCGAGGACGAGGCCCACTACGCTTTCCTCGACATCAACCCCATGACCGAGGGCCACACCCTCGTGGTGCCCAAGCGCGAGGTCGACTACATTTTCGACCTCCCCGACGCGGAATACGCCGCGCTCCAGCTCTTCGCCAAGCGCGTGGCCGCCGCCGTACAGAAGGCCGTGCCCTGCCGCCGCATCGCCACCGCGGTGCTCGGCATGGAGGTGCCCCACGCACATATCCACATCGTGCCCATCTCCTCGGAGAGCGACATGGACTTCCGCAAACCCAAACTCTCGCTTCCGGCCGAGCGCATGGCCGAAATAGCCGGCGCCATAGCCGCAAACTTCGAGTAAGATGAAACGCATCACTTATATAAGCCTCGCCGCGCTGACTCTCGCCGCCGCGGCCTGCTCCGGGCCCAAGGGCTGGAGCGTGGAAGGCACTTGCGGCGCAGCCGACGGCACGAAAATCGCCCTCGAGGGCTACAACAACGGCATCTGGTATCTCGTCGACTCCCTTGCCGTGGGCAAGGACGGGAAGTTCGAATACCGCGCGGACGCCCCGGCCACCTATCCCGAAATCATGCGCCTCACCGGCGCGGGCTTCGCAAGCCCGGTATTCTTCCCCGTGGACGGCACGGATGCCGTGAAGGTCCGCGACGGCAAAGCCTCCGGGACGCCCATGGCCGTGGAGATGTCGCGCATCGACTCGCTCGTGGCCGCCGCGGGCTCGCGCCTCGGCAATGCCGCGGCCGCCGACCCCGAGCTGCGCCGCGAACTCGCGCAGGCGGCCATCGCCGACTCCTCGAGCATCATCGCCTACTATGTCCTCAACAAGAGTGTGGGCGGTCGCACGGTTTTCGACCCCGCGGATGCTTTCGGTAACAGAATCTACGGTGCCGTAGCCCAGAATTTCGCCACTCACCGTCCCGACGACCCCCGCGGCGCCATCATCAAGGCCGTGTACCTCGAAGGCCGCAAGGCGCTCGGCAAAGGCGGAGTACAGACGACGGAAATCGAGGTTCCCGCAGCGGGCGTGATTGACATCGTCCGCTATGATGACCTCGGCACGAGCCACTCTCTCAGGGACCTCGCCTCGCAGGGCAAGGTGATTGTGCTGAATTTCACGGCCTACCAGAGCGACTTCTCGCCGGCGCTGAGTGTGATTCTGAACGAGGCTTACGAGAAGTATCACGCTCAGGGGCTGGAGATTTATCAGCTTGCTTTCGACCGCGACGACGTGCAGTGGAAGGAGTCGGCCCGCAACCTCCCCTGGATTACGGTCTACAACGCTCCGACGGACGGCCTGAATGTGCTCTCGGCCTACAATGTGGCGTCTTTGCCGGCGACTTTCGTCATCGACCGCAAGGGCGACATTGTGGCGCGTGTGGACGATCCGAATCGTCTTGGGGCGGAATTGGCTAAGCTTTTTTAGTTTGCATTTGTTAATCGACGCATCGGGCGCCGGAAGTCGGGAAAACTCTGACTTTCGGCGCTTTTCCGTTCTGAGGAAATATGTTGATAACTTTTTTGCCTAAATTAAAAAATTAACTGTTTTTAATTGTAAATTTTTGGTGGATTTTCTGTAACTTTACAAGCGGAAACATAAGCATTTCACTCTTCACCCGTCCGCATCAGCCAACGTATTATGACTCAGGAGGTTTACCACATACCCGCACTCTTGCCCGAAGCACTCGCCGCCCTCGACATCCGCGAGGACGGCATCTACGTCGACGCCACCCTCGGCGGGGGCGGTCACAGTCGTGCCATCGTGGAACGCCTGAGCCCCGAAGGGCACCTCTACTCCTTCGACCAGGACAGCGACGCCATCGAGCGGGCTTTCTCCGACCCGCGTTTCACGGCCGTGTACGGCAATTTCCGTTTCCTGAGCAACTTCCTGCGCTATTACGGCGTGGAGAAGGCCGACGGCGTGCTGGCGGACCTCGGGGTGTCGTCGCACCACTTCGACGACCCTGAGCGGGGTTTCAGTTTCCGTGCGGACGCCCGGCTGGACATGCGTATGAACCGTCGCGCCGGGTTTTCGGCGGCGAAGTTCCTCGAGGAGGCTTCCGAGGACCGTATCGCTGATGTCCTGCGCTTCTTCGGCGAGCTGCGGCAGGCGCGGCGCATGGCCCGCGCGATTGTCGGGGCCCGCAAGGGCGGCGGCGTGGATACCACGGCGCGTCTCGTGGAGGCTGTGCGTCCTTTCATCAATCCCCGTCAGGAGAAGAAGGAGCTCGCACAGGTGTTTCAGGCCCTGCGGATTGAGGTGAACGGCGAGATGGATGCCCTGAAGAGCTTTCTGGAGCAGAGTCTGCGGGTGCTCAGGCCCGGCGGACGGCTCGCGGTCATCACCTACCATTCCCTCGAGGACCGGCTCGTGAAGAATTTCATGCGCTCGGGCCGCATAGACGGGGAGGTGGAGAAGGACCTCTACGGACGCGCGAATGTTCCCTTCCGGCTGCTCACGGCCAAGCCCGTCGTCCCCTCGGAGGAGGAGGTGGCGCGCAATCCGCGTTCGCGGAGCGCCAAGCTGCGCGTGGCCGAGCGCCTCGACAACGGGGCCGCAGGCTGATTTCCGCCCCCGAAATTCCCTCGGCCAAGCTTCATATTCATCACACACCCACACACGAAAAAAAAATGAACCTATCATGAAAATCATCAAGAAATGCAAGACGGAAGCGCAGCGCGGCCTGCGCAGGATGGTCACCGGACGCGGCATCTCCAGCGAGTTTTTCCGGAAGAACTTCTTCGCCACGGGTCTTATACTGATTTTCTGCGTGGGGTTCATCGCCATCCGCTTCGACTGCGTCACCTCCATGGAGCGCATCAAGAGTCTCGACCACCAGATCAAGGTGATGTGCACATACAAGCAGCGCGAGCGCTCCCGCTACACCACCCTCACACGCGAAATCACAATCAAGCACACCGTCGACTCCCTCGGCCTGGGGCTCGGAATCCCCGAGCAGTACCCCCTCTCGCTGACCTACGAGGACTGAAGGACACTCCCTGACCTTTGACTTTTATCACACATACCGACCATGACAGACAAAAACTCGGGCTACAGCCACTTCAAGGTTATCGGGCGCTTCGTGATTGTGCTTGCGCCGATAGTGCTCCTTGCCGTAGCCATCATCTTCAAGCTCGTCAACACCACAGTCGTGCACGGCGGCGACTATGAGAGAAAGGGCCTCGCCCGCCTGAGCGACACCATAAAGTCGGCGCCCATGCGCGGCGAAATACTCTCCTGCAAGGGCGAGATTCTCGCCACCAACCTGAGCTACTACGACATGCGCATCGACTTCCGCGCCCCGCGTTTCAAAATCGTGGAGTACTACGACAGCATCCCACTCCTGGCCGACTCCCTGGCGAAATATTTCAGACAGCGCACCCGCGAGGGCTGGGAGGCCTATCTGCGCAAGCCCCTCAGCGACAGCGTCCAGAACCGCTCGCGCTCCTTCCTCCTTCTCAAGGCCATCCCCGAGGACATGATGAAACGCGTGCGCTACACCTTCCCCTTCTTCCGCGGATTCAGGAAGGCCACGCAGCACGGTCTCAAAGCCGAACCCGTAATCAAGCGGGCATATCCCTACGGCGACATGGCCGCGCTGAGCATCGGCCGCGTCGGCGAGGTCGAGGGCGGCGAGGTCCACGGCGTCAGCGGCCTCGAGAAGGCCCTCGACTCCATGCTCTACGGCACTCCCGGCATCAAGACCAAGCGCATGTTCACCCGCGGCGCAGGATACTGGGAGGACGTCCCGGCCCGCGACGGCACGAGCCTCATCACCACTATCGACATCACCATGCAGGACATCCTCGAGTACGAGCTCGGCGACATGCTCATTAAGGCAAACGCCGACTGGGGCACGGCAATCCTCATGGAGACCGCAACAGGCGACATCAAGGCCATCTCCAACCTCGAGCGCGACAGCACCTCCGCCGAACCCCGCTGCATCGAGGCCATGAACCGCGCGGTCCTCGCATACGAGCCCGGTTCGGTTATGAAGGTCATGACCATGGCCCTCGCCCTCCACAAGGGCTACGCGCGGCCACTCGACCGCACATACCCCATCGGCCACTCCTACGCCTACCTCGGCCGCAAGCCCATCACCGACACTCACTCCCCGGCTACTCTCCCCGTGAGCCGTTTCATGGAGTACTCCTCCAACATCGGCATGGTGAAACTCACGATGCCCCACTACGAGAACGACCCCAACGCCTTCCGCGCCGACCTCGCCGAGCTCGGTTTCTTCGACAGGCTCAACACCGGAATTGCCCGCGAGCGCATTCCCTACTTCCCCAAGCTGCAGAACAACGTCGGCGGACGCCTCAACCTCTCGCGCATGGTCTTCGGCTACACCACGCAGATTCCCCCGCTCTACACCTGCGCCTTCTACAACGCCATCGCCAACGACGGCCGCTTCGTGCGCCCGCGCCTCGTCAAGGGCCACCGTCTCCCCGGCGGCGTCGACTCGCTTCTGGACGTGACCTACGTCCGCGACCGCATCCTCTCCAGCGAGGACGCCGCCGCCCTCCGCAAGATGATGCACGACGTGGTCTGGGAGCAGGGCGGCACGGCCAAGCGCCTCAAGGACCCCATCGTCGAAATCGCCGGCAAGACCGGCACCTGCCTCCTCGCTAAGGAAGCCCCGCGCGACAGCCTCGGACGCCGCATCCCCGGCATCCCCTTCACCGGCGGCTATATCCCCGGACGCTACCGCGTGACCTTCTGCGGGTTCTTCCCCTACGATAAACCGCGCTACACGTGCATCGTCGTGGTCAGCGACCCGCGCGGAGCCTACCGCGGCGCCGCAGGCTCGGCGGGGGAAGTGGTGCGCAACGTTGCACGCAAGCTCTACTCCCGCGGCCTCTTCGCCGAGTCCACGGCCTTCGTCCCCGACTCCGCCGCCAGGCCAGTGGGACAGACCCCGACAATCTACGCCTCCTTCAACGCCGAGCGCTCCGCCACACTCCACAACAATCTGCGGATGCGCACCTCGCGCACTATCATCCGGCCCGACAACGCATCCCGCACCCCCAGGGAGTCGACCGTGCCCGATGTCCGCGGCGTAGGACTCCGCGAGGCCCTTGCCGTCCTCGAGGGCGCGGGATATGCCGTGCAGTTCCAGGGCGTGGGCTACGTGGCCTCCCAGGAGCCTGCCGCGGGCGCCACTCTGCCTCCCGGTACGAAAGTCACGCTCCATCTGCGCCATCTCGACTGAAAAATGCGTATCTTTGCAAAAAATTACCGAAAATGAAGAAACTCGACATATTGCTCGACGCCATCCGGCCCGCGGCCCTCGAAGGTCCGCGTCCTGAAAGCGTCAGCGGACTCACCGACGACTCCCGCGCCGTGGAGCCCGGAGGCATGTTCGTGGCCGTGCGCGGCACCGCCGTCGACGGCCACAGCTACATCGCCGCGGCCCTCTCCCGCGGAGCCTCCGCCATTGTCTGCGAGGAAATCCCCGACGGCATCCCCGCCGACCTCCGCGCCGGAGCCCTCTGGATTACCGTGCCCAACAGCTCCATAGCCCTCGGACTCCTCGCCTCCCGCTGGTGGGGCGACCCCTCGCGCGCGCTCACGCTCGTGGGCGTGACCGGTACAAACGGCAAGACCACCATCGCAACCCTCCTCTACCGCCTCGCCGGCGCAATGGGGGAGAAGGCCGGGCTCCTCTCCACCGTCGAGAACCGCATCGGCGACGAGGTAGTGCCCGCCACGCACACCACACCCGGGCCCCTCGAGCTCCAGGCCCTCCTCGCACGCATGGTCGAGGCCGGATGCTCCTTCTGCGCCATGGAGGTCAGCTCCCACGCCGCCGCACAGCACCGCATCGCGGGGCTCGACTTCTCAGGAGGCATCTTCACCAACCTCACACGCGACCACCTCGACTACCATAAGACTTTCAAGGCTTACCTCGAGGCCAAGAAGAGCTTCTTCGACAGCCTCGGCTCCGGCGCCTGGGCCCTCACCAACCTCGACGACCCCAACGGGCCCGTCATGGTACAGAACACCTCCGCCAGGCCCACCGCCACATATTCCATCCGCGGCGACGCCGACTTCCGCGTACAGGTCGTCGAGAACCGCCTCGACGGCATGCTCCTGAACTTCAACGGACGCGAGGTGGAGACCATGTTTGTCGGACGCTTCAACGCCTCGAACCTCGCGGCGGTCTACGGCGCGGGCGTGCTCCTCGGCTACCCCGTGGACGAGGTGCTCCGCGCCGTCAGCGCCATGCACCCCGTGGCCGGTCGTTTCCAGCCCTTCCGCTCCCCCTCCGCCGTGACGGCGATTGTCGACTACGCCCACACCCCCGACGCCCTCGAGAACGTCCTCTCAACAATAGCCGAAATCCTTGACGGCAAGGGTCGCATAATCACGGTCTGCGGCTGCGGAGGCGACCGCGACAAGGGCAAGCGCCCGCAGATGGCCGCCGTAGCCGCCCGTTACTCCCGGCTCGTGATTCTTACCAGCGACAACCCCCGCAGCGAGGACCCCGCGGAAATCGTCAGGGACATGCTCGCGGGAATCACCGACCCCTGCCTCCGCGCCCGCGTGCTCGTCAACCTTGACCGCCGCGAGGCAATCCGGAGCGCCGCCGCGATGGCCCGTCCCGGCGACCTCATCCTTGTGGCAGGAAAGGGCCACGAGACTTACCAGATAATCGGCAAGGAAACCCGCCACTTCGACGACCGCGAGGAAGTGCGCGAAGCCCTCGGCATAAACTGACCCCATAAAAGACGCAGACATGTTCTACTCCCTGTTTGAATCCCTCGCCCACAGCAGCTTCCCCGGCGCGCGCCTCATGAGCTACATCTCCTTCCGCTCGGGACTCGCATTCGTACTGAGCCTCCTGATCGGTATGATTGTGGGCAGCTACATAATCCGCCGCCTCGGCCGCATGCAGGTGGCCGAAAAGGCCCGCGAGCTCGGAATCGAGGGCGAGGCCCGAAAGAGCAAGACCCCCACTATGGGCGGTATCATAATCCTCGTCTCCATTCTCGTGCCCTGCCTGCTGATCGGCGACCTTTCCAACATCTACATGCTCCTGATGCTCCTCACCACCGTCTGGCTCGGCGCTCTCGGCTTCCTCGACGACTACAAGAAGCTGAAGTACCACAACAAGGACGGCATCAAGGGCCGCTACAAGATTATCGCCCAGGTCGGAATCGGCGTGATTGTCGCCACGACAATGTACCTCAACCCCGACATGGTCATAGTCGAGAACTCCGAGGTAATCTCCGAGCAGACCCAGCTCGTCGAGGAGGTCATCTACAACGAAGGCGACGTCGTGAAGTCCCCGCAGACAACCATTCCCTTCGTCAAGAACAACAACTTCAACTACTCCTGGCTCACGGAATGGATGGGCGGCAACGCCGCTGAAATCGGCGGATGGGTCATCTTCCTCCTCGTCACCGTCTTCTTCGTCATGGCCACCAGCAACGGCGCCAACCTCAACGACGGCCTCGACGGCCTATGCTCAGGCCTCTCGGCCATCGCCGGAGTGGCCCTCATGGCAATGGCATACCTCGGAGGCAACATCATCTACTCCTCCTACCTTAATATAATGTATGTCCCCGGCTCCTGGGAGCTCGTGGTCTTCATGGCCGCCTTTGTCGGCGCCCTCGTCGGGTTCCTCTGGTACAACGCCTCCCCCGCAACAGTCTTCATGGGCGACACCGGCTCCCTCACCCTCGGAGGCATAATCGCCGTCTGCGCCATCCTCATCCACAAGGAGCTCCTCCTCCCCATTCTCTGCCTCCTCTTCTACCTCGAGGACTTCTCCGTGGCCCTTCAGGTCGGAGTCTTCAAGGCCACGAAGGACGCCGCCGGAAACGGTCGCCGCGTGCTCCGCATGACCCCGCTCCACCACCATTTCCAGCGCGACGCCGGGAGCGTCCCCCGCGTGCTCTTCGACTTCCCCAAGGCGAGGATTCCCGAGCAGAAAATCGTCATGCGCTTCTGGATTGTCGGCATGATTCTCGCCGCAATCACTTTTGTCACACTCAAGATTCGTTAATCCAAGCTACTGCATACAATGACTAAGCGACTTGTAGTCCTCGGCGCCGGCGAAAGCGGCACAGGCGCCGCCATCCTTGCCAAGGACCTCGGCATGGACGTCTTCCTTAGCGACTGCGGAAAAATCTCCGACCACTACCGCTCCGTACTCGAAAAAGAGGAAATCCCCTTCGAGGAAGGCTCGCACACCCCCGCGCTAATCCTCAGCGCCGACGAGATTGTCAAGAGTCCAGGCATTCCCCTCGACGCCCCGATGGTCGCCGCGGCCATGGCCAAGAACATCCCCGTGGTCAGCGAAATCGAGTTCGCCGGACGATACGCCGGCGACGCGAAGATGGTCTGCATCACAGGCAGCAACGGCAAGACCACAACCACTCTCCTCACATACCACATCCTCCGCGAGGCAGGGCTCGACGTGGGCCTCGCCGGTAACGTCGGTTACAGCCTCGCCTGGCAGGTCGCACGTGAGCCCCATAAGGTCTACGTCATCGAGCTCAGCTCCTTCCAGCTCGACAACATGTACGACTTCAAGGCCAACATCGCCGTGATTATGAACATCACCCCCGACCACCTCGACCGCTACGACCACAAGATGGAGAACTACGTCCGCGCGAAGTTCCGAATCCTCCGCAACATGACCGGCGAGGACTCCTTCATCTACTGGAAGGACGACCCCGTCATCAACGCCCAGCTCGAGAAAATCACCGTCGAGGCCCGTATGTATCCCTTCGCCGAAACCCGCGAGGAGGACACAGCCGCATACGTCGACGCCGAGAACCGACTCATCCTCGACACCCCCGGCGAACACCTCGAGATGCCCCGCGCCGACCTCGCACTCCACGGCCTCCACAACCTCTACAACTCCATGGCCTCCGGACTCAGCGCGTCGCTCCTGAACATCCGCAAGGAGACAATCCGCCGCGCCCTCAGCGACTTCGAGCCCGTAGAGCACCGCCTCGAACCCGTCGCAACCATCGACGGCGTCCGATGGATCAACGACTCCAAGGCCACAAACGTAAACTCCTGCTACTACGCCCTCGAGGCCATGAGTGGCCCCACGGTCCTCATCCTCGGCGGAAAAGACAAGGGCAACGACTATTCCGAAATCCTGCCCCTCGTCCGCAAGCGCGTGAAAGCCATCGTGGCCATGGGTGTGGACAATAAGAAAATCATCGACTTCTTCTCCGGGGAAGTCAGGGACATAGCCGACACCCACAGCCTCGCCGATGCCGTCGAAGCCTGCCGACGCTTCGCTTCCGAAGGCGACACAGTCCTCCTATCCCCCTGCTGCGCGAGCTTCGACCTCTTCAAAAGCTACGAGGACCGCGGCCGCCGCTTCAAAGAAGCCGTAAAAGCAATGGAAAAATAACAAAAGCCGACTTAGGTCAGCTATAATAGCTGACTTAGCTAAAATAGCCAAATCCCCGCCAACAAACTCTAAACTACTATGGAAGCCACTCTGCCCGCCTCTCCCGCCGACGACGTCAGGAAACTGACGTCCAAGGTCCGCACCGACCACCACATCTGGGGTATCTACATCTTCATCGTCCTGATTTCCATCGTCGAGCTCTTTTCGGCTTCTATCCAGGAAGTGAACCCCGGCGACATCTACGGCCCCATCAAGCGCCACGTCCTCTTCCTCGGCGTGGGGCTCCTCATCATGCTCGGCCTACAGTTCGTCCACTACCGCCGTATATACGCCGCCATTCCCTTCTACTTCGCCATCAGCTTCATAGCCATGCTCTACGTCCTGCTCTTCGGAACGAGAATCAACGGAGCCGAGCGAGCCATCGACCTCGGATTCGCCACTGTCCTCCCCGCGGAGTTCCTCAAGCTCGGCGCCGCCCTCATCGTGGCATGGATTCTGAGCCGCTCGAAGCTCCGCAACAACGGCCGCGTGTCCTTCCGGGGATTCCTGTGGTGCACGGCGGCCATAGGCGCGAGCTGTCTCATACTCATCTTCCAGGGCCTCTCCAACGCCATCCTCGTAGGAATTATAGGCATGGCAATGATGCTTGTCGGAGGAGTCGAGTGGAAGCATTTCGGAATAGGCGCCCTCGTGATAGGCCTCGCCGGCCTTTGCTTCGTGGGCTACATGACGCGCGAGAAACCTCTCGAGGACATCTCCCCCGAACAGATGAGGGTCTACACCCTCAACAAACAGGACCCCGACAGCGTCCGCGCGGGCGAGGCCCGCGGCAAGACATGGAAGGCGCGCATCGACCGCTTCCTCGCACCCGACAAGCACCTCGCGAAAATCACCGACGACAACAAGCAGGAACAGATGAGCTTCATCGCCCAGGCCCACGGAGGCCTCTTCGGTGTCGGCGTCGGCAACTCCCGCGAGAACGCCCGCCTGCCCCTCGCTTTCTCCGACTACATCTACGCCATCATCATCGAGGAGCTCGGCCTCTTCGTCGGACTCCTTCTCCTTCTCAGCTATCTCTGGCTTCTCGGACGCGCCGCCCACCTCACCATGAACTTCCGCCAAACCCTCCCCGGCATCATGGTCATCGGATGCGCCTTCGTAATCGTGCTCCAGGCCCTCTACCACATGGCAATCGTCTCGGGAGTCGCTCCCGTCTCGGGACAGCCCCTCCCGCTGATATCCAAGGGCGGAACCGGCGTCATAGCCACATCTATCGCTTTCGGCATCATGCTCAGCATCAGCCGCCACGCCGCTCGCTACAACGACTCCGTAGCCGTCAAGCAGGAGCTCGCCGTACTCCCCCAGAGCCTCCAGAGCGACAATCCTCTCGTACCTAAAGACGCAATCACAGACTGACATGAAAGCAATAATCAGCGGCGGTGGCACCGGCGGCCACATCTTCCCCGCTCTCTCGATAGCCGCGGCGATACGCCGGAGACACCCCGATGCCGAAATCCTCTTCGTCGGCGCCGAAGGACGCATGGAAATGGAACGCGTCCCCGCCGCAGGATATAAGATTGTCGGGCTACCCGTCAGCGGGTTCGACCGCAAGCGCCTCTGGCGAAATTTCCGCGTTCTCTGGCGCCTGTACAAGAGCATCCGCCGCGCCAAGAAGCTCATCCGCGACTTCCGCCCCGACATCGCGATCGGGGTCGGCGGATATGCCTCCGGTCCCACTCTCTCCGCGGCGCAGGAGGCCGGAATCCCCACCCTCCTTCAGGAACAGAATTCCTATCCCGGCGTCACCAACAAGATGCTCGCAAAGGACGCCGCGGCGATATGCGTGGCATATCCCGGACTTGAGCGTTTCTTTCCGGCCGAGAAAATCGTCATGACCGGAAATCCCGTCCGCCCCTCGCTCCTCGAGTGCTCCGCGAGCCGTGAGGACGCCAAGAAGGCCCTCGGCTTCGATCCCGCGAAGCCCCTTCTCCTCGTTGTCGGAGGAAGTCTCGGCGCACGCACCCTCAACGAGGCGATTATTGCCAACGCGCTCGACGGGGCGGTCGCCCGTGCCGGATTCCAGCTCCTCTGGCAGACCGGTAAGAGCGACGGCGAGCGCTGCCGCAAGGTCTTCGACGAAAAGAAACCCTCCGACGTCCGCTGCACAGTCTTCATCTCCGACATGGACCTCGCCTACCGCGCCGCCGACCTCGTCGTGGCCCGCGCCGGCGCAGGAACTATCAGCGAGCTCGAGCTCCTCGGCCTCCCCGCCATCCTCGTGCCCTCCCCCAACGTCGCCGAAGACCACCAGCGAAAGAACGCCGAGGCCCTCGCCTCACGCGACGCCGCCATAATGGTCCTCGACAAGGACGCTCCGGCCGCACTCTGGCCCGAAGTCCTCCGCCTCATGGCCGACCCCGCCGCGCGGGAAAATCTCTCCGGAAACATCCTCCGTCTCGCTCAGCGCGACAGCGATGAAAAAATCGTCGACCGAATCGACAGAATCCTCAACCTCAAGAACTGACATGGAACTCAAGGATATCAGAAACATATACTTCGTTGGCGCCGGAGGCATAGGCATGGCCGCACTCGAGCGCTACTTCCTCTCCCTCGGCAAGAAAGTCGCCGGGTACGACCGCACGCCCTCCGCCCTCACGTCCGAACTCGCCCGCGAGGGCGTGGAAATCACCTACACCGACTGCGCCGACACTATTCCGGCCCAATTCCGCACCCCGGCCGACACTCTCGTGGTCTACACCCCGGCCATCCCCGACGACAACGAAATTCTCGCCTTCTTCCGCCGCGGAGGCTTCGAGGTCGACAAGCGCTCCGCCGTCCTCGGCGCAATAACCCGCAGTTCCAAAGGCCTCTGCTTCGCGGGAACCCACGGCAAGACCACGACCTCCTCAATGGCCGCCCACATCCTCCACTCAGGCCCCACGGGCTGCAACGCTTTCCTCGGAGGCATTCTCCTCGGATATAACAGCAACCTCATGCTCAGCGAGTCCTCGCCCTTCAGCGTCATCGAAGCCGACGAGTACGACCGCTCTTTCCATACCCTCCGCCCCTACATCGCCGTAATCAACGCCACGGACCCCGACCACCTCGACATCTACGGCACCGAAGAGGCATACCTCGAGAGCTTCGCCCACTTCACAGAGCTCATCCAGCCCGGCGGTATGCTCCTGATCCACACAGGCCTGAAGCTCAAGCCCCGCCCCGGCAAGGACGTCCGCACATTCACCTTCTCCCGCACCGAAGGCGACTTCCACGCCGCCAATATCCGCCGGGGCGAGGGGCGCATCGTCTTCGACTTCGTCTATCCCGGCGGAACCATAGCAGATATCGAACTCGGTGTACCCGTCGACATCAACATCGACAATGCCGTGGCCGCACTCGCAGCCGTCTGGCTCGCCGGAGAGCTCACTCCCGACCTCGCCCGTAAGGCCATGGCCTCGTACCCCGGAGTCGAGCGCCGCTTCCAGTTCCACCTCCGCCCCGCCGAAGGCGACCCCCGCGCCATCATCGACGACTACGCCCACCATCCCGACGAACTCCGCAGCTCAATCCGCTCGGTCCGCGCACTCTTCCCTGGGCGCCGGCTCACCGTTGCATTCCAGCCCCACCTCTACTCCCGCACCCGCGACTTCGCCGCCCAGTTCGCCGAGGCCCTCTCCGGCGCCGATTCCGTTATCCTCGTCGACCTCTACCCGGCCCGCGAGGAGCCCATTCCCGGAATCAGCGAGAAAACCATCTTCGACAAGGTGAAATGTGCCGACAAGGAGATGATTTCCAAGCAGGATTTTGTAAATCGGCTAAAAAATCGTAACTTTGACGTTCTATTGACGGCCGGCGCCGGGGACCTCAATATCCTCACCGCCCGGCTCGCCGATGAAATTGCCGGCGAACGCCGGAAATAAGCCCCCGAAAGCCTTTTTCAAAGATGATAAGCAGAAATTCCATAGTGATGTGCGTGCTGGCAGCCGTCCTGCTGGCATACCTCTGCTTCGCCATGATGATTACCGCCGACTCCGCCGCCCGCGACACAATGCGTCTCGGAATGCGCGTCAGCGTCGCCGACACTCTCATGACCCACTTCATCACCCCGGCCGACATTATCCGCGAAAGCGGCATCGACCCCGACACCCTCGGCCGGTGCCCCATCGGACGCTTCGGCCTCGACGCCCTCGAGCGCCGCCTCAGGGCCTCCGACAAGGTCGAGAGCGTCAACGCATGGATTGCCGCCGACGGGGCTCTCCACGTCGACGTCGTCCCGATGACTCCCGTCGCGCGCGTCTTCGAGAAAGGCTCAAAGTCATACTACATCAACAGCCAGGGCAAACGCATATCAGCCGACCCGCGCTACCACCTCGACGTCCCCGTGGTCCTCGGCAGATTCGACAGCGTATATCCTGCCACGCGCCTCCTCCCCCTCCTCGACCACATAGCGCGCACCCCCGAGCTCTCCGCCCTCGTGTCAACCCTCGTCCAGGACCGCAAGGGCGACATCATCATAGTACCCACTATCGTCGGACACGTCATCAACTTCGGCGACACCGCCGACGTCGCCGACAAGTTCCGCCGCCTCCGCACCTTCTACCTCAAGGTCATCCCCTCCAAGGGATGGGAGATGTACGACACCATCTCCGTCAAGTGGCGCGGTCGCGTAATAGCCTCCCGACGCCGGAGCAAACTCGCACCCGTCGCTCTCGCGACTGTCCTCGAAGACTCCGTGGAATACGAGGAATTCGACGACCTCTCCACCATGACCGACCCGACCACCGTTGCCGAAGGGCTCGCCGACGAAGAGAAAATCCTCCCTGAGCTCCCCCCTCCCCCTGCCAAGAAACCTTAATCAAACTCTCCTTCAGTACCACCGATACCGCAATCTTCAATATGGAACCCCGCAGCATAGTAGCAATCGAAATTTCCTCCTCCAAAATAAAGGGTGGAGTGGCCACGGTAGACGCCTCCGGAGTGCTTACCGTGCTCGCTGTCGAAGAAATCAAGGCCGTCGACAATGTCCGCTACGGCCGAGTCCAGAACGTCCAGGAGGTTTCCTCCGGCGTCAACGAAATAATCCGCAAGCTCGAGAACAATCCCGCCGTCGCCCCGAACAAGATTGTCGGAGTCGTCGTTCCCGTCGGTGGCCGCTCCCTCGGCTCCATTCCCGCTTCCGGAACTCTCACCTTCCCAGGCGACATCGAGATTCTCGCCGACACCGTCAACCGCCTCAAGCAGGAGGCGCTCAAGGACGTTGTCACCACCAAGGCTATCGAGGCTGTCCTTCCGAGGACCTTCTTCGTCAACAACGTCGCCGTGGCTAAGCCCGTCGGAAACTACGGCCAGCGCTTCCGCGGAGAGTTCGTCCTCATCGCCATAGCTCCCGAGACACGCCGCAACCTCGAGCGCGTGAAATTCGAGAGCATAACCGGCGACCGCGTTTTCCAGCGCCTACGCGCCACCGCCGTCGCCGACCTCGTCCTCACTGACACCGAGCGCCAGCTCGGGTGCGCCCTCGTAGACTTCGGCGCCGAGACCGTCACGGTATCCGTCTACAAGGAAGGTGCCCTCTGCTACCTTTCCACCCTCCCCATAGGCTCAAGGACCATCACACGCGACCTAATGAACGGCCTCACCCTCACCGAAGAGCGCGCCGAGGAGTTCAAGACCACCATCGGAAACGCGGCCCTCCCCGAATCCGGCTCCGCCGCCGGCGACGCTACTGCCGTCGAAGTCAACAACTTCGTCCAGGCACGCGCCGGAGAAATCGCCGCTAACATCGTGCACCAGATTCTTCAGAGCGGATACAAGGCTGCCGAACTCGCCGCAGGAATAATCCTCACCGGCGGCGGCTCGAAGCTCCGAAACTTCGACAACGTCCTCGGTGCGCAGAGCAAGATGAGCGTCCGCCCTGCCAGCATTCCCCCCGTAGTCGAGTTCCACTCCTCTTTCGACCGCTCAGGCGACAATATCGACATCGTCGCGCTCCTCTGGGCCGGAGCCCGCTCCCCCAAGGTCGTCGACTGCCTATATATGCCCCCCAAGTCCACGATTGTCTTCGAGGACCCCGAGCCTGAACCCGAGTACGTAGCTCCCGCCGCCGCACCCGCCCCGGCCGACATCGCCGGAGAGCCCGGAGAAGAAGAGGCCGAACCCCACGTAGAGAAGCGCCGCGGAGGCCTTGCCGGCATCTTCGGGCGACACAAGCGGCGCGCGGAATCCGACGAGGACGTCCTCGCCGACGACCCCGACTTCGAGGAAAATCCCGAAGAGACCGAAGAATACGTCGAGGAGCACATCGAGGAAGAAATCGAGGACGCCGACACGAATCCGGCCCCCGACGACCCATTCGAGGACGAACCTCAGGCCGCCAGAGGCCGGAAGGGCGGAAATCCCTTCTCCGGCATAGGCAAGAGCCTCGACAACATCACCCGACGCATCGGCGACTTCCTCCGTATGCCCGAGGATCCTGAAGACGACGGATACGAACCCCCTATCAAGTGAACATCAGGCCCCACATTCTTTAACGACTAATTTTTCTCCTGTATATGGAAGACAACAGAGACACCGAACATCTCAAGAAATATCAGACGGGGGTGCCTGAAGGCGGCCCGAAGTCCCACGACCACCTTATCCTCGTGATCGGCGTGGGCGGCGGCGGCTCAAACGCCGTGAACCATATGTTCTCACAGCATGTCGACGACATCCAGTTCGTCGTCGCCAATACCGATATGCAGGCGCTCGAAATGTCGCCTGTCCCCACTAAGCTCCTCCTCGGCCCGGAGACCACCGAAGGTCTCGGCGCAGGAGGAAAGCCCGAAGTAGCCCGCGAGGCCGCTGAGGAAAGCATAGAGGAAATCCGCCAGCTCCTCACTCCCAAGCCCAACATGGTCTTCGTCACCGCCGGTATGGGCGGTGGCACCGGTACCGGAGCTTCCCCCGTCGTGGCCCGCGCAGCAAAGGAACGCGGCATCCTCACCGTAGGCATCGTCACGATTCCTTTCTTCTTCGAGGGAATGCCGAAAATCCGCATGGCTTTACGTGGCGCCGAGGAGCTCGGCCGGTATGTCGACGCTCTTCTCGTCATCAACAACGACCGCCTCGCCGAGATTTATCCCGACCTCGAGTTCAGCCTCGCATTCGCAAAGGCCGATGACATTCTCACCGTCGCCGCACGTTCCATCTCCGAGATTATCACGACACCCATCATGATCAACCTCGATATGCGCGACGTCGACACCACCCTCCGCGACGGCGTTACGGCACTCATTTCCGTAGGTTACGGCGAAGGCGAGAACCGAATGACAAAGGCGATTCAGAACGCACTCCGCTCCCCCCTCATGCGAGACTTCGATGTCTACACCTCCAAGCGCCTTCTCTTCGCTTTCTACTTCTCGCGCACCATCGATCCACCATACACCGCAGCCGAGAGCAACGAAATCACCCAGTTCATCCGCGATATGAACCTCGAAGTGAACGTTATCTGGGGTTACGGCTACGACGACACCCTCGGAAACCAGGTGAAGTTCACCCTCCTCGCTTCAGGATTCGACATTACCGTCAACGGCAGTGTCGTGGCCAAAGGCGGTGAGCCCACTCAGGTCATCAAGGGCGCAGACACCCCCGATGCCGGGCCAACCGACGCCGCCATGGACGAAAAACTCATCCAGAACTACGGCACCGAAAAGCTCGACGACCTCCGCCGCAAGAAAGAGACCGAAAACTACATTATCCTCGAGGCCGAACAGCTCGACAGCGACGAGGCGATCGAGGCCCTCGAGCGCACACCCGCATTCCTCCGCGGCAAGCGGGCAGCCGCTTCCGTCAAGACCGGAACAGCCCAGCCCCAGAGCGCCGACCAGCCTAAGAAACCCAACATTATTCCTTTCTCACTCGAAGACAGATGAAAAAGCTCGTCGTTTCAACAGGAGCAGGCATCAGTGCCGAAAGCGGCATCTCGACCTTCCGCGACGCCGGCGGTCTGTGGGAAAGCTACCCCGTGATGGACGTGGCGAGCCACGACGGCTACCTCCGCAATCCCGCCCTCGTCCACAAGTTCTACAACGGGCGCCGCAAGGACCTCCTCAAGGCCTCCCCCAACGCCGCCCACTTCCTCCTCCACGACCTCGAGGACGAGGGCTGGGACGTATACGTCATTACCCAGAACGTCGACAACCTCCACGAGCGCGCTGGTCAGCGGAAGGTCATGCACCTCCACGGCGAGCTCATGAAGGTCCGCGCCGTCGACGACGAGTCAAAGGTCTATGAACTCAGACCCGAGGCACTCGAGACGACCCCCGAAACCGTTATCGACGGACACCGCGTCCGCCCGCACATCGTCTTCTTCCAGGAGGCCGTGCCCATGTTCGAGCCCGCCACCGGGCTTGCCGCCGAGGCCGACGTTTTCGTAATCATCGGAACTTCCCTCGTGGTCTACCCCGCCGCCGCACTCCTTCAGTACGTGCGCCGTGGCGTACCCGTCTACTACATCGACCCGCACCCCGCCGCTGTCCCAGAAGGCGTCACTGTCATACGCAAGACCGCGACCGAGGGCATGCGCGAACTCTTCCGCATCCTCACCGGCAAGGAACCTCAACGATAATATCTAAAATTACATATATTCATCACCATGGACTTATATACCCAGGTAGAAAGCGGCATCAAGGCCGCAATGCTCGCCAAGGACCGCCTCCGCCTTCAGGCCCTCCGAGGCATCAAGAAGGAATTCCTCGAGGCAAAGACCGCCCCGGGCTCCAACGGCGAGCTCTCCGACGAGGCCGCCATGAAAATCCTCGTCAAGATGGCCAAGCAACGCCGCGAAAGCGCCAAGATATACACCGAGCAGAACCGCCCGGAGCTCGCTGAAACCGAGCTCGCCGAGACTGCCGTAATCGAGGAATTCCTCCCAAAGGCCCTCTCCCCCGAGGAACTCGAGGCCGAAATCCGCAAGATTATCGAACAGGTGGGCGCCAAGTCCCCGGCCGAAATCGGCAAAGTTATGGGCGTAGCGACTAAGGCCCTCGCCGGACGAGCCGACGGACGCGCCATATCTCAGATGGCAAAGCAGCTCCTTTCCTGATTTTTGTAAATCATATATCACATCATATAGCATTATGTTGACGATTCAGCAGATCAAGGCCGATCCCGAGCAGGTTGTGGCTCGCCTGGCCATTAAGGGCTTCGACGGCAAGGACGCCATTGCCCGCGTCATAGCTCTCGACGACCGTCGCCGCGAACTCCAGCTCAAGAACGACAATGCCGCCGCTCAGCTCAAGAAAATGAGCGACGCTATCGGCAAGGCCATGAAGGCCGGAAACAAGGACGAGGCCGAAGCCGCAAAGAAAGAGCAGGCCGCCCTCAAGGACGAGCAGAAGGCTTTTGCCGACGAACTCGCAAAGACCGAGGCGGATATCCGCACCGAACTCCTCAATATCCCCAACCTCCCCTGCGCCATGGTTCCCGAGGGACGCACGGCCGAGGACAACGTTGTCGAAAAGACCGGCGGACCCATGCCCGAGCTCCCCGCCGACGCTCTCCCCCACTGGGACCTCGCAAAAAAATACAACCTCATCGACTTCGACCTCGGCGTGAAGATTACAGGCGCAGGATTCCCCGTATACCTCGGCAAGGGCGCCAAGCTCCAGCGCGCGCTCATCCAGTTCTTCCTCGACGAGGCTTCAAAAGCCGGATACCTTGAGGTCCAGCCTCCCTACGTTGTGAACGAAGCCTCCGGCTACGGCACCGGACAGCTCCCCGACAAGGAAGGACAGATGTACTACTGCCCCGCCGACGGCCTCTACCTCATCCCCACCGCCGAAGTCCCCGTCACAAACCTCTACCGCGACGTCATAATCCCCGCCGACAGACTCCCCATCAAGAACTGCGCCTACTCCGCATGCTTCCGCCGCGAGGCCGGCTCCTACGGCCGTGACGTCCGCGGCCTCAACCGCCTCCACCAGTTCGACAAGGTCGAGATTGTACGCATCGAGAAGCCCGAGAACTCCTACGCCGCCCTCGAGGAGATGAAGGACCACGTCCAGGGCCTCCTCGAAAAGCTCGGTCTGCCCTGGCATATCCTCCGCCTCTGCGGCGGCGACATGAGCTTCACTTCCGCAATCACCTTCGACTTCGAGGTCTTCTCCGCCGCACAGAAACGCTGGCTCGAAGTATCCTCCGTTTCAAATTTCGAGACATATCAGGCAAACCGCCTCAAGTGCCGCTTCCGCGGCGACGACAAGAAGACACAGCTCTGCCACACCCTCAACGGATCGGCCCTTGCCCTCCCGCGCATCATGGCTGCCCTCCTCGAGAACAACCAGACCCCAGAGGGCATCGTAGTTCCCGAATGCCTCCGCAAGTACACCGGCTTCGACATCATCGACTGACAGGCCTTAGAGCCTCCTTAAGCATTTAAGCTTGTAAACAATAACTTACGCATCCCACACCATGGGGTGCGTAACTTTTTTGCGAATTTTTTTTACAACTTTTTAGACACTCTTTTGTGTCTTTTTTGTAACTTTGCAAAAAATAGCATCTGACTGTCATGAAATTACTCGGTGTATGCCTGTCCCTGGCATTGGGACTCTTTGGCGCAAGCTGTAGCGGCAATAAAACCGCCGGGGGGACCACGCCGTCGTCCGAAGGGACGACGACAATAGCTGACCGCCTCATCGGCGATTTCCAGACTGACAGTGCCTACGCTCATATCGCCCGGCAGGTGGCTTTCGGTCCGAGAGTGCCCGGAACTCCCGGCCACAAAGCATGCAGAGACTATATTATCCGCACACTTCGGGAATATGCCGCCGACACTATTGTTGTCCAGGATGCTAAAGTCACCGCTTTCAACGGCGACCGACTGCCCATTACAAATATTTTCGCCGGTTTTTCGCCGGCCGAGAGCCGACGGATTCTCCTCGTAGCCCACTGGGACACACGCCCCTGGGCCGACATGGAAACCACCGAAGAGCTTCGCGAGAAACCTATCCCCGGCGCTAACGACGGCGCCTCAGGCGTGGGAGTGCTCCTCGAGCTCGCACGCAATTTCCAGCTCCGCGACCCCGAAGTCGGGGTTGACCTCCTCTTCGTCGACGCCGAGGACTACGGATCCTCTTCCGGCTTCTCCGACAAGACCGAATCCTGGTGCCTCGGCACCCAGTACTGGGTCGAGCACATGCCCTACGGCAAGAACCGGCTCCTGCCGGCCTACGGCATCCTCCTCGACATGGTAGGCGGCACAAACGCCCGATTCTATCAGGAGATGTTCTCCCTCCAGAACGCACGCTCGGCCACTTCTCGGATCTGGGCCGAAGCCGACCATCTCGGATACGGCGACATTTTCATCAACAGCCCCGGTGGTGCCGTCACCGACGACCACGTGTTCCTCAATCAGGCCGGAATCCCGACTGTCGACATTATCGAGACTATCAACGAAAAAACCGCCACATTCCCCCCGACATGGCACACCCATAGCGACAACCTCGAGAACATCGACCGCAAGAGCCTCGAGGCCGTCGGACGCACTGTCCTGAATGTGGTCTACAAAGAAAAAGCAAAATGACTATCGAAGAACGACAGCAGGAAATCATCGACGAGTTCAGCGAGCTCGACGACTGGATGGACCGCTACGCAATGATAATTGACCTCGGAAACCAGCTCCCGCCCTTCGACCCCGCACTCAAAACCCCCGACCGCCTCATCGAAGGCTGTCAGAGCCGCGTATGGCTCGACGGTCAGCTCACCCCCGAAGGCCTCGTCATATATCAGGCCGATTCCGACGCTATTATCGTAAAAGGAATAATCTCGCTCCTCATAAGCGTCCTCAACGGCCACACCCCGCTGGAAATCCTCGACGCACGCCTCCGCTTCATCGACGAAATAGGCCTCAGCGAGCACCTCTCCCCCACTCGTGCGAACGGACTCGTCGCAATGGTAAAGCAAATGCGCGCCTACGCCGCCGCATTCGCCCACTGATTCGCCCTATCCTATCTCCTGCCCCCTCCGATTCGCCGGAGGGCAGTTGTGTGTAATCCCCCTTATCTGTCTGACCCCTCCCCGAGCATCCGCGAGAGCATCGGGAAAAGCTCCGACTCGTCCTCAAGCCTGAGCGTTTTTCTCAGGCGCCACCGGGCCTGACGCACACTCTCCGGACGCACGTTCATCAGCTCCGAGATTTCCTTTGTCCCGAGTCCAATCGAAATATACCCGGCCAGACGCACCGCCGAATCGCTGATTCTCGGCGAGATTTCCCTCAGACGGCTGATAAAAAGCGGATACTGCCGCGAGAAAAGCTCCATAAAATCCGCGCTCCCTATTTCCGTGAAGCCCCGGTCCGAGAGTATGCGCTCGAGCGCCGAAGCCTCCCCCGGTGAAAGCGTGCCGCGATTTTTCATGTCGCGCAAGTTCTCCGCCGCCTTCTCCAGCGCGAGACTCCGCCGGTCCGAATTCAGCTGAACCGCCAGCTGCCGGTGCTCAGCGGCCATACGCTGACGGCGAAGTCGCGCGGCACGGCGCTCGAAGTAAACCACACACACTCCTAAAGCCAGCAGAGCGAAGCCGCCGACTGCAAGCAGACGCACCCGCCCGCTCCGGCGCTCACGCTCCATACGCTCGTCAATCGCCCTGATTTCCGCCGCCGTCTCCATGCCCGCTATATTGTTGTTGCGGAGCTCCTGAACCAGCGTGTCCGAAACAGCCGCATACCTGCGGTAAGCCTCGAGCGCCTCCTCCCGGTCTCCCCCGAGCTCCCGGGCAAGGGCGAGAGCCTTGTACGCCTCCTGCTTCCGCCGGCTCGTTGGCATCCCTGCCGCGAGTGGAGCAAGCGTATCCGCAAAGGCATTCGCCAAAGCCCCGTCGCCGCGCCATGCCGCGTCAAGCGTCAGGAAGATGTACACCTTCGGGAAAAGCCCCTGCCTGTCGCCGTGGGCGAGGAGGCTCCTGTATGCCTTGTAAAGCGCAGCCGTGTCAAGGTCGCAGACATAGAGATTGAAGTTCACGAGCTGATATGTCAGCGTATTGAGCATGAAAAGCGAGTCCTCGCTTATCTCCCGGTTCAGCGCCGCCGCCTCCTCGAACCGGCCGTCATCCGAAAGAAGGGCCGCCTCGTTGATTTTGTGGTCGAGAATGCTCTTCCGCTCGCCCGTGAAAGCGTTCACGCTGTCGCACAGGGCGAAATACTGGCGTGCCTTATCCTTCAGACCTAAATCCCGCATGAGCCCCATCAGGTCGTTGTAGCACATATACAGCATCACATAGTCCTTCCTCGACTCGTAATACTCCACCTCTCCGAGCTTGTAGGAATACCATTCCACGGCTGAGAAATCCTGACGCCGCTCGTTCATCCACAGAAGTCGGTGCCGCAGATATTCGTCCGTGCCGGGAGGAGCCGCGGCCATCGCCGAGTCGTATTTCGCGTTACGGAGCTCGCGGTTTCCGCGACGCATGGCCAGCCGCCCCTTCCAGAAGTGCAGCCGGCTGTCCCTTTCCGGACCCGCGGGAGCGGATGAAGCATAAGCGCCGACAAGCCTTTCAATCGAATCGGGATTTTCCTCGAAAAGCATGGCGAGTTCAATCTCCCGGGTCAGCGAGTCGGCCGGCGCACCGGTGGATTTCCATCCCGTTGGAGCGACAAATCCGCTCCCTTCACGGCAAGACGCGAAAAGAAGCGCTGTCAGGACCGCCATCGCGAGCAGAACCGTCCTGTTCATCGGGCAAGAGTGTTTCATATGCCAAATATAGTCAAAACCCCTTACAGCCGCAAGCAATTCCCTCAAATCAGCATCTACAAAACATCTACAGCCGCACTCCGGCCACCTGTAGACGCTTTACGACGGCATAAAAGCCGGCCATTCCGCCGGGCCTGCTTAACTTTGCCGAAAAAAATCAAGTTGTTATGAATGTGAGAACTATTATCACGCTTGCGGTGTCCCTCGCCGCTTCCGTCTTTTCCCTGCGCGGTGCCGACGGCATTGTTGTCGGCAATTTCCGCTACGACATCGTTGAATTCGTCGGCTACGACGGCCCGGAAGCTGTCGTTGTGTGCTTCGCCGACGGATTTGTCCCTTCAGGCGAGCTCGCCTTCCCCACGGAGATTGAAAACGGAGGTAAGACGGTACCCGTCACCGGCCTGGGATGGGGCAACCACACAAGCCACGAAGGCGACGCTCCGGTGGTGGGCGGCCTCGACGGCATAACTTCAGTACGCATCCCCCGCTACATGCGCTGGATTGGCCGCTTCGAGTTCAAGGATTGCCCCAACATCGCCTCTTACTCCGTCGAGGACGGCTCGGAGTACTTCATGACAATCGGCGGAGCGCTCGTGGAGCGCAGGAACTATACCGACGAAGAAATCCTCGAACTCACACGCTACCCCTCCGGCGCAAAAGCCACGACCTACGTCGTACCTGCCAAGGTCAGCTACATCTCCCTCGGCGCGTTCGCTGCGAACAGCGCCCTGAAACGCCTCTACCTCGTGGGCGGCCAGTGGCTCAAGACCGGATGGCAGTACAACAACAAGGGCATCGCCGAAATCGACTGCACCAACTCCCATAACTACCGCACCCGCGAGGACGGTGCCGTCTACTACGGCTCGGGCCTCTATTCCCTCTGTCCGGGCCGGAAATACTCCACTTTCACCATCCCCGCCACCAGCACCTCCATCCACCCAGGCGCCTTCTGCTCCGCAGATGTCGAAGAGGTGGTGGTCCACGCCGACATCTCCAACCCCACCACGGACTACGCATTCCTCGGCTCGTCCGTGAAACGCGTGACCTTCCTCGGCCAAGCCCCACCAACCATCAGCGAAGGTGCCTTCATGGAATGCCCCTTCCTCGAATCAATTGCCATAGGCACGAATTCCACCGCCAACACCTACGTCGGCCACTATGCCTTCCTCGGTTGCCGCTCGCTCGCCTCCGTGTCGCTTTCCGAAAGCATCCGCACCCTCAAACTGGGCTTCCGTGCCTTCGACGGCTGCGCGAGCCTCGCGGCCTTCCCCCTGACCTCGAAGATGAAAATTCCCGAGCTTCCGGGCCGCGCCTTCGCCGGATGCGAGGCTCTCGAGTCCTTCCTCTTCGGCACAGTCGGCGCATTCGAAGATCTCGTCGGCCACCAGTTCGCCGGAAGCGGCCTCAAGCAAGTCCACTGGCCCACAGGCTTCAAGAACATCCCGAGGGGATGCTTCCGGGATTGCAAGCGTCTCGAGAAGGTCTATCTCAAGGAGTCCACAGAAAACATCTACGAGGACGCTTTCAGAGGCTCGGGCCTCGTCGCCATTAACCTCATGGGCGTCGACTGGTATTCCGAGAGCGCTTTCAGGGACTGCCCCGACCTCATGCGCCTCTACTTCCCCGACAACGGCAAGTCCACGAGCTATAGGTCCGTCGATTTCCGGACTGACGGCCAGATTATCGTCAACAACCCCAAAATCGACTGGCTCGAATATCAGGAGGAGTATCCCGGCAAAGCCGCCCTCTACATTTCGATGGTGAACGGCTGCAAAATAGGCAACGGCTGGCGGAAAGTCTTTGCGCCCGGCCGCGCCGGCGAGCTCTACAGCCAGCTCACCGACGCCGAAGTCGAGGAGATGTTCGTCTACGAGACCTTCCCCGAGGAAAACGCCGTGGCCGTCCGGCCGTGCGCCGAGGGCGTGAAGATTGTCGCAGTGTCTATTGAAGGTGTGGAAGCTACCCTGTCCGATGGCAAGTACCGCGCTGAAGGAGCCGCCCCGGCCGACGGAAAAATGAACGTCACCGTTCACTATACCGTCTTCGGCAACGCGATGACCTCCACCTACGACATGACCTACACCTCCGCCCCGCTTACCGAAGCCCTTGACTCCCCCGAGGCCGAATGGTACACTCCGGCCGGAGTGAAGGCCGACAAAGCGTCTCTGCGTCCGGGCATCTACATCGTCCGCGAAGGCTCCCGGACACGCAAGACCATCATACGCTGAGTCTACCGCACCCGCAGGATATATGACCTCCGCGGCGCGGTAGTCCCCTTCAGGCGCCCCTTGCGCACCCTGAACTCCCTGCCGTAGACTTCGTCACGGTAGATTCCGTCCGGCATGGCCGTGGGAACATCGACAAACGCCGCCATGGCGCCGATGTTCACCACGGCCATGCCCTTCGCTCCGCGCTCCACTGTAAGGATTTCACCATCCCTACCCGTCGACTGGATGCGCTCGGGCTCTCCGGCCATGGCGTGGCGGAACCTGTTCGCCGCACGCACCTCGGGATGGAAAAACTCGTCGTTGCCACGCTTCCCGTTCTCGTTGTCACCCCAGTAATCCGCCCTCGTCGAGCCCGCCGGACGCGAATAAAACAGCGGAATGCCCCCGGCGCGGGCCGTGAGGAAAACCCATCCGCAACGCACCGACTCATCCTCCAGCGAGGCGCTTTCATGCTCGTTGCAATACGTGTCGTGGCTCTCGACCCAGGTTACCAGCCGATCCGCCGGAAGCGAATGGCGCCAATCCGAAAGCTCCGTTCCGGCGCCGGAGCCGCGCCTCAGCACCTCGCGCAGCATATGCCCGTAATTCGAGGCCGTCAGCCGCCCGTATTCGCCATATCCCGCCTCCGGCACACTCCGGTCCTGAAGCACCTCAAGATAGATGAACAGCGAGTCCGCCGGCTCGGCGAGACGCACACCGCGCACAGCCTTGCACCCCGTCGCCACGTCCCAGAAATCATTGGCCTTCACACCGGCAGCGGCATCCACAGGGTCCGACGGCAGACCGATATGCTTGGCCGTGTCGTAGCGGAAACCGTCGACGCCCATACCCGTTAGCTCGTTCACATACCGCAGATAATAAGCCTGAAAATCCGGATTCTCCGTGTTCACATCCGGAAGGCCGCCCACACCCTGAAGCGTGCATTCGCGGCGGTCGTTGTAGTCCGCGATAGGAGTGAGTCCAGTCGAATGGTACATCTCCACGCGGCCCCCTGCGGCCTCGAGAAATTCGTCGGCCACCGCGTCGATGTCGAAAGCCGTATGCTGGGGACACACGTCCACAATCACCCTCAGTCCGTGGGCATGGAGCGAATCAATCATCGCCGCGATGGACTCACGCGTGCCTATGATGTCGTTGCCCACCTTCCAGTCCGTCGGCTGATAGTAATGATACCAGTTCCCCGCGTCCTCGCCGGGTGCCGAGAAAAGCTTGCGGTTGCCCCCGCGAGGCGTCAGACAGTGTTGCATAGGCGCCGTCTGCACGAGCGTATACCCTGCATCGGCTATCAGACCCGCGCTCCGCGCAATCTCATCCGCGCTCCAGTTCCACGCATGGAGAATCACATCATCCGTATTTCCGGCCGCAGAGGCCACCCCGGCGAGCACAGCTACACCACAAAAAGCAAAAAATTTCCTCATAGACTTTTTTCCTGCAAAATTACCCCCTCCCCCGCCCGCCCTCCAATGATTAATTCTAACCAATTTTAAACAATACGGGAATTTTCACTACCTTTGCAGACCTTTTAATCTGCTTTTCTATAAATGGAAATCCTCAAAGCAATTCTCAAGATGCTCGGCGGACTATTGTTCGGCGCCGTGCTCGGCCTCTTCCTTGCCGGCGCGGGACTCGCCCTCTTCACCGACACCACTCCCGCCGAATTCATCCAAAAACTCCGCCACACCAATTTCTCCGAAGGACTCATCGCCATGCTCGTCGGTGTCGCATCATTCGCCGCGTTCGAAGTCCTCCTCATATTCGCCCACGAGGCCGGGCACCTCGTCTGCGGACTCCTCAGCGGCTACAAATTCGTGTCCTTCCGCCTCGGCAACCTCACCTTCATCCGGCGCGACGGACGCCTTCGCGTCAAAAAATACTCCGTGGCCGGAACAGGCGGTCAGTGCCTCCTCACCCCGCTCGAAGGAGACCCCGAGACCGTTCCTACAGTCCTCTACAACGCCGGAGGCGTCCTCGCCAACATCCTCTGCCTCATCGCCGTGCTCCCCTTCCTCTTCCTCGATGCCCATCCCCTGGTCAAGGAAGCACTGGTAATCTTCATATTCGCAGACCTAATACTCATTGTCGTGAACGGCATCCCCATGAAAATCGGCGGCATGGGCAACGACGCCCAGAACATCCTCGACCTCCGCAAAAGCACCGCCGCGCGGCGAAGCTTCGTCAACCAGCTTCGGGCCAACGCCCTCATCCAGAACGGCATCCGGCCCAAGGACATGCCCGAGGAATTCTTCGCAGTACCCGACCGTATCGACTACCGCAACGCCTTCGAAGTCACCCTCCCCGTGATGTACGCCTCGCGCCTCACCGACCTCATGGACTATCCCGGCGCCCTCGAAGCCTACGAAAAGCTCTATGCCCGTAAAGACGAGATAATACCACTCTACGTCCGCGAAATAGCCTGCGAGATGGTCTTCCTCTACCTCCTCACCGACCGGCCCGACAAAGCCCGCGCCCTCCTCGACAAAGACCTCCGCGCCTACATCGACACCTACCGCCGGGTAATGTCCTCCAAAGAACGCATCCTCTGTGCGATGGCTCTCCATCTCGACGGCGACCCCGCCAAAGCCCGCGAAATCTACGAAACCCTCCGCACCCGACGCACCTCCTACCTCCTCCAGGGCGAAGTCGCCTCCGACCTCGCCCTGATACAGCAAATGTTAGAACAAGCCCAATCCAAAAAAAGCCCCCAACCCTCCGTCCGGATTTAATTCCGACCCCAAATAAAAGCAACTATACTTTCCAGCCACTTCCTGCCCCAGCAAAAACAACTTTTTCACCCATTTCCATAAGAAACCAACCGATTAAGGTCCAGACATTTGTCACGTAGACAGGCTATAGTCAGATCTCTTCTTAAGAGTCTCGCCTTTACCCCTGGGTAATTCCCAGAGCGAAGAGGCTGACTGTGGCGGCGCCGGAGGCGAGGACGGCGCGGGTAGCTTCGGCAGCGGTGGTGCCGGTGGTTATCACGTCGTCGACTACTGCCACGTTGAGGCCGAGGAGCTCTTCGGGGTGCTCCACGGTGAAGAGGCCGCAGATGTTTCGCCGGCGCTCTTCGGCCGTGCGGCGTGTCTGCGTTCTGTGGGCGCGCACGGCCCGGAGGTTGTCGCCGACGGCAATTCCCGTGGCGTCGCTCAGGCCCATGGCTATCCGCTCGCTTTGGTTGTAGCCCCTGCGCATCTGTTTGCGCCAGTGCATGGGCACCGGAACGAGCACGTCAATATGGCGCCCAAGGTCGGGAATATCCGCCAGAAGCTCTCGCCCGTATGCGCGGCCCAGCCCGCGGGCGAGAGCCGGACGGTCGTTGTACTTCGCCGAGCGAATCAGGGAGGCGTAAGCCGAGTCACGCCCGTAGTAGAACCATGCGCCGCCTATGAGGAGGGGAGGCCCGTCGCCCAGGCGTTCCTGCACGGCGTTGCGGCCTGCGGAGAGCGTCGGGAGGCGGTGGATATGCGTGCGGGGGAGATTGAGAAAACAGTCGAGGCACATCTCCGCGCCGCTCTCGCGCTCGGCGAGCGTGAGCATGGAGCCGCAGACCACACAGGTCCGCGGCAACAGCAGATCGCCCATCGCGAAAAGGATTTCTCGCATTTTCATGTGACAAATTTAGCGGATATTTGCTAAAGACACAAAAAATAACTAAATTTGTGCGCCTTATTCTATTTATTACCCATGCTTCTATACGCTTTCTTCCACAGCATAGAATTTTTTGTTATCGCCACCGTGATAGCCGCGGCTATCATCACACGGTCGGCACAGCCGCACGGCAAGCGGGAAGTCCGCTCGTATCTGTACGGCGGAACCCTCCTCGACGACGGGCCTTCGGCGGAAGCCGAGACTCCGGGCATCATCCTCACTGTCAGTGAAGACGGGCACAATCTCCAGATCGAGCGGCGCGGTCTCACGGGCATCAGCTACGACGACGGCGCCTACGCCGTGGCCGTCGACGTGTCCGGATTCGACGTCACCATCGAAGAACGCCTGACTTTCGGAAGCCGTCAGGGCACTCCCGCCACCGGCGCGCAGGTGAACCTCGACTGCCTCGTCCCCGAGCGCTACCATTTCCTGTACCGGAGCTCCGTTTTCGGCCGCAACTGCGCCTTCTCCATGACCCTCAAGCCCGGAGCCCAGGTAGGCCGCGCGTTGGAGTAATCACTTCGCCGGTTCCGGCTGCCGGGGCGCAACGCGGGTGGAGGCAGGAGAGTCGGGTGCGTCAGGCGATTGGAAGAAGGGATAAGGCACTCCGAAAACGTCGTCGATTTTTCCGCCCGGGCTGAGGTAGCCGTCCACGATGGTGTCGCGGCCCGAGGGATTCTCGAAGGTATAGAGCTGGAACTTGCTCAGCATAGCCGCAAGGTGCTCGAAAACAGTGTCCTGCGACGCCTCGTAGGGGAACCATTTCGAAGTCGCCGTGAAGCAGTACACCTGGAAGGGGATTCCCGTGGGCGTCTGCGGAAGAGTCGACACGAAGCAGTCGCTTTCGTGCGAAATCAGCGGCGATGCGTCAAGCCACATCTTGAAATACGCCCGGAACAGCCCGAGATTCGTGTCGATTGTGCCGTCCACGAGGCCCTCGGGGTTGTCAACGTCAGCGTCGCGGCCGGCGGCACGCTGCTCCAGCTTTTTGCCTACCCAGGCATCCATGAACGGCAGCTTGCGCACGGCCTCAAGCATCTCCGGCGTGGCGGGAAGGAGGGAGTCGGCATCTATCATATATGAGCGGCAGATTAGCCGCGTGTTGCTCCTCTGCATGGTACGGTAGTTGGTGAAGCCGCCGCTTATCAGGCTGTAGGGCGGAAGCGTGGTCGTGGTCTTGTCCCAGTTGAGGACTTTCACCGCCGTGAGCGACACTTCCTGCACCGTTCCGTTGGCATTCGTGCCCGGCACCGCTATCCAGTCGCCCACGTGAAGCGAATCGTTCTCGGCAAGCTGGACGCCGGCCACGACGCCGAGAATGCTGTCCTTGAACACCAGCATCAGCACCGCAGCAAACGCACCCAGACCCGCCAGGAGCGCCGCGGGCGATTTGTCGACAAGGATTGCCACGACGATTATCGCCGTCAGTATCCAGATTATGCCCTTCACGAGCTGCGCGAGGCCGTTCAGGGGCAGCTTGCGCTTGTTTTCCTTGGCGTCGAGATGCTTCCATACGGCCACGACAAGCGCCGTAAGCGTCACGGCAAGCACAAAACAGATGTAAATGAACGACAGCTTCGTGAGCCACGACGACAGGGCGTTGTGGTTCGACAGCGTGAACTGTATGAGAATCAGGAACACAAGTGGCGGGATAATTCGGCAAACCTTGTGGAAAAACCTTACGTCGGTCAGCGAGTGGTTGATGTCGGAGCTCCAGCGTTTTGCCACCGCACGCACGAAATTCAGGATGAGCCACTGGAAAATGCGTCCGACAACTATCGCCAGAAGCAGGACTACCGTGGCGTAGAGGAAGGTCACTATCGTCTGATGGTGCTCGAGGCCGAAAATGGCGAGCAACCAGTCGACGACTTTCATTATGAACTGGGCGATGGCGTACGACGCGCCCGTGCTGTCGCCAACGAAGTGGCTGACGTCGTATGGAGCTGACGAGGAGATAACAAACATGGTGAACTGTATTTAAATTAATACAATCCACCCTCCGGAATTGTTTAGAGCCGGCTCTTACTCCAGCATCGCCTCGGGGGGCGAGATGAGATAAAGCTGCTTCCGCGCGCGGGTCACGGCCGTGTACAGCCAGCGGTAGAGGTCAAGCCCCATGGCATCCTCGGGTATGTAGCTGAGGTCGACCAATACGTTGGTCCACTGGCCGCCCTGAGCCTTATGGCAGGTGACGGCATAGGCGAACTTCACCTGCAGCGCATGCCAGTAGGGATTAGTGGCGAGGCTCTTGAGGCGGATGTCAGCCGGAGTGTCGGGCCCGAAAAGCGCAGGGTCGTAGAGAATTCCGTAATACAATGCGGAATACTGCTCGGAAGTCATGGCCGCTCCCTCGGCGTAAAGGCCGTCCACGAGAATCTTCGTGTCGAAAGTCACGGCCTCGCCTATCGTCACCGACACGTCCGCGAAGCGGAGCCCGTACTTTTCCTCGGTGCCGTACACCTTCTCCACCCGCAGGATATCGCCGTTGGCTATGAAATCCACGCCCTTGGGCCTGGCCCCGGGGAAGTAATGGTTTTTCGACACTATGAGCATGTCGCCGGCGCTCAGCACCTCCTCGCGGTAGAGCACCACGTTCCGCACCCCCATGTTGTATTCGAGGGCGCGGCGGTTGCTGCGCGTGATGATGATGGTCTCGCTGTCGCCGTCGCGGCGGAAACAGCCGTCGACCGTCTCGGGTAGCTCGTCCGGCTCGGTGATGACCCGCACGTCGAGGTTCCCGCGGATGCGGAGCTTCGGCACGAGTGAGGCGCGGATGTGCGGGTCCATTGGTTCACCGCCGGTGAGATTCAGGGCCTGCGAGTATTCGCGCATGGCGCGCCGGAGACGCGTGGCGTTGAAAAGTATGCCCGAGTCAGCCGCCTGACGCGCCGTTGCCGTCAGCGTCGCGCAGCTCACGCGCAGGCCGTAACTCCTGAGCACCTCGCGGTCCATCGCCGGAGAGCGCTCCGAGCCGACGGGCGGAAGCTGCGCCGTGTCGCCCACGAGTATCATCCGGCAGTTCGTGCCCGCGTATACATATGTCACAAGGTCTTCCAGCAGGCCGCCGTCCGCGCCGTCGCCACCTATCATCGAAGCCTCGTCGATGATGAAGACCATGTTGGAATAATTGTTCTCGCGCGTCACGGGGCGCCCTCCGCGCTCCATCCCGCCGGAGGGGTCGTACACATGCCGGTAGATTTTACGGTGTATGGTCCAAGCCGGATGTCCCCCGGAATTGGCGGAGAACACCTTGGCCGCGCGTCCCGTCGGGGCCATGAGCATACACTTCACGCCCGAGGCCTCAAGCATCCGCACGAGCGCCCCCGTCAGCGAGGTCTTGCCCGTGCCGGCGTAGCCGTTGAGGATAAAGGCCACATCCTGGCGCGCGGACGCGCAGAACCGGGCAAGCGCGCCCGCCACCTGCCGCTGCTGCACGTTGGGCTCGTACGGCAGGAGCGAAAGCATCTCCGAGGCGAATTCTTCAGGTGCAAGCATTTCAGGACTCGGCTCCGGTGTATTGTCTCAGGGCTTCCTCGAGCTCGCGGCTGACCTGCGCCCGGAGCTCCTGAGGCTGAAGGACTTCCACACGCGAGCCCCGCGACACGATTTCGTCAACGAGGTCGGGAGTCACGCGCATGGTGTAATAGAATATCGAGTAGCTGTCGTGGACTATCTCCTCCTGCGAGGGATGAAGGGGCAGCGTCCGGAGGTATTTGGCCTCGCGCGGCGTGGCTTTCAGCGCGATGCGGTGCACGCGGCCCTCGGTGAAGACAACTCCGAAAGAATGGCGCGTGTACTCCTCCGCATCGAAAAGCGGGTCCTCTTCGAATGTCTCCGGAAGGATGCGCAGCGACTGCACGCGGTCGAGGGCGTAGGTCTTTATTTTTTTCTCGGCCACGACGCGCCCCGTGATGTACCACCTCTGACGGAAAATCTTGAGAAAGAGGGGCTGTAGTTCGATTCCGCGCGTGGGCTTCGAGCGGTAGTAGGCCTGATAGTCGAGGCTCACGGTGTGGCGCGTCTTCAGCGCGTCGATGGCCGGCGCCAGAAACTCCCGGGCCGAGGGCACGTCCTCGACGAATATTTTCCCGGCCACGTCGCGCGCCCCGGCCAGGGTGTCGCTCACCGCCGCCGTGTTCAGCAGCCAGTCCGTCATGTTGCTCTCGTTGGTCCCCTCGTCCAAGAGATAGTACTCGTAGGTCGAGGGGTCGAACTCTATCGAGATGTGGAAAATGTCGAGGATGGCCTGGCGGTAGTTGTAGAAGGTGCGCCGGGGGAGCCGGTCTCCTCCGGAGAAGTCCGAGTCCTGCCACGCGCGGTCGAGGTCCCGGCGCGTGATGCGGCCGTGGCGCCGTATGGTGTCGATGAGCCAGAGATAGCGGTTGATGAGTGAATGAGCCATATTATTGACGTCCGGCGGCGGACGCTCCGGGAGAACACTGTTTTTCTTTCTTCTTAATCGGGCTGAACAGCCTCAGGAACAGTATGGTCACGGCCGCGTTCATCAGCAGGAGCTCGAAGCCCGTCTCGTAGTGGCACCAGCGGTTCAGCCCCCACTGGATGCACCAGCTCACCGCCGGAGCGGCGACGCAGGCGAGGGGAACCCATCTGTCGTGCACCGGACGCTTCCAGAACATTCCGTAGACAAACAGTCCGAGTATAGGCCCGTAGGTGTACGAGGCCAGAGTGTACACCGCCGAAATGGCGTCCTGGTCCGAAAGGTAATAAAAGACGATTATCACGAGGCCCATCACGGCGCTCATGGCGAGATGCACGAGCTTGCGTGTCCGTGTCAGCTTCTCGGGAGCCTGCTTCTCGTGCGCGCCGAGGATGTCCACCGTGAAGGATGTGGTCAGCGACGTCAGCGCCGACCCCGCCGCGGAATAGGCCGCGCTCACCAGCCCCAGAACAAAGAGTATGCCCACGATGGCCGGAACGTCGGGATGTGTCGCCACAAGCCCGAAAAGCTCGTCGCTCTTCTCCGGCATGGCTATGCCCTTGCGCTCGATGAACACCACAAGCAGCGTCCCAAGAAGAAGGAAGAGCGCGATGACGAAAAACTGAACGATGCCGCTCACTATCATGTTCTTCTGCGACTGACCCGAGTTGCGGCACGCAAGGTTGCGCTGCATCATGTCCTGGTCCAGACCGTTGGTGGCTATGGCCATGAAAACACCCGCGATGAACTGCTTCCAGAAGTAGGTGGCCTCCCGCGGATTGTCGAAGAAGAACATCCGCGAGGTGGGATGGTCCCTGATGGTACGGCTCATTTCCCCGAAATCCATACCCAACTCTCTGGCCACGAACCATATGCAGAGCACCACCGAGCTAATCAGGCAGAAACTCTTCAGCGTGTCGGTCCAGATCAGAGTCTTGACGCCGCCCTGAAGTGTATAGAGCCATATCAGGGCTATCGTCACTATCACATTGAATATAAACGGAACTCCCAGCGGCCGGAACACTAAAAGCTGGAGCACGGCGCACACCACGAAGAAGCGCACCGCCGCGCCGAGCATCTTCGACACGAAGAAGAACCACGCCCCCGTGCGGTAGGTATGGCGTCCGAAGCGCTCGCCGAGATAGCCGTAGATGCTGATGAGCTTCCGCCTGTAGAACATGGGCACAAGCACCAGAGCTATCACACCGTAGCCCACGATGAATCCCAGCACCATCTGGAGATAGGCGTAACCCTTCGCCGCCACCATGCCGGGCACCGAGATGAAGGTCACGCCCGAGATGGCCGCGCCTATCATCGCGAAGGCCACAAGAGGCCACGGAGCCTTGCGGCCTCCGGTGAAGAAGGTGGCGTTGGAGTCCTCGGTTCCACGGTTTGCCAGCCATGAGATAAGGAACAGCAGCCCGAAATAGGCCGCGATAGTAAGGATAATTGTCAGTGCCATGATTAATCGGGGTACAGTCTGTATTTCTCGCTCTTTTTCCTGAAGGCCGCGGCCTCGTCTGCCCAGGTGGCCTTGATTTCCTGCGCTGTCCGGCCTTCCTCAATCATTGAGCGGATGTCGCCGCGGCCCATAAGCTTCTCGAAAAAGCCGGAGAAGAACGTCTCGCGCGTCGCCGGGTCCACCGAGCGGTAGGCGTCGATGAGCCATTCGAGATTGATGCCGCCGGCGATAATCTCTTCCTCGTCGAGGTCCGTAAGCGCCACGCCGTGGCACTCCTCGCCGAGGCGCGGCGGATTTTTCGCCCCGGGACGCGACTCGGGAGTAAAGGTATAGGGGTGCAGGGAGTCGCTCGGGATGGAAGGATGCCCGTAGATTTCAAAAGGATGGTCCGTCCCGCGCCCGAGGCTTACGGGAGTGGCCTCGAAGTAGCACATCGAGGGGTAGAGGTAAATCGCACGCATAGTCCGCAGATTCGGCGAGGGCGCCACGGGCAGACGGTAGCGCGTCGAGTGGCTGTAGCCCTCGCAGGGCACAACCGTGATTTCAGGCTTCGCACCGCCTTTCAGCCAGCCCTCGCCGCGTGCCATCAGCGCCAGCTCGCCGAGCGTCAGGCCGTGGACCGTAGGTATCGGCAGACGCCCCACGCCCGAAGCGTAGCGCATGTCCAGCACAGGGCCGTCGACCGTCATCCCATTGGGATTCGGCCGGTCAAGGATTACAACAGGCTTCCCCGCCCCGGCGCAGGCGTTAATCAGGTCAATCATCGTGCAGTAATAGGTATAGAACCGCAGCCCGACGTCCTGAATGTCAACCACAAGCACATCGAAGCCGTCCATCACCTCGCGCGAGGGTTCGCGGCGCCCGGAGCCGTCGTAGAGCGAGGCAATGGCAATCCCCGTCTTCGGGTCGCGGCCACCCTTCACGTGCTCTCCCGCGTCCGCCGTGCCACGGAATCCGTGCTCCGGCGAGAAAATAGTCGTCACCGACACCCCGCTGTCAAGAAGGGCGTCGAGTGTATGACGCCCGTTCGGCAGAATGCCCGTATGGTTCGAGAACAGAGCCGCGCGCTTCCCCTCGAGAAGAGGCAGATACTCTCCTGACCGCTCAGCACCCAGACGCAGGGTGACATCCCGATGCACCTCGTTGACACTTACATATGTCGAATCGCCCTCGCGTCCGTCCGACGCCCCGGCTCCGCAGGCCGTAAACGTACCCGCTGCAAGCGACAATGCTATTAAATAATGGTGGATTTTCATGATAAGGAAATATTTGCGAAGATAGCACGAAAAATCGGGCCACGATGTTAACAAACACTAAAAACGCCTGCCCGAATTGGAAAAATAAAAAAAGCTCCGTAACTTTGCACCGCAAACAGACCAATCGGGGTATTAGCTCATCTGGTAGAGCGCAACACTGGCAGTGTTGAGGTAAGCGGTTCGAGTCCGCTATACTCCACAAAAAGCGACAGACCTGGAAGCGATTCCAAGTCTGTTTTTTTGTCATATCCCCGCAATTGATTATATTTGCATCATGAAACTGATTGAGATGAACATCGACAGGATTATCGCCTTGTGCAAAAAGTACAAGGTCGCAAAACTGTGGGTGTTCGGTTCTATCCTCACCCCCCGCTTCAACGACCAAAGCGACATCGACTTCTCCGTGGTGTTCCATTACGATCAGATTCAGGATTTATTCATAACATTCTTTGATTTTATTGAGGAACTGCAGCTCGTGCTTGGCCGCAAAGTAGATTTGGTTGATGAGACGGCAATTAAAAATCCGTATTTCCGCTCTGAACTAAACAACACCAAACGCCTTATTTATGGATGAACAGGTCTATAAGTCACTCAATGACATATTAAACAGTATATCCCATATCGAACTGTTCTGTTCAAGTAGGCCAAGAGAATTTCAGGCATTTTGTGACGATATCTGTTTCAGAAGCGCCGTACAATGGGAGATTGCAATAATCGGCGAGGCCATGAATCGTATTTTGAAAATCATGCCTGATATTGAAATCACATCGGCTCGCAGAATAGTCAATACCCGCAACTATCTTATACATGGTTACGACAGTTTGAGAGAGGATTTGATATGGGCTATTGTTATCAATCATTTGCCATTATTAAAAACAGAAGTAACACAATTGCTTGAATCATCTGACACAGTTCGATAATCCGAAGACAATATGGCTTCGGAGAAGTATTAGGCAACATACTCTACCCCCCAAAGCGAACTTTCCGAAGTCCGCTTTTTTTGTTATATCCCTGCAATTGATTATATTTGCATCATGAAACTGATTGAGATGAACATCGACAGGATTATCGCCTTGTGCAAGAAGTACAAGGTGGCAAAACTGTGGGTGTTCGGTTCTATCCTAACCCCCCGCTTCAACGACCAAAGCGACATCGATTTCTCCGTCAATTTCGACAGTAATTCCATCAATGCCGAAGGACTCGACTGGGCCGATATTTTCTTCGATTTCATGCATGCTCTTCAGGAAATTACAGGGCGTCGCATAGACCTCGTCTGCGATGATGCCGTAAGGAATCCCGTTTTCCGGGAAGAACTCGACCGCACAAAACGACTCATCTATGGATAAGACAATCAGGAAATATCTTCTCGACATACTTCAGGCCATTTCTGAAATCGAAATGGCAGAAGATCGTTTCGGACGACTGTATGAAACGTTCGAAAACGATATCGTTTTCAGGAAATTCACAGAGCGCAATATCGAAATCATAGGAGAAGCCATGAATCGTATTCTCAAGATTCATCCTGACATCAGCATCTCTTCCGCCCGAAAAATCGTTGATACCCGCAATTATGTAATTCATGCCTATGACTCACTCAAACCCGATATACTGTGGGCTATAGTTATCAACCATATTCCAAAGCTAAAGGCTGAGATTTACGGAATTCTGGGGCAACCCGGCGATTAAGACATTCATCAGGTATTTCGTAATATCGTCGCGTCTTTTTATATTTGCACCATAAAACTCATAGAGATGAATATCGTAGTTTCATTATCGTAATTTATTGAAATTTATCAGCAATATGATGGATGCTAAGAGGATTTCTCCCGAAGAATATCAGCGGCTCTTTCCCGAGCCGGCGCTGGTCTACGACTCCGTGCCCTTCTCCGAGCTGAACCGCTCCAAATGCGAGGACGTCCACTATGTGGCCTTCTTCGACGGCGAGGACCGAGCGCGCCTCGGCGTGATTCTCGGTCTGCGCGACGGACGCCTCAACGCCCCATTCTCCGCGCCCTTCGCCTCCATCGAGGCCGCAAAGCCCCAGCAGCTCGCCCACTACGTCGAGGCCCTCGACGCCCTCCGCCGCTACGGCCGCGAAGCCGGCGCAGCCGTCCGCCTCACCCTCCCCCCCGACATATATTCCTCCGGCTCGTCCATCGCCAAGCAATACCTCGCCGCCCTCAGCGCCGGAGGCCGGCTCCTCTACACCGACTACCTCTACGCCCTCCCCCTCAGCCCGGGAATGGACGTCGAAGCCTGCATGATACCTCAGGCCCGCAGGAAATACCGCGCATCCGTCAAGGCCGGCCTCGAATGCCGCCGCTTCGCCCCCGCGGACTCCGCCGCCCTCGCCGAGGCATACCGCATCGTCTGCATCAACCACCGCTCCAAAGGCTACCCCGTCCACATGACCCTCGACAACCTCGCCGCCACAATTGGCCGACTCGTCCGGGGAAGCATATTCATAGTCAGCCATCAGGGCGAGAACATCGCCGCCGCCGTCAACTACCACCACCCCTCGGGCGTGGTCCAGGGCGTATACTGGGGCCACATCCCCGAAGCCGCGCCACTCCGCCCCATGAACTTTCTCGCCGCCCGCATGGCAGAGTCCTTCGCCTCCGACGGCGAACGATGCTTCGACCTCGGCCCCTCCTCCGTCGACGGCATCCCCGACCCCGGCCTCTGCCAGTTCAAAGAATCCCTCGGCTACACCCTCCACTCCAAACCGGCAATCATTCTCTGACAAAAGCACTTACGCACCCGAATTCAATTCCCGAACTGTAGGGACGCACGGCCCGTGCGTCCTCTTGCAAAAACCTTGCCCCTCAGCCTTTTGCAAACGCACAAGAAGCGTATCCATTTAGCATTTTATTTACAGATTAATCTTTATAATTCAGAAAATTGTTGTAACTTTGCAATATATAAAGCAAAAGGAGATACAACTATGGCAAGACCTATCAAAGAAACCCCTGTACTGAAAGGGAAGGATGCGGTAAGATTTGCCGAACAAATAGCAAATCCTGCTCCTGTCAGCCAGTCTGAAAAAGATGCGGCGCGCAAGGCTTATGAGGCCTTTAAGGCCATAAGCACCTTCCCGATGTAATATGGATTCTGTCCGCCAAAACCCGCGCAATGTACTTCGATTTAATAAATTTCGTAAACTGACTTAGTGTCGGTCTGAAGAATTCCTTGGAGTCCCCCTCCACTCCAAACCGACAATCATTCTCTGATTTTTTCGTCCACCTCTAAAAAAATTTTTTCGTCCGCGCTAAAGATTTTTTTCGTACCTTTGTCGCGACAATGTATTTTTTAGGGGTGCGACGGCATTATGCCGCGGAGTCCGGAGGGACCGGCGGCGCCGAAGCTGAGATCATACCCTTTGAACCTGAACCGGGTAATACCGGCGTAGAGAAAAAAAGTCTGATTATGAAGAAAATGTTCTTCACTCTGGCGTCCGCGGCACTGGGCTGCGCGGGGGCCTGGGCCGCTGAGGGCGCCACGGAGGCGACTGCGGCCGATTCGTCAATCATCAATCTGCGGAGCGTGGAAGTGCTCGCCAACCGCGCCACGGCCTCAACGCCTGTGGCGTTCACCGACGTGCGCAAGGACGCCCTCGAGAAGGCCAACGACAGCCGCGACATGCCCTATCTACTCGGCATGACCCCCTCGCTACTCGCAACAAGCGACGCCGGCGCCGGGATGGGCTACACCTCAATCCGCCTCCGCGGCTCCGATGCCTCCCGCATAAACATCACCGCCAACGGCGTGCCCGTAAACGACGCCGAGAGCCACCGCGTCTACTGGGTCAACATGCCCGACATCGCCTCCAGTGTCCGCTCCGTCCAGATTCAGCGCGGAGCCGGCACGAGCGCCAACGGCGCCGGGGCCTTCGGCGGCTCCGTAAATCTCCTCACCGACGCCCCTTCCTTCGACCCCTACGCCGAGTTCGCCGGAAGCTACGGCATGTATAACACGAACAAGGAGATCCTCCGTGTCGGCTCCGGACTCCTCGGCGGACACTGGAGCGCAGACGCCCGCATCAGCCACGCCGGCTCCGACGGCTACATCGACCGCGCGTTCTCGAAGCTCTGGAGCTATTTCGGACAGGTGGCCTACGTCAACGGCCCGACCTCGTTGCGGCTCCTGGCCTTCGGAGGCAAGGAGCAGACCTACATGGCGTGGGACTATGCCTCGCGCGAGCAGATGGAGAAATACGGCCGCCGCTACAACCCCTGCGGCGAGTACACCGACTCCGAAGGCCGCACGGCCTACTACCCCAACCAGACCGACAACTACCGCCAGCACAACTTCCAGCTCCACTGGGGTCAGGCCTTCGGCTCCGAATGGCATCTCAACGTGGCCCTGCACTACACCAAGGGCGACGGCTACTATGAGCAGTACAAGGTGCGCCGCACCCTCGTGGAGTACGGTCTGAGGCCCTTCACCCTCGACGGCGGCGAGACCGTGACAAAATCCGACCTCATCACCGACAAAAGCCTCGACAACGGCTTCGGCGGCGGAATCTTCGCGCTCCGCTGGCGCCACGGCCGCGTCGACGCAACCCTCGGCGGCTCCCTCAACAACTACCGCGGCCACCATTTCGGCACCGTCGAATGGGTCCGCACCTACACCAACCCCCTCGACCCATCCCAGGAATTCTACCGCCATCTCGGCACCAAGCTTGACGGAAACATCTACGCCCGCGCCACAGTCGACGCCGGACGCGGCTTTAATGCCTTCGCCGACCTCCAGTGGCGCGGCATACGCTATAAGATTCACGGCACCTCCGACAGCTACGACTACGCCGCCTCAGCCCCGCAGATGCTCGACATCCGCCGCACCTACAGCTTCTTCAACCCCAAAGTCGGCCTCAGCTGGGCATCCCGCGACCGCCGCCACCGCGCCTTCGCCTCCTGGAGCGTAGCCCACAAGGAGCCGACACACGACAACTTCACCGACGCTTCCCCCGGACGCCTCCCCGAGGCCGAGCGAATGTTCGACTACGAACTCGGCTACACCTTCGCCATCCCCCTCCTCACCGCCGGAGTGAACCTCTACATGATGGACTACCGCAACCAGCTCGTCGTCACCGGCGAGCTTTCCGACACCGGCAACCCCATGAGCGTCAACGTCCCCGACTCTTACCGCATGGGCATCGAGCTCCAGGCCGCCCTCCGGCCCGCAGATTGGTTCGACTGGCAGATCAACGCCACCCTCTCCCGCAACCGCATCAAGGACTTCACCGAGTATATCTATAACGACGACGGCACCGACCCCATCCGGGTAAACTGCGGCGACACCCCCATCGCCTTCTCCCCCGGCTTCACCCTCAACAACGCCTTCAACTTCCGCTGGCGCGGCCTCGACGCCTCGCTCGAGAGCCACTACGTCGGCAAGCAGTATATGACCAACTCCCGTGTCGAGGAGCTGACGCTCAAGCACTATTTCTTCAGCGACCTCCGTCTCGGCTGGACCTTCCGTAATCTCCTGCGGCTCAAGGAGCTGCGCGTAGGCGTGGCCGTCTACAATATCTTCAACGCCAAGTACGAGAACAACGGCTACGCCGGCTCGGGCTACTACACCGACTCCGACGGGCAGAAAGTCGTCTACCGATACAGCGGCTACGCCGCCCAGGCTCCCGCCCACGTAATGGCATCCGTAAATATCAGATTCTGATGGACTGGCTCTCATTCGACAAGGCCGTAGAAATCGCCGGCTTCCTCACCGGCCTCCTCTACCTCTACTGGGAGTACAAGGCCAACCGCCTCCTCTGGTACGCCGGACTCGTCATGCCCTGCATGTCGATGTACGTCTACTTCCGCGCCGGGCTCTACGCCGACTTCGGCATGAACATCTACTACCTCGTCATGGCCCTCTACGGCCTCTTCGCCTGGCGCCGCCGCACAGGGGCGCCAGGCGGAGAGGAGCTTCGCATCTCGCATTTTCCCCTCCGCCGCCTCCCGGCCCTCGTGCTTGTCACCGGGGCCGTGTACCTCCTCATTGCCTGGGTGCTCATCCGCTTCACCAACAGCACCGTCCCCTGGCTCGACGCCTTCACCACCGCCCTCTCCATGACCGGGACATGGATGCTCGCCCGCAAGTACATCGAGCAGTGGCTCGCATGGATTGCCGTCGACGCAGTCTCCTTCGGCCTCTACTTCTACAAAGACATCCCCCTCTACGGCATCCTCTACCTCGTCTATACCGTCATAGCAGTCCTCGGCTACCGCAAATGGCTGCGCCTGATGAGAGAGGAATTATAAGCCTAATAGGCCGGATAAGCCCGATAGGCCGACAGTCAAAAATCCGTCAATCAAGAATCAGCCCCATCAGGCCTATAGGGCTTATATGGCCTATTTTCCCCTCAGACCATGAATTTTTCCTCTTTTTCTTTGCTCAGCAAGATAATTCTTTGTAATTTTGTGACATAGGCCAATAAGTCCTATAAGAATTCTAACCTCTAAACTTCTCGTCCCTTATGGCTGAGACTTTTCTCGAGCAGAAAGGAAACTACCGCGACCTGATTGCATTTCAGAAGACAGAGTGCATCTACGACGTCACCTATTACTTCGCGCACAAATATCTTTCGATAGGAGACCGTACCGTCGACCAGATGATTCAGGCAGCCCGGAGCGGAAGACAGAATATTGCTGAGGGGTGTCAGGCCGGCACAACTTCTACGGAAACTGAAATCAAGCTCCTGAATGTTGCCAAGGCCAGCCTTCATGAACTTTTGCTTGATTATGAGGACTATCTCCGAGTAAGAGAACTTGCCCTTTGGAAAATGGACTCGGAAAAGGCAGTCAGGACAAGGCGCATTTGCGCTCTCCATAACGATTCCGCCTACTATCGTGAAGCCATCAAAGTCAGGAGCGACGAAACCATCTGCAACATAGCCATTACACTAATCCATCAGGCCGATATTCTTCTGAGAAAATACATAGACTACCTTCAGGAGTATTTTGTCGAAAACGGCGGCATCAGGGAAAAGATGTTCAACGCCCGCAAGAGCCATAAAGATAATAACGGCAAATAGCCTTGACTCCCCCTGAAAATACAATACGCTGTCTTTTTTCTGTGTTTTACAGCATAAAAGTTGCATTTGTTGAAAATATACATTAATTTTGCAATTGCAAACCGCTCGAAGCCCCGGTTATGGGACTGAGGGAGGGGTGCAGACATAATGATAAGCGTTTATCCGCGCTGATTCTTGGCGTTCTGAAATTCTCGCAAAATTTCATATTACAGTCAAGGATTGAGCAACGATAGATGCCCGCGGATATGTAATTATCTTGCACACTGTATGTGATTCCGTGAGGAATTCATTCAGGCGCATTGATTGCATATACAAGCGTAGGGCTTCTTCGTTGCCGTCCGACTGTAATAGGGCAATGCGAGAAGCCTCAGAACGTAGGACGGTAACAGATACAGATTCCTACGCTTATCTTGTATATACAGCAATCATATGCCAACGAGAGGAAGACCGAGGCAGACAACTAAAAAGATGAAGTCAGCAGCTTCTTCTAACAAAAAAATTCCCGAATTGATAAAGGCACTCACAGGTGTCATTGCTATTCTCTTGTCGGGATCCTGTGCCTCTCCAAGAAATTTAGTTCTGACGTGTCAGGAGCGACAAATAGAAATCTACGCAGATGGCCAATATCTTGGCTCCGATATGGTATATTATACTGTGCCTAAGGGTCAAAAGTATGTGGAGGTCTCCTGTCGGGACAATGGTGTAGAGGTCTATTCAAAGAAGGTGTTTACCGATGACTTGAAAAACGGAAATCTTGTAGAACTTCAAATACCCAAATATCTAAAATACTCAAACAACAGACATTAAGATTATGAGAAGAATTCTATTTCTACTGATTGCGATGTTGTTTATAGTAGATGCCAGTGCAAAGAAAGAGAAGGTGATCAAAATTCAGGTCACGCCTCAGGAAGCTGCAATCTATGTAGACAATGTCCTGATGGGCAACGGCTATGCCGAATTCACCCGTCCCAAAAAGAATAATCAGGTTGCCATCATCAGAGTTGAATGCGACGAATACACCACCATGAATTCCAAATTCTATGGAAGTGACGAGCGCAATTCATTGTCATTCAATCTCAACCAAGACGGTTTCTACCGTGCTTCAGCTGCTTCCGGTCTGGTGAATAAATTCATCACGATTGCGCTGGATCCGCAGTTTTACACAAAGGATTCGGAAAGTGGACTTGTGGACACAGGCAAAGCATGGAAAATGCTTCATCAGATTATCCTAAATTATTTCCCGGAAATTGAGACAACCGACCATGCCGGAGGATATCTTCAGACACCTTGGAAATACAAGGCATTTACGATGTCGGATCGAGAAATGAGAAACCGGGTCACAGTCCGGGATATCACTACAAGCGATCGGGTGGCTTTCCAGATTAAGATATCTTCTGAGGTAGCAACGGCCATGCAGGCGAAACATGGGGAATTCGATGAAATTGACCGGCTTCCCAAGGAATTAGAGCCTATGGTCGAAGAGCTTCAGACTCGAATAGGCAAAGCTTCAAGCATATAAAAAAACAACCAATTCCATTATACAAATGAAAAAAATTCTAATCTTATGCACAGCTGTGCTTTTATGCACAGCTACCCTCAGCGCCCAGACCTTCAAGGAAGAGTTTGAGGGCAACAGCCTCGGATGGACCGAGAGCGCAGGAGAAAGCAGCAACGGTACGGCAATCATCGACAAAGGTGTGATGACTATCAAGTCTAAGGGCATCAATAAGTTCGCAACCGCGATGATGGGAGCTCAAGTTGGCGAGAACACTATGTTCGAGACCCACTGTTATGCTCCTCTCAACGTTCAGAAACCCTTCGAGATTTTGGCAAACGTCAAGATTGACAAGCTTGGCACTGACAAAACCTGTGGCTTTATCTTCAACTATCGCGATTTCGGCAATTTCTATGCCTTTACCTTCAACGATGAGATGGTGAACTTTCTCCGTTTCGTCGACAACAAGATGGTCGGAATGATTTCACAGGGTGTGAAATGGCCTAAAAGCAAGAAAATCAATCAGGAATGGAAACTCGTTTCTGATGGCTCCACTCTTTCTTTCTATGTTGACGGAATGGAAATAATAAAGGTGAAATACATGCCTCTTGACTACTCAGGTGTAGGCTTTTATACCTTCGGCAAGCAAACACTTGTAGTTGACGATATTACATTCGTCCAGCAGTAATCAAAATATTGCAGACCTTTTCTGCAATATCCATAAATAAAGGAAGTCTGACTCCGCTTATCGGGGCCAGACTTTCTTAATAGACCGGGAATGGCTTGTTTTTTGACTATTTTTCGGGTGGATATAATATTGGACCCGATCTTACACCGCTCTTAAAAATAGATAAAGGCTTTGAAAGGTGGCATGATTTTTGTACCTTTGTCAGACGATGCTTACGGCAAGGAACATAACCAAGCGCTTCGGCTCCCTTGAAGTGCTTCGCGAAATCTCCCTGGACATCCCCTCCGGGAAGATTACAGCCATTGTCGGCCCCTCCGGCGCCGGGAAGTCCACCCTTCTCCAGATTCTCGGCACTCTCCTCAAGCCCGAGAAGGGCGGAAGCGTCCTCTATGACAGTCAGGACGTGGAATCCCTGGGCGACGGCGCCCTCTCGCGCTTCCGCAACGCCAACATCGGCTTCGTCTTCCAGGCCCACCGCCTCCTCCCCGAGTTCACGATTGAGGAGAATGTGGCAATGCCCGCGCTTATTGCCGGTTGCGCCCGGCGCGAGGCTATGGAGCGCGCCCGCGCCCTCCTGACGAAACTCGGCCTCGCCGAGCGTCTCTCCCACCGCCCCTCCGAGCTCTCCGGCGGCGAATGCCAGCGCGCGGCCGTGGCTCGCGCCCTGGTGAACAATCCGAAAGTCGTCTTCGCCGACGAGCCTACCGGAAGCCTCGACAGCCACAACCGAGACGAGCTGAAGAATCTCTTTTTCGAGCTCCGCGACTCGATGGGCGCCACTTTCGTAATCGTCACCCACGACGAGTCCCTCGCCGCCGGCGCTGACCGCACAATCCACATGGCCGACGGCAAAATAATTCAGGTTAAAGAATAATCAATACAATAATAGAAAAACATGGTACGTAAATTTCTCTCAGTTCTCCTCGTCTGCGCCACAGCCCTCGGCTTCAGCGCCTGCGGAGACAACGACGGCCCAGACGGGCCCACCGGCAACAGCTTTCTCGACATCGTCACGGTCGCTTCTTCCGATCCCGCCGGATGCACGTTCACATTCCGCTCCCTCAACGACTCTCCCGAAATAACCCTCACGACTACACAGTTCTTCCAGGACGTGACCATCAAGGCCGGGACGCGCATCCTCCTCAACTATATTCCCGAAAGCGGAAAGCAGTTCGAGAGCGGCCCCGTGCGCGTGATCGGCTTCACGCGTTGCCTCGGACCGACGGTCACCACCGCCAAGTCAAGCAATCCCACCGAATGGTCCTCCTCGCCAGTTCACCTCGCCTCGATGTGGCGCGCCGGACAGTGGCTCAACATGCAGCTTGTCCTCAAAATGACCAACAGCCCGCGCCGGTTCGGCCTCGTCCTCGACCCCGCCACCGCCGACAGCAGCGAGCCCGAGCTCCACATCGTCTTCACCCCCGACATCGGCTCAACCGCCATGAACCAGGCCGCCTACGCCTCGTTCGACATCGCCGAAATCTGGAACAAGCCCGGTGTCGAGGCCATCAGAGTCTTCTACGTCGACTTCAACGGCGACGAGAACTCCGCCCGAATCACCAAGGTGTCGAACATCAAGCCCGTAGAATAATCTTTTTCCGAATCATAAACAATAAAAATACCTGCCATAAAAATGGAACAGCAGAAAAACGAGCTCAAGATCGAGCTCACCCCCGAGGTGGCCGGCGGCCACTACAGCAATCTCGCCGTAATCGCCCACAGCGCCAACGAATTCTTCCTTGACTACATCACCGTGGCTCCCAACATGCCCCAGGCCAAGGTCGTGAGCCGCATCATCATGAGCCCCGAGAACGCCAAGAACCTCCTCTTCGCCCTCCGCGACAACATCGCGAAGTACGAGCAGACCTTCGGCGAAATCGTCCGCAAGGAACCCAAGGGCGGCAAACCCGCCGGCGGCAAGGGTGAAATTCCCAACCCCTTCATGGCCTGATATGAAAAGCTCACGGCTCTGCATCTACAACTCGCTCTCGCGTCAGAAGGAGCTGTTCAGGCCCATCCACGAGGACCGTGTCGGAATGTATGTCTGCGGCCCGACGGTCTACGGCGACGGCCATCTCGGCCACGCCCGTCCGGCAATCACCTTCGACATCCTTTTCCGATACCTCACCCATCTCGGCTACAAGGTGCGCTACGTCCGCAACATCACGGACGTAGGCCATCTTGAGCATGATGCCGACGACGGCGAGGACAAGATCGCAAAGAAGGCCCGCCTCGAGCAGCTCGAGCCAATGGAGGTCGTTCAGCACTACCTCAACCGCTACCACAAGGCGATGGACGCCCTCAACGTCCTCCCCCCGAGCATCGAGCCTCACGCCTCCGGCCACATCATCGAGCAGATCGAGTATGTGAAGAAAATCCTCGACGCCGGATTCGCCTACGTCAGCGAAGGCTCCGTGTACTTCGACGTGCCCAAGTACAACGCCGTCCACGGATACGGACGCCTCTCCGGACGCAACATCGACGATATCCTCAGCGCCCAGCGCGAACTCGACGGCCAGAGCGAGAAGCGCCATCCCGCCGACTTCGCCCTCTGGAAAAAAGCCGCCCCCGAGCACATCATGCACTGGCCCTCGCCCTGGAGCGAAGGATTCCCCGGCTGGCACCTCGAGTGCTCCACAATGGGAGAGAAATACCTCGGATCCCCCTTCGACATCCACGGCGGAGGCATAGACCTCAAGTTCCCGCACCACGAGTGCGAGATTGCCCAGTCCGTCGCTCACAACGGTCATGATTCCGTCCACTACTGGATGCACAACAACATGATCACAATCGACGGCCTCAAGATGAGCAAGAGCAAGGGCAATTTCATCACCCTCGACGAATTCTTCACCGGCTCCCACCCGCGCCTCGACCAGGCCTACTCGCCGATGACCATCCGCTTCTTCATCCTCCAGGCCCACTACCGCGGCACAGTCGACTTCTCCAACGAAGCCCTCAAAGGCGCGGAAAAGGCCCTCGGACGCATGCTTGACGGCTACCGCCGCCTCCAGTCCCTCAAACCCTCGGAAGAGTCCACCGTGGACGTCTCCGGCCTTGAGGAACGGGCATACGAGGCGATGGACGACGACCTGAACACTCCGCAGGTAATCGGAGTCCTCTTCGACGCCGTGCGCATCGTCAACGCCGTGAACGACGGCACCGCCAAAGCAACTGCCGAAGATATCGCGGCCCTGAAGAAGCTCATGGACACATTCCTCGTCGACATCCTCGGCATCCGCACCGACGCCGCAGGAGCCGACAGCGCCGCAGGAGTCCTCAAGCCCTACGAGGAAGCCGTGGACCTTCTACTCGAAATCCGCGGAAACGCCAAGAAAGCCAAGGACTGGTCGACCTCCGACCTTATCCGCGACCGCCTCGCCGCAATAGGCTTCGACGTCAAGGACACCAAGGACGGCTTCGAATGGAGCCTGAAATAACAGCCTGACCCAAGGAACTCATCAGGAGTCTGCGTCAATAAATTATGGAGGAGAAAATTCTTGGAATTTTCTCCTCCATAATTTATTGAAAACAAGTAGGGACGCGCCATGGCGCAATGTCACTAACTTAATCCTGGAACCCCGTAGGGGTTTAACGGAGTTAGCCCGGGGGTTCAACCCCGGGTTCG
>CABUIC010000007.1 GCA_902491515.1 uncultured Porphyromonadaceae bacterium
TAGCTGACCATATATCGGCTGTCCGAAGAAATTACTATTTTTGGGCATAGTTTTAGTTTTATGTTTTGGCGAACACAAACTAAACTAATTGGGCTGACTCCTGCAAATGGAATCAGCCCTTATTTTTCAGAATCTAAAAAAGTTTAGCGGACAGTAATAATTGGATTACCCACTTTAAAGTATTCGGTAACAGTTTGTGCGTTTAAGCCCAAGCTGCATAGCAAAGATGCAATCAGTGTAATAATCGCTTTCATACTGATATATTGTTTAAGTGCAAAAAAAGCATTTTCAGTGAAATACGCATAAAGTATGAGTATAAACGTGCGAAGTGAAAGGCAATTCCCTGAATATGTCGGTTCCGGACTATCTCAATATTACAATCAACTGACGATTTAGTGCAAGACCAGGAATCAGCAGGGGGCCCGGCATAAGCTACTTCACGTCGAGCACTTCGGGATTTTGAAGCCGCAGAGCTTTCGGAAGCTTTTTCACGACTTCGGAATAGCTGTGGCGGATGAGCGAGCGGATTAGTTCGCCCGTCAGGTTGCCCCGGAGGCTTAGCTGGTTCCAGTATTTCTTGTTCCAGTGCCACGCCGGAGTTATTTCCTCATGGCTGTCCCGAAGATCGAGGGCATAATCAGGCTGGCATTTAAGCACGAAATAGTCGGGCCTGTCGATGCCGAGGCAGGCGAAAATCCGTCCGTGTACTCTCAGAAGGAGCAACTCGGGACCGAAAGCCATGTCTTCCGACGTGCACGGCAAGGACAGGCAATATTCTCTGATTTCCTGTATATCCATATCGATTTCTGAACTTTTGCGCAAAGTTAGCCAAAATTTCAGATTTTCTGCCTATCTTTACGCCGATAAACCATTAAGCATTCTGATGAAAATTATAATTCTCGACGGATATTCCGTCAATCCGGGCGACCTTTCATGGAAGGAGCTCGAAGCAATGGGAGAGCTCGTGGTCCACGACCGGACCGCGCCATCACAGATTGAAGTCCGCGCCAGGGACGCGGACGCGTTGCTTACCAACAAGGTGCCCGTCAGCGCAGAAACCATGGACAGACTGCCTCGCCTAAGATACATCGGTGTGCTGGCCACGGGGTACAATGTCGTTGACACTGCCGCGGCCCGCGAGCGCGGAATTACAGTCACTAACATTCCGGCCTACAGTACCGACAGCGTCGCGCAGATGACTTTCGCCCACATCCTGAACATCACAAACCGTGTGGCCCACTACGGCCGACAGAACAGGGAACAGCGCTGGTCCCGCAGCGCAGACTTCTGTTACTGGGACACAGCTCTCGCCGAACTCGCCGGCAAAACCCTCGGAATAATCGGAATGGGCCGTATAGGCACGAAGGTTGCCGAAATCGCCCGTTGCTTCGGCATGGAGGTTATAGCATTCACGCACCGCCCGGCAACCGATCTGCCGGAAGGAGTCAGGAAGACAGACCTCGAAAGCCTATGGCCTTCAGCTGACGTAATCACGCTTCATTGTCCGCTGACCGAGGCAACAAGAGAGATAGTCAACGCCAGCGCCCTCGAGCGCATGAAGACGGGCGCCATCCTCATCAACACCGGACGCGGGCCTCTCGTCAATGAAGCTGACGTAGCCCAGGCGCTCCATGCCGGCAAACTCGGAGGCTTCGGCGCCGATGTGCTCTGCCAGGAGCCGCCAAGGGAAGACAACCCGCTCTTCAAGGCTCCCAACTGCTTCATCACTCCCCACATCGCATGGGCAACTCCGGAAGCGCGCCGCAGGCTCATGGCCATGGCCGCCGAAAACCTCCGCGCCTACCTCGCCGGAAAGCCTATAAACGTAGTGAACTGACCCCTTACTCGCAGGCATGTCCAAACCCGGGCGAGATATGAGAATTGTAGCCTTCCCCGTGGCTGTATGTCAATATTTTTTCGTAACTTTGCAGTCTGAATATAAACCAACAGCAAACTGTTAATTATTAGATATGAGCAACGAACTCCCACAGAAGTACAATCCCGCGGAAGTGGAGGACAAATGGTATGCCTACTGGCTCGAACACAAGCTCTTCCGTTCCGTGCCCGATTCCCGTGAACCCTACACAATCGTAATTCCCCCGCCAAACGTCACGGGTGTGCTCCATATGGGCCATATGCTCAACAACACCATTCAGGATATCCTCGTGCGCCGCGCCCGCATGCAGGGCAAGAACGCCCTCTGGGTACCCGGCACCGACCACGCCTCCATCTCCACCGAGACCAAGGTCATCGCCAAACTCGCCTCGGAAGGCATAAAGAAAACCGACCTCACCCGCGAGGAATTCCTCAAGCACGCCTGGGAATGGACCGAGAAGCACGGCGGCATAATCCTCCAGCAGCTCCGCAAGCTCGGCGCATCCTGCGACTGGGACCGCACGGCCTTCACCATGGACCCCGAGCGCTCCAAGGCCGTGACAAAGGTGTTCTGCGACCTTTACGACAAGGGCCTCATCTACCGCGGCCTCCGCATGGTCAACTGGGACCCCGCGAACCGCACGGCCATCAGCGACGACGAGGTGTTCTTCGTCGAGGAGCAGAGCAAGCTCTACTACCTGCGCTACTACGTGGCCGACGACCCCGAAGGACGCTATGCCGTGGTCGCCACGACCCGTCCCGAGACCATCATGGGCGACACCGCCATGTGCATCAACCCCAAGGACCCCAAGAACGCATGGCTCAAGGGCAAACGTGTAATCGTGCCCCTTGTCGGCCGCGTGGTGCCCGTAATCGAGGACCGCTACGTTGAAATCGACTTCGGCACGGGCTGTCTGAAGGTCACTCCCGCACACGACAAGAACGACTACATGCTCGGCAAGACCCACAACCTCGAGACCATCGACATCTTCAACGAGGACGGCACCGTGGCCGAGACCGCGGGAATGTACGTCGGCATGGACCGCTTCGACTGCCGCGTTAAAATCGCCGAGGACCTCAAGGCCGCCGGACTCCTCGAGAAAGTCGAGGACTACACCAACAAGGTCGGCACCTCCGAGCGCACGAAAGTCGCCATCGAGCCGCGCCTCTCGCTCCAGTGGTTTGTCAACATGAAGCACTTCGCCGAGCGGAGCCTCGCCCCGGTGATGGATGACATCATCCGTTTCGTGCCCGAGAAGTACAAGAACACCTACCGCATCTGGCTCGAGAACATCCAGGACTGGTGCATCAGCCGCCAGCTCTGGTGGGGCCACCGCATCCCCGCCTACTACCTCACCTCCCCCGCCGACGGCGAGGAGCACATCGTCGTGGCCCCCACCCGCGAGGAAGCTCTCGCCAAGGCCCGCGCCCTCCCCGGCTGCGCCGGCCTGACCGATGCCGACCTCCGACAGGACGAGGACGCGCTCGACACCTGGTTCTCCTCCTGGCTCTGGCCCATCACCCTCTTCGACGGCATCAACAACCCCGGCAACGAGGAAATCAACTACTACTACCCCACGTCCACGCTCGTCACCGGTCCGGACATCATCTTCTTCTGGGTGGCCCGCATGATCATGGCCGGCTATGAATACGTGGGCAAGCAGCCCTTCGACAACGTCTACTTCACAGGCATCGTCCGCGACTCCATCGGCCGCAAAATGAGCAAGTCGCTCGGCAACTCGCCCGACCCTCTCGACCTCATCCGTGACTATGGCGCCGACGGCGTCCGCATGGGCCTGATGCTCGCCGCCCCCGCCGGCAACGACATCATGTACGACGACAAGCTCGTGGAGCAGGGCCGCAACTTCTGCAACAAAATCTGGAACGCCTTCCGCCTCGTCAAGGGCTGGAGCGTGGACGAAGGGCTCGAACAGCCCGAAGTTTGCCGCGTGGCCTCCGAATGGTTCCGGAGCAAGCTCTCCGCAACCGTCGCCGAGGTCGACGACCTCTTCGCCAAGTTCCGAATCTCCGAAGCCCTCATGGCGGTCTACCGTCTCTTCCGCGACGAGTTCTCCTCTTGGTACCTCGAGATGGTCAAGCCCGCATACGGATCGCCCGTCGACGGCCGCACCCTCGCCGAAGTAGTGGGCTACTTCGACTCCCTCCTGCGCATGCTCCATCCCTTCATGCCCTTCATCACCGAAGAGCTCTGGCAGCATCTGGCCGACCGCTGCGAGGGCGAGAGCATCATGTACGCCTCCATGCCCGAGGCCCTGACGCCCGACGCCGCTCTCCTCGCCGAGATGGAGACCGCCAAGGAAATCATCGCCGGAGTCCGCGCCGTCCGCGCCCACAAGAACATCCCAGCCAAGGAAAGCCTCCGCCTCCGAGTGGTCGGCGCTCCCCTCCCCTGCAGCAAGCTTGGAAGCACCGTTGCCAAGCTCTCCGGCCTCGAGGCCATCGAGGAAAAGGCCGAAAAGGGCCCCACGGCGCAGAGCTTCATGGTGGGCACCTGCGAATTCAACGTGCCCATGGCCGCAGGAACCGACGTCGAGGCGGAGAAAGCCCGCATCGAAAAGGACATCAAGTACTACGAAGGCTTCAAGGCTTCCGTCGAGAAAAAGCTCTCCAACGAGCGCTTCGTCAACAACGCCCCCGAAGCCGTGGTGGCCGGCGAACGCAAGAAACTCGACGACGCCAACACCAAGCTCGCCGCCCTCCGCGCAACCCTGGCCGCCCTTTGATATGAACCGACTTTTCAAGGCCATCTCGTTGGCCGCAGTGATTATAATTCTGGCAGGATGCTCTCAGCGTCCTGCCAATTTTTCCGACGATCGCCTCACACAGCTCAGAGCTACCATCGACTCCATCATCGCCTCACACGAGGGGAAAGTTGGCGTCGGACTGATTGCCGGACGCGACACACTCGCCATCGGCGACTCACTCCGGTTGCCACTGATGAGCGTGTTCAAACTCCATATAGCCATTGCCGTCCTCGACAAGGGCCTCTCCCCCGACTCGGTTATCGAAATGGCCGCCTCCGACCTCCATCCCGACACATGGAGCCCGCTCCGCGACAGCACCGGCATCCGCGATATCAGCATCCCCGTCGGGCGCCTGCTCTACTACTCCGTCTGCCGGAGCGACAACAACGCCTGCGACAAACTCATAGAGCTCGCCGGAGGAATCGACAAAGTTGACAGCTGCGCGCGTCGGCTCACAGACAAGCCTTTTGAACTCGGTGTGACAGAACACTCCATGTTCATGGACCATTCGCTGACCTACCGGAACTGGAGTTCTCCGCTCGCGCTGTGCGAGATTATGGAGGCCGTCTATTCGGGCCGCGCACTCCGCCCGGCAGAAACCCAATACCTTACGGGACTTCTCTCGGACAGCTCCACAGGGCGCGAGAAAATCGCAGGTGGCGTACCGGAGGAGGCATTCCTCGGCCACAAGTCAGGCCTCTCCTTCCGCACCCCCGAGGGCATTAGAATTACCTCCGCCGACGCAGCCGCAATCCGCCTCCGCGACAGCCGCATGGCCTACCTTTCCATAGTAGTAAAAGACACCCCCGAAACCGACGAAGAAACCGCCCGCCTCTTCAAAGACATAACCCACGCCATCTACACCCGACTCCATTGATTAATAAACAAAAACCGGCGGCAATTTTCTACATAACTCATTGGCTATAAGGTAGGGACGCGCCACTGCGCGTCCGCCCCGCCTTGCTTATTAACGTTTTATCCAATCAAAACACAGGCGCCACAAATCCCCGCACTGTAGGGACGCACGGCTTGTGCGTCCTGCTTCCAAAGCATTTGAACCCAGCGCATTAAGCAAATAAAAAAGATAGCCCGGACCTCGCCCGGGCTATCTTATATCTAAGGAAATCCCTTTACTTGGAATTCATCTTGCAGCAAGAGCCATCGCTATATCTGACAATTACCATGCCCTTATAGTCCTCTCCGACTTCAATACCCTGCAAATTGAACCTCCCGACTTCAACCTTGGCATCCGAGTCTGCAATAACCCCGTCTACACCTGAGAAATCCTTCTCTTCTATATTCCAGAAGTTACGCCAGGGATCCACTTTTTCATAAGCCGCCAAGGTCCCCTTCGGAACATACAATTTAGTGTACTTGTAGTGATTATTGGAGAACTCAAGTTCGCAAGTAATAGGCTCAACTACCTGGTTGTAAATTGTCAAAAGCTTGTCGCAGTTATTGAATGCGCCTCCGCCGATTGAAGAGACGGATTTACCGATCGTTACCGACGTCAGACTGCTACAGCCGACAAAAGCACAACGACCGATGGCAGTGACGGAGGTGGGGATTGTCATCGATGTCAGACTGCTACAGCCTTCAAATGCATAAAAACCAATGGAAGTGACGGTATTGGGAATAGTCACCGACATCTTTTTGCAAGGGCAACTAATTAGTTCAGTCACGTCCTTATTATATAGAATGCCATCCTTAGAGCAAAATGCAGTATTGTTAGGTTGTACATTTATTGTCTCAAGTTGGTTACAATCTAAGAATACATGTTGACCAATTGAAGTGACGGAGTTGGGGATTGTCACCGATGTAAGACTTTTACAGCCTTCGTATTTACAACCAGTTATTACTCAATATTTTGCGAGTAATAAGTCAGAAATATGGTCATTACCTTTAAGGGTGCATTCTAAAAGGTGAAGATTTAACTTTTTTATTGTTTCTTAACGTTATAAGCGTGTCAACAAAGGGCTTTTCTTCTCTTTTCAGTGCTATTTGCAGTTTGATGTTTCCATCATTCCACGTTTTCGGCACAAAGGTACGACAATTTCCAAGAACGGCAAAGGCACACTTCTATCAATCGATTATTTTGGAGGGAGTGAAATCTGCCGCTTGCCAAATTTCTCTCTGTCGAAAATAATAAGCCTCTGAAAGATTTAACGGCTGTTTGAATGATAGGTTATCAAGTTAAGACCCTTTTATTTATGCTGTTCTTTGTTTCTACTATTTCGCCAGTCGTTTATCTCTGTTGCCGGATGCGGATTCTAGCCAAGCCGATGAATAGAAAAAGGTTTTGGAGCTGTTTACTCTCCAACGGAGGAAGAAAGCTCTTGCAAATGAGAGCAGAGCCAAGTTTACTTGAGCTATGCCGAGTGCAGCCGAGTTTCAGTAAACTGCTACAAACGGTTTACCGCTTGACCTTTTCTTATTCCAGATGAGGTTTGGCTACCTTTGCTTCCGAAAAATGAAGATAAACGGCAAACGAAGTGAATTATTTTGTTAAGTTTTGTATTATATAACACTCTATGAGGAAAAAATGCGCTTTAAATTTAAAAAAACTTTCAGAAACAACGTCTTGTACAAAAAAAATGATTACTTTTGCGTAGAGAAATATGCTTTAACAGATAATAATGAACAATTATTCAATAACATACAGCCATTTAGGATGTTGCGGGAATCTTCAGATTTCTGCAAAATATGTCATGGATAATTTGGTTATGTGCGAAAATCGTGTAAACACACATTCTCATCGCGCGTATTCTACAGAAAATATCTTAAATGTCAAAGAGTTAGCAATTCATTTTTCTCCGGTTTTGCTAACCGTTTCCTCAGACTTATATCTACGCAATGGTGCTCCGCCCCTCCGTGTGGCGGCTGTCGAAGCATTGCATCATCATATTACGGCGTTATCGGTCGGCATTCATCGTGTCTTTCCCGAAACGACGTATTTTCTTATAAACCATTAACATCAAAAAATGAAAGGTATGAAGGCAGAAAGAAGATGTTATGAACGTCCTAAAACGAATGTAATCAAAGTTGATCTTACACAAATGATAGCCACGAGTGGAAATGTTTCAGTCGGTGGTTGGGGCGATGGCGGCAGTATTGGTGGCGGAGAAGCCGAAGAAGGTACAGACGCACGCCGTGGCGAATGGGGTAATCTATGGTATAATGAGTGGTCTAACAACTAACAGATAATTTATGAGTAACAGAAACACAGGAACATACGAAGCACCGCAAGTGGAGATTATTGAAGCCGCTGTTGAACAAGGCTTTGCCGTCAGTAGCGTGGATGTCGATCCATGGGGAAACGGCGGACATCTTGGCGACTATGAATTAGAATAATAGAGTAAAAACAATATAAATAAATATTAGAAGCAATGAAGACCAAGTATTTAGCTTTTGCAGCGGCTGCTTTTATGCTGGCAAGCTGCTCTAATGATGAGGATTTTGTTCCACAAGACAACCTCAAGGATGCGCCCATCACTGTTACGGCAGATGTGGCGGATTTGAAAACCCGTGCTGGATACGATGCAGACAATCTGCCTGCCAAATTCTACCTAACTGTGACACAGACAGAGGAAGCATCCCAGTACAACTACACCAATGTGGAAATGACCAAAGGTAACGGTAACAACTACACTCCTTCCGACAATATTTTATGGAAGGATGCTACGCGCACTCCGTTTGTCAGTGCCTATACTACTGCCGATGCCACTTTCACCGTACAGACCGACCAGAGCACAGCGGAAAGTGTCATTGCAAGTGATTTGCTTGGTGCAGTGAGTACTACAGAGGACGATGTAACCATCAACGGTGACAATATCAGTGTTCGTTTCCGTCACTTGCTCTGCAAACTCGATGTCACCTATTCTTGGGGAACGGAGTTTGACAATGTCACAACCAAAAGTATTAAAAATGTTGTGTATAATGGTTTCGGTACAGATGCTGTTCTCGACCGTACTACTGCAACCATAACATCAGGAACTTACACTGATGCTATCACCGCATTTATTGGAAAGACTACGGTTAATGAGGTGGAGAAGGATATGTCCGAAGCCATATTCGCACCACAGACAGGTAATCCCAAAATTGTTATCACGGCTTTGATTGACGGTGTGGAACGTGCGTTCTCACTCAATGTCACTGCACCGACTGGTGGCTTTGTAAGCGGCAACCGCTATACCATGAATGTTGCTATCGGTGGAACTGTTACCCAAACAGGTGAAATGAAGATTTCTAAAGGTTGGGAAAATGGAGATGCCAATGGTGAAGAAGAAGGTACAACAGGAAATATGGAAACTAACTGATAAATGAAAGAGACAATGAAGAAAATCTATAAATACACCGCACTTGCGGTTTTCGCCCTCGGCTTCACTGCCTGCTCACAGGACGACGACTTTACACCGCAGCAGGAGGACATCGTAAAGATTGCCTCTGCCAACATAGCTACTGAGGTGCAGACCCGTGTCAATACCCTCGCTGACGGTACACTGTGGGAGAATAACGACCAGATTCTCTTGGTAAACAACAGCCGTAACAATAAGAATAGCGGTACTTACACGGCTACTGTTACCACAGGCGATAACCCTGCCACCACTTGGGAACTCACTAACGGTACCGTGCTTTATGCATCATCAGGCACGAATGATTTCACCGCTTACTATCCGGCAAGCGTGGATTTTACCTTACCTACCGACCAAAGCACAGTGGCTAGTATCAAGTCTGCCGACCGTATGGTAGCCACTACAACCGGTGTAGCCAAAGGCACAGCCGTGGCACTCAGCTTCGAGCGTCTGCATGCCAAGGTTACTATTACTCCGACCTTCGCTTCAGAATATGATGGCAAAGGCATCGCAGACATTCAGAATTTCAAAATAGAAGAAATTACTCCTTATCTGCCTGAGAATGGTACTGCTTACACAGCTATCCTTGAACCATCGGAAACAGGTTTTGTCGTTACTCTGACAGTTGGTTCGGATAATCTGACAGCCACATCAAGCACTGCACTCGAAGCCGGCAAACATTACTCCTTTAACCTTACAGTAGGTAAGGAAGCAGTGAGCATCAACAGCGTCAGCGTCAATGACTGGACAGAAAAGCCAGTTTCCGGTGTAGAAGCCGAGCAAGAAGCATTTGTCTATAACCCTGCAACAAATACTTACGAAGTTCATCTCTCCAGAGGAATGCAGGCTGCGATAGATGCTGCCGAACTGACCGGCACAGCTGAAAATCCGGCAACTGTTACTCTGCTGGCAGATATGGAAGTGGAGGGTACACCGAATGAATATGGCGATATTCACCAAGATATACTTGTTGATGGTGGTGTTATTGTCCTTGATTTAAATGGGCATACCCTTAAAACTGCTAATACTGGCGATTATTTGATTTGGTTGGAGAATGGCGCAACGCTGACCATCAATGACAGTTCCGAAGAAAAATGCGGAAAGATGATTACCTATGATTGGGCATTCTCTGTAATAGATGCATCTAGTGGCAAGTTGGTTATAAACGGTGGTACCTTTGAAGGTGCCAATATTGTAGAGGGATGGGATAATGGTTCTACCATCGAAATCAATGGCGGAACCTTCATCGGTACAAAATATGCGATAGATGCCCTATCCTCTATTCTGACCATTACGGGCGGTACATTTACTGGAGGAGTATATGCCTTGAAATTTAATAATAATGGTACACAATTTATTATTGGTGGTAGTTTCTCTGGGGGAGAACATGATATTAACACATCAGGAGTAAAGGGATTCCTCTCTTACAATGAAGAAACAGGCGTAGGACCTACCTTCCCGGGCGGACTGAGCATTTGGGCTGCAGCTTCTACAGGATTTAATCTGAACGCTTCGCTCGCAACCGGCGCAGCCTACTTCGATGCAGAAGGCAATCAGTTGACCTTGGCATCCGATGCCATAGCCTATGAAGAAAGCGATGTAACCGTGAAGAAAGTAAATGAATAATCAAGAAGTAATTTTAAAGAATATGAAGAAAACTTATCAATATATCGTCTTAGCGGTGCTGACATTAGGTATGGTAGCCTGCACGCAGGAGGACGATTTCGCTCCGCAAGGCAATCAGAAGGACACCCCTCTCGCTATCGCATCGGCAGGTGTGGCCAGCCTGACTACACGCGCGACAATTGACAGTGAAAACAATCTTGTTGGAGGAAGTATAGGCGTATTCGTAACATCTTCTTCCGGTGGTCGTTACGAAGGTAGTAACATCAAATGGACCTACAACAACGGTTGGGATCTTGATGCTGCCACCGTAGTGCTCTACGAGAATGATGATACAAAACAACAGATAGGAGCTTATTATCCCTACACCTCCGATTTGACCGATGAGAGCAAGTTCGCTATTGAATTGCCAGAACAGTTCGGTAGTGACTACGAGGATTACGATTATCTCTATGCCAACTATGCCACACTGAATAATAATCCTGCCACCATCGCAATGAACCACCTGCTCTCAAAGATAACGGTCAGCATCAGCACTATGGGTACTGAATTAAGTAACGATGCCGTGCAGAGTATTTCGTTGTTCAACGTACCTCGCACAGCTTCTTGGGAAGTGCCAACAAGTACGCTCACCGATTTAGGCATTGCCAATGAGATTACGACCTTGTACGCCAACGATACCAACGATGATGAGGTTGTTGATCATTATGTAGGCTATGCCCTTCCTAATGCTGCCACCACTCTTGGCATTAGCGTGACAATGGATAGCGGACGCTGGTTTGCAGCACAGGCTCCGATTACCGACGGATTGGCAAGCGGTAACCACTACCTTATTAGTATGAAGTTAGGTAAGGATGCTGTGACAGTATGCAATATCACTATTGGCGACTGGGGTACTCCGGAAAACAATGTCAGTGGAAGCGAAGTGACTGAAATCTTCATCCGTTCTACAGTATCGGGCACAACTGCTGCTATCGACATCGTGTCGAGTGCTGCGGAAGGTGTGCAGAATGCTATCTCTGAATTGCTTACAGCCAATCCGTCAGTCACCACTCTGACTGTGAACGGAACCCTGAACGAGGTTCAGCAAAGTGCATTGGCTGCAGCTCTTGCTGGCTTCAACGGTACGCTGGTTATGGACATGGCGGAGGTGGCAGATGCTATCAGCAGTTTGGCTTGCACAAAACAACTTGGCGGTTATACCATTGCTACGGATGGAACGACTACGACCTATACCGTCTATACCGAAGCAGGATTGAACACATGGAGAGAGGCTATAGAAGAGAATAGGAAAACAAATCTCACTCTTGGTGCAGACATCATTTTGTCAACCGAAGGTATCACCGTAGATGAAAACGGCAAGCCAAGCGGAAGCAACTGGACAGCGACAGGCATATTCGAAGGCACATTAGACGGTGGCGGTCACTGCATTGCCAATCTCCGCATTTATTCAGAAAAGGGTTCTAGTGCGTGCTTCATAGGTGGGGCAAGTAATGCTGCTATAAAGAATCTCACCCTTGTGACTCCGGTTGTTTATGGTACAACCACATATACAGCAAGCTTGGCATCCCAGATTAGTAGGGGCACTTCAATCATTGACTGTCACGTACAAGGTGGTTCGGTTACCGGTGAGCACAACGGTACAGGCGGTTTGATTGCAGCGATAGCATATAAAACCTGCTATGTTTATGGTTGTACTAACAGTGCCAAGGTAACAGGCACTCAATGGGTAGGTGGAATTATTGGTACTATTGCAAATGATGGTAACGTGTTTGCAGCCTGTGCCAATACAGGAGAGATTAGCGGAAACAGCAATGTTGGCGGTATTGCCGGAACACCTAGGACTTCAGAAAAATTAATTGCTTGCTATACCACCGTGGGCAATCTCTGCGGTAATACCTCTGCAACCGTTACAGGCAGTTATTACGTAGCTTCCGAAGATACTGACGGAGAAGATGGCACCACTGCCGTGGCTGATGCTACAGCATTGAACAGTATGGATGTTGTGACTGCGATGAATGCCGCTATAGACACTTATAACAGCAGTGCTACAAAACAGGTTACTTATAAGTGGAAAGTGGGAACCATCCTTCCTGAACTTGAACTTGTTTCTGAGTAAAGAATCTCATAGGGCATACGGCATTGGGTTGCCGTATGCTCACTAAACTCCTAAGCCGAGCGGGAGTTATAAGTGCTCGGCAAGAGTATTAACCCATATGCGTCTTAAAAGGAGGAGACAAAGATTCAAAAGTGTTTAATCTTAAATAATTATGTGATTATGGCAGAATTTTTAGACAAAACTATTGGTTTATTGAAACTTGAAAACCAAGCTGGTGTTAAATGCTATTTAGAGTGTTACTGGAGAATTGGTAAAAATGGAGAGCCTCAGAGATCTGGAAAATCTGGGTCTATTTTACTTGGACAGAGTGAAACTTTGGATCTAAGAAGTTTAGACCTTAATGAAGACAGTGAGATTTGGGTTACAGCCTATGCAAATGTTTCTGCAGGAGATGACTCTTCCGGTAATGTATGGCTAAGATATGATGCAAATTCAGAGAATACTGCTGCTTTCAAAATAACAGGCACGGCATTCACAACAACTACTACTTTTGATAGAATTTCGACTGGTGATGAGTATTTTGACACACCTATTACTAAGATTACTCTTAATAATCAATCTGGAACTGTTTGCAGTTTAGAATGTTATTATAAGAAAGGTAAAGGTGGTACACCAAAACGAATTGGAGAAACATCAACAATACCTGTCGGACAATCTGTAAGCCTAAATTTATTGACCTATAGGTCTGATTTTAGCACGAAAAGCTACTTCGATCATTTCTATTGCATCAAACAACACCAATCGTAGGTTATGGTCGAAATTATAGCGTTTCATGACCATATCAAAAGATGTATCAGGCAAGAAATCACCATCTGTAGAGTCATCAATCAGGTCTGTCCAGAAATACTTCAACCGGAAATAACTGATTCGAGCAAGCAAAGCTTTAGCTTCGCCTAAATCTTCAAATTCCATCCCTTTTGCTCTGAGCAATGAGACCTGTTCTTCTATTGTGCGTGGGCGCTGGTTCATAGTAATAAAAAAAGCGACCCGCCAGCAGTTCTACGGGATGCTAACGGGTTCTGTTATCATTGACTCGGCACAAACCGATGATCATCATATTTACGATGCAAAGGTAATGCTTTTTGTCTCTAATAACAAATAATTGCAGAAATATTTTACAAGAATCATGCTTTTTTACCTAAATCCTTACAGTTTTAGAGAATTTCCACGCTTCTGAGCCTGCTCATATCTGCCTATGGCGATATCATCCACTTCGCGAACAGCCTTGCTGTACTCACTATTGGATAAGTCCTCTTTCTTATCTGCCGTGAATACAAGGAAAGTTCCGATAACTCTGTAATCCTCCTTGTCTTTGCCAAAGGCTTCCATCACACTTTTGATGGTCTTTGCTTCCTCTCTGCTGAAGATGCTACGATATGTATCCTTGGCAAAACTGATGATCGAATCGACAGCCTTTCTGAAGGTGCCATTACTTTGCATTAGAATTTTTGTAAATATCCTCAGCATCTTGTCTCTCCATGACAGACGGTCTTTCAAGTTACGTATCTCATCATCCTTTTTAAGTACAGCATTGCGAACGGCACTTTCCATCTGCTGTGCAACTGATTTCTTATAGGCTTCGAGCTTGGCGGTTTCTGCCTGTGTTCGTTTACGTTCTTCGGCTATGGCTTCGTGTGCTTCCGCCAAATCAAGTTTCAAGTCCTCTATATCACCTTTCAGTGCTTTGGACTTTCCTGTAGCCCAATCTGCAACAGCACCGAGCAATTGACTTCCTTTCTCCTTGTTTAACTTGGAGCGTTTATCACTAATAGCCTTGTCGAGCATTTCATTCTGCTTCTCTTTTTGCAGGGCTTCATCACGTAGGGCTTGTGTTATACTCTCTGCTTCCTGAACCTCCTGCTCGGCAACCTTCACCTGATACTCCTTGTATCGCCTTACGGCATCCAAATTACGGAGTTCGGATTTCTGTTTTTCAAGAATGAAGTCGTTACGTTCCAAATGTTCCTTGCCTGTCTCGGCTTTGGATTGTCCTCGCTCCATTTCAAGAATCTCAGATGCCAATGTCTGCATTTCCATCATATCGTCATCATTGAGTTTGCAGCTCTTTCCTGTTTCGTGGTTCATCCAATCGAACACGATGTGGGCATGATAGTTGGGCTTGAACCATCTGTTACCAATTTTGAAACTCTCCGTATCATCCGTATCGGGTTCACCAGGGAGCCAATGCCCTTCATCCTTGTGCATGAAAATATGTAGCGGTGTGATTCCCCAACGCTGTTCGCATTTATCACAAAATCTGCGAAGATCATTCAAGGTGGTATCTGCCTTGATAAGCAATACACCTTCGCGGATGGGCGAACACCCTGCCACCTTGATAATCTTTCCGTTTTTGCCTTTGCGTTCACGTTCCTTTTCCACTTGACATCTAAATGAAATTTTGCGAGAATTCCCAATGGTCAAGAATCAGCGCGGATAAACGCTTTCATTATGTAGTGCCCCGGCTCTCCTGCCGGGACGATGCATATCCCGCTCCGCTTTCCCCGGACCGGGGCATCTGCATTGCGGTCTGCATGGCAAAGTTAGTGCATAAATGATAAAAATCCAAATAAAATTTGAATTTTTTGAAAAATAATTGCGGAGAGACGTCGTCAATGAGAAAAAATACCATCGACGGGGCGGACGTGCCATGGCACGTCCCTACTGCGTTGGCTATTAATGTTTTATCAAATAAAATTTCATCGACGCAAATCCCCGAATTGTAGGGACGCACGGGCCGTGCGTCCTCAACTCGCTGGGGTCCAATGGTTTGAGAATAGGACGCACGAACCGTGCGTCCCTACAGTTCCGATAATTACAGTCCAAAAACAAACCACGCGCCGGTAATCGGGTGATTATCGGCGCGGTGTGGGGGTCAGTCAAGCTTGAGGACTGCGAGGAAGGCTTTCTGGGGGACTTCGACGGAGCCTATCTGTTTCATTCGCTTTTTGCCTTTTTTCTGTTTTTCAAGGAGTTTGCGCTTACGCGAGATGTCACCACCGTAGCATTTTGCCGTCACATCCTTGCGCACAGCTTTGATTGTCTCGCGGGCGATGATTTTCGCTCCGATGGCGGCCTGGATGGCAATGTCGAACTGCTGGCGCGGAATCAGCTCCTTGAGCTTCTCGCACATACGGCGTCCGAAGGTGACGGCGTTGTCGACGTGAGTGAGGGTGGAAAGCGCGTCGACGCTCTCGCCGTTGAGGAGGATGTCGAGCTTCACGAGTTTCGACTCGCGGAAGTCGTGGATGTGGTAGTCGAAGGAGGCGTAGCCCTTCGAGATGCTTTTGAGCTTGTCGTAGAAATCAATCACGATTTCGCCGAGGGGCATGTCGAAGATGAGCTCGATGCGGTTGCCGGAGATGTAGTCCTGCTTGACGAGCTCGCCGCGCTTGCCGAGGCAGAGGGTCATTATGGGGCCGATGTAGTCGGCGGCGGTGATGATGCTGGCGCGGATGTAGGGTTCCTCAATGTGGTCAATGAGCGTGGCGTCAGGAAGGCCGGAGGGGTTGTGGACCTCGGTCATGACGCCCTTCTTGTCGTACACGCGGTAGCTTACGTTGGGGACTGTGGTGATTACGTCCATGTCGAACTCGCGGCCAAGGCGCTCCTGGATGATTTCCATGTGGAGGAGTCCGAGGAATCCGCAACGGAAGCCGAAGCCAAGGGCCGCTGACGACTCAGGGGCGAAGGTGAGCGACGCGTCGTTGAGCTGTAGCTTCTCAAGCGACGAACGCAGATTCTCGAAATCCTCGGTCTCGATGGGATAGACGCCGGCGAAGACCATGGGCTTGACCTCTTCGAAGCCGTCGATTGCCTCGGAGCAGGGGCGGTTGACGTGGGTGATGGTGTCGCCCACGCGCACCTCCTTTGAGGTCTTGATGCCGGAGATGATATAGCCCACATTTCCCGCGGAGAGCTCTTCGCGGGGCGACATGTCGAGCTTGAGGATGCCGATTTCGTCGGCGTGGTATTCCTTGCCCGTGGAGACGAACTTCACGAAGTCGTTCTTGCGGATTGTGCCGTTTACGATTTTATAATAGGCGATGATTCCGCGGAAGGGATTGAACACGGAGTCGAAAATCAGGGCCTGCAGGGGAGCCTCGGGATCGCCCACGGGCGCGGGGATGCGCTCGATGATGGCCCGGAGGATTTCGGGAATGCCGATTCCGGTCTTGCCGCTTGCGCGGATGATTTCCTCGCGTTTGCAGCCGAGGAGGTCCACAATCTGGTCCTCGACTTCTTCGGGCTTGGCCGAGTCGAGGTCGACCTTGTTGATTACCGGAATAATCTCGAGGTCGTTGTCGATGGCCATGTAGAGGTTGGAAATTGTCTGGGCCTGAATGCCTTGCGAGGCGTCGACGATGAGGAGCGCGCCCTCGCAGGCGGCGATTGAACGGGAGACCTCGTAGGAGAAGTCGACGTGTCCCGGAGTGTCGATGAGATTGAGCACATATTTCTCGCCGTCGAGCTCGTAGTCCATCTGGATTGCGTGGCTCTTGATAGTGATGCCGCGCTCGCGCTCGAGGTCCATGTCGTCGAGCACCTGGGCCTCCATGTCCTTGGCGGCTACGGTGTCGGTATATTCGAGAAGGCGGTCGGCAAGAGTGCTCTTGCCGTGGTCGATATGCGCTATGATGCAGAAATTGCGGATGTTCTTCATTCGTCAAAAAATTTCAGACTACAAAGATACGAAAAATTTTTAGAATAAAGCGAGAAGGCGCTCTATCGTCATTTCCGCGAAATCGTCGATTGTCATGTCGGCGCGTCCGGCGAGGCTGTGGCGCGGATTGGTGGTGGCGAGAGCCACGACGGCGCCTCCGGCACGGCGCCCGGCCTCGAGCCCCGAGAAGGAGTCCTCGAACACACAGCAGCGCTCCGGCGCGAGCCCGAGGCGGGAGGCGGCCAGATGATAGCCCTCGGGATCAGGCTTGGAGTTGCGGACGTCGCAGGAGGTGACGATGGCGGCAAAGCGTTCGCGGAAACCGGGAAGCTGGGAATAGAGATTCGCCATTTTTTCGTCGTTGCTGCTCGTCACGATGGCCGATGGGATTCCCGCCTCGGCCAGAGCGTCAAGAAATTCGAGCGCACCTGCGATGGGACGGTATTCCATGCGGTTCTCGCGGTCGCGAAGCATCTCGACGACCTGCGAGCGCACGGGCTCGTCGGCAAAATATGTGTCGAGGATGTGGGGAAGGGTCGTTCCCTTTATCACGAGGGGAAAATTGTCGATGCCCGTCGGGAAACAGGCCTCGATGTCACCCCAGATGCGGGTGTATTCGGTTTCGCTGTCGATAAGGACGCCGTCGAGGTCGAAGAGGGCTCCGACCCCGGCGACGGCGGTGTGCGTTTGTTGCGCTGTCATTATTCAGAGATGGTTACGAGCTTGTATTTCTGGGTTCCGGCACCGATTTTCTCGGCATATTCGAGATTGTGCATTGCATGGCGGGAGTCGATTCGTTCGAGGAGATGCTTTTTGCCGTGGTCGGGCGACTCTCGGACGGCGTCGACGCAGGCGCGGTCGAGAGCCATGATGGAGGAAATGAAGGGTCTGTTCATATGTTTTTGGATTTAGAATTTCCATTCCGCAAAGGTCTTAAAAGCAGCGCGGATCATCGGGGAAACCTTGTTTAAGTGATATTCTGTCGCGGTTAGACAATTGTGCAAGTTCTTTTCATAAGCCTGGTTTCGCTGAATTTGCGAGTGCAAAGTTACGAAAAAAATCATCATCGAAACAGCACATTTTTTCGGAAATGCTTAACCAAATCCACGGAGGAAGACCGGACCGGAATCCGGCCTTCTTCCGGTGGCGCATGTCTGCTGTCAGCAGCATGTATAGCCGTTGCGGCCCCGGAGACGGATTATCCGGAGGCGGCAGCCTTCGTCGATGAAGCGCTCGATGACCTCCTTGAAAGCGGCCTGGATTTCGCGGAAGTTGGGGTTGACGGGGAGATAGTAGTCGCGCATGGAGCGCGCGATGAGAGCCGGGAGCTCCTTGAGCTCCATCTTGTAGCGGCGTGCGAGCGTGCGGGCGTCGTCGCTGTTTACGCGGGCGATGACGCGGCAGGAGTAGCGGCGGTCCTCGTAGTCGGTATGGGTGATGGAGGCGGCGAGGTTGCCGGAGAAGTCGATTTCAACGGCGAGGTCCTCGACAATGGGCTGGTCGTCATCGGACGACGCGATGCAGAAGTAAGGATAGCAATCATTCATAGCTGAAAAGATATTAAAGAGTGATTATTTCAGAAAATTCCCGGAATGTCAAAGAGCGCGGACCGCCCGTCGCGGAACGGCACAGAAGTTGCTGACAAGACGCAACAAGTGCCGCCGGATGAGGGCAAGCCTTGGGGAAGGGATGAAATAATCAGAGATTGCTATCGCAGGCTAACGTCAGCCCGGAGATTGCATCGTAGAAGTGTTTGTCATAATAGTCAAAAAAGCGCGAACTGCGTTTCGTCGGCAAAATTAATCACCAATCCCGAATTTTCCAAATTTTCCGCATATTATTTTGAACAATTTCGTGGAAAATTTCCGATAAATCGCAATATTGGTTATGAACTCGTCAACTTGCTTACCCTGTTTGCGAGGGACAAAGCACGTATTGCGTAAAATTTACACATAAAATTTGGCGGTTCGGATTATTTTGAATAATTTTGCAGTGTAAAATTTACACAAAGGCAAACGTTACAAATCATAATTCAGGACTAAAGCATGTTAGGCGCAATAATTGGCGATATTGTCGGGAGTCGATTCGAGTTCAACCCGACCAATGACTACAATTTCGAATTGTTCGGCAAAGGGTGCTCTTATACGGACGACACCATCTGCACCATCGCTGTCGCAGACGCCATCCTCCATGGACGAGAGTACGGCGAGAGCCTGCATGACTGGTGCCGGAAAAATCCGAAGCCCATGGGCGCATATGGCGGCCGCTTCCGACAATGGATTCTTAGCGACAATCCGCGGCCTTACGGGTCGTTCGGCAACGGCTCGGCTATGCGCGTGAGCCCGGTTGGATGGTGGTTCGGTACTGATGATAAGCTCGCCGACGAAGCCGCGAAATCAGCGGCGTGCACCCACAACCATCCGGCCGGAATCGCCGGAGCTGTGGCCGTGGCATATGCCGTCAGCGACTGCCTCCGCCTCCGCCGTGAGATGAAAGACAAGGATATATCCCGAGAAGACATCCTTTCCCGCGGACTACACCGGGCCATACTTCAGTACACGCCGAATTCTTCGGATTTCAAGGTGAACATCGATGCGCACCGCAACAAATTCGACGAGACATGTCCGGGAACCGTACCTGTTGTACTCGCCATCATCCTTAACAGCAAGAACTTCGAAGACGCCATCCGTCAGGCCGTGAGTCTCGGCGCCGACGCCGACACCCTCGGCGCAATCGTCGGCAGCATCGCCGAGGCCCTCTGGGGCATTCCAGGATGGATGAAACGCAAGGCTATGGCTTACCTCCCACGGGAAATGCAGTCCGTCGTCAAAGAATTCCGTTTGCGACTGAGGGACCGGAGGCAGGAGGCCGTCGAAAGGAAGAAGCACGTCAAGACATTGATGTTATGGAAATTAGGACTCGGAAACATGGGAATGTATCTCAATGGGGAAAACCCGATGCCTCACAAGGACACGACCGCCACGCGCGATATGTTCGAAATCCACCCGATCGAGGACTCGGAAAAATCCGTAGTAACAAGCAATGACCTTGATTATATATCCCATGAAATGATGGACATCCTCCGTAAGGGCCACATCCCTCAGGGCATGGAAGACCACTGGCTGATGTACTTCGACCCCGACGACATGACGCTTCACTATGCCCGCAGCTGGACGGGCATGGAGGCCTTCGTTGTACATCTCCAAAACCATTCTCGGGGCGTTCTCATTAATAAAATTGAAATCAACCGCAATCTCGCGGAATTCGGTGTCAATGGCGATGGCGCGGCACTCGCGCTCCTGCGCTACCTCATCGTGGCAGAAACCGGTGGTGATGCCGTGGCGGCCTGGAAAATGTATCTCGACGAGTGGGAAGCCCTGAACAAATAAATACAGCAATAATCATGGAAAACAAACAGTTCTGTTATCACTACCCCCACCCCGCCGTCACGACTGACTGCGTGATATTCGGCTTCGACGGCTCGGAGCTGAAAGTGCTGCTCATAAAGCGCGGAATCGAACCTTACAAGGGCCGATACGCCTTCCCTGGAGGCTTTCTGAACCCGGAGGAATCGGCAGAAGAAGGGGCCATTCGTGAACTACGGGAGGAGACAGGCTTCACGGCAGGATATATCGAGCAGTTCCACACGTATTCCGCTCCCGAGCGCGACCCCCGCGAGCGCGTAATCACAATAGCCTACCTCGCGCTTGTGAAAATCGGTGAAGTCGCAGGTGCCGACGATGCCGTTGAGGCCGGCTGGTTCGCCGTCGACAAGGTTCCTCAACTCGCCTTTGACCACGACCTTATCCTTCGCGATGCCCTCGCGCGACTGCGCGAGCGGATTCACTTCCGCCCCATAGGCTATGAGCTTCTACCCGAAAAATTCACAATGAAAGAGCTTCAGACTCTTTACGAAGCCATCCTCGGGATACGCTTCGACCGCCGCAACTTCGCCAAGAAAATGCTACATCTCGACCTTCTGACGCGCCTCGACGAAACCAGCCGCCCCACTTCTAAGCGCGACGCAACTCTCTACAAATTCAACCCCGAAAAATACGCCGAGCTTAAACTCCGCGGCTTCAGACTGGAGTTTTAGGACTCTATCCGGTAGTGCAAACAGCGTTATAAACAAATGACAGCATTATAATGGAGGCTATTCTATATGTCATATTCAGTTGGATTGTAAAGGGGATTGTCATTTTGATGATAATCTCCGTCATTCTCTTTTTCTGCAAATTTATATGGGTAATGGCAACAAATGGCGGCAGAAAGTGGTATTATTATGAACCTGACAAGCCATGGAAAGGAGGATACTGGACACCGCTTTTACCCTCTACCCCTCCATACAACGAATACAAGTGGAATCCGGAGACATGCCGATTTGAGCATAAAGAGACCGGGAAGCCCCTTTATCCATGGGAAAAGCCGATAAAACAGCACGGGGACACTAAGCCTCATACAAAGAAGAAGAGCCCTGAATGGCTTCGGTTCTTATTTGAAGAAACTCCGGCAACACTTTTAGAAAAGCGCCGACGGAAGAAATGGATGGAGGAAAGAGAAAAAGACACCACAAAATGAGACGCTACCCCATTTTATGGCTTGACTCCGTTCAGAACGTTACGTGGAGGGCTACGCGGAGGCCGGAGCGGTCGATGGGGTACGGGGTATTGCGGTAGGTGAGGCGCCAGACATAGTCTACGCGGAGGATGCGGAGGATGTTGTCGAGGCCGGCGGAGATTTCCATGTATGGTCCTGCGTCCATCTTCCGCGCAGGAGCTCCGGCGGGGAAGGCGAGGAGGCCCGGATTGGCCGCGGAAGGGTTACAGCGGTCGCTGCGCGTTCCGTAGAGCCCGCGGAAGCTTACAGCTTCGCGGAGTTTGGCCTTCTTCACGCCGGGAATCAGGTTGAGAAGCGCTCCGTTGAGCCAGTAGGTGACGTCCCAGGACACGTAGGACGTGTTGACGAACTCAAGCGGGTTCATAAGCGCATAGCTCTGCGGCTGGATGGTGTAGGAAAGGTTGACATTGGGAATGCAGAGGTCGAGAAAGTCGGTTCGCCCCCAGACGTGCCCTCCTCCGGCGTAACAGTCGACGAACCCGAATGCCGAAAGCCAGAAGCGTTTGGAGACGTTAAGCTCCGTGCGGTTGACGCCCCAGCGCGAGCCCAGAAAGCCCTTGGGCGCAAATACATGCTTGAGCACGAAGACGGGGGCGTCCATATTGATCGGAATGCGGTGAGTACGGCCCTGATAGAATTTCTCGCCGGGAGCGTAGCGAAGGGTCACGTCGAGGAGATTCTCGGTGAAATAACCGATTCCTGTACCGTCGGCAAGGGTGAAGGGGAAGGTCCGAGACGCCTCCTGACGGCGAGTCTCCACGGCGGCCGAAACCGAGAAATTGTTGCGGAGCTCGAGATTGTACTCAAGACGTGTTAGACGGCGGTAGGTCGTGAGATCGTCGCTCATGCGCTTTAGGGAGAGGACGAAATTATCGCTGTTCGTGAAGAGATAATGTTCGCCGGGCGAATCGGTGTCGTAGCTGTGGGTGAGCCGGAGAGAGTGGACAGGGAACTCGCGGGAGTGCTCTTTTTTCTTTATAAATGAATACTCCAGCTCGGCGCTGTACTTCCACCGGTGGTCGCGGAAGCCTCGGGCCACGTATCCGCGTCCGAAAATATGTGGATTGAGCGCGGCGGTGGTCATTCCTCCGGCTCTGAGCCTCAGGCCTTCGAGGGAGTTGTAGCTGACGAAAGTATTGACAGGGCCGATGTCGAACTTGCTCGGGCCCTTCGGCGAGGTGCCCACGTAGCCCATGAAAAGGATTTTCAGAGCCTTTTCCGACCAATAGTAGACCTTGTTTTTCCTGAGCCGTGCCACCAGTAGGTCGGTCTTGCTCTCGCCCTTCCCTATCGGAGCCGTGCGGGCCTCCTGCCAATAGGAACTGTCGCGCCCGGATGCTTCGGGAAGCACCACGCTGCGGCCCTCCCCGGCGAAGACGCTGTCCGCAACGGCTTCGAAAGAGTGCCCGCGCATCTTCATGAGCCTTCGTATGTAGACCTCGGGCGTCCCCGGCACCGGTGAGGCCTCGATCACGAGGTCGTCGCTGGTCTTGAGCCTCGTGCCGTCGGGCCCGCGCTCGAAGGTCTGGGTAAGGAGCATAGAGTTGATAAAGTTGAGGTTGATGCCCTTGGGGATACGCATCTCGGCGCGGCGGACAAACATCGTGGAGTCATCCGCGGCCACGTAGACCGTGCCGATGAAGCCGAAAGAGGCCTTGTTGTGGGGATAGAAGGAGAGCACTATGCACCGCTCGTCGTCGACCATGACAGTATCCACGAGATAGAACTTGTAGAAGTCAGGGGCGATGCGCGAAAGAGGGCTTACAAAGCGGTTCTGGAGAAGGGTGATGTCGTTGGCATAGAAATCCACCTCTCCGAGGATGTCCTCCATGAATGTCCGCATGTTTTCGGCGCTGACCATTTCGTCGACTCCCTCGCGGCGCAGGGCCTTGACAATCTCGCGCCTGGCATCGGGGGCGCGGCGGGTATGAAACTCCGAGACCTTCTCGGTCACTGTGAGAGGGAGCACAGGCTTGCCCGAAACCTCGGACGTGTCGATGTGCTCGACAAGAAAAGGAAAATGCTTCTGGAGCGCGCTCTTGTCGTCCGGCTTGAAATTGTTGAGCGCGAGGGTCGTGCGCTGGTACACTTCGTAGTTGTAATCCGGACGCAGTGTGGGGTCTCCGAGGTCGGCGGTTTCCCTGAGCCGTCTTGCGAAGTCTACGGCGGGATTGTTCTTCTTGGAATATTTCTTTTTCTTCACCACGAGCTCGCCCAGCTCTGTCGAGGACGGGGGCAACTGGAAATCATACAGGTTCAGGCCGTCGGGCTTCAGAGTCAGAGTCCGCGCCTCATAGCCGAGGCTCGATGCTTTCAGCGCCTTTGTGGTGCGGGGCACTTTCATTTCAAAGAGCCCTCTCTCGTCAGCCACCACCGACTGCTTCGAAGGCCCTACAGCCATCACAGAGGCATAGGGCAGGCCCTCCAGCGTCACTGAGTCGCGCACGATGCCCCGGACATATACCGACGCCTCAGCAGCGGACAGTGTACGCGGGAAGAGCGACATCAGCAGCACCGTCAAAGTAACCGCGAATGAAAATATTTTTGTATTTTTGCTGACCAAACCTATCCTATATAAAATGGCTAAAGAAATAGAGAGGAAATTCCTCGTCAGGGACGAAAGTTACAAGGCTCTTGCCTCGGAGCGGCGGGAGCTCGTGCAGGCCTACCTCAGCGCTGACCCGAAGGCTACCGTCAGGGTGCGCATCGCCGACGGCCAGGGCTACCTCACCGTCAAAGGCCGCAACTCGGGAGCCGTGCGAGACGAGTGGGAGTATGAAATCCCTGCCCGGGACGCGGAGGAGATGATTGACCGCTGCTCCTCCGGCACCGTCATTGCCAAAACACGCCACATCATTCCTGCCGGCGAAGGCCTGAAATGGGAAGTCGACGAATTTCACGGAGCCCACGAGGGTCTCGTAGTGGCCGAAATCGAGTTGCCCGACAAGGAAACGACCTTCCCGCTCCCGGAGTTCATCGGCCGTGAGGTTACGGGCGACGCCCGCTACTACAATTCCTCGCTCTCGGCCTCGGGAGCAGCCGGCGCGGGAGCCGCGCCCCGTTCCTGATCAGGCTTCAGCTCCAGACGCACCACATTTTCGACATGCTGGGTATGCGGGAACATATCGACGGGCTGCACGGCCGTGATACGGTACTTTCCGGAAAGAAGAGCCAGATCGCGGGCCTGCGTTGCCGGATTGCAGCTCACGTAGACAATCCGCGAGGGTTCGGCGGCAAGAATTACGTCCACCACGTCGCCGTGCATCCCCGCGCGTGGCGGGTCGACAATCATGACGTCCGGACGTCCGTGCGCGGCGATGAAGTCGGCGTTGAGCACGTCCTTCATGTCGCCGGCAAAAAAGGCTGTGTTGTCAAGACCGTTGACGGCGGCGTTGACCTTGGCGTCCTCGATTGCCTCGGGGACGTATTCTATGCCCACGACCTTGCGCGCCCGGCGGCTGACGAAGTTGGCAATTGTACCGGTGCCGGTATAAAGGTCATAGACAAGCTCGTCGCCGGTAAGTCCTGCAAAGTCACGGGCAACTTTGTACAGCTCGTATGCCTGGCGGGAGTTGGTCTGATAGAAGGACTTCGGCCCCACGCGGAAGCGCAGACCCTCCATCTCCTCCTCGATATAGTCCTTTCCTTCGAAGGTCACCACGGGGAGGTCGCCGATGGTGTCGTTGGCCTTCATGTTCACCACATAAAGAAGGGATGTTATCTCCGGAAATTCCTCGCGCACAGCGCTCATGAGCGCGCGGATATCGTCCGGACGGTCGTCGCCGAAGCTCATCAGGGCCATAATCTCGCCTATGGAGGACATGCGGACCATCAGCGTGCGGAGAAAGCCTTCGTTGGTGCGGAGATCGTAAAACGGAAGTCCGTGGTCCTTTCCGTACTGCTTTATGAACTTGCGGAGACGGTTGGAGAAATCGTCCTGAAGATGGCAGCGGTCGATGTCGAGCACCTTGTCGAAGGCCCCGGGAATGTGGAAGCCGGCGGCGTCGCGGTCGGGGAAGTCCTCACCGCTCTGAAGCTGCTCGAATGTGAGCCAGCACTTGTTGGAGAAAGTGTACTCCATCTTGTTGCGGTATTCCCATATGTCACGGGAGCCGAGCGTCGGAGCCACCTCGGGGTGCTCCACATGACCGATCCGGTCGAGTGCGTCGACAACCTGCTGACGCTTGGCCTTCAGCTGAAACTCATAGGGCAGATGCTGCCAGCGGCAGCCGCCGCAGACCGTGAAATGCGAACAGCGGGGAGCCTGCCTCATCGCGCCGGGAGTGACAATCCGCGTGATGTGGCCCATGGCGTAAGTACGCCTCTTCTTGTCAATCTTGATGTCCACAACATCGCCGGGGGCGCCGAAGGGGAGGAACACCACCATGTCGTCGACTCGTGCGAGAGCATTGCCCTCGGCGGCGACGTCAGTTATCTCTACGCCCTCGAATTCCGGGAGGGCCTTGCGTTTTCTTGCCATCGTAATGAAATTTTCCCGCAAAGATACAAACAAATATCCGAACTCGGGCTTGCGCGGCACTAAAAAACAATTCGCGGCGTTCAATTGTTAATTTTACAGTATTAAAATGCATCCGGCTATGAAAAAAACTCTCCTTCAGCTTCTGTTCGGCGCGGCCATGACTCTTGTCCTCGGAGCATGCTCGCCATTCGCGCTCGTAAACAGCGAAACCTACAACGACGCCAACCTCGCCCAGTACCACACCTTCCGAATCGTAACCCCCGGCACCGAAGGCAAGCTCCCCCCGGGAATGCAGATGGTGACCTACTACAACATCGCCGCGGCCATACGCGAGCAGATGGTTGAAAGAGGCTTCACGGAAGACCCGTCGTCGCCCCTGCTCATCAACATCGGTCTGACCGTCCACAAGGAAATCAGCACCGAGCCGCTCGTGCCCCCCGGCGTACCGCCTTACATGGGGCCCTACTACAACGGCTACTACCCCTACTTCATGTATCCCCGCTCCTACTACTGGCCTGTCTATTCCAACGCTCAGGTGATAACCGGTATATATAAGGAGGGCGTACTGACGATGGACTTCGTCAACATTCAGGAAAAGCTCCCGCTCTACTCCGCTTCCGTTGCCACGATAATCCAGAACGGCCAGAGCCAGTTCCGCGACCTCTCGGGGATAGCCGAGGCTGTGCAGACCCTGTTCTCCAAATTCCCGGTGCCGAAACTTCCGCAATACAACAGCAAATGAACATCCTTGACGCAATCCGCGCCCGTCGGTCGGTGCGTGCCTTCGACGGCACTCCCCTCAGCGCCGACGAGCGTGCCGCGCTCCTCAAAACCATTGCCGAGGCAAGCAGCCCTTTCGCCCCGGCCGCGGCCGTTACCATAACCCTCGCCGACTTCGACATCAAGGGGCCATACCGCCCAAGCACTTACGGAACGGTAACCGACGCACCCTCCTATCTCCTCATGGGCTTCGGCCGGACCGATGACGCACGCCTTGCCGCAGGCTTCACCCTCGCGCAGATCGTGCTCCGCGCTACGGAACTCGGCCTAGGCACCTGCTGGATTGCCGCTACGTTCAAGGGCACCGACTTCGAGAAAAAAGCCGACTTCCCCTCGGGACAAAAACTCGACATAGTCTGCCCCGTGGGCCATCCCGCCGACCGGCGCAGCTTCCGCGACCGCCTCATGCGCCTCATCGCCGGGAGCGACAAACGCCGCCCTTTCTCCGAACTCTTCTTCAGCGGAGATTTCCACACATCGCTGAGCCATGAGAACACCTTCGCCGAGTCGCTTGAGATGATGCGGCTCGCGCCCTCGTCGATGAACTGCCAGCCCTGGCGCGCGCTCGTAGACAACGACGGCACCGTTCACTTCTACCACAACGCCAAGTCGAAAATGCCCCTCCTCGACTGCGGAATCGGGCTCGCCCACTTTGCCCTCGCCGAACAAGCTCAAGGCATACTTCCGGGGCTCTTCTACACAGAGCCCAATCCACCCGCGTCGCCGGCAGACCTGAGCTACATCCGCTCCTACAGACGACCCTGATTGCGACTTCGCGCCTTAATTCTGCGGCGTCAACCAATCATATCATCTTTCCGCACAATGAAGTCCGCTCATACGCGAAATACACCGTAATCGGCGGATTCGGACTGTCTCCCGGCCAACTGCATCAGGCTGTGCCGTCTGCTTTATCCGTTCTTTGCGGAACTGCCGGTTTTCACCCACTCTTACACCGGGGCACACCCGGGGGCCGCGTCACTGTTCCTTTTCGCTATCGGAACAGCCTACTCCGCTCTGAGACTCTACGACCTCCCCGTCCGCGACTGGCTGAAACGGCATTGGCTCAAGGGCTAACCGCCGGTTGCGGTAGTCGGTCGGAGACTCGCCGAAATGGCGGGTAAAGGTCCGGGTGAAATGCGGTGCGTCGTTGAAGCCGACCCTGAAAGCGATTTCGCTGACGTTCAGATGAGTTGTCACGAGCAGCCGCGCCGCGGCGTTCAGCCTGTGGCGGGTAAGACAGGCATTGAAGCTCATTCCGGAATACCTTTTGAAAGCGTTGCAGAAGGATGTCGGATTCATCCCCGCGAGTTCCGCGGCTTCTCCGAGACTGACAGGTCTGTTGTAGTTCTCGATGATGAATTTGTTGACGCGGTGGAATCGCATCCGCGCTTTAGTCGGCGACTGCGCCACATCGACGGTTGTCTCCATATAGTTGAACTCCCCGCGTCTGAAAATGAGCGTGAGCATCTGGAGAAGGGCCACGGACTTCAGGTCGGGCGTGAAATTCATAATCACTTTGAAAGTGTCGGCTACGTAGCGGGCGGTTTCTCCCCTGACCTCAAGCGGCTGACGGAGATTCAACAGGAAATAGCAGAGGTCGCCGAGCTCGGGCATAAGCGTCATGGCTCTGTTCAGGAAATCAGGCGAGAACTGCACGCAGGACTCGTCGATCATTCCGTCGGGAGGACACAGCATGGGGTCGAAAGTCCAGCAGTGAGGCATTCCGGAAGGGGTGAGGACCACGTCGCCTGCCGAAAACTCCGCGCTGTACTCGTTTATGGTCCTCGTCCCCGCGCCAACGGCCACGGCCGTTAGCTCCAGCTGGGGATGGGAATGATACCCGAGCTCTCTGTCATAGCGTATCCGGTCCCTCCTGAACAGACAGGAGTGGCCTTCGCGGATTAGCACATTTTCATCAATCGGCTTCATCAGTATGAATTTTTCGGCATAAAATATGAATTTCCGACAAAGATACACTTTTCCCTAAAATCTGTCAAGAGCGGGGGCCGCAAAAGAGCTAAAACGCAATATTATTTAAAAATATCGCGCCGGCTTGCATACTCCGTATTTTTTTTGTATCTTTAGCAAATATTTTAACAACCATGACCCGAAGTCGAATCTTTAACATTGCCATTATCGTCATTCTGCTCACCGCCGCCATATGGTGGATGAGCAAAAACCCGAGCCACGCCGCCCAGCCCCAGCGCGAGAATCTTCCCGCATGGATCGAGAGCGATTCCGCAGCGGCGATTGCCGCCCGTACCCGTGCGGATTTCACGCTTACCCTCGACGAGGCCCTCGCCGCTGTCAGGGAAAAGCTGCCGGACGCCACCGAGCAGGACCTCCGCGACTTTATAGATTTGCGATATATGGAGGCAATGGTATTCGACGACACCCTGCGCATCCACCGCAAATCTCCCCGAAACCTTTTCCTTCTTAATCCGGAACTCAACGGCGGAGCCCGCCGACGCGGCGACCAGGCCTCCGCGGCCCGCATCTCCTACGTCGATTCCGTAATCGACTTCACTACCGGTCGCAACCCGCTCGGCGGAGCGCATGAGGTGACATACACATTTTCCATAAAGGTACCCTACGCCGACGCCCTCGCCGGCGACTCCCTCCGCGTGTGGATGCCGCTGCCGATGGAAACACAAAGGCAGACCGACATCAGGATTCTCAACGCCTCGGCTACAGATTATATAATTTCCCGTCCCGGACAGTCCCCCCACTCCACGATATTCTTCTCCTCGGCCGCCCCCGCCTCTCCCGGCGACACGGCCGTGTTCAGCTACACGGCCCGCTTCATTACCCGCGGCCAATACGCCTCCCCCGAGGAAATTCTCTCGAAGCTCAAGCCTTACGACAAGAATTCCGCCGACTTCCGACGCTTCACGGCCTTCGAGGCCCCGCACATCATCCGGCTCGACTCCCTGGCCAAGGCCATCGTCGGCTCCGAGACAAATCCCTACCGCCAGAGCGAGCTCGTATTTGATTACATTATCGACCGCTATCCCTGGGCCGGCGCCCGGGAGTACTCGACGATTCCCTGCATTCCGGAGTATGTCGTGACGGAAGGCCACGGCGACTGCGGCCAGGTGTCGCTCCTCTATATCTCGCTGATGCGCAGTCTCGGCGTTCCCGCACGCTGGGAAAGCGGATGGATGCTCCATCCCGGAGAAAAAAATCTCCACGACTGGGCGGAAGTGTATTTCGAGGGCGTGGGCTGGCTTCCGGTGGATGTCTCTTTTGGCCGATACACCACCTCCCCCGACAAGGCCGTGCAGGGCTTCTACTCCCACGGCATCGACGCACACCGCTTTGCCTCCAACAGCGGAGTCTGCGGCCCACTCTATCCCCCGAAGCGCTTTGTGCGCAGCGAGACCGTCGACTTCCAGCTCGGCGAGGTCGAGACCACGAAAGGAAACCTCTTTTACCCCGCATGGGACCAGAACCTGCGGATTATCGACATACACCCCGTTGAATGATGAAACACACTCTTCCCGCATCGGCGTGCGCCATGCTTCTGATGCTTTTCTCAGCCAATACCCTGTGCGCGCAGTCCTCCATGAAAGCCCTGGAGCGCGCCTCGCAAATCGTTGAGGACGTCCGCGCCGCCCACGCGCCCGACAAGCGTCAGGCCATATATGAAATCAAAGCATACAACGACCCCGACGGAGGGCTGACCATCGGCGGAAAGACCTCCGAGGCTGCGGCCAGAGGCGCACTCGTCGCTCTAATGAATACTTCCGGCGATGACTGGACCGACCGCATCGAGGTTCTTCCCGACACCATCTGGGCTCAGCCGCGCATCAGCGTGGCATGCCTCCGCACCGGGCCCTCCCACGCCGCCGAAATGGCGACGCAGGCTATTATGGGAATGCCACTGCGCGTCCTCGAGAGTCAGGGAGAGTGGACCCGCGTCCAGACTCCGGACGGCTACATCGCCTGGGTGACCAACTCCTCCATCGAGCCCAAGACCGACGCACAGATGCGCGAGTGGCGCTCGGCCCGCAGATATGTGGTGACAGCCCCCTATCAGACCCACGCGTACACCTCGGCCAAGGCCACGGGGCTCCGGGATGTGGTGACAGACCTTGTGAACGGCAATATAGTGGAGGCCGTCACAGACCGCCGGGGCACCGTCAGCGACGGGCGCGTGCAGGTCAAGCTGCCGGACGGCCGCACGGGCTTCGTGCCTGTGTCCGACCTTACGCCCATCGAGGTATGGGCCGACCAGAACTTCAACCCCGAGAAAATTCTCGACACAGCCTACTCTATGGAAGGCACGCCCTACCTCTGGGGAGGCACGTCAATCAAGAGCCTCGACTGCTCCGGTCTGGCCAAGGTCAGCTATCTCGCCAACGGCATTATCCTCATGCGCGACGCCTCGCAGCAGGCCAAGACAGGCACACGCATCGAGGCCAAGGACTGGAAGGACTGCCGCGCCGGCGACCTCCTCTTCTTCGGCAACGCGAAGACCGGAAAGGTGACCCACGTAGCAATCTACGACCATGACGGCAAGTATGTCCATTCCTCCGGACGAGTAAAGCGCAACTCCGTCGACCCGGAAGACCCCTCCTATCTCTCCACTCCATTCCTTCACGCCGTGCGCATTGCCGGGAACGAAGAAACGCCCGGCATCAGGCGCGCGCGCAACCATCCCTGGTATTTTCAACTTTGAGTCTCATTCTCCTTAAACCATACCCAAGACCGTGAACCGACGCAACTTCCTCAAGGCAGGCCTCTTCGGCGCAGTAGCCGCCGCCTCGCCAATATCCATCTCAGCCCTCGACAGCGCCACGCGCCCGCGCCTCGGCGGCAAAAGCGGACGCCTCAACCTCCGCTTCTTCCCCTACGAGCTCAAGCTCCGTCACGCCTTCAACCTTGCGCGCTCACAGCGCACGACCACGCCCGACGTACAGGTCGAGATTGAATACGACGGACTTGTAGGCTACGGCGAGGCCTCCATGCCTCCCTACCTCGGCGAAAACGTCGAGAGCGTGACCAAATTTCTCTCCTCCCTTGACCTCTCCCAGTTCTCCGACCCCTTCCGCATCGAGGAAATCCATGAATACATGGACTCTGTGGCGCCCGACAACCGTGCCGCGAAAGCCTCGGTCGACATTGCCCTCCACGACCTTCTCGGCAAAATCATGGGACAGCCCTGGTACAAAATCTGGGGACTGAACCCCGACAAGTGCCCCAATACATCCTTCACAATCGGAATCGACAAACCCGACGTCGTGCGTCAGAAAGTCGACGAAGCGTCGCCTTACAAGGTTATCAAGGTGAAAATGGGCCTTGACAACGACAAGGAGCTCGTGGAAATAATCCGCTCCAAGACCGACGTGCCTATCTGCGTCGACGCCAATCAGGGCTGGGCTGACAAGGAAAAAGCCCTCGAGATGTGCCACTGGCTCGCCGAGCGCAACTGCCTCTTCGTCGAACAGCCGATGGACAAGAAGGCCATAGACGACACCGCGTGGCTCCGCGAGCGTTCGCCGCTGCCTATCATCGCCGACGAATTCCTCCAGCGCCTCCCCGACGTTCGCCGTGCGGCCGGAGCCTACGACGGCATCAACATCAAGCTCATGAAGAGTACCGGCATGCACGAGGCCTATCAGATGGCCACGCTCGCCCGCGCAATGGGAATGAAAGTGATGCTCGGCTGCATGACCGAAACCTCCTGCGCCGTCACCGCCGCCGCGCAGCTCGCTCCCCTTGTCGACTGGGCCGACCTTGACGGCAACCTCCTCATCGCCAACGACCGCTTCGACGGCATCAGGATTGTCGACGGCAAAGTCACAATCCCCGAGCGCCCCGGCATCGGCGTCGAACTCATTTCCTGACCTTACCTAACACACCTTCCTCATTTCCGCCCATGTCCGACTCCATCAGGATCTCGATATTCGTCGCCGGGGCCACCGCCCTGAAAGCCGAGCGCGACTCCATCAAGACCATCGCCAACGACCTCAACAGCGAGTTTGCCAGCCGTAAGGTGCATATAATAATCCGCACCTACGAACACTTCGGCGAAAATCAGAAAGAGTATGACAGGTTTATCTCCGACGAAACCGACCTGATTTTGTTCATCCTCGATGGCCGAATAGGCGAAAAGACCCGCGACGAGCTACTTCTTGCCTCCGAAAACAAGGACAAGAACGGCCACCCGAAAATCATGGTTTTCCTTCGGGCCTTCTCCGAGGAGAACGCCGAAATCGGTTTCATCCGAGGTCTATTACTCAAGACCACGGGCGAATACTATGTGCCCTACACCGACGTCGAGAGCCTGAAAAAGGAGGCCGAGAAGCGCATTCGCCGCTTCATCCTCCAGAAGCTCGAAAAGCCGGCGGCCAAAACCGTGCAGGAGAGTCCGGAAACCTCGGCCACGACCAAGCCTGCAAGTGCCGCAAGGCGGTCATTCATTGCCATCCTCCTGCTCGTAGCCGTATTAGTCGGCTTTGTAGTCGGTGAGTACTTCGCCCGCGCTGAAGAGGATGCAGAAACTGAGCCGGTGCTCCTTGTGGCGGGTGGCGGCTCTGCGGCTAATATCGTGAAAGCCAAACATCCCGACATAGACCTCTCCGACTTCAACGGAAGCTATTATGTGCATCTCCCCAGCCGCAACGCCCTCCAGCTTCTCACCGAGGAGGTGATTTCGCCCGAAAGCGACTCCTGCCGACGATATTACCCCGTGTGCCTCTCCGCCGAGGAAGCCGCGCCCGAAGCTTTCCTGAGCAACATCATTACCAAAGAGGCTTTTATGGAGAAAGGATATGTCCTTGCCGTACAACTTGAGCCCGACACACTCGCGATATATGTCAAGAACTCTCCTGAAATCAAGAAAACTCACGCATTACCCGATGCCATCTCCACCAAAGAGCTCGCCACTCTCACCGCCCGGGCCAAGGAGATAGGGGTCAACGTATTCTGCACCTCTCCCAACAGCGGTACCCGCAACACCTACGCCCGAATCGTCGAACCTTTAGGCGGAGACCTCTCAGAGGCGTTCACATTCTCCGAGGACTCCGATATGGCCAACATCGACCGCGACGGCATCCCTTATGCGCTCCTCGGAAGCTGTTATTATTCAGCAAAAAGCCTCAAGGAAGACCTTGCCTGCGGCACCGCAGTCAAGCTGATTGTCTACGATGAGGATGAAAACGGAAAAATGACTCCTGTCACCAAGCCGACGTTCCTCTACTGTATGACGAGCAACAAGGGCAGCGGTGTTCTTGAAATCCCCGGACCCACTCTCGACTTTATCAACGCTCTCGGGATAGACACTTCCGGAAAAATCAAGGACGGCAAGCTGAACAGGCCTTACAACAAGGTGGTTATCAAATTCGAGGACCTGCGCAACTTCGTTGAAAAGTAAACTAATCCCGGGCGCGGTTTGTTTCTTGTTCATAGATTCAAACCGCGCCCATGACTTCTCCTACAAATACCGGCATACCCCGGTCGCCGATGGCCCGCAAGCTCGCCACCGACGGCCATTATTACGCATTCCTCATCTTCTATCTGGTGGCGCTCAGCGCCTTGGGCTCCTTTGTCAACGACATGTATTCTCCGGCTCTCCCCGGGATGAGCCGTTTCTTCGGATGCTCGATTTCTACCGCACAGATGGGCCTCTCGATGGGCATGATGGGACTCGCTGTCGGCCAGCTCGTGCTCGGCCCCCTAAGCGACCGCCGCGGACGCAAGCCCGTGCTTATCGGCTCGCTTACCGTATTCATTGTGGCCGCAGTAGCCTCTATATTTTCACCTACAATCCACGTATTCAACCTCTGCCGCTTCTTTCAGGGCCTCGGAGCCGCCGGAGGCTACTTTCTCACGCGAACAATCCCTGCGGACGTCTACGGCGGGCGTCCGCTTGCCAAGCTGATGGCCCTTATCGGGGCAATAAACGGCATTGCGCCGGCCTCCGCACCGGTAATCGGAGGCGTCACGGCCGATGCCTTCGGCTGGAAAGCCATATTTGTTGTACTCGCCCTCTTCGCCCTCGCTGTGCTCGCCCTCAGTCCGCTGATGAAGGAATCGCTTGGCCCCTCGAAGCGCCTTACGGGCCCGCTCTCCGCAACCCTCAAGGGCTATAGGAATCTTCTGACCGCGAAACCGTTCATGGTTCATGTCTGCCTGAAGGGCACGGCTCTCGGGCTACTTTTCGCCTACATATCCACCGCTCCCTTCATCCTCCAGACCCACTACGGCCTCTCCCAGACGGTCTACGGACTCGTAATTGGCTTCAATGCCCTTTTCGTGGCCGCCGGCTCCATGGCGGCCCTCCGCTTCCGTCTCCTCAAGCGCGCGGCCGTCGTCGGAGCATGGATTACGGTAACGGGTATCGTCGCCGAGGCCATCGCTCTCTGTACCGTCCACAGCATCTGGCTCTTCGAGGGCTGCATGGTCGTGGCCCTCTTCGGCCTCGGCAACATTTTCACGGCATCCAACACCCTGGCGATGAATGAAGGACGAGCGCAGGCCGGCGAAGCCTCCTCGATTCTCGGCATCGCCGGCTACATTGTCGGCGCAATCGTCACGCCTCTCGTAGGCCTCGGCAACATCATGCACTCTTCGGCGATTACATTCGTCGCTTTGGCCGTAATCGTCCTCTTTTTCGCCTCCATTACCGCGAAAATCCCCGCTGACCTGAAAAAATAAAATCGGGAGCAATAGTTTGGGGTTCACAAATTTTACGTATCTTTGCGAAACTTAAACTCTCAGTTTCTGCTATTTTATAGCAAAAAGCCAATTTATCACATGAAAAAAATATTGGAAAGCACCGCCGTAAGGCTGATGGTGGCAATCATCATAGGCTCGCTCCTGGGCGGCGCGATAATACATCTCAAAGGTCCGGCAACGGAAGTCGCCCTGCAGATTACCATGATAGTGAAACATCTGACCAGCCAGATAATCTTCTTCATGGTGCCTCTAATCATCTTAGGCTGCGTCGCGCCGTCCATCACACGCTTTTCCGGAAACGTGGGCTCCCTGCTCGGTTTCACACTCCTTCTTGCCTATCTTTCGTCAATCGGCGCGGCGCTTTTTTCCATCTTCGCGAGCCGTGCCGTAGTGCCTGAGCTCCATATGGTCGCTACAAATTCCATAGCCAGGGAGCTTCCGGAGAAGATGATACTGACCCTGAACTTCCCGACAGTAGACACGATGTCGACGCTACTCTTCGCGATGCTTCTGGGACTCGGCGTGGTCTGGACGCGCTTCAAGTCGCTGGCAAACTTCCTTGAGAAGTTCCAGACCATGATTCTGACCATCGTGCGCAAGGTACTCCTCCCGATTCTCCCCTTCTTCGTAGGCTCCAATTTCGCCCTCATCACCTTCAAAGGCCAGCTCGGACAGATGCAGACCTTCATCTGGGTAGTCCTGCTGATTGTGCTCTGCCAGTTCGTATGGATGTTCATCATGTATTTCATAGCCTCGATATATTCCCGCCGTAACGGCTGGCTTGTGGCCAAGTATTATCCCAAAGCCTACTTCACGGCACTGGGCACTATGTCCTCGGCCGCGACCCTTCCTTTTGCGCTGGAGTGCATCGCCGAGAGCCCTATTGTCAAAAAAGACACCGCGGATTTCGCCCTGCCACTCTTTTCCAACCTCCACCTCTGCGGGTCTGTCATTGCTGAAATGTCGCTCGTCTCCGCCGTCTACTACATGATGTTCGGGAGCTTGCCGAACATGTACAGCATGTTGCTTTTCGCTGTACTCGCCTGTGTAATCGCCATTGGTTCGCCGGGGGTTCCGGGCGGCCTGAACATGTCGTGCATCACCATTCTCGGAAGCATAGTCCTTGTCGACCAATCGCCTGAGGCAATGGCGGAATTTTTCGGCATCATGACAGCCATCTATACCATTCAGGACGGCTTCGGCACAGCCTGCAACGTCACAACCGACGGAGCCCTTGCCTTGATGACCGACAAATACGTCGCAAAAAAGAATTTAGCGTGAGCTTTTTCGCAAAGCACGACGTTTCAAGATGAAACCACCCAAATACGATATTTTTATCAGTTATCGGAGGGACAGGGGGCCGCAGTATGCGCGGACTCTCCAGTTGTTGCTCGAAAAGAAGGGCTACCGGGTCTTCCTCGACTATGACGAGCTGGTCGATGATCGCTTCAGCCCCAAAATCGAGGCCGCCATCCGAAACTCGACGATTTACATCCTGCTTCTCACCCGTGGCTCCATGGCCCGATGCGCCAACGAGGGCGACTGGGTCCGCCGCGAAATAGAGATAGCCCTCGACGCCGGCAAAAGATTCGTCCCCGTGATTCCGGACGGCGACTTCGACGGTGTCCCGGACACCGTTCCCGCGCATATCAAAGATGCCATCGAAGGCACACAGCACTCCGAAATCCAGTTCGGGCAAGCCCTGAAGGCAACCGTTGACCTCATGGACAAGAACCGTATACGTCCATTTGTCCGTCACCGCCGCTGGTTGCCGTGGACTCTCGGAACGGCGGCTGTCCTCGCCGTCGCCGCCTTAGGCTTTGCTTATTCCGGTTACAGTAAGGAAAAGGCTCTCGAGGACTTGAAAGCCGGAGTGAGTTTCGAGGGCAACCCTATCGAATGGGCTGAAGGAGTCACAGAAGAACAGGTTATTGCTGCCAGGGACATTTTCGCTTCACTTCGTCCCCTCGAGGCAGGAAAATTCATGCAGGGCGCACTGCCGATGGCGGATGGCCGCTACCACGAATACGTGGAAGAGCCGTTCGAGACCCCAGCTTTCGAGACGGAGGTCGCCGATTTCTATATCTCACAATACGAAATCACTGTCGGTCAATGGAATGCTATAATGAACGACCAGCGCGAAGGAGTCCCGAACATGCCGGTAGGCGACGTATCCTTCGACCAGGCAAGACAGTTCGCAGAACAGCTCGGAAACCTGACAACCAAGCTCTTCCGGCTACCGACGGAAGCGGAATGGGAATATGCGGCGCGAGGAGGCAAAAGCCACGACCTCTATATATTCGCCGGCAGCGACAATCCCGACGAAGTGGCATGGTACTCCGCCAACTCAGGCGGCAAGCCCCATCCAAACGACCCAGAAGGCGGACTCACGGAAACAGGCACAGCCGATGACCTTTTCAACATGAGCGGCAACCTCAGCGAGTGGTGCGACACCGATTTCCGCCCATACGACCCCGAAGTAGCCGTAAACAAAGATAAGGCCAAGGTAATACGCGGGGGCAACTACGATTCAGAGCCATATGAACTGACCGTGACCCACCGCGAACCCTGCGCCCCCGGAGAACATTTCCCGACCTTGGGCTTCCGCATAGCACTATCCAGATAAACGATGAAAAATCCAGTTCTATCCGTTCTTCTCCTCGCCGCCTCTATCTCTGCGTCGGCCCAGACACTTTCCGCGCCAATGGAAACGGCTGTCGAAGTGTGCTCCGGCCTGTCCGGCGCAATCGGCACGGGGACTACCGCACAACTCAAGGCGGCAAACAAGGCGATGAAAGCCGCGGACATAGTGGACTTCGGAGACCTCTGGCTCGAAAAAGGCAAGGAGGCAACTGTCGACGGGCATTTCATCTTCGACGAAGAGTTTGTCGACAGCCTGATTGTCAACCGCAAAATCCTCGAGTTCTCAAGCTACTACGCTCAAAAACGCTCCCTCCGCGGCTCCACAGGCGTGAGGGGCAGAATCAAGATGACAACCCGCGCGCTCAAAGCCGGAGAAAGCGCCGTATGGAAAACAGTCAACCGCAGGAACGCCGAATATGCCATCGTGGCTGAGCCGGGCGGCCTCTTCACGATGACAATCCGCGATGACAAAGGCAAGCTTCTCTATACCGAAACCCGGAACAACAAAAAAGGGGAGCCAGTAAGAACCGCGAGCCTGAACCTCCCCGACAAAATGACGCGACTCTATATCGAAGTCAGGAACTGCGGCAAGAAGACCGCAAGTTTCGCCATTCTCGGAAACTGATGAAAAATAGCCACATACTTCTCAGCATCGCCTTTTCTGCAAGCGCTTTTGCGCTCAGTGCTTTCAGCGCGTCGGATTTCTTTAAAAGTGCCGAACAAGCCGAAAACTCTGGAAGCGGCACAGAAGCGCTTGCCCTTTATCTGAAGGCCGACAGCGCCTATGTTGCCGAAAATCTCGCCGGGAGCGCCGACTTCGCTCTTTCCCTGCATCGCACCGGCCGGGCTTATTTCAACGCCGGAGACATTTCCGCCGGGCGGGAATATACGCGCAAAGCCATGGAGCTGAGAGAGAAGCTTTTCGGAAAGGTCAGCAAGGAATACCTCACGAGTCTCAAAAACTACGCCCTCTCCTTCCTTATGGCCGATGAACCGGGGGAGGCCCTGAAATACCAGACAGAGGTAGTCGGGCTGTGCCGGAAGATGGACCCGCCTCACCCCGACGAGGGTATGTACATCATCAACCTCGGCCGCGCATACCATGCCCTCGGCAATGAAGGCAAAGCCGTCGAATGTATGGAGGAAGCCTTGGGGAAGGTCGAGAAATTCAGCTCCAATTATGAGTACATCCTGAATTTCCTCGGCTCAGCCTATATGGAGCTCGGCGACAATGCCGCCATGAACCGCATCCTCGGCCTTATGGAGGAACACAACCGCCGCGAGCTCACCAAGCCTTGCGACGCACCGGACTGTCATCTCGAGCGGGCCCGTTATTTTATGTCTGCCGGCGAACCCTCCAATGCCAAGGACGAGTTCAACTCGCTGTTCGCCATGGAACTCTCCGACGAAGAAAAAACTGACGCATACGCCACCTACGCGCGCTTTCTGATGAACGAGCGTGACTTCGCCTCAGCCGGCGATTACCTCACCATGGCCTCCGAGACTTCCGTCAGAGACCTTGGCGAAAACGAGTCTGCAACAAGCCTCGTCAGCCGGGCCGGGCTCTGCTATTTCATCGGAAAGGAGTACGACAAGTCCATCGCCTCCCACCTCCGGGCCATCGAAGACGTGGATGCCCGCGGCTATTCGCCCAAAATCAAAACGACATCGCTTCAGGGCATCGGAAACGCATATTCAGGCAAGAAAGAGTACGGAAAAGCCGCCGAATATTTCCGGATGCTTATCGGACACCTCGAAGACATCGGGCAGGAGGAAGGCGACGACTATCCCAAGGCATACGAGCGGCTCGCCTCTGCGGAGAAATTCAACGGCGACTACGACCGGTCCATAAAGGACTATAACACGGCCATCGGACTCTACGAAAAATTAGGGAAGTACGACGAAGCCGAACAGGCGAAAGCGGGCCTGACGCTCTGCATGGCATATGCCCGGCAGAACACAGAAACCGGGCCCGGCAGCGACGCCGCGCATGTACAGCGCGAGGATAAGCTCCGTAAAATTCTACGCGAGAGCCTCGACGCGCTCGAACAGAGCGGAGGCTACCTCGGAAAACTGTCGACCGCCCGCTCCCTCGCCACCATAGCAGGATGCTACGCCCAGTTGGGAGACTATACAAACGCCGTCGGATACTACAGCCGCTACATCCCGGCTATCCGGGAGGCGCTGGCCGAGGATTTCCTGCTGAAAAACCCGGCCGAACGCGAGCGGACCTGGCGTCCCGAGCTGTCGAACATCTCGGAGATGAACGCCATGCTGGCAAAATTGCCGGATAACCCTGAGCTTTTCGCCCGACTCGTCAGCCTGATTTACGAGGGCCAGCTGCTTTCCAAGGGGATACTTCTTTCCTCAAACATTGAATTTGAAAAAATTCTGGCAAAACGGGGGACAGAAGACATGCGCAGTCTTTACAGAGATATCCGGACGAAACTCGTGCAGCTTGATGAGATGCGGCAGACGCAGGCGCCTCTCGACTCCATTCTCGCTCTATCCCGCGCGACGGATGCATCCCAGCTCGAGCTCGCCCGCCAGAGCGCCGGCTGCGGTGACTTCATGAACTATCTTCGGACCACGGCAGCCGATGTCCTCGAAGCTTTGCCTGACGATGCCGCCGCAATAGAATTCGTGACAATCGACACCGACATTCTTTCCGACGGCGACCTCGTGGCGGCTTTTGTTCTCTCCAAGGAATTTCCCACAGGGCTGGTCCTTCCTCTCGGCTCAGTAAAGGATATAAAGACCATCATCGCCGACCCGCAGAAGTTCGACAAGAACGAATACGGAGCTACTATCTGGGGCAATATTCTCGGCGCTATTCCGGAGAAAAAGAAAATCTACTTCGCTCCCGACGGAGTCCTCAACAACATCGGCATCGAATACCTCAGTGTTGACGGGCTTCCCCTCTCCGAACGCCTTGAAGTCTCGCGCCTTTCCTCGACCCGCGAACTCACCGCCAAACATACCCCGACGCCTCTCCTCTATGCCGCACTGTTCGGCGACATCGACTATATCGGCGATGCCGAAAAGGTCTCGGACAAGCGCAAATACTCCCTCACCCGCGAGTCAGACGGGCTGAGTTTTTCGCAACTCGGCAACACCGGACGCGAAATCAGGGAAATCGGCAAGATTCTCAAAAAACACACAAAAAAAACCTTTCCCTACACCGGTACCAAGGCCAGCAAAGGCGAATTCCTCTCGCAGGACGAGATTCCCGTGGGCTTGCTCCATATTGCCACACACGGAAAATACATCGACGACGAAAAGTCGGGCTCCGACGCCATGGACCGAAGCATCCTCGCATTCGCCGGAGCGAACATGTATGGCGGTCTCAAGGATAACGAGGGAATTGTCACCGCGGCGGAAATAGCCGGAATGTCGCTCCATGACTGCCGCCTCGCCGTGCTCTCGGCATGCGAAAGCGGCCTCGGCAAACTCGGCAGCGACGGGGTGTTCGGTCTCCAGCGCGGGTTCAAGAACGCCGGCGTCCGCTCTCTGCTTGTAAGTCTGAACGAGGTTGCCGACGCCACGACGGCTGACATGATGATAGCCTTCTACCGCCATCTCTTCTCGCCCGAGGGAATTACCGTTCACGAAGCCCTGCGGAGCGCTCAGGCCGAAATCCGCGCCACACATCCCGGCGACCGGACGTGGGCTTCGTTCATCCTTATAGACGCCCTCGACTGAATGAACATAAGCGAACAATACCGCGAGCTTCCCGTCTCGGAAATCACCGTGGAGGTGAACGCCTCTCTCGGGCGCGTGCCGAGACTGGTCGTTACCGCCCCACCCGGCGCGGGCAAATCGACACTGCTCCCGCTTTCTATTCTCGAGAGCCTCCCGGAAGGTAAAATTCTCATGCTCGAGCCCCGAAGGCTCGCGGCCCGTCAGGTCGCGGCCCGCATGGCCTCGATGCTCGGCGAAAAACCGGGACAGACAGTCGGCTACCGCGTCCGGTTCGACACGAAAGTCTCGGCCGGAACTCGAATAGAGGTGATTACCGAGGGGATTATGGAACGCCTCCTTGTGAAGGACCCGACGCTCGAAGGCGTGGGCGCAGTGATTTTCGACGAATTCCACGAGCGCAGCCTCTCCTCTGACCTATCCCTCGCTCTTGTTCGCGAGACTGCCACTGTACTGAGACCGGAGCTGAAAATCGTGATTATGTCAGCGACAATCGATGCCGCAGAACTTTGCCGGAAACTCGATGCGCCCCATATTTCCAGCGAAGGACGGATGTTCGGCGTGGACCTTGTCTATGGCGAGGACTACGAAGCGCGTGACTGTGCGTCTGCCGTAGCAAGCGCCGTGCGCCGCGCCCACCGGGAACAGCCCGGCGACATACTTGCCTTTCTGCCGGGACAGGCCGAAATAATCAAATGCGCGGAGTTGCTGAAAGACGCGCTCGGAAATACCGTGGTTTTACCTCTTTACGGATTGCTTCCCCCGGAACAGCAGCGTGCCGTACTCTCCCAGGACCGTGACGGCCGGAGGCGTGTGGTCCTTGCCACGTCCATAGCCGAAACATCGCTGACAATCGAAGGCATCACAACGGTCGTCGACTCGGGGCTCTGCCGGAAGATGGTTTTCGACCCGCAAAGCGGACTGAGCCGCCTCTGCACCGCCGGTATTTCAAAGGACATGGCAACTCAGCGTGCCGGACGCGCCGGACGTCTTTGCCGGGGCGTCTGTTACCGTCTGTGGTCCAAAGCCGCCGGGCACAGGATGAGCGACTGCCGCGAACCCGAGATAATCGGCGCTGACCTTGCGCCTCTCGTGCTCGAGACAGCGGCTTGGGGCGAAAGCAATCCCCTCAGTCTGCAATGGATAACGCCGCCCCCTCCCGGCCACGTCGCGCACGCCTCCGAACTTCTACGAAGCCTTGGAGCCGTAGACTCCGAAGGCCGGATTACCGCGACAGGGAAAAAACTTTCGGAACTCCCCTGCCATCCACGTATTTCGAGGATGCTTACCGAGGCCGCGAATCCATCCCTTGCCTGCGATATCGCCGCCCTGCTTGAGGAGAAGGACCCTCTTAACGACGAAAACGACGCGGACCTCACCACCCGCATAGCGCTCCTGCGCCAATACCGCGGCGGCCGTCTACCGTGCCGCTGGCAGCGAATCGCCGACGTAGCCGCGCAATACCGCCGTCTCGTCGGATGCCGGGAAGACAATTCCCCGCTTGCACCGGGAGCGCCCGGTCGACTTATAGCTCTCGCCTATCCCGAGCGCATTGCCCAGAACTGCGGCGACGGCCGCTTCCGTCTGGCAAGCGGAGAGTTCGTCAGACTGAACGAATCCGACGACCTATCCGGTCAGACGCTGCTGGCCGTAGCCAATATGGGCGCGCGCATCTTCCTCGCCGCGCCCCTCGACCATGCCGATGCTGCCAAAGCGGGCACATGGCGCGACAACGTTGGATGGGACAACCGCAACAACCGGGCCGTGGCACGATGCGAGCTGCGTGTCGGGGCGCTCATCCTCGACACCCGGCCCTCCTCCGGTGACACCCGGGCGCTCGTCCTCGAGGCCATCTGCGCCGCGGCACCCTCCGCCGGACTGACTATGTTCGACTTCAATACCGAAGTCCGGGACCTTCAGCAACGGCTTGCGACCGTGGCCGACTGGCATCCGGAACTGAATCTTCCTCCAACCGACACAGAAGCCATCCTCTCCTCCGCCCGCGAATGGCTGCCGATGTATATCGGCAAAGCCACATCCGCACAAGAGCTTCGTAAAATCGACATGTGCGCCGTAATCATGGGGATTGTGGGTTTTGATAACCAACAGATCGTCGACCGCCTCGCGCCATCGCATATCACACTGCCCTCCGGCCGGAAAGCCAACATCGAATACCGCCGTGCCGCCGAGGCGCCGGTTGTTCGCGCACGTCTTCAGGACTGCTTCGGGATGAGGGAGACACCCCGCCTCGACGACGGCCGGCGTACCGTGCTGATGGAACTTCTGTCGCCGGGGTTCAAGCCTGTGCAACTAACCCAGGACATGGCAGGCTTCTGGACCGGAAGCTATCACGAAATCCGCAAGGAGCTTCGCCGCCGCTACCCCAAGCATCCGTGGCCGGAAAACCCATAATAATACCCATTTTTTATTAGAAAAGCCCCCGAAGACCTGACATCAGACGTAATCTGGTTCTCGGAGGCTTTGTTTTCATTTATTTTCGGTATTGCGGAGGGGTGGCGCTTTGTCTAATTTTGCAGTCGGATTTCAATAACGACTGTCATATGACTGCAAAAAGGAAAAGAACAAATTGGAAAAGCTTTCACAAATGGGCCGGACTGGTACTGACGGTCTTTCTTCTGCTTTTCTGTGTGTCGGGCATTATTCTGAACCATCGTGAATTTTTCGCCCCCTACTCCGTAAGCCGCTCGCTTCTGCCTTCCGCATACCATATAGAGAACTACAACAACGGCCTGATCAAGGGCACCATTGTCACGACTGAGGGCAAGCTTCTTGCCTACGGAAACTCCGGGGTCTGGCTTACGGACAGCGCATTCAGCCGCTTCACAGACTTCAATGCGGGACTCCCAGCCGGTGCAGACTTCAGGAATATACGCAACATCGCCGAAGGGCGGGACGGAACCCTCTGGTGCGCGGCGCAATTCGGCCTCTACCATTATGAAAACGGGAAATGGCAGGAAGCGGAACTTCCCGGCAACAGAGAACGGCTCGCGGACGTGGCAATCGACTCCAGCGACGGTACAGTTGTGGCGCTCACACGCTCAAATGCATACCTCGGGGGAAAAGACGGCTTCAAAAGGCAGAATTTGGCAAGCCCGACCGGTTTCTCGCACAAAGTGACACTATTCAAGACCGTCTGGCAGCTCCACAGCGGCGAACTGTTCGGGACCGCAGGACGCATAGCCGTCGATCTGACGGCTTTAGTAATCATCTTTCTGTGCGTCACTGGAGTCATACTCTTCATTCTTCCTTATTCCATCCGCCGCTCAGCCAGAGAACGCATCCAAGCCAAGGCTCGCCGGATGAAATGGAATCTTAAATGGCACAACAGGACAGGGTACTGGACCATAGTGTTAACCCTTGTAATTGCCACCACCGGAATGTGTCTCCGTCCACCGCTGATGATTCCCCTCGCACTGACCAGGACCGCGCCCATTCCCGGTACGGCGCTCGACAACCCGAATCCGTGGCACGACAGACTCCGCGCCATTCGCGAAGACTCTTTCGGAAACTGCTGGCTGCTGTCGACCTCCGAAGGCTTCTACCGCGTGGCCAAGGATTTCGAAGGAGAGCCCGAGAAAATAGAGCACGCGCCGGCGGTCAGTCCAATGGGCGTGAACGTACTCCGTCAGGAACCGGACGGCACCTGGCTCGTGGGTTCTTTCAGCGGAATATACCGCTGGGACCTTACAAACGGACTTGTGACTGATTACTACACAGGACGCCCGGTCGAAGGAAAGCACCGCGGTCGCCCGGTCTCCGACCATCTTGTAGCCGGCTTCTCCGGTGACCTTGCCTGCGGGCCTGCGGTTTTCGACTATTCCGAAGGCGCTCCGGCTCTCGGTCCTACACCGCCGGCACTGAGCCGGCAACCCATGTCGTTGTGGAATTTCGCACTTGAGCTACATGTCGGCAGATGCTATTCGCCTTTTCTCGGACCGCTTTCCGAACTCTTTGTATTCATTTCCGGACTCCTGCTTACCCTAGTGCTTGTCTCAGGACTGATTATCCACAAAAGATATACGAAATCTCAAACAACTCAACAATAACCAACACCAAACACTCAACTACTATGAACAGATTAAAGACAATCCTCGGCGCCACGGTTCTCAGCTTCGGCCTCGTCGCAACCTTCAGCTCCTGCTCCGACGACAAAAAGGACGAACCCGCCGTTCCCGCGGCCAAGAGCGTGGCCGGAAGCTACACCGGCGACATGAGCTGCACCGTGATGGGTCAGGAATCGGTTTTCGAGGCAATGACCTTCACGGTGACGACCACAGACGACGCTACCGTCGCCATCACAGTTCCCACCTTCGGCAATCCGCCCATGAAGGTGCCGGAAATCACCGTAAACGGAGTGAAAGTGTCGGGAACCGATGGAAACTACACCCTCGCGCCTACTGAATTCAACGGCACGACAGCCGACGGCAAGGCTTACTCCGGAACAATCCAGGGCAAGCTCGCCGAGAGCAAGCTCTCCCTTGATTACAGCCTCCGGTACGGCGCGATGCCGATGCCCATGATTTGCTCATTCTCCGCTCACAAGAAGTAAGCATTATGGCAGGAAGTCTGAGATACATATCATTATCTATCGTCGGACTTCTGTCTCCTCTCACAGTCCTTGCCGGCACCTTCGCCGGCAAGGTTCTTGATGAGACAGGGAGTCCGCTCGCGGGAGCTCTTGTCTCCGTGGCCGTCGGCACCAAATCGGTGGTCACCGATGCAGAAGGCATTTTCACATTTGATTTTCCTGAAAAAAAAGCCGTAAAAATCACCGTCACATATATCGGTTTTGCCCCTGTCTCTTCCGTCATCCGCGACGACAAAACGGCAAAGGAGAATACCGTACGTATGATTCCGGACCAGACAGCGCTCGACGAGCTTGTCATTACGGCCACGCGCACCCCTAAGGCCCTGAAGGATGTGCCCGTCGTTACGCGCGTAATTTCAGCCGACGAAATCGCCAAGACCGACGCCACGAATATCCAGGACCTCCTCACGGAGGAAATTCCCGGCCTCGAGTTCGGATACGCCATGAGCCAGGAGACTTCGCTGAACATGAGCGGCTTCGGAGGAAGCGCCGTGCTCTTCCTCGTGGACGGAGAGCGCCTCGCCGGCGAGACGATGGACAATGTCGACTACAACCGCCTGAACCTTGAAAGCGTAGGCAAAGTCGAGATTGTCAAGGGCGCGTCGTCGGCCCTGTACGGCGCCAACGCCGTAGGCGGAGTCGTGAACCTTATCAGCAAGGAAAACAATGAGCCATGGCACCTGAATCTGAACGGACGCTACCGCACAGCCGGGAACGAATGGCGCACCGGCGGCGACCTCAGTTTCAACACGGAGAAATGGAACTCCAGCACTACCGTGCAGTATTCCACGGTAGAGACAATAGAACTGACCGACGCATTCGACACCGAATCGAAAATTCACGACATTTTCGGCGGCAACACCCTGAACATCAAGGAACGTCTCACTTACAGGCCGACCGACAAGCTACGCCTCATAGCCCGAGGAGGCTACTTCTCCCGCGTCAGCAGGCGAGCCAACTACGACGACCATTACCACGATTACAGCGGCGGTCTGCGCGGTGTGTGGACCATCGATTCCTCGCAGAACCTCGAGCTCTCTTACAGCTACGACCAGTATGACAAGGCCCGTTTCGTGGGCGATACCCGAACCCACGACCACGACTACAGCAACCGCCAGCACATCGTCCACGGCATTTACACCCGATTCTGGGGGCGTCACGCCCTCACGGTCGGCGCCGACTTCATGCACGACTACCTCACCACCTACCAGTTCAAGGACAACGAAGCTCATTCGCAGTCGACTGTCGATGCCTTCGTCCAGTTCGACTACAACCCCCTTTCGTGGCTGAACGTGATAGCGTCCGTCCGCGACGACTATTTCTCCGAGTCGGACAACAACGCCCTGACCTCCCGCCTGGCGCTGATGTTCAAGCTCAGCCCCCTCTCCATCCGCGCTTCATACTCCGGCGGCTTCCGCGCGCCGACACTCAAGGAGATGTATATGAGTTTCGACATGGCCGGTATCCAGATGATTTACGGCAACCCGGACCTGAAGCCCGAGCGAAGCCACAACTTCAACCTTGCGCTGGAGCGCAACGGACGTTTCCGCCAAGGAGTCTTAGCAGGCTCATACAGCGTGACCATGACAGGATACTACAACTACTACAACAGCCGAATCACCACAACCGACTATCCTGGGACAGACGGAGAAGAGGAAGGCGCGATATACACAAACGAGGACGGAGTGAAGGTATGCGGCATCGACCTTACCGCCCGCTACCGCACTCTCTTCGGACTTGGAGCCTCCGTCAGCTACAACTACCTGCATACGGGCGGTCATACCGTCGACTCCCAGTTCACCCAGCCGCGGCCGCACTCCGCCACATGGCGCCTCGACTACGACAGGCAGATATGCAGCGTCTACCGGCTCTATGCCGGAATATCCGGGCGCTATCTCTCAAAACCCGTCAGCCGCTACGAGACGGACGGCGCGTACTCCCTCTGGAAACTCACCCTCCGGCAAAAGGTCTGGAAAGGGATAAACGTAAACTTCGTAATCGACAACCTCTTCGGTTACAGGCCCAAGGTCTACTACTGGAATTCGGCGCCTACGACGGGCCGAACTTATTCCATCGGCCTTTCTCTCGACGTCAATGATTTCTTCAAGTGATATCCTTATGAACAAAAAGAGAATAATCATCATTTCAATAGCCGCTCTCGCGGCCGTCGGTGTCGGCCTCTTCGCCTGGAAGAGGCTGGCATCAGCCACTAATATAGCATTTGTAAATTATCAGGCTATAACCCTCGGCCAGATTTCCAAGGCAAATGACAATTCTTTCGTAAAAATAAGCGAGCTTCCTGCGGAAGAGCTCGACAAGGCCGGTAAGTATGACATGGTGTTTGTCAACGGCATGGGACTCAGAATCACCGAAGAGCAGCGCGCCGCGCTGATAAAAGCCGCTGAGAGCGGAACTCCTGTGCTCACCACCGCAGCCACGAATCCCCAGAACCAGATCAATTCCGTGGATTCAATCGACGGCGAATACCTCAAACAGTATCTCAACGGCGGACGAATGAACTACCGCAACTTGCTCCGCTACGTCCGAAAGTTCATCGACGGCAAAAAGCTCTTCCTCGACGAACCCGGCGACCCCGTGGTATCCGCGTCCTCCTTAATATATTACCCATCCGAAAACGACGACCTCAACTTCGCCTCGGTGCGAGAATATGAGGACTGGCTGAAAAAAGAAGGGAAATGGCGCGAAGGGGCACCGCACGTCATCCTCACGGGACAGATGGGCGTGGCCGACAGTCTTATCGCCGCTCTTGAGCGCACGGGAGACATCGTGTACCCTGTCAACGTAATCCAGAGCTGTATCCTCAAGGACCACGCCGACTCCATCGCAGCAAGCGCACTGATCAACATGGCTCACGGGCGTATGGGCGACGAGACCGTGAAATGGCTCGAAAACAATAATATCCCTCTCTTCGCCCCGGTGAATGCCAACCGCGGTTACGACGAGTGGATGGCCGACAAGATGGGCATGAGCGGCGGCTTCATGTCGCAGAGCATCGTCACGCCGGAAATCGACGGCGCCATACGGCCATTCACTCTCTTTGCACATTTCACGGGCGAGGACGGCCTTCCTTACGTACAGGCAATTCCCGGTCGGCTCGATGAATTTGTCTCAACCGTCAACAACTACATTTCGCTCGGCAAGAAAGCCAACAAGGACAAAAAAATAGCCATTTTCTATTTCAAAGGCCCGGGCCAGAGCGCGCTCGTGGCTGAGGGTATGGAAGTGGCCCCGTCGCTGTTCAATCTCCTGACACGCCTGAAGCGGGAAGGCTATACCGTCACGGGCCTCCCGGCCGATGCGGCTGATTTAGAGAAAATGATTGCCGAGAACGGCAGAATATTCAATGACTATGCCATAGGGGCGCAGGCCGAATTTGTCAGGAAGAACAAGCCTCAGCTCATCACTCGGGAGGAATACGACAAGTGGTGCTCCGGGGCTTTCTCCGGAGAAATGCGCAGGGATATCGACGCCGTCGACGGCGAATTTCCTGGCTACGGTTTAAAGGACGAGGAAGGCAATCTCGCCCTCGCACGCCTCGATTTCGGCAACGTTGTGCTGATTCCCCAGACTGCCGCAGGCCTCGGCGACGACGATTTCAAGATTGTGCACGGCACGGATGCCGCGCCGCCCCATGCCTATGTCGCTTCATATTTATGGGCCCGCGAGGGCCTCGGAGCCGACGCGCTGATTCATTTCGGAGCCCACGGCTCCCTTGAGTTCACACCCCGCAAGCAGGCCGCCCTCGGCAGCGGCGACTGGCCGGACCGCCTCGTCGGGACAATGCCGCATTTCTACGTTTACTCCACCTCCAATGTAGGAGAGGCCATGATGGCAAAGCGCAGGAGCTACGCCGGAATCGTCAACTACCTGACGCCGCCCTTCATGGAAAGCAAGGTGCGCGGCATCTACAAGGACCTGACGGACGCCGTCAACGACTACAACCGATCGAAAACAGCAGACGATTCCCTTCGCGCCGGACGCCTCGTGAAAAAATACACCCTCGGTCTCGGCATTCACCGCGAACTCCGCATAGACAGCACACGGCCCTTCACCCCCGACGACATCCTCAGGGTCGAGAACTTCGCGGAAGAGCTCGCGAACGAGAAAATCACGGGGGCGCTCTACGTGATGGGGGAGCCATACTCTACCGAACATATCGCCTCGACAGTCGAGGCAATGACAGTCGACCCGATAGCTTTCAGCCTGCAGAAACTGAGAGGAGGCGACATCCGCCACTGGCGCGAGAAAGCAAAGGAAATAGTCCGGTCCGCTCCCGCCGTCGACGACGGCGCCATATGCCGCATAGCAGGAATATCTCAGGCTGCCCTCGACAGCGCCCGAAAGGTCATGAAGACAGTCGAGGGGTCGAAAGGAATGCTCTCGCGGATGATGGTGATGGGCGCCATGATGCCCCGCGAGACTCAGCCGACCCTGAGAATCGCAGACAGGCCCGCAACGAGGAAGCATCACGGCATGATTCCCGGTATGTCGCCGGAGAAAGCGCTCGAGATGGCCCGGAAGATGGGCGCCGACGATGCCGCAATCGAGAAAATGAAAGCCGCTCTGGAACGAAAGAAAGTCACCGGAGGAACCGCGGGCCGCAACCGGCACCACGGGATGGACAAGCCGGAAATTTCTGAAAAAGAAATGGAATTCGCCACTGCCGTGACGGAGGTTGAGCGTGCCCTCCGCAACATCGACCGCTACCGCGCGGCCCTCCTCGAAAGTCCTGAAGCCGAACTCTCGTCCCTGCTCAACGGCCTGAGCGGGGGCTTTCTGGCCCCGACTTCCGGGGGTGACCCCGTACTAAATCCCGAAATCCTGCCTACCGGACGCAATATGTACGCCGTCAACGCCGAGGAGACTCCTTCCGCCGTGGCCTGGGAAAAAGGGAAAGGCCTCGCAGAGGCCACCGTGGCCATGTACCGCAAGAACCACGGCGACTCGATTCCCCGCAAGGTCAGCTACACACTGTGGAGCAGCGAATTCATCGAGACCGAGGGCGCAACGATAGCTCAGGTCCTCTACATGCTCGGCGTCGAGCCTGTACGCGACCCCTTCGGCCGAGTCACAGATCTCAGGCTCATCCCTTCGGAAGAACTCGGGCGCCCGCGCATCGATGTAGTCGTGCAGACCTCCGGACAGCTCCGCGACCTCGCCGCCTCCAGGCTTTTCCTCATCGGCCGGGCCGTAAAAATGGCCGCTTCGGCAGAAAATGACAAATACCCGAATTTTGTCAAAGAGGGCGTCGTCGAATCGGAGAAGCATCTTGTGGACAGGGGCGTCTCGCCCAAGGAGGCCCGGGAGCTTTCGACCTCGCGCGTCTTCGGAGGCGTGAACGGCAACTACGGCTCGGGCATCCAGGCAATGGTCGAGGCCGGTGACCGCTGGGAGAACTCCTCGGAAATAGCCGCGACCTACATCGACAACATGGGAGCGGACTACGGAAGCGAGGAAAACTGGGAGCAGATGCGCCAATATGCCTTCGAAGCGGCCCTGACGCGCACGGACGCCGTGGTTCAGCCGCGTCAGAGCAACACCTGGGGCGCCCTCAGCCTCGACCATGTCTACGAATTCATGGGCGGAATGAACCTTGCGGTAAAGAATGTGACAGGAAAAGACCCTGAAGCATATCTCAGCGACTACCGCAACCGCAACAACGCTAAAATGCAGGAGGTGAAAGAAGCCATCGGCGTGGAAAGCCGCACGACCATCCTCAATCCCACATACATCAGGGAAAAGATGAAGGGCGGAGCCGGCGACGCCGCAGGATTCGCGGAAGTAATCACCAACACTTACGGCTGGAACGTCATGAAACCCGAGGCCATCGACAACGAACTCTGGAACGACATCTACGACACTTACATCGCCGACAAGAACAATCTGGGGCTGAAATCATACTTCAAGGGCAAGAACCCCGCCGCCATACAGGAAATGACGGCCGTAATGCTCGAGACAGCCCGAAAAGGCATGTGGAAAGCCTCTCCCGAACAGATTTCCACCCTCGCCGACCTCCACACCGAGGTAGTGAACGAATTCGGCGCGGCCTGCTCCGGATTTGTCTGCGACAATCCCAAACTCCGGGAATACATCGCATCCAAAACCGACGCGGCTTCGGCCAAGGCTTACAACCGGGCCGTCGCCGAAGTAAGGGCCGAGAATATAGCATCCGAAGAGGAGGGCGTGGTAATGAAACGCGACGAACTCAACACCACGGAGACGACTACAAACCGTGTCAGCGGAATAATCGTGGGAGTTCTGGTGGCTGTAGCTCTCGCCGGCCTTCTCATGCTGATTCGCCGCAGGCGCAAAAATTCAGCGGAATAATGGTAACTGTACTGATTACAATCATGGGACTGGTCATCTTCGGCTTCTTGCTGAAGATGACCTTCCATGGCACGGCAGGACGCATCGTCCTGGCCGTCATTGCCGCCGCCTTCATTCTGATTACCTACGGCAACGCCGCCGCGCAGTCGAAGACTCAGATTGCCGACTGGCTCGGGCAGCCCGACCTTATGCTCGACACATCGGTCTGGCTCACCGTCGACCTGGCATTCCAGATCGCCTTTTGCGTCCTTTCGGCAAAGGCCATGGGCGAAAGACTTTCCGGAACCGGGAAATTTCTTCGTCAGATTTGTCTTTGGGTTCCGGGAATACTCATTTTCCCAGTGCTTTTCGCGCTTCTTACCGAGTTGATTTTCATGCTTCCGGGCGTCGGTTTCGCCACAACGGCCATCGGCCTCGCCGCCGTGCTTCTTGTCGGTATACCCCTCCTCTCCGCAGGGCTTAAACAGCTTGTTCCCGAGCGGGACATCCGCCTCGAGCTTCTCTTTATGGTCAGTCTGCTCGCGGGCGCCCTCGGAATCGTCGCCACTGTTAACGGCCGTACCGCAGCCGTCGGAACCAACGAAGTGGAATGGGGCGCGCTCGTGGCGGTCATAATCCTGCTCCTCGCGGGAGTGCTTGCCGGATCCTTAATATACAGATATTACAACAACAAAATAATCACCAAGATAAAATGAACCTGATATCCAACATCCTCTACTGGATTTCCACCGGTCTGCTCGTGCCGGTGATTGTACTCCTTATTTTCTTCTTCGTCCGCGCCCTGATTCTCATCGGAGCGTTTTTCGGACAATATATGAACGAAAAAAAGACCACCACCGGCCTCAACGACCGGATAAAGGCCCTGACACCCGGAACCCTCCCCGAATTCGCCGCTTCGCTCCCCGCTAAGCCCCGCTCGGTCGCCGAAGCCTATGCCGTCAAAATCATAGCCGAAGGCGGCGACGAGGCAAAGGCCGAACTTCTCCTCGCCGAGTACGAGCTGCAGGCCGACAAGAATATCGCCACTTCCAAGGTCCTCACCAAAATGGGCCCCATTCTCGGTCTGATGGGCACTCTCATCCCGATGGGTCCCGCTCTCGTAGGCCTCGCCTCGGGCGACATCGCCTCAATGGCCTACAACATGCAGGTGGCTTTTGCCACCACGGTAGTAGGCCTCGTGGTCAGCGCTATAGGCTTCCTCACCCAGCAGGTCAAGGAGCGCTGGGCCGCCGCCAATCTCACGGTGCTCGAATATCTCGCCGACATTGTCAGACAATCTGAAGATTCCGCGAAATGAGACGCCGCCGTTCCCTTCTCAACCGAACAGAAGACAACGACCCGATGAGCGTTGTCAGCAACCTCTTCGACGTGGCCATGGTGTTCGCCGTGGCTCTGATGGTTGCCCTCGTCAGCCGATACAATATGACCGAGATGTTCTCGCAGGAGGACTTCACTATGGTGAAGAACCCCGGCAAGGAAAACATGGAAATCATCACCAAGGAAGGCGAGAAAATCAACCGTTACACACCCTCGGAGGACACCGACCCGTCCTCAAACAAAGGCAAGCGCGTAGGTATCGCCTACGAACTCGAGAACGGCGACATAATCTACGTCCCTGAATAGAAGCGGCTATCCGAGTGTGAATTCAAAGGTCAGGCCGGGGGTATTCCGTGCGGTGATTGTGCCTCCGTGGATAGCTATGGCGTTGCGGACGATGGAGAGTCCGAGGCCGGTTCCTCCGGATGCCCGCGAGCGGCCTTTGTCTATCCGGTAGAAACGCTCGAAAATGTGGGGAAGATGTTCTTCAGGGACGCCGCACCCGTTGTCGCTGAACACGAAATTACCTTCCTTGTCCGAAACGACGCGTATTTCCGAGCCACCGCTGTAGGAGAGTGCGTTTTCAAAAAGATTGCGGAACACCGACTCAAGAAGGCGCCGGTTGCCCCGGAGTCTCCGGGACGGCACCTCGACAACTATTGAAATATCCGTGCGGAGACGCATTTCCGCGGCTATATCCTCCACAAGTTCGGAGATATCCAGCTCTTCCTTGGAAATCATGTTCTGGCCCTCGTCCATACGGGTGAGTGTCGAAACATCCGAGAGCAACGCGCTGAGTCGCCGGGCATTCGCTTCGAGACGCCGCTCGAACTCGCGGCGCTTCTCTTCCGGGAGGTCCGGGCGGTCGCGGAGGATGTCGATACACACGAGCATGGAGGTAACGGGGGTCTTCAGCTCATGGTTGATGTTGTTTGTGAGCTGTTTCTTGAGGCGGATTTTGTCGCGTTCCTCCTCAAGAAGACGGCGGTGACGCTCCTCGCGCTGGACATAGAGCTTCACGATATGCCCGGCTATGCTCCCGAGCTCGTCGCGGGGAAAGGCCTCGTCGTCCGAGATTCCTTCTCCCCTTTCGGCTTTCTCGGCGAAACGGTTCAGGCGCATTATGCTTTGCGATATACGCCGCGTTACAAAATACGCCGCCGCACTGACAACCGCGGTAAGCAACAGCATGGTCCACAGAAGGCTTCGGTCAGCGCGGAGTGTCTCCTCAAGGCTGTGGGTGTACTGCGCAGCGCTGCGCACCACGGTCTCTCCGTCGGGCGCGAGAGTCGCGGAGTAGAAATAGTCCACATTGTCGTTTGCCGAGTGACGCTCCGAACTGTTGCCGCGGCCGTTAGCCCTGGCCTGCACAACTTCAGGCCGCGCGTTGTGGTTGTCGACAGGAAAAGGAGTCGCGTCGTTGTTGTCATAGACCACCTTTCCGTCGCCGTCAATTACCGTGACCCTCAGACTCGTCATGGGCGCCGTCGTACCGGCCACGGCCTCCGTAGCTCCGAGCCCGCGGGAGAGGCCGTCGATTAGAGCGGAATTGTAGGTCTGGAGACGGGCATCGAGGAGTTCCCGCTTGTAGTCTTTTTCCCTCGAGAACTGGAAAACGACAAAAACAGCCGTAAGAGTCCAGCAGAGGGCAAGTACGGCTATGAACACCCTCCAGTGGAAAGACATCTTAATCCTGCCAGCCATAACCGTAGCCCGAGCGGGCGATGACGCAGCGTCCGTACGTGCCGAGCTTGCTTCTGATTCTGGCCACATGGACGTCGACAGTGCGGTCGTTCACAACCGTCCTCTCGGGCCATAGCCGGTCAAGCAATTCATCGCGGGAAAAAATGCGCCCGGGATTCTCCAGAAGGAGGGCAAGAATCTCAAACTCCTTTCTCGGGAGAACGAGGGGAGCACCGTCGACCGTACATTTCAGCGTGGTCCGGTCGCATTGCACAGGACAATCCCGGACGGAAGGCTTCGAGCGCCTCAGCACGGCCCCTACTCTGGCCGCGAGATTTTTCATTGAAAACGGTTTCGGGATGTAGTCGTCAGCTCCGAGCTGAAGGCCGTCAACCATCGACTCCTCGTCGCCAAGAGCCGTCAGGAAAATCACCGGCACGGACGAAGTCGCCGCTTCGGATTTCAGCCTGCGGGCAAAATCCGTACCGCTCATTCCGTCCATCATCACGTCGAGAAGAATCAGGTCGAAGGTTTCCGGGGCCATTTCAGCGGCCTCTTCCGCACTTTCGGCACAGACGGTCTCATATCCCTCGGACTCAAGCCAGGCCTTTACCCCCTCGCGGATAGTCTCTTCGTCGTCAACTACAAGTATTCGTCCTTTCGTTTCCATATATTAATCTTCTTTATTCGTCTTCATTGTTTTCGGACACCGCGAGCTTGCTCTTCGCTCCGAGGGCCTTAATTCTGGCCGCCTGCGAAAGGAGACTCCCCCTCTGTCCGTCAAGCTTCACCATCGCCGAATCGCAGGCACGCCTCGCCCGGTCGAGGGCAAGACCGATGTTTTCCATTTCCTTCAGAAAATCGCTGAACTTGTCGAGCATGTTTCCGGCGAGCCGGGCAATTTCCGCCACATTCCGCGTCTGCTTCTCCGAGCGCCAGATCTGCTCTATAAGCTTCAGCACGGAGAGGAGATGCGTCGGTGAGATAATTATCACCCTGCTCTCGAAAGCCGTTTCCCACAGGTCCTTATCCATCTCCAGCGCCGCCATATACGCTCCTTCGTTGGGAATGAACATAAGCACGAAGTCGGCGCTCTCCCTCCCGAGGCAGTCCTGATAAGCCTTCGTCCTCAACTCTCCGACATGCTTCCGCACCGATTCAAGGTGAGCCTTTCCGGCTCTGCGCCTCTCATCGTCGGTGGATGCGGCGCAAAGCTCGAGGTAAGCGCCGATGGAGGTCTTGGCATCCACGGCTATGTTGCGGCCTTCGGTGTAGCGGATTATGACGTCAGGTCGGAGGAGCCCCCCTTCCCCGTCGCGCACCGTCGACTGGACCAGAAAATCCTCGCCCCGTCTAAGGCCGGCACGCTCGAGAATATTTTCAAGCACATGCTCGCCCCACTGCCCCTGCACACGGGTATTGCCGCGAAGGGCGTCGGAGAGGCGGCGCGTCTCGCCGCCGAGCGACTGGCTCAGGGAGGCAAGTTCCCGCAGACGCTCGCCGAGAGCATTCCGCTCGCTTGCGTTGAGGGCTGACTGCTCCTCGAGGCGGCGACGGACATCGTCCATGCCTTCCCTGACAGGGCGCAGGACTTCGGTCAGGTCGCTCCTTGTCTGCTCCGTCAGCACCCGCGGCGCATCAAGGAGCTCGAGCCGGGCTTTAAGGGCCGCGTTCTCGGCACCGAGAACCCTTGCCTCATCCATACTCACCGACAAACGCCTGTACAGCACAAACACAAGTACAAGGGCGACAAACAGAGCTATTCCGAGTATTATTTCCATTTCAGGCACAAAAATACAATTATTTTCCCTAATTTTGAAGAAAATTTCGCAGGATATGAATAACGACAATCTGGAATATCAGCCCCCGCGACCGCGGACAAGCGTGAGTGCCGACGAACTGAACGCCGAATGCCTCCGGCGCCGATACCTTACGCTCCTTGAAAAGGCCGAAGTCTTTCCATCCGAAGCCAACTGGCAGTTCATCATCGACAACAGGATGGAAGGTCTCGGCGAACTGCTTCTGCGCAAATATCTTGTGTCGTGGCTCATGCCAGAGGACAAACGGAGCATCTACCACCGCCAGGCCATCCGGCTCTTCCCCGAATATCTGAAGACCGTGGACCGCCAATATGCCCTCAGTGTAGCCTACAGCGACATCGAGTCAGCTCCTGACGCTTTCGTCTCGCTCGTCCGCGAGACCTCGCTGTTCGATGCCCGCCAGCTACGCCGCATGGTCGAGGAGCGAGGAGCCGTGGAACTCGTCATACAGGTTCTCGACGTATTCCAGCCTGAATACACAGCTTCCGACGCTCGGGCCATGCGGGCCCTCCTCGGAGCCCTGCGGGCGTTGCCGAAGCTCGGGCGAGTCGAGGAACGGCATGGGATTTTCTCGCGTGAACTGCGGTATTACTGTCCCGCCGGCCACTCCAATCCGTCCGGCGAGGCATTCTGCACCCGCGAGGACTGCCGCCTTAACATCTATGGCCTCACCCCCGAGCAGGCCAAGGCCATAGACGACTACGAGGCGCGCCTCGAAGCCCTTGAATCGCTCCTCCGCCGCCCCATTCCCAATAAAGAAGGCAATTATCTTTGAAAATTGAGTTTTTCTGCCGAAAATTTGCAAATGCAAAAAATAAGCGCTACCTTTGCACTCCGAATTGTAGAATAATAATCAACAAACACTATAGGCAATGAAAAGAACTTTCCAACCCTCGAATCGCAAGAGAGTCAACAAACACGGCTTCCGTGAAAGAATGTCCACCCCCGACGGCCGCAAAGTTCTGGCTCGTCGTCGTGCCAAAGGCCGTGCACGCCTGACTGTTTCCAGCTCAATCGCCGGTAAGTAAGGCTTCTCTCGCAGAGCGAAAATTTTCGGGCTTCCCCGTGGCCTCCCGGCCTGAAGGAAGCTCGCACTTTTTTTATGGGTAAGTTCCGCTTCTCTGACTTTAGCGTCGACGACAGCCGCTGCGGCCAGAAAATTTGCAGCGATGCCGTCCTCTTCGCCGCATGGGCCTGGCAGGGTCGCCCCGTCCGGGGAACCGTCCTCGACATCGGCACAGGCTCGGGGCTTCTCGCCCTTATCACCGCCAGACTCTGCCCGGACGCCCGTGTCACGGCCGTGGAACTCGATTCAGAGGCATGCAAAGACGCCCGCGAAAACTTCGCCGCCTTCCCGCACCCGCATCGGCCCCGCCTCGAAGAATGCTCATTCGAGGCCTTCGTCCCCGTCGAGCCGCCGGACGCAATAATCTGCAACCCTCCCTTTTTCTCCACCGGCGCCCTTGCCTGCGAGGAATCCCGTGCGGCTGCGCGCCATGAGGCCACGCTCTCGCTCGAAAGCGCGGCCCGCTATGCAGCCCGGCATCTCGCCCCTGACGGTCGCCTGCTTCTCATAGGCCCCGCCGAGCGCGAGGAGCACACGGTCTTTGCCGCTGAACTGGCCGGGCTCAAACTCCGCCGGAGGGCCCTCGTCCGCACCACACCCCGCAAGGCCCCCACCCGTGCCTTCTGGGAGTTCAGTCCTCAGGACGGCCCCCTTGAAAGCGAAGAAATCGACATCCGCGACGCAGACAACCGATATTCGCCAGAATACCTGCGCCTTACCGAACACCTCTACCACCATCTCTGACGTGAAACGTTCCGACCTTCTCCTCACTCCCGGCAGACGGATTCTCCTGCTCCTCTGCTTCTTCATCGTGGGCTACGCAGTCACCGCCGCCCTCACCTTACCTTTGGCCAAAATCCTCGCCAACAGGATGCCTGCATTCCTGCGCATAGCAACAGTACTTCAGGACCTCCTCCTTTTCATCGCCCCGGCAATTGCCACCGCCTGCATCATATGCCGCCGACCGGCAGAACTCTTGCGCGTCGATTCCGCTCCCACCGCCCGGGCCGTTCTCTCTGTCGCCCTGATTGTCGCCTTGTCGATGCCCGCGATGGAAGCCATCATCTACGCCAACTCCCATCTCCACCTCCCGAAATGTATGGCGTCTTTCGAGTCCGCCGCAAGAGAGATGGAAGCAACTGCCTCGGCGGTGACCGAAACCCTCCTGCGCAGCAACACGAGCGTCGCTGCCCTTGTGCTGAACGTGCTCATCATAGGAGTTCTGGCCGGATTTTCCGAAGAACTTCTTTTCCGGGGATGCTTCCAGCGCCTGCTCAGCACCGGCGGAATGAATCCCCACGCCGCGATATGGCTCGTTGCCGCCATTTTCAGCGCATTCCATTTCCAGCTCTTCGGCTTTGTGCCCCGCATGCTTCTGGGCGCATATTTCGGCTACCTTCTACTGTGGACACGCTCCCTGTGGGCTCCGATACTCGCACACACACTGAACAATACGGTCTATGTCGTCGCCGCGTGGGTGGCCCTGCGACGCGACCCCTCGGCACCTCTCGAAAGCGAAAGCGCGGGCGAGCTCTATCCCGCGGTCCTCATCGCGCTCTCCGCACTTGCCACCGTGGCGGCACTCGCCTGGCTCTATTTCGGCGAGAGAAAAAAAAGATTTGCAAAATTACAGGAAAAGAACTAATTTTGTACCCACTAATGCAATCGGGGCGTAGCGCAGTCCGGTAGCGCACCTGGTTTGGGACCAGGTGGTCGCAGGTTCGAATCCTGTCACCCCGACCGATGCAAACCCTCTGGCCGTCAGACTATTATGCTGTGCGCTCAGAGGGCTTTCCATTTTATTATTTCGGGCGTTTCTGTAATCAAACGCGCCATATTTGGGCGTTTTTTCCGGAATTGTTTCAGCAATGTTTCAGCAATATTGCCTCATAGCTCTATGATGTGCCGTTATTTGGTAGTGTCGGCAATAATGCTTACCTTTGCATCATCAACAACCTAACTCATTCAACTGTTAAGAAAATGAAAGTCATCAAACGTATTCTCGTAGTCGGCTTCGCTCTCCTTATGTCGGCAAGCGCTTTCGCCGGCGGTTTCCGCATCGGCCCCCGCGTAGGTATCGACGTAAACAGCCTCCGCTTCAATGAAACACTCATCAACTCCGACAACCGCGCAGGCTTCACGGGCGGCGTTCAGGTAGAGTTCACGGTTCCCGTAATCAATCTCGGCTTCGACGCTTCTGTTATGTACACCCGCCGCAATGCCGACGCCCCCATTTCCGTAGCCCAGACCGACGGCTCCGTATATAAAGGCCGCGACTACATCAATATTCCCATCAACTTCAAGTACAAGCTCGGCCTCCCCGCCATCGGCAAGATTATCACTCCCTACGTCTTCACGGGCCCGGACTTCGCATTCCTCGCCTCCAAGCGTGCGGCATCCGACGCATGGAACCAGAAGAAAGTCGACATCGCGTGGAACGTGGGTCTGGGTGTGGAACTTATCTCTCACCTTCAGATCGGCGCTTCCTACGGCTTCGGTATCACCAAAGCCGTCGAGACCGTATCGAGCTTCCAGGGTCAGGAAATCAACGGACGCAACAACTACTGGACTGTAACGGCCGCCTGGCTCTTCTAAACCATAAACACTACCTGCCATGAGACTCATCATCGAACCGGACTACCAGAAAGTGTCGAGCTGGGCAGCCGACTTTGTCGCTTCATGCATCAACGCCGCAAACCCCACCCCCGAACATCCCTTCGTCCTCGGCTGTCCCACAGGCTCCTCGCCCCTCGGGATGTACCGCGAGCTCATCAAGCTCGTGGAGGAAGGAAAGGTCAGCTTCAAGAACGTCGTGACCTTCAACATGGACGAATACTGCGGTCTCCCGGAGGAACATCCCGAGAGCTACCACTCCTTCATGTGGAACAATTTCTTCTCCCACATCGACATCAAGCGCGAGAACGTAAACATCCTCAACGGCAACGCCGAGGACCTCGAGGCTGAATGCAAAGCTTATGAGGAGAAAATCGCCTCCTACGGCGGCATCGACCTCTTCATGGGCGGCGTCGGTCCCGACGGCCACATCGCCTTCAACGAACCCGGCTCGTCGCTGACTTCCAAAACGCGCCAGAAGACTCTGACAACCGACACCATCATCGCCAACTCCCGATTCTTCGAAGGCGACGTGAACCTCGTGCCCAAAACAGCCCTCACCGTCGGCGTCGGCACCGTCATGGCCGCCCGCCGCGTGATGCTCATAGTAAACGGCCACAACAAGGCCCGCGCTCTCAAGCACGGCGTCGAGGGCGGCATCTCCCAGATGTGGACAATCTCCGCGCTCCAGATGCACCCACACGCCATTATCGTGGCTGACGAGGACGCATGCGGCGAACTCAAGGTCGACACTTACCGGTATTTCAAGGACATAGAGAAAGCCAACCTCTGAGCCTGCGCACTCGGACATAGCTTTATTTAACGCTTTTAACACCCCTCCGCGACAACTTTAGAACGCGGAGGGGTGTTTCATTTACGAATGCGAAAGCATGAAGACCATAACAACTGACAATATATACCACACTCCTAAACTATGGAAAGAAGAATAAGCTACAAAGACGTAGAAAAAGCCCTTACTGAGGCTTATGAAGAACTCCGCGGCGTCACCGACGGCACCGAGGACGCCCGCGTCGCCGGCAAGGAAAAGGCCGACGACTTCAATATCGCGATTGTGCTCACCGACGGCCGCACCCTCACCGCCGGCGACACCCGCACCCTCGCACCCCTCGGCCGAATTGCCCGCGTGCCCCTAAGCGTCGAATTGCTGAGCCAGAACACTCCCGACGAACTCGCCCAAAAGCGCGGCGGCTGCCGCTGCTCCTGCGGAAAGAAACCGAAAATCGCTTTCGGCGCACACGCAATCCGCGCCGTCAGCGCTGTGGCTCCTCAGAACGATGCCGACGGCAAATATCAGGTGCTTCTCGACCGCATCGCCGGCCTGACTGACGGAGCGCCCGTCTTCAGTGACGACCTTTACAAAGTATTGTCCGAAGAGGCCTCGGCCATGAAGATGGCCGAAGTGCTCAAGGATGCCGGCTACGAGCTGTATGACGACGCCGACAAGTGCCTCGACGTCTATGCAAAGCTTCAGGCGCTCGAACTGAGCACCGAGCAGCTTGCAATACTCGGCGCCACTATAGCCGCCGACGGCCGCAATCCCCGCTCGGGCGTCTACGCCTTCGACGGCAAGGTTGCCGCAAACGTTGTGGGTCTCATGGCCCAGAGCAAGGTCGGCCACGGCTGCCGCAAGGTGTGGATGATGAAGACAGGGCTTCCCGCCGCTGCATCATTCGGAGGGACCGTACTGGCCATCCTTCCCGGATTCGGCGCCATCGCCGTCTATTCGCCCCGGCTTTGCGAGGGCAGCGGCGTCAGCGTCCGTGGAGCAAAGGCTCTTCAGTCAATAGCCCGGAAGCTCGACCTGAACGTCTTCGCCTCAGCCCGCGTTGCTGTCGAATAAAAGCCTTTTATGGTTGAATGTTATATAATTCTGCGAGATAGCCCCGCCACTGCACCCGTCAGTGTCGGGGCTATCGTTTCCTATAATTGCTCCCTAACTCATTTTTTTGACCACTTAGGGAGGAAGTACAGGCGAAATTTTACCCGGGCCTCATTCTTTTTTTTGCTTTGCATTTTGGTTTTTTGTAATTTTGTATGGTAATAGAATTCAATACTTCAAGCAAAGCATTTTCATATGATCGACGCTTTATTGCAGCCATTGGTGATTTTCGACGCAGCGGCTTTTTTCGATTGGTTCGTGAATAACGCGACCTATCTCTTCGTGTTCGTTTTCATGGTGATAGAAAGCTCTTTCGTACCCTTCCCTTCCGAAGTGATAGTTCCTCCGGCAGCCTACCTCGCAGTTCAGAAGGGCGACATGAATATCCTTCTCGTAGTTCTCGTCGCCACTGCCGGCGCCCTCGTTGGAGCGCTGATCAACTACGTGCTCGCCCTCCTCATCGGGCGTCCCGTAGTCTACGCTTTCGCAAACTCGCGCCTCGGACACGCCTGCCTCATCGATGCCGCAAAAGTCGAGAAAGCCGAAGCTTATTTCGACAAGCACGGAGCCATCTCCACCTTCATCGGCCGACTCATCCCCGCTGTCCGCCAGCTCATCTCCATTCCCGCAGGAATCGCGAGAATGAACATCTGGGCTTTCTCGCTCTATACAAGCCTCGGAGCTTTACTCTGGAACGGCATCCTCGCAGGTCTCGGATGGTGGCTCGCCCAGCATGTCACCCTCAGCCAGCTTTACGAGGCTGTTGAAAAATATAACTCTTACCTTACGATGGCCGGCTTCGCTCTCCTCGCGCTGTGCATTCTCTACATCGTATGGCACGCATTCAGAAAAAAGAAATGATAGTCTCCCCCTCCATACTCTCGGCGGATTTCGCCAATCTCGGACGCGACATCCGAATGCTTCAGGAAAGCGACGCGCAGTGGATTCACTGCGACGTCATGGACGGCGTCTTCGTGCCCAACATCTCTTTCGGTTTCCCGGTTATTAAATCCGTCAGTGAGCTCACGGACAAAGTGATTGACGTCCACCTTATGATTGTCGACCCGGGCCGATACGTCGGCGCCGTCCGCGACGCCGGAGCCCATATCATGAACGTACATCAGGAAGCCTGCACGCACCTCCACCGCACAGTCCAGGCCATCAGGGATGCCGGAATGAAAGCCGCGGTCACCCTGAATCCCGCCACGCCCGTATGCATGCTCGAAGACATTGTCGGCGACCTCGACATGGTGCTCCTCATGAGTGTCAATCCCGGCTTCGGAGGCCAGAAATTCATCGAACACACCCTCGAGAAGACGCGCCGCCTCCGCCGCCTGATTGACGAAAGCGGCTCGAAGGCTCTGATTCAAATAGACGGCGGAGTAAACCTCACTACCGGAGCGGCCCTCGCCGAAGCAGGCGCCGACGTCCTCGTGGCCGGGAACGCCGTTTTCAAGGCGCAGGACCCAAAGGCCGTAATATCCGCTTTGAAAGCTCTCTAAACCATTATCTTAACATCAACCAATCAAACACACAGCGAAACAATGACCGACAGCTTCGACGACTATGACTTCGGAATGGACGTTCCGCGTCAGCCAAGGGAAAGAACCCATGTTAAAGTCAACAACGCCCGGCCTTCCGCGCAGGACCGCCCGGAAACAAGGGTTAAGAACAACGATACGAAGCAGGACCGCCCGCGGCGCACTGGATCGGCCGCATCTGCTTCCGCAACCTCAGGACGTACAGCAACGACAAAGCGTCCCGCTCCCGCTCGTCATCCGAAAGAGCCTAAATACGGCATAAAGGACTTCCTTTCAGACTACCGCACGCATTTCGCATTCGGCTTCATGCTCTGCGTACTGGCCGTCGTGATGGTCGGAGTGTCCGTAAGTTTCTTCTTCAACGGCCAGCTCGACCAGAGCGTCACCCACGGCCGCACGATTGCCGAAATCGTGGAGTCCGGCGAAACCGTCGGCAATGCCGGAGGTGCCGTCGGCGCCCGCTTCGCCCGTTTTCTTATGGTCGACACTCTCGGCGTCGGCTCTTTCGTGATTGCCGTTTATCTCTTCCTCACGGGCCTCTGGTGCATGAGGGTCATCCGCATAAACTTCGTAACCCTCACCTTCAAGAGCCTCTATTCCGCCGTGGCCCTCTCTCTCATTCTCGGCCTCCTGACCTTCCACACCGAGGGTTTCTTCCATCTCGGAGGGAACCACGGTTATTACATCAACGACCTCATCCAGCGGTTCGCGGGCTCTCTCGGAGCCTATGCCGTGGCGCTCGTCCTTCTCGGTGGCCTGGTTGCTATATATATGCACCCGCTGCGGACCTTCTTCCGCTGGGCCCTCTCCGCCATGAGAGGCGTGAAGAAAAGGATTCCCGAAGGACTCGGAGAGAAAGTGGGAGCGCTTGTAAAGCCTTCGCCCGTGAGCATAAGCTCGCTCGATGAGTCCGAGGACGCCCCGGCTCAGGCTCAGGCTCAGGCTCAGGCTGTTGAGTCGGATACGGAAGAAGCCAATCCGGATTCTTATGACGAGGACGAGGCAGAAGCACCCGCCCATGGAGATACCGAGGAAGAAAGTATCGACAATAATTCCTACACCGCTCCCGACATTGACGCGCTCGACGACGAAGACTGGCCCCGCAAGTCTGCACTGGTACGCACAGTCGCCGAGGTAGCCTCCACTGTTTCCTCAGAGCCCGCAGAAGAAATGCCTGCCACCACACTCACCCCCGTCGCGCCAAAGCTCACCATAACAAATATGGCCACCGAGGGCGACACCGAGCACTCCGTCGAGCCCCTCGACGAACCGGAAATCCGCGACGGCCAGCACCTCGGCCTCGACCAGCCTTACGACCACCGCGCCGAACTCGGCCATTTCAGGACACCGTCTACCGAAATCCTCATCGACCGTCCCTCTGCCGTAAAAATCGACGAGGACGAGCAGCAGAAGAATACGGACCTCATTGTCAACGCCCTGCGCAGCTACGGAGTCGAGATTGCCGACGTACGCGCGACCATCGGCCCGACAGTCACTCTGTTTGAAATCGTTCCAGCCGAAGGTGTCAAGATTGCCAAAATCAAGAATCTTGAGGACGATATCGCCATGAATCTCGCCGCCCTCGGAATCCGAATCATTGCTCCGATGCCCGGCAAGGGGACAATCGGCATCGAGGTCCCGAACCGCAATCCGCAGATTGTCGGAATCCGCACGGTCCTTGAAAGCGAGGCTTACGCCAGAGCCAGGGCCAAGATGGCACTCCCCATGGCTCTCGGCGCCACTATCTCAAACGACATATTCATCGCCGACCTCACCAAGATGCCTCATCTTCTCGTGGCCGGCGCCACGGGACAAGGCAAGTCCGTGGGCCTTAACGCGATTATTATGTCGCTAATCTACGCCAAGCACCCCTCGGAGCTGAAATTCGTGCTCATCGACCCCAAGCGCGTCGAATTCAGCGTCTACAAGGCCCTCGAAAAGCACTACATGGCAATGCTTCCAGACGAGGAGAATCCCATCATCACCGACCCCATGAAGGCCGTCTCCACGCTCCAGAGCCTCTGCGAGGAGATGGAGGCCCGGTATGACCTTCTCAGCGAAGCCGGTGTACGCGACCTCGCCAAGTACAACGAGCGCTTCTGCCAGCGGAGGCTCAGCCCCGCGAAGGGGCACAGATACCTCCCCTACATCGTGATTATCGTCGACGAGTTCGCCGACCTGACAATGGTGGCAGGCAAGGACGTCTCCCTCCCCATCGCCCGCATCGCCCAGAAGGCGCGGGCTGTGGGTATGCACATGATTCTTGCCACACAGCGCCCCTCGACTGACGTCATTACCGGCATGATCAAGGCGAATTTCCCCGGACGTATCGCCTTCCGCGTTCAGCAGATGGTCGACTCCCGCACAATCCTCGACTCCCCCGGCGCTAACCGCCTCATCGGCCGCGGCGATATGCTCTTCAGCAACAGCGGCCAGATGGAACGCGTGCAGTGCGCGCTTGTTGAAACCGAAGAAATCGAGGCCGTTGTCGGACATATCGCCTCTCAGATCGGATACAGCTCCGCTTATCCCCTACCCGAGCCCCCGGCGGTCGACGGCGGTGCCGCAGGACCCGTCGACCTCTCCGGCGGTTCTGTGGAAATCGGAAAGAGGGACGACACATTCATGCAGTGCGCGCGCTTCGTCGGTACGCAGACCGTTGCCTCCACATCGATGCTCCAGCGCAAGTTCAAAATCGGCTTCAACCGTGCCGGTCGAATCATGGAAGACCTCCAGAACCTCGGCATCGTCGGCCCCCCCAACGGCTCCAACCCGCGTCAGGTCCTCATGACCCTCGACGAAGTGGAGAACGTGCTCAATAACCTCTGAACCCTCCGCCCCTCGCGGGCGTTTATCTGAATAAGAAATGAAACTACGGAACATCTTCACGGCCATGCTTCTCTCGCTCGGCATACTCTTCGCCTCCGCGGCCGACAGGACCACAGCCGCCGCTCTGCTCGAGCGCTGCACCGCGGCCATCAAGTCGGCGGGAGCCGTCAGCATGGACTTCACAATTGCCGGCAACGGTGGTGATTTCCGCGGGAAAATCACCATGTCCGGAAATGCCTTCGCCATGGTTGTCCCCGGAGTAAGGGTATGGTTCGACGGGCGGACACAATGGACCCTCCTCGAGGACCAGAGCACCGTCAACATCACCGAGCCCACTCTCGACGAACTCATGGAATCGAAGCCCTTCGTCATCCTATCAAACTACGCCAGCCGTTATAGCGCCAGACGCGTCGAGGGTGCTCCCGCCGGACAGAAGAGAGTGCTCCTGACCCCTTCAGGCAAGAGCGAGGCCGGAATTCTGAACGCCACACTGACTGTCTCGGACAGAACCTCGCTTCCAACCCAAGTGGACATCATGTTCAACAACGGCTCGGAAATCAAAGCCACCGTGCAGTCCGCGAACAAAATCCCCCGCCCTAACCCCGCGGCTTTCCGCTTCAATCCCAAGGACTATGAGGCCACGGAAATAGTTGACCTCAGATAATTTTCAATCATTCAGCGTATGAAGACAAAATGCCTTATCATAGGTTCGGGACCCGCCGGCTACACCGCCGCCATCTACGCATCCCGCGCCAATCTCCAGCCCGTCATCATCGAAGGCCCCCAACCCGGCGGACAGCTCACCACCACCACCGAGGTCGAGAACTTCCCCGGCTATTTCGAGGGAGTCCAGGGCCCCAAGCTTATGGAAGACCTCCGCGCCCAGGCCCTACGGTTCGGCGCACAGACTATCTCCGGAATGGTCACCGACATCGACCTGTCCTCGCGTCCCTTCAAGGCTGAAGTCGACGGTGGAAAAGAATCCGTCGAGGCAGAGACCGTTATCATCTCCACCGGCGCCTCCGCCCGTTATCTCGGGCTGCCGGACGAAAAGAAGTATCAGGGCCTCGGGGTGAGCGCCTGCGCCACCTGCGACGGCTTCTTCTTCCGCAAGCGCCCGGTGGCCGTTGTCGGTGGCGGCGACACAGCATGCGAGGAGGCCCTCTATCTGGCAGGACTTGCCTCTAAAGTCTATCTCATCGTCCGCAAAGACTATCTCCGCGCATCCAAGGTGATGCAGCGTCGCGTGTTCGAGAACGAAAAAATCGAAGTGCTCTTCAACACCAACACCATCGGGCTCGAAGGCGCCGAGCTCCTCGAGAAGGCCCGCCTCGTGCGCTTCAAGGGCACACCGGAAGAAGAGGAATTCTCAATCGACATCGACGGCTTCTTCCTCGCAATCGGCCACCAGCCCAACACGAAGATTTTCATTGGAAAAATCGAGCTCGACGAGCAGGGCTATATCGTAACCCGCGGACGCGGAACGGCTACGAGCGTCGAAGGCGTCTTCGCCGCCGGCGACGTCGCAGACCCGCACTACCAGCAGGCCATCTCCGCCGCAGGAATGGGCTGCCGCGCCGCACTCGACGCCGAGCGCTTCCTTATGCTCCACGAATAAAATGGGCAAGAACGACATTAAGAAAACCAACGCCGCCCGTCTCCTCGACAAGGCCGGGATTGCATATGAGCTTATCCCCTACTCCGTCGACGAAAACAACCTCGCCGCCGACCATGTGGCCGAAGCCCTCGGCGAGGACATTCGTCAGGTCTTCAAGACTATCGTGCTCCACGGCGAGAAAGTCGGCCATTTCGTGTGCGTCGTCCCCGGCGATGCCGAAATCGACCTCAAGAAAGCGGCCTCCGCGGCCGGAGCCAAGAAGGCCGAGCTCATTCCCATGAAGGAGCTTCTGCCCCTGACGGGTTACATCCGGGGGGGATGCTCGCCGGTAGGAATGAAAAAACCGTTTCCGACCTTCTTCCATTCCACCGCAACCGACTTCGACTCCATCTACGTAAGCGCCGGACAACGCGGCCTTCAGTTCAAAATCAAGCCTCAGGACCTGATAGACTTCGTCGGAGCTTCGGTCTGCGATATTATTAAGGAATAAGATGAATACCTTCGGGCGCCTTTTCCGCCTCACCGACTTCGGCGAGAGCCACGGTCCCGCCATAGGCGGTGTCATCGACGGTATGCCCGCGGGCATAGTCTTCGACGAGGGGCTCCTGCGCACGGAAATGCGGCGGCGGCGCCCCGGTGCTCCGGGCACCACCCCGAGGCGCGAGGACGACGAGGTCGAAGTCCTTTCCGGCATATACAAAGGCTTCACCACCGGAGCGCCGATAGGTTTCATCATCCGCAACACCGACGCCCGGCCCTCCGACTACCGCAACACCCCCGCCGCTCCGCGGCCGAATCATGCCGATTATACCTATTCGGTGAAATACAGCCGATTCAACGACCCCAGCGGAGGCGGACGTTCCTCGGCGCGGCAGACCGCCTGCCGCACCGTCGCCGGAGCTTTCGCAAAGATGGCGCTCCGCAAACTCCTTCCGGAACTTGAGATTCACACCGTCCTCGAGCAGTCATTGGAAAACATCCTCACGGCCCGCGCTGAGGGCGACAGCGTCGGAGGGGCCGTAAGCTGCACCGTCACAGGTCTCCCCGCCGGACTCGGCGAACCCGTCTACGGCAAACTCCATGCCCGACTCGCCGAGGCCATGATGGGTATCAACGCCGCCCATGGATTCGAATACGGCACAGGATTCACCCTCGCTAAAGCCAGAGGCTCCGAAGTGGTCGACGAATTCTATACCGACGAGGACGGCACCGTCCGTACCCGCCACAACCACTCCGGAGGCATTCAGGGTGGCATCTCCAACGGCATGCCTGTCACATTCCGCGTGGCTTTCAAGCCTACCCCCACCTTCGCTAAAATGACTCCCTCCGGCTCCCGGACAGGACGTCATGACCCTTGCGTTGCCCTCAGGGCCGTCCCCGTGGTCGAAGCCATGACCGCCATGGTCCTCCTGGACGCACTGCTCCTCCGCAGAGCTTACGAGGGTATATGAAAACTTACGCCGAATACCTCGCGCAGTTTTTCGAGGGAAAAGTCCAGAAACTGCCGATTGACACCGCACGCGGATGCCCGAACCGCGACGGCTCCATCGGCACGGGCGGTTGCTCCTACTGCCTTAACGCCGCCTTCTCTCCGGACTACGGGAAACGCGCACTTGGCATAAACGAACAGATTGCCCGCGGTAAGAAATTTTTTGCCGGAAAATACGGAAGTATGCGCTATCTTGCATACTTCCAATGTGAGACGCCCACCAATACTGACCTCCCAACCCAGCTCGCCGACTACTCGGAAGCCCTCACACCCGAAGACATCGTTGGCCTCGTCTTGGCCACACGCCCCGACTGCATCCCCGACGAGCTCATCGACCTCCTGGTCGAGCTACCGAAGCCGGTATTCATCGAAATCGGAGCCGAAAGCATGCACGACGCTACCTTGGAACGCGTAAACCGCCGACACACCGTCGAGCAGATAGTCGACGCAGTCCGCCGTTGCGCCGCGGCCGGTCTGCATGTTGGTCTCCACCTCATTTTCGGCCTCCCCGACGAAGATGAGGAAATGATGCTCGATAGCGTCCGCCGGATAAACGAACTACCGATAGAAAGCATCAAGTTCCATCACCTACAGATACTTCGCGGCACCGAATTAGGCCGACAATGGGAGCGCGGCCAACTCCGGGACATCATCAGTTACACCCCCGAGCGCTACGCCGCCCTCTGCCACCGCGTCCTCGCCCTACTCCGGCCCGACATCGCCGTCGAGCGCTTCCTCTCCCAATCCCCCCGACACCTCGTCCTCCACCCCCGCTGGAACCTAAAGCCCTCCGCCTTCGCAAAAGCACTGGATGAGCGGCTGGATGAGTAGCTGGATAAGCGGCTTCCAGCCGCTGAGACATAAACCTGATATTCTCCTTCGCGCAAATACCTTGGATTTTTGCGGATATAGTCTAAACAATTCAGCAGATGCCTTTCATTTCTGATTATACGGTCGAAATACTCTTTCTTCCATACGCTGCCTGTTCTGCCCACCAGCAACATATGAACGTTATTAGGCATAATCACAAAAGCCGATACATGGTATTTTCGCCCGTCCATGAAGAGAATAGCATCGGGAACTATTTTACGTATACATGGGTCTTTAATAATACAAGCGCCATAACCATTGTCGAGTAGTTTGTTTTGAACAGGAGCTATTACGCTCCAGTATTCTTTTTTCACATCCTCATTCCAAGGACGGGGAAGCTTCGGCAATTTCGTGTTTGAGAGCCTTGATTTTAGTTTGGGCAGAGAATCGGACAGCCTGAATGTGACAAACTGGATTTTACCGTCTTGATGCCAGTGAGGAAGGTCACCGGTAGAAACAGTAATTTCTGCACGTCGGTTCAGGAAGGGGGATTCCATTTCCTTCCTGATCTCAGCGGCTGGAAGCCGCTCATCCGGGCGCAATCAGTAGTAGAGCTCGCTGATTTCGGAAGAGGCCGTTGCGGATGGTTCTGACGGGCTTTCAGCTACGAACCAGTCGCCGAAAAAAGAATAGGCGCTGAACACGGACTTCGTTTCATTTACCAAAGCGAGGATAATGTGTGAATAAGGGAAGTAGTTTGTCATAACGGCTTTAGAGCTTTAAGGGTTGGATCTTGATTTTCTTGGTAACAACGATATCCGCGATTTTGTTCATCAGGATGATAAAAAAAACTGTCGGGACTGATTTTCGACCGGTCCCGACAGCTTTTATTGTTGATGTTTCTATAATCAGAATTCGGCGTTGTTCGGGGTACGGGGGAAGGGGATTACGTCGCGGATATTTGTCATACCCGTGACGAAGAGGACAAGACGCTCGAAACCGAGACCGAAACCGCTGTGAGGCACGGTGCCGAAGCGGCGGGTGTCGAGATACCACCACATGTCCTTCATGGGGATATGGAGCTCCTCGATGCGGGCGAGAAGTTTGTCGTAGTCAGCCTCGCGCTCGGAGCCGCCTATGATTTCGCCGATGTTGGGGAAGAGGACGTCCATGGCGCGGACAGTCTTGCCGTCCTCGTTCTGCTTCATGTAGAAGGCCTTGATTTCCTTGGGGTAGTCGGTGAGGATTACGGGCTTCTTGAAGTGCTGCTCGACGAGATAGCGCTCGTGCTCGCTCTGGAGGTCCGTACCCCAGTGTACGGGGAACTCGAATTTCTTGCCGGACTCCTCAAGAATCTTCACGCCCTCGGTGTAGGTAAGGCGGACGAAGTCGTTATGGAGCACGAACTCGAGACGCTCGACGAGGCCCTTGTCGAAATGCTCGGCAAGGAATTCGATGTCGTCGCGGCAGTGGTCGAGTGCATAACGGATGCAGTGCTTTACGAACTCCTCGGCGAGGTCCATGTTGTCGGTAATGTCGTAGAAAGCCATCTCAGGCTCAATCATCCAGAACTCGGAGAGGTGACGCGGAGTGTTGGAGTTCTCGGCGCGGAAGGTCGGACCGAAGGTGTAAATTTCACCGAGGGCCGTGGCGCCGAGCTCGCCTTCGAGCTGACCGCTGACCGTCAGGGCAGTGGGCTTGCCGAAGAAGTCTTTGGAGTAGTCGACCTCGCCTTCCTTGGTGAGGGGGAGCTTCGAGAGCGGAAGAGTCGTCACCTGGAACATTGCTCCGGCACCCTCGCAGTCGCTGGCGGTGATAAGGGGCGTATGGAGGTAGACGAAACCCTTCTCCTGGAAGAACTTGTGAATAGCGTAGGCGAGAGCCGAGCGGATGCGGAGGATGGCGCCGAAGGTAGCGGTTCGGGGGCGCAGGTGAGCCTTCTCGCGGAGGAACTCGAGGGTGTGTCCCTTCTTCTGGAGGGGGAAGGTCTCGGGATCGGCAGTTCCGTAGATTTCGAGGGTGTCGGCCTGAATCTCACAGCTCTGCCCTTTGCCCATGCTTTCTACGAGCTTGCCGCAGACGCAGAGCGAGGCTCCCGTGGTGATGGGCTTGAGCTGCTCGTCGGTCCACTTGTTCATGTCGAAGACAATCTGGATGTTCTTCACGGTCGAGCCGTCGTTGAGAGCCACGAACTGCACAAACTTGTTGCCTCGACGGGTGCGGACCCAGCCCTTGACGCAGACGTCCGTGCCGATGAGCGCGGCGTCAGATATAAGGCGGGATATTTTGATACGTTTCATATTATCGTGAATGGTTGGTTTTTACGGATTTCGTTACTCGAAAGAACCCATCTTGAGGTAGTTGACCTCTTCCTGAGTGAGGTAGCGCCAGCGGCCGCGGGGAAGGTTCTTCTTGGTGAGGCCCGCGAAATACACGCGGTCGAGCTTCGTCACATGGTAGCCGAGGCTCTCGAAGATACGACGCACGATGCGGTTGCGGCCCGAGTGGATTTCGATTCCGGCCTGATTGCGGTCGGTCTCGGTGGCGTAGCTGATGGCGTCGGCGTGGATGGGTCCGTCCTCGAGCTCGATGCCGTCGGCGATGCGCTGCATGTCCTCCTCGGCGATGTCGCGGTCGCACCACACATGGTAGATTTTCTTCTTCACGAATTTGGGATGGGTCAGCTTCGAGGCGAGGTCGCCGTCGTTGGTGAGAAGAAGGACGCCGGTGGTATTGCGGTCGAGACGGCCTACGGGATAGATTCGCTCGGGGCATGCGCCCTTGACGAGGTCGAGTACCGTGGTGCGGCCGTTGGGGTCATCGGAAGTCGTCACACAGTCCTTGGGCTTGTTGAGAAGAATGTAGCACTTGCTCTGCATGGTCACGACCTTGTCGTCGTACTCCACGACGTCGGAGTGGCTGATTTTCGTGCCGAGCTCGGTGACGACCTGACCGTTGACCTTCACGAGACCCTGCTGGATGAACTCGTCGGCCTCGCGGCGGGAGCAAATGCCGGAATTGCTCATGAACTTGTTGAGGCGCATCTGCTCGTTGGGATCCGGAATGGGCATCTCGTACTCGATGCGCTTGGGCCGGGGCGTGAAGCTCTTGCCGCGCGCGGGAAAGGCGCCGCCCTGCTGACGCGGTGCGTTGTTGCCGTAGCCCTGCTGACGGGGCCCGTTATTGTTGTAAGGACGCTGCTGGCGGGGACCGTTATTGTTGTAAGGACGCGGTGCGTTGTTGCCGTAGCCCTGCTGACGGGGCCCGTTATTGTTGTACTGGCGCTGCTGACCGTAGCCCTGCTGGCGGAGACCGTTGTTATACGGGCGCTGCTGGCCGTAACCCTGCCTGTCGCCGTTGTTGTACTGGCGTTGCTGGCCGTAGCCCTGCTGACGCTGGGGACGCTGATAGCCGGAATTATATGGACGCTGATACTGGTTGGCGCCCTCCTGAGGCTCGCCGTTTTCATCGACAGCCTGCGGACGCTGGTAGTTGGGATTGTATGGGCGCTGATAAGGGGCACCGCCGTTGTTGGGCTGACGGTTGTAGCCGCCGTTGTTACGCTGATAGTTGTTGCGGGCCTGAGGCTGATAAGGACGCTGGTAAGCGCGAGGGGCGCCGAAACGGGCGTTGTCGCCATCGCCATCGTAATCCTGCGCATCGTTGCGCGGGGCGTCGGCGCCGTCAGGCCGCGGGCGGTTTTCATAGGGACGGTCGTAGCGGGGACGATCGTTGTTTTCAGGAATGAAGCCCTGGCCGATACGCGGGCGTTTGGGCTTTTTTTCATTGGAATTCTCCATATTTTCGAGCTTTTGTTTTTCTATATTGAATGAGATTGACGGAGGCGCCGGAGATTAGATGTCGAGAGAGTTTAGCGGGTGATGCCGGCGCGAGGTTGGAATCTATACGGAAGGCCTCCCGGCCTCGGTGTCCGTGTGCGGGTTTGGTGTGAAGTGTTTGTTGTGCCTTAAGGTAGTCTCAGCGATGTTTTTTTGTTGTGGAATAGTTATGAATTTATATGAAGTGTACAAAGTTACGAATTTTTTTCGTACTTTCAAAATTTCAGATTGAAATACATAAATAAAACACGGCTGCCATCCGGAAAGTTGACGGGTGGCAGCCGTTAGCAGTCATTTTTTCTCAGGCGTTCTGGAGAGGTGCGGGGGCGTTGTAAACGCGGGCGGCGAGTTCGGAGTCGAGCATATAGAGCGCGAGACCGTTGTCGCCGGTGAGCTTGAGGCGGTCGATGAGGCCCTGAGCGGTCTCCTCTTCCTCAACCTGCTCGGAGACGAACCAGTCGAGCTTGCCGCGGGTGGCGTAGTCGTGGTGTTCTTCAGCCAGGGCGTAGAGGGCGTTGATCATTGCCGTGACCTTCTGCTCGTGTTCGAGGGTGTGCTCGAAGGCGGCGAGGGGCGAAGCCCACTCGGAGGGTACTTCGGCGATGGGCTTGAGGACAACACGACCGCCGCGGCTTACCACGTAGTTGATGAAGATTTCGGCATGTGCCTGTTCTTCCTTGAACTGTACGCGGAACCAGTTGGCGATGCCTGCGTTCCCTTCGCTCTCGAAGTGCATGGCCATCGAAAGGTAAAGATAAGCCGACCAGAATTCGGCGTTAATCTGCTCATTGAGAGCGTCTTGGGTTTTCGGATTCAGCATAATTTGAAGTTTTAAATTCAACGGTGCAAATATCGTAAAAATTTCTCAGTCCGCCAAATTTGCGCTGGCCCATTTTTCAACGCTTTTCTCGAGAATTTCGGATGCCTTCTGCGGGGAGGGAAGCGGCTTGTCGGACCCCTGACAGGCGAGAACATGCGGATACGGACTCTCGCCCTTCACCACCCCGCCGACGGCAAGGAAAGGCACATTCCGCTTCCGTGCCGCTCGCCACACGGCGTCCACAACCTTGCCCGCGCCAGTCTGGGAATCGATGCATCCCTCGCCCGTAATGACAAGCGAGGCTTCCTCGAAACAATAGTCCATGAGCTGAAGGACATAATCGGCCCCGAGGGTACATCTTGCTCCGGGGACGAGCCCCACGGCAAAGCCGAGGCCCCCGCCCGCTCCGCCGAATGCCGCCGTCGGGGAGAGGAGGCAATCCTCGGCCTCGGATATTACCTTACGGGCCATCGCCTGAAGCTCATCGCCGACAAAGCCTTTCTGAGCGGCGAAATCTATGGCCGACACGGGACAGCAACGCTTCGGGACAAGGGGGCACGCTACATCGCAGAGGCCGATTATCTCCGGAAAAGACTCTTCCGGAGCAACTGCTTCCGAGAGCCCGCGAGAGGCTATGAGTCGTGGCGTCACGGCCTCCGTAAAGGCCGTCCCGGAGGCGTCGCGGACCGTAAAGCCGAGTCCTTGCAGGAAACCGAGCCCCGCGTCGACCGTCAGCGTTCCGCCTATACCTATATATACGGTGTCGAATCTGTCGCCGAGCCGACGGACTGCCTCACCAAGCGTACGGGAAGAGCGGTCGGCCGGAGGTATGTCCTTCAGTCCCTGCCCGCAGAGCTCGCAACTCATGACGAGAGCAGAGTCGCCGTCGGGAAGAGCGTAGACTCCCGGCTCGCCCGCGATAGCCTCGGCATAGAGAATTCCGGGCGTTCCCTCGCCGCCGTCGGCCATGGGCCGGAGCAGCACGGTGTCGGTGACGCCGCCCCTGCGGAGTCCGCGTTCAATGGCCTCGGCCGCCTCACGCGCAGTCATCGTGCCCTTGAACTTATCGGGCGCGACGAGAATCATACCTTCTTGAAATCGACAGGAATCTTTTCGACCCTGCGCTCGTGGCGTCCGCCCTCGAACTGAGTGTCGAGGAAAATGTCCACAAGCTCGAGGGCGAGCTCGGGGGCGATGAATCGTGCGGGCATTACCAGCACATTGGCGTCATTGTGCTCGCGGGCCAGACGCGCCAGCTCGGGCAGCCAGCAGTGGGCCGCACGGATGCCCTGATGCTTGTTGAGCGTCATGCCAATACCGTTCCCGCTGCCGCAAAGCGCGATTCCCGGATAAGCCAGGCCGTTCTCTACGGCCACGGCGCAGGGATGCGCGTAGTCCGGATAGTCGCAGGACTCGGCGGAATAAGTTCCAAAATCCTTGTAGGGGATGCCGCGGCTCTCGAGATAGCCTTCAATCATGCACTTGAGTTCGTATCCGGCGTGGTCGCTGCACAGACCCACGGGGACACCTTCGCGAAGAATACTTGCCATAATAGAGTAATTTGAATTCCGTACAAAAGTACAAAAAAATACCCGGACCCGAAAGAACGGGCCCGGATTCGCGGTATATTTGTCGAAAGAATTACCAGTTGTATTCGCCGGCTACCATGCGGAGTGCGGGAGTGGCCACATTCTGGAAGTTGACGATGTTGTTGTAGCGGCAGTTGATGTAGACGAGGTTCTGGTCGAAGGAAACATCGAGGCTGAACAGCTGGTTGTTGTTGCAGAGCAGACGCTGGAGGAAGGTCTGGTTGGAGAGGTTCAGAGTCTCGAGGTCATTGTAGGAGCAGTCGACGAAAAGCAGCTGCGGGCACTGTTCGACCGAAAGGGTCGTCAGGTTGTTGTATGAGCAGACAAGGTCGAGAAGGTTTTTGCAGTCGCGGACGCCGAGCCGCTTCATGTTGTTGTCTGAGCAGATGAAGGTGCTGAGCGAGGGCAGACCCGAGACGATGAGGTTGCTGATGTTGTTGTCGTCGCAGTTGAGGTTCTGGAGCGCGGTCACACCCGAGAGGTTGAGGCTCGTGAGCTTGTTGTAGCCGCAGTAGAGGGTCTTCAGTGCCGTGCAGTCGGCTACGGTCAGCGACTCCAGATGGTTGCTCTGGCAGTTGAGGTATTCAAGCGTGGAAGAAGCCGAGAGGTCGAGGGCGGCGAGATAGTTGGAGGCCACGGTGATGGTCTTGATGAAGGGCACGTCGGAAAGACTGAACTCTGTGATGCGGTTGTTGTTGAGCTGGAGTTTCACGAGAGCGCCGCAGCCGGTGAGGGTCACGTCGGTGATGCGGTTGCGGGAGGCGTTGAGTTCGGTGAGGGCGCCGTCGTTGGCAACGGTCAGCGACGTGAGGGCGTTGCGAGACACGTCCACGCTCTGGAGAGCCGTAAAGCCCGAGAGGTCGAGCGTGCCGGCGAGTTTCTTGTCGTTCCACTTGATAGCGGTGACGCGGCCGTTGGCCACGGTGACACCTTCCCATGTGGAGGGAGCCTTGAGGTCAGTGATTTTCAGGGCCTGGGCATTGGTTGCGGCTTCCTTTGCGGGCTGGTTAAGGAAAGCCTGGAGCTGACGCTGCTCATTTTTGTTTAGGTTCTGTGCGAATACGCCCACGGAAGCGAGAGCGACTGCGAGGAACAATGCTATTCTTTTCATGACAATCTTTTTTAAATGGTGGATGAATGTTATATGTTAGTTGATGCGTTGCTTGGCGCTTTTTGTACATTTATAACAAGACTTGTCGAAAAAAGGTTTGCCGGACAGTAGAAAAAATCGCCGCCCCGGCAAAACCGGAGCGGCGGATAAAAGAGAATTTGAGCGGACGTCAGCCTTAGCGCGTCTGCTCGAGGATTTCGAGCATCTTGATGGCCGAGTCGGGAATGCGCGTGCCGGGGCCGAAGATGGCGCAGACGCCTGCCTTGTAGAGGAAATCGTAGTCCTGGGCGGGAATGACGCCGCCGGCGGTAACGAGGATGTCCTCGCGGCCGAGCTTGCGGAGCTCTTCGATAACCTGGGGGATGAGGGTCTTGTGGCCTGCGGCGAGGGAAGAGACGCCGAGGATGTGGACGTCGTTCTCCACGGCCTGGCGGGCAGCCTCGGCGGGAGTCTGGAAGAGCGGGCCCATGTCGACGTCGAAGCCGCAGTCGGCGTAGCCTGTGGCTACGACCTTGGCACCGCGGTCATGGCCGTCCTGACCCATTTTCGCAATCATGATGCGGGGCTGACGGCCCTCGCGCTTGGCGAATTCAGCGCACATTTCCTGTGCCTTGGCGAATTCGGGATCGTTCTTGGTTTCGTTGCTGTACACGCCTGAAATGGTTCTGATTACTGCTTTATAACGGCCCACGACTTCCTCGCAGGCGTCGGAGATTTCCCCGAGGGTGGCTCGCAGGCCGGCGGCCTTCACGGCGAGGTCGAGGAGGTTGCCCTTCTTCGTGCGCACGCATTCGGTGATGGCAGCGAGAGCTTCCTTCACCTTGGCTTCGTCGCGGTGGGCCTTGACTTCGTCGAGGCGCTCGATCTGCTCCTTGCGCACTTCGGTATTGTCGATTTCGAGGATGTCGATGGGATCCTCGTGCTCGAGACGGTACTTGTTGATGCCGACGATTGTCTGACGGCCGGAGTCGATGCGGGCCTGGGTGCGGGCTGCCGCTTCCTCGATGCGCATCTTGGGAAGTCCGGTCTCGATGGCCTTGGCCATGCCGCCGAGCTTCTCGATTTCCTGGATGTGCTCCCAGGCGCGGTGTGCGATTTCGTCCGTAAGGGCCTCCACGTAGTAGGAGCCGCCCCAGGGATCGATGGCGCGGGTCACCTGAGTCTCCTCCTGAATATATATCTGCGTGTTGCGCGCGATACGGGCGGAGAAATCCGTCGGGAGGGCGATGGCCTCGTCGAGAGCGTTGGTGTGGAGGCTCTGTGTGTGGCCGAGTACAGCGCCCATGGCCTCGATGCACGTGCGGCCCACGTTGTTGAAGGGATCCTGCTCGGTGAGCGACCAGCCCGAGGTCTGCGAGTGCGTGCGGAGAGCGAGGGACTTCGGGTTCTTCGGGTTGAACTGCTTCACGATCTTTGCCCAGAGCATACGCGCGGCGCGCATCTTGGCCACTTCCATGAAGTAGTTCATGCCGATGGCCCAGAAGAAGGAGAGGCGCGGAGCGAAGGCGTCGATGTCCATACCCGCGTTCACGCCGGCGCGAAGGTACTCAAGACCGTCGGCGAGCGTGTAGGCCAGCTCGATGTCGCAGGTTGCGCCGGCCTCCTGCATGTGGTAGCCGGAGATGGAGATGGAGTTGAACTTCGGCATGTTCTGCGAGGTATACTCGAAGATGTCGGCGATGATGCGCATGGAGAACTCCGGGGGATAGATGTAGGTGTTGCGCACCATAAACTCCTTGAGGATGTCGTTCTGAATCGTGCCGGCCATTTCGTCGAGCTTCGCGCCCTGCTCGAGGCCTGCGTTGATATAGAAGGCCAGAACCGGAAGAACGGCGCCGTTCATGGTCATGGACACGGACATCTTGTTCAGGGGAATGCCGTCGAAGAGCACCTTCATGTCGTCGAGCGAGCAGATCGACACACCGGCCTTGCCGACGTCGCCCACCACGCGGGGATGGTCGGCATCATAGCCTCGGTGCGTGGCAAGGTCGAAGGCCACAGACAGGCCCTTCTGGCCCGACGCGAGGTTGCGGCGGTAGAAGGCGTTGGACTCGGCGGCGGTGGAGAATCCGGCGTACTGGCGGATGGTCCAGGGACGGAGGGGATACATCGCGCTGTACGGGCCGCGGAGGAAGGGAGGAATACCCGACATGTAGTCGAGGTGCTCGAGGCCCTGAAGGTCCTCCTTCGTATAAACGGGTTTTACGGGAATGAGTTCGGGGGTAAGCCAGTCATTCTCCGTGGCGGCGACGGCGGCTGCCGGCTGGGCGCCGAAAGCGTCGGCGGTTATATCAATTGATTTGAAATCGGGTTTCATGGGTTATGAATACGGGGAATGATTATTTGAGAAGTTTGGCATTGAAGGCGCGGAGTGTGTCGAGCACGTTGCAGCGTACATGGATGAAGTTGGTGATGCCCTCCTTCTGAAGGTCTTCCATGCAGGCCGGAGCGCCGGCGACTACAAATTCCGCGTGCCCGTCGAGAGCCTTGAAGGCCTCGGGAGCGAGGGTTGCGTACTCGTCGTCGGAGGAGCACAGCACCACGACGTCGGCCTTCTTGTCGAGGGCGGCGGCTATGCCTTCTTCCACGGTGTTGAAGCCGAGGTTGTCGATAATCTCATATCCTGCGCAGCCGAAGAAGTTCGACGAGAACTGGGCGCGTGCCAGACGCATGGCCAGATTGCCGATGGTGAGCATGAACACCTTGGGGCGGTGTGCCGAGGCCTCGGTGGCGAGGCGCAGAGCCTCGAAGTCCGTGGCGGCGCGACGGCCCGAGAGGGCGTGCTCGCCTTTCTCTTCCTTGCCGCCGCAGCAGCATGTGCAGCAGCCCGAGGTCTTGATTTTGTCGGCGGCCTTCTCGTTGAGGTTGGGGTACTGGTTCGTGCCGAGAAGGATTTCCTTGCGGCGGGCCACATCCTGATGGCGCTTCTCGCAGGAAGCGTTGACGGCGTCCTGAACGGCTCCGGCGGCCACGGCGGCGAAGAAGCCGCCCTTATCCTCGGTCTCGAGGAAAAGCTTCCAGGCCTCGCGGGCGATGGACACGGTGAGGGTCTCCACATAGTAGGAACCGCCGGCAGGGTCAACGACCTTGTCGAGGTGGCTCTCCTCCTTAAGGAGGAACTGCTGGTTGCGGGCGATGCGCTCGCTGAAGGCGTCCGGGCGCTGGTAGGGAACATCGAAGGGCGTCACGGTCATCGAGTCCACGCCGGCCACGGCGGCCGAGAAGGCCTCCGTCTGCGAGCGAAGGAGATTGACGTGGGCGTCGTATATGGTCTGGTTGAAGCGCGAGGTCACGGCGTGAGTGTGCATCTTCGCGGCTTCCTTGCCGCCCTTGTAGAGCTCTACAATCTGGGCCCAGAGCATGCGGGCGGCGCGGAACTTGGCGATTTCCATGAAGAAATTCGAGCTGATACACATATTGAACTTGATGCGGCGCGCCACTTCGTCTGCGCTACGGCCGGCCTCGGTGAGCGAGGTCATCCAGGCGGCGCCCCAGCTCATGGCGTAGCCGAGTTCCTGATAGATGAACGCTCCGGCGTTGCCGAGCATCAGGGAATCGACGGCCAGACAGCGCAGGGCCGGAACGGGAGCCACGATGTCGAGCATCTCGAGCGCCGAGGCCGTCACTGCCTTCGGGTCGATTTCAGCGCCCTTTTTAAAGGCTTTGCGGAGCGGATTGAAGTCGATGGAGCCCGTGAAGCTGTCCTCGGCCTTCTGCCCGCGGATGTAGGCGACAAGAGCCTTGGCCACGTCCATGACCTTGCTCATGCAGCAGGAGATGTTGATTTCGACGGCCGAGAGGGTGATGCCCTTCAGGAGAACGGGGATGTCCGCAGCGTCGGCAACCTTGAAGCCCAGGGAGTTGATGCCCTTGTTGAGGACGTCGAGCGCTATGGCGTTGGCCTCTTCGGGGGTGTCGGCGATGATTTCCTGACGGTGGAGCCACTCGTTGTCCCGGCGCGTGCCGCGGACATAGGGAAATTCGCCGGGCAGGCTTTCCGTAGTCTTCAGGTTTGCGATGTCCTCGGCGCGGTAGACGGGCTCTACGTTGAAGCCCTCGTTGGTGCGCCAAACAAGTTTTTTGTTGAAATCCGCGCCCTTGAGGTCGGTTTCAACCTTTGCCCGCCATTCCTCATAGCTTGTGCCGGGGAACATGTCGAACAATTTTTCTTTCTTTTCTGCCATTTTATCTACTTTTGGGGTAGTGTATAATTGTTTTTTTGGTATCAGGTCCGGCTTTCGGGCGCCGTTCCGGGCGCACCGACGGGGCGCAGATTCCCCTGCGCCGCTAACTTGGGGCAAAAATAGCAATAATTCCCCGAATTTACAAATTATTTATTCGCCATTGTCGCGCGCCGAGGGGAATTTTTCACTAACTTTGCATCCGTGAACAGACTCAACAAGACCATAAAAGGATTTCTCCGCCTCGCCGCATTCCTCCTTGCGGCGCTCCTCTCCCCGGAAGCCCCGGCCCAGATCAACACCGACCAGGTTGTGCAGATTGGACGGAACGCCCTCTATTTCGAGGACTATATGCTTTCCATCCAATACTTCAATCAGGCCATAGCCGCCAAGCCTTATCTCGCCCAGCCTTACTTCTACCGCGCCGTAGCGAAAATCAATCTCGAGGACTACCGCGGCGCCGAGGCCGACGCATCCCGCGCCATCGAGCTGAATCCCTTCCTTACCGACGCCTGGGAAGCGCGGGGCGTCGCCCGACAAAACCTCGGAAAGGACCGCGAGGCCATCGCCGACTACGACGAGGCCCTGCGCCTCCTCCCGCACAACCGCATGCTCCTGTTCAACAAAGCCCTCGCTCAGAGCGGTATCAAGGACTACGACGGCGCCGAGGCAACATTCGCCGAGCTCACCCGGCACTATCCCGGCTTCGACAACGCATACCTCGGCAGAGCCCGGCTCCGCCTCGAGCGAAAGGACACCGTAGCCGCCCTCGATGACATAGAAAAAGCCCTGAGTCTCAACAAAAACGCGCTCAACGCATACATCCTGCGCGCTGACATCGCCATCAACTCCCACAAGGACTACGCCGCAGCCGAAGACGACATCGACCACGCAATCAAGCTCCAGCCCCACTCCGCCGGCCTATACATCAACCGCGCCTTCCTCCGCTACAACCAGGACGACTACAAAGGCGCTATGGCCGACTACGACTACGCCCTCTCCCTCGACCCCCTCAATCCCGCGGCCCTCTTCAACCGCGGTCTGCTCCTGACCGAAGTCAGCGCCAACGACCTCGCCCTCGAAGACTTCAACCGTGTGCTAAGCCTCAACCCCGACGACTACCGCGCACTCTACAACCGCGCCATAATCCACGAGGCCAAGGGCAACACCGCGGCCGCAATCGCCGACATCACCAGAGTCCACGAGGAATTCCCCGATTTCCCAGGCGCCCTGTATCTCCGCAGCCGGCTCCACCGCACGCGAGGAGAACTGAAAGCCGCCGAAGCCGACTACCGCGCCGCCGAAGCGGCATCACGCTCGCTGACTCCCGGAAAATACGCCGACTACACCGCCGCCTCTCCATCCGCGCAACCCGACGCACAGAGCTCCGGAAAGGAAGACTCCCCGACCGACCAGGCCACAGCCCGGAAATTCGCCTCACTCCTCACCGTCGACAACACCGCCGACTTCCGCGAGGAATACAACAACACGGCTATCCGCGGACGCGTTCAGGACCGGAACCAGAATATCGAGCTCGAGCCCATGATGCTCCTCAGCTACTACAACTCCCCCACGGAACTACGCAGCAACACATATTATATCAAGGAGGTCGACGAACTGAACTCCACCCGCGCGCTCCGCTTCCTCGTGGTGGTGACTAACGCCATCCCCACCCTCGACGAAGCCACCGTGGCGCGACATTTCCAGAGCATCGACTACTATAACTCATACCTCGCCGACCACCGGCCCAGAGCCGTGGACTACTTCGGACGCGCAATGGATTTCATGACCGTGCGCGACTACGCCTCCGCCGAAAAGGACATCGAGCGCGGCCTCGCGCTCACTCCCGACTTCGCCGTAGGCTACCTCATGCGCGCTCAGGCCCGCCACGAGCGGCTCGCCGTCGAGGCCCCCGGCGCCGACGCTCCCGGAGGAAACGACGCCGCAATCCGCGAAAGCCTGCGCATGAAGGCGCTCGACGACATCGCCGCCGACCTCGGGCAGGCACTCAGGCTGTCGCCGGAAATGGCAGTCGCATGGTACAACCTCGGGTACGTCCTCTTCGAAAGCAGCCGGCCCGAAAAAGCCCTCGAAGCGTTCTCAAAGGCAGTAGCAATCAAGCCCGACTTCGGCGAGGCATACTACAACCGCGGATACATCGAGCTCCGCCTCGGGCGAAGGGACGACGGCATAGCCGACCTCAGCCGCGCGGGAGAACTCGGAATAATCCCCGCCTACAACCTCATCAAGCGCATCGACCGGTAGAAATCTAAAAAATCCACAAAATGCGCCTGAAATGGTGATAATATCAAAAAAAATCACGATATTTGCAGTCGCAAAACTGTGTAACGCAAAATACACCTATTCATTAACCACTTAAACAAAGACAGCAATGCCCAGCGGTAAGAAAAGAAAAGGCCACAAGATGGCCACGCACAAACGCAAAAAACGTCTCAGAAAGAACCGTCACAAGAAGAAGTAAGCCTCTTTGGCCGCTTCTCCCCGGTGACGACAATTCTTGTCCGGGACAGCATTTTTTTGCGAGGCATAAGCTCGCAAAGCAATACAAAGAACAACAGACCCTCGGACGGAGTAAAATCTCCGCCACCATGCGGCAGGTCCTGAACGCCCGGTCCAAAACCCAAGCGTTCCGCCCCTCCCCTCCTGCTCCCGGGTTGTTTGTTCTTTGTGTTTTTAAGTCCCCGCCCCTCACCGGCCTGACCGACATCCATCTCTTCAATACCATCATTCACCCCCACCTCCCCCACGAAGTATGAAAAGCGAACTCATCGTCGACGTACAGGCAGACGAAGTGTCCTTCGCGCTTCTTGAAGACTCGCGGCTCGTGTCGCTTCAGAAAGAATCGCGGAACCTCGCCTATGCCGTGGGCGACATATACCTGGCGAAAGTCAAGAAACTGATGCCCGGCCTGAATGCCGCCTTTGTGAATGTGGGTTATGAGAAGGATGCTTTCCTCCACTATCTTGACTTGGGTCCGCACTTCGCTTCATATGCGGACTTCATGCGGTCGCTCCTCGACGGAGACAGGAAGTCGGTGCCTTCCGTCTCCAAAATGAAGCTCCTCCCCGACATCGACAAGCACGGCTCTATCACCGAGCTGCTTGCCCCGGGGCGTGAGCTCATGGTACAGATTGTCAAGGAGCCAATCTCTTCAAAAGGCCCGAGACTCTCCACCGAAATAGCCTTCACCGGCCGTTTCATGGTCCTCCAGCCTTTCTGCGACAAGGTTTCCGTTTCGCAGAAAATCAAATCCGGCGAAGAAAAGCTCAGGCTCCGCCGCATCATCGAGAGCATCAAACCACGCAATTTCGGAGTCATTATCCGCACATCCGCGGAAGGAAAAGGCTCCGCCGAGCTTCACCACGAACTCCGCACTCTACTCCAGTGCTGGGAAGAAACCGTCGAGAAAGCCAGGCCCGCAACTTGCCCGGCACTCATCTTCGAGGAAGAGAGCCGTGTCGTCGGCATGCTACGCGACATCTTCAACCCCTCCTTCGAGAACATCTACGTCAACGACCGCGACACCTTCGCGCAGATCGCCAAGTACGTCACCCTCATCGCCCCCGACAAGAAGGAAATCGTAAAGTTCTACGACAAAAAAGAACCGATTTTCGACCATTTCAACATCACGCGACAGATTAAGTCGTCTTTTGGCAAAACGGTCTCCTTTAAGAACGGCGCTTACATAATAATAGAACACACCGAGGCTCTGCACGTTATCGACGTAAACTCCGGCAACCGCACTAAGGCTGACTCCGACCAGGAGACAAACGCTCTCGAGGTCAACCTCCGTGCCGGCGAGGAAATCGCGCGCCAGCTCAGGCTCCGCGACATGGGAGGCATCATCGTCGTCGATTTCATCGACATGGCCAAAAGCGAGCACCGACAGCAGCTCTTCGACCACATGCGCGAGCTCATGGCCAAAGACCGGGCCCGCCACAACATCCTTCCGCTCAGCAAGTTCGGCCTGATGCAGATTACACGCCAGCGCGTGCGCCCCGCTCTCGACATCACCACTACCGAAACTTGCCCCTCCTGCTTCGGTAAAGGAGAGGTACAGCCCTCAATTCTCTTCACCGACACCCTCGCCGAGAAAATCGAATTTCTCGTAAACAACCTCGAGCAGCGCGACTTCATCATCTACGTACACCCATTCGTGGACGCTTACATAAAGAAAGGCATCTTCTCCAGCCTTTACGGCTCCTGGCGCCGGAAATTCGGCCGCCGCTTCAAGATTATGCCCGACCAGTCCCTCGCTTACCTCCAGTACAGGGTCATCGACAAGGACGGAAACGAGATGCAGCTCCATTCCGAAAAGGACTCAAACTCGTCCTCCGTGGCAAAGACCCTCGACAAGGCCCGCAAGCGCGGCGGCGATGACGAAGAATACGACACCGCTCCTCCCGCCAAGCCCGCAAAAGGCCAGCGACTCATCAACCAGCCCAGACCCCTACTCCCTGAAAAGGACAAGAAGGACAAGGGCCGCCAGAAAGCCGAAAAACAGCAGGCCAAAGAACAGCAGAAGCAAGCTCCGAAGCCCAAACAGGCCGCCCCTCAGCCCCAGAAGCAGTCACCCGGACAAGAGACGAAAAATGTCCCGGCCGCGAAGGAGGAGCCAGAGTCAAAGCCCCAGCCCCGGAAACCGCAGAAAGACCGTCCCAAGCCCCAGACCAAGGCTCCCGAGACGGTTCAGGAAGAGAAACCCGTTCCTGCCCCCCTGATTCCGGCCGATGCATCGGAAACCCCGCTTCCTGAACTCAAAGAGGATATCGCGGCAGACTCCGGCACCGCATCCGCTCAGCCCAAGCAGAAGCCCGCTCCGCGCAACAGGCCCAAGGCCCAGAGCGAAAAACCCCGCACCCCGGGCTCCGAAAGCGAGCAGTCTCAGGAAATGCCCGCGAAGGCCGAGGCCGAGGCTGAGCCCGCAAGCGGCGCCTCAACGCTCCCCACCGAAATCCCGGCACAGCGCAAGCCACGGCAGCGCCCCGCACGCAAGCCTCGCGCCGCTTCCGCTCCCGACCAGTCGCTCCCTCAGCCCGAAAACACGCTTCCGACTTCGGAAACCTCGGAAGCTCCCGCACCAAAGTCAAGCAACGAAGAGGAATAGCGCCCTTACGCTCATTCCCCCACACGCACAAATCAAAGAGCCGCCGCGGAAATCGATTCCGTGGCGGCTTTTTGTCGCAGGCTCTCCCTGAGGTCAGAATGTCACCTGAAGCATGGTCTGTATCCTGTTGTCGTGACGCGCGAGACCGTTCATGTCCACCTTCCTGCCGTAGATATATTCGATTCCGGTGGCAAGCCAGGGCTTGATGTTCCACATCACGTTGGCAAGGGCATACTGTGCGTAGCGGTACTGTTCGCCCCAGGCTGTCGTGCCTCCGGCATAGCGCGGAGCGTAGTTGCGGAGATGGCTGTAGGTAGTCGTAGCGTAGACCGTAGGAGAGATATTGTACTGGAAGCCGATGTATCCGCCCCAGGCCTTCACGGCGCGGAGCCGCCCCTCGGGACCGTCGGGAACCATGTCGAGCCCCCCTTCGTAGAGGTCCTGGAAGTAGCTCGTTATTCCCTTGCCGTAGGCCGCCTGATAGTAGGCCGTCAGGAAAGGCGTAAGCGACGCGCTGCCGCTCATCTTAACGCCCCACCCCACGCAGTCGCGGTTCTTCGCCGCCGGTACGTCGCGGTACATCATGTTGCGCACGATGCCCGACAGACGCACCCAGCTTCCGCCCTTGTTCCAGGAGTACTGGACATAGGCCGGGAAGTCCGGCACACGCTGGCTCACCAGATAGATCCTGTCGTTCACCGTGGCCGAGGCCATAGGCAGCTCGGCGCCTATGCCCGCGCTCCAGTGGCTGTTGAAACTATGCCGGTAGTCGATGACTCCGTTTGGTATCGCCGTAAGGGCCGACGGGCCCTCGTTGTCAATGCTCGGCGGTATGGCCGCCATATCCGAGAACAGACTGAAGTCGTAGCCTACCGTAAAGCCCATATACTTGATATAGGCGTAGTAGAGATTGAAACCGTAGTTGTTGCCGTTGCCCGTGAGATTGAAGTTGAAGTAGACGCCAAGCTGATGCTTGCTCCCCGGAAGTGCCACGAAGTTCAGAAACAGCGAGCTCGTCGCGGCGGAGAATTGTACCAGCCCGCCGTCGCCCGGACGCTGCTGCATCGGAATCTCGGAAGTCGTGAAGTTATAGGCATTCGGGATAGGGTTTCCCCAGTCGTAGGAGAGCGTGCCCTTCAGCGTGCCGCCGATGCCGAGGTAGAATTTCCTGTCCTTGCCTTCGATGGCGAAGCGCGGTGCGCCCGGAACCCTGAATGTTTTTGGCGAGTTATCGACATAGATATTGTAGACGTTTACTGCGGTGGTGTTATTGTCCCCGTAGTTTCGGGCGTTTATGATAGTCACCTCATCGGAGCCCGGCATGGCAGGATGGGCCTGGCCGCGGACCGGAATTCCCGGCAGCGCAAGCGCCGGCACCGACAGTATGAGAAGCTTTCGGATTGCGTTTTTCATTAGTGGACAAGTTGTTTCGGGATGGTGAATGTTTTGTGGTTTGCGGTTTCTCCTTATGGAGTCAATAGTAGGAACGGGTGATTTGGAAGACGAACGATTTGCGGAAGACGAAGACTATCACCGTGAAAATCCCGAGGAGCACCGAATTGAGGATGAACGGGAAGGTGTTCAGCTGATGATGGGGATCGAAAATGTCGCGGAAACCGTCGACAATGAAGGGTGTGGCGCTTATGGAGATATAGTTGGCCGCAAGGACTATGGCGAGCGCGAGCGTCGCCTTCGCCGGTTCGGTCACAATCTGCGTCGCCTTGTCGTAAATCAGAGGCTGGAAGACTCCGTAGCCGAAGCCGATCAGCACGGCGGACGTGCACATCGTCAGGAAGCTATGCCCAATGGCCATCAGAAGCACCCCGCCGCCCATCACTACGGTGCAGACAATCAAGGTGGACTGGCGGAATACCTTCAGCACATATGGAAGGATGAAGCCGGGAAGGAAAACCGCCAGGAAAAATATGGCCGTGACAGTTCCCACTTGCGATGCGTTCATACCCTCCGACTGCATCAGGAAGGGTGTATAGTAGCTTACGATTACCGTTGCGTAGCACACGAAGAAGTAGACGGCGACCAGCGACCAGACCCTCGGCATGATAAATCCGTCCCTCACTCGGGTAAGTCCCGGCTGAGGAGCAGGACGCGTCGCATGGACTGCCGACGCAGGCGCTCCGGCTACCGCTGCCTTCGCCGCGGTCCTGGCCGTGGGGTCGATGTCGCTTCGCGCCACCGTGGCCGATGGATAGAGGTCTTCTCTGGGTATGCCCCGGAGGAAAACCGAAAGCACCAGCGGTATGGCAGGGATGAGATAGACGATGAAGGGCATGCGCCAGTTGCCGTGCCCCAGCCACCCCACGGCATACGTCGCGGCCACAAGAGCCATGTTCGAGATGCCCGACTTGATGCCGAGCTGAGTCATGCGGTACTTGCCCGTGAACGTGTCGGCGATGAGGCCCGCCGCAAGGGGTATCAGAAGGCCGCAGCCCATCCCGAGCAGGCAGCTCAGCACGATCAGGTCCACCATATTCCGGGCGAACAGATAGAGTATACCGCTCGCGAGATAAATGGCAAGACCGGTCACGACTATGCCTATCTTGCTTTTCGACAGCGACAGCCTCCCCGAAAGAAGCACAAAGGGGATGATGCAGAGGTTCGGCAGCACGGTCAGAAGCTGGATTTCCAGCTCGGAGGTCCCCGGAAAAATCTTGTCGAGATTTCCGAGCATAGGGGAGATGGCCAGCCCGGGCAGATTCACTGTCAGGGAGATGGACCATATCGCAATCAGCGTCATTAAGGGTATCGTGCCCTTGCCAGTATTGAATTTCATCGTTTCTTTGTGTGTTTTCGGGTCGGTTGTCGCTGTCGGAATAGTTTCCGGGTCAGCTCTTTATCGTTTCTTTGCTCTTTGCGAATACGGTGTTCGCCACAGTCTGCGGATTGTCCGTGCCGGTAAAGGCCTTCGCGGCCTCGGCGGCTATGCGTTCAGCGTCTGCCGGGGATGCGCCGTTTTCTTCAGCCAGAATGCGCGCGTCCGTGGAGGCTATGTCCGCGCCGGTCGGCGTGAAGTCGGAGCTCCACCTCGACACTTCCGAAGGCTTCCTGTTCTCTATCTGCCAGTCGAAGGGATAGAAATCAGCGTCAGGATTACGCCACGACGGCTTGCGTTTGGCAAAGACAATCAGAGGCAGGCAGAAGAACACCACGGCGCCGCACAGGATAATCAGCACATACACCACGGGGCTGCCGGTGTTAATCTGGGACGGCGGGAAGAAGCTCAGAATCATGGCTACCACAGCTCCGAGAACTCCCACGCCGCCGATAACCCACTCGCCGAACTTACCGCCGGGCACGCGGAAGCCGCGGGGCTTCTGCGGCTGCGTCCGGCGCAGACGGAAGAATGCGAAATAAATCATCAGCACGAGGATAAGGTAGATGACCGTCGCCATCTGCGACATCACCTGATAAGCCGATTCTACCGAAGGAAGCACTACAAGCACCAGCGAAAGAAGGCTGACGAAAATGGCCTGTACGTAGAGGATGGACTTGTTCACCCCGTTGCGGTTCACTTTCTGGAGCGAACGCGGCAGATAGCCGCTCTCGCCCACGGCCACAAGACCCGTCGACGGGCCGGCGATAATCACGCTGACCTGACCGACTACGCCGAAGGTGATGAGAAGAGCCATCACATTACCCAGCCAGGGCACTCCGACAGCGGCCCAGAGGTCATTGTACGCTACAAGGAGCGACGCCAGAAGATTGATGTCCTTCGCCGGCACCACGAAGCCGATGGCAAGCGTGGCGAATATGAAAATCAGCACAATCACCGCCACTGCCAGGAACATGGCGCGCGGGAACTGCCGGGCCGGATTCTTCATGTTCTGCACATGGACGGCATTCATTTCCATGCCGCCGTAAAAGAGGAAAATCGATGCCGCGAGCACTATCGTGCCTATCTTCGTGAAATCAGGGAAAAACGATTCATGAGTCAGCATGATGGGCTTGCCCATGCACAGGTAGGCCACCCCCAGGATTATCAGTATCGCGCCCGGAACGATGGTGCCGAACAGGCCGCCCAGTGTACTCAGTATCTTCGACGATTTCATACCCCTGAAGGCAATGAAATTGGTAATCCAGTACACCGCGAGCACCACTATCAGGGTATAGAGCTTGTTGGCCGACAGTCTCGCGTCGAATGATTCAGGCCAGAATATGTAAGCCAGGGAAACCGCCGCGAACATCAGCACCGCCGGGAACCATATCACCAGCGTCTGCCATTCGAGATACATCGCGGACCATCCCCAGCGCGGACCGAAGGCCTCGGAAACCCAGCGGTAGAGACCGCCCGAATGGGTGTAGGTCGACGCAAGTTCCGCGCAGACCAGCGAGAACGGAACCAGGAAGAATATCGCTGCGAACAGATAGTAGAAAATCGACTGGATGCCGAATTCAGCCTGCGAGGGCAGCCCTCGGAGGCTCACCACTGTCGTGATGATCATTATAGTCATCGCTCCCGTCGAGATCAAAGCCCTGGCAGGCTTCGCTCCCTTTGTCCCGGAAGCGCTTGCTTGGTTTGTGTTTGGAGTTGACATATTTTTCGGAAAAGATTAGCTGTGAAACGTTCTTATAAAAATCAGACGGAGACCGACGGTGATGTCGGCCTCCGTCGCATCATGGCCGGGGGACTCCGGTCCATGAAGAGGTATTGTCCGATTTTAAAGTTCTACCACAGGGTACACTTCGCCGATCTTTGTGCCGACTTTGTAGTGCGTCCCCTTGTGGGCGGACATGGATACGTTCATATTTGCGGAGAAGAGGTAGACGATGTCCGAGCCGCCGAACTGGAAGTAGGAGATTTCGTCGCCCTTCTTCAGAGCCATGCCCTCTTCGGCCGTTACGACAACCGACGATACCTGAGGCATTGCGATAGGCAGGATAGCTACATAGCCGTACTTCGTCTCGAGAACGATGAGGCCGCGGGTCTGCATGAACTCATAACCGGCCTGGTCGGGAGCGGTGGCGCGCCATGCCTCAACCTGATGTGTGGCGGGGTCTTCCTTGGCGGGAACGGCCACCAGGTCCACATAGCATGCGCCCTGGATTACACGGGCCTCACGGACGATACCCGAGAGAGGCGCGTGCTGACGGTGGTAGTCCGTCCAGCTCAGGAACGAGTGGCACCACATGCCGCCTTTGAACTTGTCCTTGTAGGGGCTGCCTTCGAGAAGCTCGTCGATGCTCCAGTCCAGACCCTTGATGCGCACGTGGGTGTCGGGGCGGATTTCCCACTGGCCGCCGAAGCATGCGTCGGCGGGGTGAACGATGATACGGTCATCGTCGATGGCTGCGATAGGACGGTAGCCGGGTTTCACGTGGCGAGCGAACATCTGGTTGAAGGTCTTCCAGCCGCCGCGCGGCTCCAGATATTCGTCCATGTTGTAGACGGCGCAGTCATAGAACGACTTCACGCTGTCGTCGGTGATGGATTCCGGGCTGTCCAGCCAGTCGCCGATGCCGTAGCAGTAGTCGACCATCCACTTCGAGAGAGGAGAGAGCTCGGGAGCGGGATCTGCGGGAGCGCAGGGAGTCTGGAGCGACTTCACCGGTTCCTGATCAAGAAGAAAGAAGGAACGGAAAAGGTGCTCGTAAACATGGGTGCCTTCCTTGTTTTCTGCGGGAACCCAGTGCATGTAAGCCTCGAGGTAGTCGAGATAGTCTTCGATGGAGGCGATGTCCGAGAGTCCGGGAATCTTGTACGATACCACCTTCGCGATGGCCTGGTTGAACTTGTCTTCCCAGTTGTTTTCCTTGATTAGGTCGGCAAGTTCCTGCACAACGGGAGAATACTTTTTGTCTGCCATGATTTTGTGTGTTTTATGTGTGTTTTGTTATGTATTAAACCCATCGGTCAGGCTTGAGAACGGCTTTCATTCCGCGACCATAGTTTCCAGGTTTGTTTTCGCTTTGTATGAAATTTAAACACCGCTCGCTTAAAATAGTTTTTGCGTCCCCCGTAAAAGTGAGTTTATGCGAATGTTTTTAATCGGCCCGGCACACCCCGGCCCCTCATCCTTGCCCCCTTCGACTCTTTTTAAACATTGATTTACTGCACATTGACTCACACTTCTACACGCCATCCGGAAAAATCAAACAGAAAAATTTGGATAGTTCAAAAAAAAACGCTAACTTTGCATCGCTTTTCGTAAGAATAGTCCTCGGAGAATCGTTAGCTCAGCTGGTAGAGCACAACACTTTTAATGTTGGGGTCCTGGGTTCGAGCCCCAGACGGTTCACTAAAGGGTCATCACCTAAACATGGTGGTGACTCTTTTTGTGTCGCGTTGATTATGATTGCAAAGATACGATATTTATAATTATTTTCTATGGAATCTTTCTTGATTGTTAGACAGATTTCATTAACCTTATAAACAATGTCGCAGTTAATCAAAGGCGCATTTTATCCTATTTTGAAAACTGAATTAATGCAAATATATCTTTTATGTCTGCCAATATTACAGAATTTGGATAAACTGCATTGAAAATATATCCTGTCGTGACTGAACAGTATCGAAAAGAGTGTTAAATTGTTAATTTATTTAACAGCAATGGCGTAAAAATTCAAATTTGCAATTAGTGTAGAGTTAAATATTCTTAACGCCTACCATGCTCATAATTAACTATATGAGAAATTTTTCAAACTAAAAAGGAGACCTTTATGTTCGTATTTTAACAAAAATATACAAATGCCAAAAAACTCAATCGTATTATATATATATACACTAATTTTTTTGAACTATGAAAATAGCAATTTTAGGTACGCTCAAGCTGACGACTAACTACCGGGATTGGTACACTTGCTTTCATCGGCAACTTTGCAAAGTACCCATCTCCGAAATCCTTATTACTGGGGGTAATACGGTATTGAATCGGTATGCGAAGCATTATGCCAAATCCATGGCAATACCCATCAAGGAATACCACATTGATGAAAGTTCCGACTACAAAAGCGCAAAGTTAATTCGGAATGAAAGGATTATCCGTGACGCTGACCTGGTCGTTGCTTGTGTAGATGAATATCCGCTTGTGTATAACTGCGAAGTTGACAAAGCCTCTGTTAGCAACAACAGAGCGATTGTCATAAATGTTAGCAACTATATACATCAATCTAAACTTATAAACGATATGAAAGAAATGCAAGAAGTAACACGCGAAGAACTCATCACGCTGGAAGATGAATTGGCTCTAATCAAGCAGATACGGCAATCATCCGATGACTGCGAGGCGGCAAAAGAAAAACTACTTCTCGTCAATCGCCGATTTGTCCGTACGATTGCGAAGAGATATGCTAACGAAAAATATCCGGTTGAAGAACTTATCATTGAAGGCAATAAAGGGCTACTCCATGCCGTTGAAAGATATGACGAAACTAAAGGCTATAAATTCATCAGCTATGCGGTGTATTGGATAAAGGAATCAATCAAACAATATATCAATAATAAAAAATAAATAGAAATGGATACTCACAAGTTTTATAAGGAGAAAGTGGAATCTTCACTTTCCAAAGCAATCGGTCGTAATATAGAGGCTGGAATATGGAAATATACACGCAAAGATGTGTTTGGAAATAAAGAAACCAAGATAATACCAAAAGGCCACATCTTGCCATTAGAAGACTCGTGTAAATCTGCTGCAGAAAAGCGTGCCGAAGCAATAGAAAAATACCTTGGACTTAAAGTTGCTGAATTTTTAGGACCCAAATTGAAGGGGCTGCATCAGTATTCTCACCATCTCAATTCGTCGCAGACATTGTGCATTCAGTTTTTTTCTGCATTAATCGAAGGCAATTATCCACACTTTACAGCGAAGCAAGAATTGGTTGATCTACTAAAATCAATTGACATTACAATCCATACAGGCGCAGAGTGTAAATTTGAATACCAAGAGAAGGATAAGGAAGAATATAAGTTTAAGGTTCATAATCAGTATGGAAAAGAAGTAATAGAATACGAGGGAACCTCATTTGATTTTCACATCAAAGACAATGATATAGAAGTCTTTTTTGAGATAAAGTTTACTGAGGACGGCTTTGGAAAGGCGTGTAAAGACAAAAAGCATCCTGAGAACATGGAACGCCACAAAGAAAAAGCAGAGCAATATAAAAAATTGCTTCTAAATATTCCGAAGCAAATTTTATCACTAAAGCAAGAGCCGTCAGTCGATGAAATTCTAATCAATTATCAACTATTCCGCAACCTCATTCGTGTAGGTGAAAATAAGTACGTTGTGTTTATAACAGATAAAAAGAATACCTCTACGGAAGCAGAAAAGGATAATTTTCAAAAGAAATATGAGGAGTCAAATAATGTAAAATTTGTAACGTGGCAAAACATTCTCAAATTTGCAATATCCCATTTCCCACATAAATTGCCTTTCCAATTTGAGTGTTTCAAATTACCCCAAGAACATGAATAGAGAACGCTTCTCTACAAGGATACTTTTCGCAGACGAAATACAATGTATCAAAAACACCTTCGCCATCGGTGCTGTGTTCGAGGAGGTGTTCCAAGCCAATTTCCTTCATGAAAAGGTTAGAGAATTCTATCGAGTGGCAAACGCTACGTCTGTGAAAAGTTAACTGCAACATTCACCTCGCAGGGAATGTCGCAGTTAATCAAAGGCACATTTTATCCTGTTTTGGAAACTTAATTAATGCTAATATATCTTTAATATATGTCAATATTAAAGAATTTAGTTAAAATATATTGAATTTTCAAAGACGCTTAGAAGAGGCTGTTTTTGTACCACATTTTGACCCCGAAAGGTCAAAGTGTACCACAATTTGTGGTACAGTACCACAAAAAACGCTTTCCATAACTCTCTGTGGCACAACTGACTATGAAAAATTTTGTGACCGCACTCGGATCACAGATTTTTAGGCCGGATGTCCTGAGACGTCCGGCTATTTCTTTTTCTATCCTTTAATTCTGATCTGATAGTCTACCTCTCGCTTTCCGGGACGTTGTCGCAGTAATATTCCCAGTCGAGCTCTTCCTTCCGGAGGAGCTCGCTCAGTATTCCGCCGAGCAACTCCGCATCCTCAAGCTCGTCGAGTCCGCATTCCCCATCCCCGAGCTTCACTCTCCAGTCCTCGCCGCTTTTCTCCAGACCGCACACCCTCGCGCCGCCCGACTCCGCGGCAAGCTCAATCAGATTGCCCTTGCCGTACACCATCGGCCAAGCAAAATCCGTATAAAGCCACAGCACAGTTTCGGCCATGCACGCGATGTCCGCCCGCAGTTGCGCAGTGCTCCGCTCCCCCTCTGCGCGGCCGAGGATTTCCTCAGCCGCCTGCCTCGCCCTGACCCTTTCCGAAGCCATACTTTACGTCCTGGGCCCTCCCCTCAAAATTCACTCGTGAAGTGAAAGCGGATTTTCGGGAAGTCCGTCTGCGCCATCTGGAGCACGAAGCGCGAGTCGGCCATGAACACGTCGCGACCCTCGCGGTCCGTGGCCATGAACTGGTGCTTACGCTTCTTGAAGTTCTCGAGTGCGGCATCGTCGTCGCTCTCAATCCAGCAGGCCTTGTACATCGACATCGGCTCCCAGCGGCACTGTGCCCCGTACTCGTGCAGAAGACGGTACTGGATGACCTCGAACTGGAGCTGACCCACCGTTCCGATAATCTTGCGCCCGTTGAACTGGTGGACGAACAGCTGGGCCACGCCCTCGTCCATCAGCTGCTGTATGCCCTTTTCGAGCTGTTTGCTCTTCATGGGATCAGTGTTCTCGATGTACATGAACATCTCCGGCGAGAAGCTCGGAAGGCCACGGAAGTGGATTTCCTCGCCCGACGTCAGCGTGTCGCCTATTTTGAAGTTGCCGGTATCGGGAATACCCACGATGTCCCCGGGATAGGCCTCGTCAACGATGCTCTTCTTCTGCGCCATGAATGCCGTCGGCGAAGCGAAGCGCATCGACTTGCCCGTGCGCACCTGCTTGTATGGAGCGTTGCGCTCGAAGCGCCCGGAGCACACTTTCACGAAAGCTATGCACGACCGGTGGTTCGGGTCCATGTTCGCGTGAATTTTGAACACGAAGCCGCTGAAACCCGGGTCGGAAGGCTTCACCTCGCGCTCCTCCGCCTGCACAGGCCGCGGAGCCGGCGCTATTTTCACAAAGCAGTCCAGCAGCTCCTTCACGCCGAATGTGTTGAGCGCCGAGCCGAAGAACACGGGCGCCGTCCGCGCCGCCAGATAGTCCTCCACGTTGAATTCCGGATATACACCCTCTATGAGCTCGAGGTCCTCGCGGAGCTTGGCGGCGTCGCGCTCGCCTACGGCCTCGTCGATGAGCGGAGAATTGACGTCGTCGATTTCCACGCGCTCCGTCGCCTTCTGCTTGTCAGGCGTGAAGAGGTCAAGCGATTTCTCGTAGATATTGTACACACCCTTGAACTTCGCCCCAATGTTTATCGGCCACGACAGCGGACGCACGGCGATTTTAAGCTCTGCCTCCAGCTCGTCGAGAATGTCGAAGGGGTCGCGGCCCTCGCGGTCAAGCTTGTTCACGAAGATGATTACCGGAGTGTTGCGCATCCGGCAGACTTCCATCAGCTTACGGGTCTGCTGCTCCACACCCTTCGCCACGTCGACCACTATTATCACCGAGTCCACGGCCGTCAGCGTCCTGTACGTGTCCTCGGCAAAGTCCTGGTGGCCCGGAGTGTCGAGGATATTTATCTTATAGTCACCATAGTTGAAGCCCATCACCGAAGTGGCTACCGAAATGCCGCGCTGCTTCTCGATTTCCATCCAGTCGGATGTGGCGGTTTTCTTGATTTTGTTGCTCTTCACGGCTCCGGCGATGTGGATTGCGCCGCCGAAAAGCAGGAGCTTCTCGGTCAGCGTTGTCTTGCCCGCATCGGGGTGCGAGATGATGGCGAATGTGCGTCGGCGGCTGATTTCTTCTTCTAATGATGCCATATTTTGGGGTGCGTTACAGGGATTTCAGGATTTCGGGAAGGTCGCGCCGCAGAGAGTGGCGCCAGTGAGGAATAGTGATGCCGTAAGTGGCCCGGATGCGGGCGTGGTCCAGCACCGCGTAGAGTGGCCTCGTCGCGGCCGATGGGTAGTCAGCACTGAGAATCGGCAAAAGTTCGGGAGCAGTAAGGCCCGCAGGCAGAGAGTCGAACACCTCGCGCGCCACATCGTACCACGAGCAGACTCCCTCGTTGGAATAATGGTAAATACCGCCGGTCCATTTTTTCGAGAAAAGTATGCTCACTATGGCATCCGCAAGGTCCCGCGCCGAAGTCGGCGCTCCGATCTGGTCATACACCACCCCCACGGTCTGACGGCCCTCACGCGCAAGACGAAGCATTGTCTTGATGAAGTTTCCGCCGTGCGGCGAGTAAAGCCCAGCAGTGCGGATTATTATCGAGTCGGGCGCAAGCCCCAGGAGAGCCGTCTCGCCCTGACGCTTCGTCGTGCCGTACACATTCAGCGGACGCGGCTTGTCGCTCTCCGTAATCGGAGAGTGTGCCGTCCCGTCGAACACATAGTCCGTGCTGATATGCAGAACCTTGTAGCCAAGCTCCTCGGCGAGATAGCCGAGATTGCCGGGCCCGTCGGCATTGATGGCCTGGCAGAGAGCCTTGTCCTCCTCCGCACGGTCCACGGCCGTGTAGGCCGCGCAGTTCACAACGTGCGAGAAATCGCCCTCGCGCATGAAAGCCTCCACGGCCGCACGGTCCGTCACGTCGAGCGCCGAAGCGTCCGTGTACACCACGGCCGCCTCAGGATGAAACTCCCCGAAAGCGCGCCTCAACTCCCTCCCCAGCTGACCGTTACAGCCTGTCACAAGTATCTTCATCTTACTCTATAGTCAATTGCGCTGCAAAGTTAGCAAAAATCCCCGACATTTCCCGCGGCCCCCCAAAGAAAAGCCCCAAATTCACGCATCGTCCCGTCCGGATGGAGGTCCTGTGTCCCCTCTGAACAATGCTGTCAAAAACAACTCTCCCCTCTCAGGTGTTTAAGTATTTGAGCGGGAGCTTTTTTCCCTCCTGCACGCTTAGTTATGAAAATCAGAATTCCCCTCCTCATCCTTGCGGCCGGGATGCTCTCAATGGCCGGATGCGTCTCGCACGGCAAATACAATGCCCTGCGGGCCGATTACGAAGCCTCGCAGACGGCGCTCGCCGACTCCCGCGCAAAAGTCCAGACCCTCGACGGCCTCCTCCAGGAAGCCCGCAGACAGAACGCCGACCTCCGGCAGCAGTACGATGCCCTCCAGAAAACCCTCGACCGGAGCATCCTCACCAACCAGAGCGGCAACACCAACATCGCAAAACTCGTCGACGAAATAAACGCCTCCAACAAATACATCAAGCGCCTCGTCGACGCCAAGAGCAAGAGCGACTCCCTCCTTCTCGCCCTCAGTACGCGCCTCACCCGCTCGCTCGACACGTCCGAACTTCAGGACGTCGACGTCAAGGTCCTCAAGGGAGTGGTCTACATCTCCCTCGCCGACAATATGCTCTTCAAGACAGGCTCCTACCAGATCAGCCCCGCGGCCATGGACATCCTCAGCAAGATTGCCAAAATCATCAAGGATTATAACGGCTACAGCGTTCTCGTCGAAGGAAACACCGACAATGTCCCCATCTCCCGCGAGAACATCCGCAACAACTGGGACCTCAGCGCCCTCCGCGCCTCAAGCGTAGTGCAGGTGCTCCAGAACGACTTCGGTGTCGACCCCGCCCGCCTCACTGCCGGTGGCCGTGGCGAATACAACCCCATCGCCTCCAACGACACCCCCGCCGGTCGACAGCTCAACCGACGCACGCAAATCATAATCACTCCCAGCCTCGATCAGTTCATGGACCTCATCGACAAGGCCCCGGCCGACTCCGGGAAGTAACAGGAACACCACAACGACAAGCCCGCGCAGACCCCGCGCGGGCTTTTTTCATTCACCGGGAAGCACAAGCTGAAACTCCCGGGTCCGAACTTTTTGTCTCAATAAAGTGGAACGGGGAACGGCGGCCTTCCCATTCCTAAGTTTTCGCGCTCTATGTAGCTCATCGGGGCCATCACCATAGTAAAGGGCTTGACCTTGGCCAGATTATAGTTCACCGTCGCGAAAGTGCCCTCCGTATCCGACGGACGCACAGTTATAGTCCCGAGCTCGCCCAGATTTGCTGTAGCCGTTTTGCCGTCCCATGCCGGCAGTCCGAGTATGTGGGCGCAGAATGTGGAGGCCTCCTCACGGCTTGAGGCGGGAAGATAATAAAGACTCTCGTTCTCCGTATCGGAATACAGATTGATCGAACCGTCTTCGGCCACAATGCGCGCCACGTTCCAGTCGTAGATTTCCTGCGCCGATTTTCCGGCTTCTGGCTCGTCTCCCCCGTCCGAGCAGGACATAAGGAACAATCCGGCCATCGTTGCCACAAAAGTCAGCAACATGGCGAAAAAGTGTTGTTTCTTCATTTTTATTAACAAAATTGATAGTTTCTGCAAAGTTATCACAAATCCGGCTCTCCCGCATATATGTTGTCCTCATTTTGTATCATTCCCCGCCCCAAGGCCGCTCTAATTTGTCTCAAACGGTGTATCAAATCTGTCCGATGGCTGGTATTCAACCTCTTGCCCTGCCGCGTCTCCTTCATCTTTCATGTCCTTCGGATTGAAAAAAGCATTACCTTTGTGGCTTGCACAAATCATAAAAATATGAAACTTCCAAGTCCCTTCAGGCATCTGTCTGCCCTCCTGCTTGTAGCCGCATCCGCGGCCTTCATCCCTGCCCACGCTTCCGAACCAAGCATAAAGGACCTCCGGCGTCTCGCAAAAGATTCTCGAAAGCTCAATTTTCCGCGACCCCGACTTCAATCGCGACAACATCGCCGACTGCTCGGGCCTTTCGCGCGCAAAGGTCATCAACCTTATCGACCGCTTCGCCCGGATGACCCCCGGCGACTACATCAACAAGCTCCGCGTCGAACACTCCCTCTCCCTGATTAACGACCATCCCGACTGGACAATCGACGCCATCGCCGAAGAATGCGGATACGTCAGCCGCGCGACCTACTATCGCCATTTCAACAAATTCTTCGGCATAACTCCTGCCCGCTACCGCGCAGAAAAATCCCGCCGGTTATAGCCGACAGTTATCAGCAGGGCTGTTCTGTGTTCTGTGTTCTGTGTCCTGTATCCAGCCTCTCCCTCAGTTCCCGTCCCTGAAAGCTCTCCACTTCTCTATCAGCGCTTCCATATCCGCAGGTACAGGCGCCTCGAAGTCCATTTCCTTTCCTGTCGCCGGGTGCCTGAACCCGAGCGTCCTGGCATGAAGTGCCTGTCGCGGACACAACTCGAAACAGTTGTGCACGAAGGCGGTATATTTTCCGGCCGTCGTGCCGCGAAGGATTTTGTCACCGCCATAGCGGGCGTCGCTGAACAACGGATGCCCTATGTGGCGGAAATGGGCGCGGATCTGATGTGTGCGCCCGGTCTCGAGAACGCATTTCACCAGCGATACGGGCCCGAAATCCTCCAGGACCTCGTAGTGCGTCACTGCGGCCTTCCCGTAGTCGCTGCCTGCGGGAAAAACGTCCATCTGGAGACGGTCGCGAAGGGAGCGGCCGATATTGCCCTCGATTGTGCCTCTGGCCGGAGAGGGCACGCCCCATACAAGGGCATTGTATTCCCGCCGCGTAGTTTTCTGAAAGAACTGTCGACCGAGGTCTGTCTTGGCGTCCGGGGTCTTCGCCACCACGAGAAGCCCCGAAGTATCCTTGTCTATACGATGCACGAGCCCGAGGCGCGGATCGTTTACATCATAGTCCGGTGTGTTCCGGAAATGCCACGCGAGGGCGTTCACAAGCGTGCCCGAATAGTTGCCGTGCCCCGGATGCACCACGAGCCCCGCGGGCTTGTTTACAACAAGCACCGTATCGTCCTCATATACAATATCGAGAGGAATATCCTGAGCGATAATCTCGCACTCGTAGCGCGGGCGGTCCATCACCACCTGCACCACGTCCAGAGGCTTCACGCGGTAGTTGCTCTTGACCGGCTTTCCGTTCACCAGAATGCATCCGGCCTCCGCGGCCTGCTGCACACGGTTGCGCGACGACTTCTGAAGCCGCTCGACAAGGAACTTGTCGACCCGGAGCAACGCCTGCCCCTTGTCCGCCACGAAACGGAAATGCTCGTACATCTCCGCCCCGCCGACTTCCACGATTTTCGCCGCGTCAGCGCCTTCCTCGAGCTCTTCGCCGCCCTCGAAGCCCTCGGCCTCCAGCGGTCTCAGCATGGGATTGATTTCCGCCATCAGTCATCCGAAAGGCCTTCAAGGGTCGAATAATCATATTCATCCTCCGCGCTCAGCGAGTCGCCGTACTCCGGTTCCGGAACCGCCGGCATTCCGATTTCGAGCGTCACCGTAGCCGTCACCGGAAGAACCGTGCCCACGCTTATGGGAGTGTCCCCGTAACGGGCACGGACAACGAGGTCCGGGTACTCCGCCGGGACATACACCGTGCGGATGTCCGAGATTCCCAGACCGCGCAGATACGACATGGCCTGTCGCTCGGAAACGCTCCCCTGGAGAGGCATCGTCACAGTCACCTGCTTCGGCGAAAAGGCCGTCACCGTGACGTAGACCTGCCTCCCGCGCTTGACAACCGCGCCCGCACGGGGCATCGTCTCCACAACAGTGCCGCGGGGAACCTTCCGGTCGTAGATCGAGTCGGCGATTTCTATGTCGAGGTTCGAGGCCGCCAGTATCTGGCGCGCCTCGGCATACGACTTGTTCCGGATGTCAGGAACAACCGATGTCTCCCCGTGCATCGTCCAGAAATCGAGGAAAACCATGGCCGCCCAGACGAGCAGCCAGCCCGTGATGAAAATCAGAATGAGTGTGCTTATGATGGGATGCTTGGCGTAGAAGCCGCGAAGGTTGAGTGCCATGTCAATAGTCGTATAGAAGTTCGATGTCGTCGAGCCAGAGCGTCGACCCGGAGCCACCCGTGAAGTAGTCGCCGTATTTGCTCGCCGAGGCCGTAAGGAGGATATATTTCGGAACGCGCGAAGTCGACTTATAGTTGAGCTTGAACTCGAAGGGCGAGTAGGAGGCTACGTTTTCGCCGTACTCGATTTTGCCGTAGGCTATCACGTCCTCGGCGTCTGGGTTGAAGAGCTGCCGGTTCGAGGGATTGGTGCGGATTTCAAAAGGCTCGGCCGCGTCTATCAGCGCGCACCATACGATGCACGTGTCCGGCTGACCTATCAGCGGCTTGTACTCGTTGATGGCGTGCGAGATGGGAGCGGTAGTGTATTTGAGATAGCCGCGCACCCGCGTAGGCCGCTCCGTGAACGCCCGTCCGAAGCTCAGCACGCCGTTGGTGCCGTCCGTCCGCACGTATCGCCCAACGAAGATGTTTCCCGCCGCAAGCTTGCCGATGACGCCTATGCCCACGAAACGCGTCTCAAGCTGCGCCGCGAGGCCCGTTCCGGTCGGAGTGTCGTCTGTCGGGAACGTATTCGATGCGCCCAGAGTCGTGGCTCCCTTGTTGCCAGTGTCCCATACCTGCTCCCCCCCTTCCGGCCACGGGTCCCAGACCTTGCCGTCGAGCCACCACGAGTCGAAGTCCGAGTTGGGAATCTGTACGATGGCCCCCGTGGTGAACTGCACCGTCGAGCCCTTCTCCTCGTCGGAGTAGACACGCGCCTCGTAGGCCGTTTCCGGGTCGAGGTGCTCGATCAGGCCCGTGAAGTTGCCTCCGTCGTGCGTCACCTTGTCCGCGGCGAGCTTCGTCCACTCCTCGCTTCCCGCAAGGCGGTATTCCACCCCGTTGTCCTTGCCCGACTGTCCCTGGCCGTGTACCCATGCCACACAAGTCCATGCGTCCACGCCCGTGGTCGTGACAGTCGCCTCGACACGGTTCACATAAACCGTCCACGTCGACGCCCGGCCGAACTCCTCCACAAGGATGTCAAGAGGCTCAACGAGGCTCACGAGACCGCCCTCGCTCAGGTTCGGGGTCATTGTCGAACCCTTCGGGCCGAGCTTCGCACGCACCACGCGCACCGACGAGAGCCCCGCCGTTGCAGGCATGTCGACTATCACGCGCCGGCTCGGCACGTCGATATACGTCGCGCCCATCTGCCCCTCTACCTCGAAGTAGCGCTCGACGTCGCATGTGGCCGATATCACCCACGTATATTCCTGATAATATTTCAGCGTCACGTACTTGGGCTTGCTCAGGTCCAGCGGCTCGTTCAGAACGTCGTCGACAACCGTCGCCCCGGGAGTGAGAGTATAGTCCATGATGTTCACGGCATAGGGGTCGACATCCTCGCCGAGCGTCAGGGACACCGTGCAGTTGATTGAGTCTATCACCGCAGCCGAGACCTGACCTTCCGCGTTGATGCTCCGGAAGTTGGCCTGAATGCGCGGATAGGGTATGTCGTTGTGTATGCAGCCCGTCAAGGCCGCTGCTGCCGCTGCTATGGCGGCGAACTGAAGGAGTCCCTGCTTTTTCATATCACCACCATTAGTCCGAAATTGATATTGAAGATATTGAAGCGGAAGTTCGCCCCGCTCGTGAAGCGCGAGCCTTCGTCAACATTGTCCGTCCACTGATGCTCCTTGCGCAGATTCAGACCGAACACGCCGAAGCTCACCGTGGCCGATACATATTCCTGAAGGAACACGCAGACGCCCGGACTGAAATTCAGCGACGCCTTCGTGATGTAGGTCCTCGTATTCTTGGGCTCGCTGTTGTACAGCCGCCGGAAGCGCGACGACCCGCTCGAGAACTCCAGATCTACCTCGTTGAATATCGAGAATCGCCGGCTGTTACCTATACCTATATAATTGCGGTAGAAAACCGAAGTCGCGAAGCTCTGCGAATAGTAGCTCACGTCGTGGATGGCGAAATTAAGGTCCTCGTCGAAGTCCACTGCCAGATTGTGCAGGTCCGCGACCCCGCGCGTGTAGTTGAATCGAAGGCCTATGCTCTGATTGTGCCGGATGAAATAGGAGATGTACGGCTTGATTGAATAGGTCTTACCGTCGAAGTCCAGGTCCGTAAGCAGCGACAACAGACTCGTGTCCTCCGTCGTCAGCTCCCCGTAGGAGGCCGTAAGGCCGAAGCCCCATTTCCCCCGCGGGATGAACAGATGGTTGAACAGCCCGCGGTGGTAGCGCCCGAAGTTTCGCTCCGGAATGATGGTGCTTATCGTGTCCTTGCCCACTATCACCTTCTCAACGCTGTCAGGGTTGAACACATAGAGGTTCTTGCGGACCACTTCCTGCGCTCCCGCGGACAGGCTTCCCGCAAGCAGAGCCGCCGCCGCGATTCCGGCACTAAGGATCATTTTCAGTATTCTCATGCTCATGCTCTTGCTCCTCCGTGTCAGATATAGAACGCCACCCCGAATGTGATGGAGAATAAGTTGATTTTGAAATTCGCCTGCTTGGTCTTGCGGTGGGCCACATACACCTGGTCGCTGACCGACCGGGTGCTCGTGTAGTCAAAACCGAGAACACCCACATTCACCTCCATGGCCGAATAGTTGTTCAGGAATACCACGAGCCCCGGAGCCAGACCCACATTGAAATTGAAGTTCCGCTCGTAGGTGCCCGTCAGGCTTGTGCCCGAGCCCGAGCATATCTTCGCCTGACCGCCCCCCAACTGAAGCTGAACCTCGTTGAAGAGCCCGAAGCGCATGTTCTTCCCCAGACTCATATACATTCTGAAAGCCCCCATTCCCTGATAGCTGTGACTGATGGAGTAGAGATTGTCGACATTGTAGTCCGTTTCCGAGTCTATCACAACGTCCGCCGAGTTCAGGCGCGTCCGCTGACGCGAATAGCCGAAACGCCCGCCTGCCGCAAGATTGTCCTTGAAGGTATAGAAAAGCATCGGACTTACCTTGAACGTATAGTTGTCACCGTTGATTTTCTCGAACACCAGAAACTGATAGTTGTCCTGAGAGGACTGCATGTAACTCACACTCACCCCCGTGATGTACTGACCTTTAGGAACAAAGGCTATATGGTCTATCTTTCTCTGGAAAACCTCCTGCCCCTCGGCACCCGGTGAACCGAAAAGCAGGAACGAGAGCGCTAAAAGCACCACTCTCAATATCTTGGGAAAATACATTAGCTTGCGAATTAAAAAAATCGCCCCAAAGTTACAAAATTTTAACCTAATATACAAATTATCCACGCCCATCCCCCGATTATCCGAGCTGAAAATATCGCTAATCCAATTGAATCAGATAAGTTTGCTATCTTAGCTAAGTAAGCTAAATTAGCTAAAAACCGATAAGCCCCCCCAAAAAAACGCCCGGCAGGCGGGAAAATCCGTCTGCCGGGCTTGGCGGGGGTGCCAGGTGGGGCTCGAACCCACGACCTTCGGAACCACAATCCGACGCTCTAACCAACTGAGCTACAAACACCATTTATGCGCTTCCTTTCAAAAGCACTGCAAAGTTAGCAACTTTTTTTCGATTATCCAAAACATTCGCTTATTTTTTTTGAAGTTTTTCGGCACCTCGACGCATAATACGCTGATTCACTGCCCTTCCTGCCGTTTTCGGGTGCGCGCGGCAAGATTTCTCCACGAGGCTATTTCCCGACGGCATCGCGCCCGCTCGTCCTCCGAAGCCTCCGAGCCAAGTCCCGCGAGCCGTGCGGCGTACAGCTCCGCAATGGCGTCAGCAGCTTCCGCCTCGCCGAATTCGTAGGCGTCCTCCCAGTATTTCCGCGCAAGGCGGAACTCGGGCGCGGGAAGCCCCGTCCCCTCGGCGTACAGACATCCCATCCTGTATGAATAGTCGTGCGGATTTCCCTGAACCGCCTCGAGTGTGTACTTGTACAGCTTCCGGGCCTCCTCCTCTTCGAGCGTCCCGGCCGCATAAATTCCCCAGTAATAACGCGAGTTCGGGATAAGAATGCCCTGAAAAAAGTTGAATCGGCAGCTTGAAAA
>CABUIC010000008.1 GCA_902491515.1 uncultured Porphyromonadaceae bacterium
AAAAGTTGCGTATGTCAGATATTTTTCGTAACTTTACATCATGAATGACACCTTTGCTGAACTCGCAGTATACCGCCTCCTTCATCGCCGGACTCGCCGAACTGCGCTACCTCCACTGCATGCCGCTTGAAAATGCCGTCGAGTACTTCCGTTCCCACGGCTTCGATCTCGACAAGGGGACGGCGCAGAAACTCGTCAGCAAGGTAAAAGTACAGCTGGAGAATCTCTACAAGGCACTCGGCAAGGCAATAACGGAGGATGACTATATCTGTGGGGACGAGACCTATCCAACCGCTACATATCGCTTACACGCCGACGGCTGACAATCGGCTCCCACACAGGAGCCGAAGCCGCCGCCCTGTACCACTCGCTGGCAATCACCTGCCACCGGTGCGGAGTCAATGTCTATGATTACTTCTGCGACATCATCGAACGATGTGCCGCATGGCCACCTAACACCCCGCTTGAAAAGTACAGGGAACTGCTTCCCGACCGATGGAATCCATCACAAAAATAGCCGCCCAAAAATCTGGACGGCTATCTTTTTATGGTCTACCCGCTATCGCGGACGGTTGTACCATCTATTTTTTTTAGAGACTGGTTTATTTCCTCCTTGCGTATAGATTTTCTATGTCTGAATGTTAACTTAGGGAAATCTTCTTGAAGTATTATAAGAACAAGATGAGATACCTACCCGACCGTAAAATCGTGCAATTTTGCTTCGTCGTCGAATATACCGACTACACCATGAGTTATTTTATGTTGATTCGTCAAGCGGTTTGACTGATCTTTCTTCGACATGGATATTTAGAATTTTTACAAAGATACATAAAAATCCCTGTTAATACCATATTTATATCATAATTTCCATAGATCAATCCACTTTCTCATGCAACTCACCTTCCAGAAGGCGGCGGTAGCGGGGCTCGTCGTTGATGAGCTCGAGGGCCGCGGTGTAGTCCGGGTTCAGGGGCGCCACGAAGCGGTAGTAGCTGCCCTTTTCGTAGAGGTCGCGGCAGATAAGGCCCGTCATCACGGCGCGCGCTATCGGCGCCGAGCGCTCCCAGTCCGCCGCCTTGAACTCTATGCCCGCGGCCGTGGCGCGCTCGAAAAGATTCTGCGTCACGCTGTCCGGGAGTTTGAAACCGCGGTAGAAGTCCTCCTCCGTCGGAAATTCCTTCAGCAGCTCCGCACGGTGGGCGTCAACATAGCCCACCACCGTGCGGTTGAAGATGGCCTTGGCCATAAGGTCGCGGTAATAAGGCGAATAGTAGCTCGTGTCGACGGGCACAAAGACGTCCGGGGTGATACCGCCTCCGCCGTAGACCGGGCGGTGGCGCCGCAGGGTCTCGTAGCGAAGAGAGTCGGGCCGCGGAATCGAGTCCTCGTGCCAGAGCTCGCCGGAGCTCATGCGGTTCAGCATGTCGAGCTGATATTCCTCGGTCTTGCCCTTCTCGTAGGGTTTCTGGATGCAGCGGCCCGAGGGGGTGTAGTAGCGGGAGGTCGTGAGGCGTATCATCGACCCGTCAGGGAAGGGGAAAGGCCGCTGGACCAGGCCCTTGCCGAAAGTACGGCGCCCCACCACGAGCCCCCTGTCATTGTCCTGGAGCGCTCCGGAAAGGATTTCCGCCGCCGAGGCTGTGTACTGATTGGCTATCACCACGATTCGTCCCTCGAGGAAGTCGCCCTGCGTCTCCGTCACGAAAGTCTGCGACGGCACAGCGCGCCCCGAAGTGCTCACAACGGGCGTATTCTTCGGCAGGAACTCCCCCGCCATATCGAATGCCGCGCCAAGATAGCCCCCGCCGTTGCCCGACAGGTCTATTATCACGTTTTTCATCCCCTTCTTGCGAAGGGCGCGGATGGCGTCGCGGACTTCCTGAGCCGTGCTCTCGCCGAAGCGGCTCACGGCGATATAGCCCGTCGTCGGATCGGCCATGAAGGTCTCGTCGACGCTGTAGATGGGAATCTGCGCGCGCACAATGTCGAAGTCAATCAGCTCGTCGCCGCGCTTCACCTTCAGCTTCACCTCCGACCCCTCCGGGCCGCGAAGATGCTTCATGACGTCCGTATTCTTCATCTTCTTCCCGGCTATCACCGTGTCGTTAGCCGCAAGGATACGGTCGCCCGGCACGATTCCCGCCTTCTGCGAAGGGCCTCCGCTCACGGTCTGGATTACGTAGACGGTGTCCTCCAGCATATTGAAGGTGATGCCTATGCCGCTGAACTTCCCCTCCAGAGGCGTTGTGAACTCCTCCGTCTCCGACGGCGTCGTGTACGACGAATGCGGGTCGAGGGTCTTCAGCATCGCGCGGATAGCCTCCGCCGTCAGTTCCTGACCGTCGACGTCCTCAACATAGAAATTCTCGATGATGCCCTCCGCGGCACGGAGTTTCTGCGAGGGGGTGAGCTCCATGCGCTGGGCCACACCAAGTCCCGCGGCCGCCAGCAACACGAGGCAGCTTATGGCAAATTTCTTCATTGTAACCTATCAGTAAATCAAGTTAATGCGGCCACGCGGGCCCGGAATCTCAGGGAAGGAAGGGCGAAACGTCCGCCCCGTAGCCCTCAAGCTCGCGCACCACGCTCGACGACAGCGCGCTCAGCTCGGGAAGGCTATATAATAAAACCGTTTCGAGCCCCGAAAGTTTGCGGTTGATGTCAGCCATGTCGCGCTCGTACTCGAAATCCTTTACCGAGCGCACCCCGCGGAGCAGGAAACGCGCGCCGACCTCGCGGGCGAGGTCCACCGTCAGCCCGCGGTAACTCAGGGCCACCACCCGCGGCTCATCCGCGTAGTGCCGGGTTATGGCCTCCACGGAAGCCGCGGCCTCAGCCTCTCCGGCCTCGCCCTTGGACGCGTTGACGCCCACGGCCACATATATCCTGTCGAACAGCCCGAGCGCGCGGTCCACTATCGAGGCATGTCCCGCCGTGAAAGGCCGGAAACTCCCCGGAAAAACCGCCACACGGCCCTCACTCCAGGGCCTCGTCTTCATTGATTCTGCTGTCATCTTCGACTACAAGATTGTCTATGATAAAATTCTGGCGTTCCATCGTGTTCTTGCCCATGTAGAACTCCAGCACCTCCGCCACGCCGTCCTCCTTCCGGAGGCTCACGCGGTCCAGACGGATATTCTCGCCGATGAAGCCCTCGAACTCCTCGGGCGAAATTTCGCCGAGACCCTTGAAGCGCGTTATTTCCGCGTTCTGTCCGAAGCGCTCGATGGCCGCCAGGCGCTCCTCGTCCGTGTAGCAGTATACGGTGTCATCGGCCGGAGCCTCATCGCCCTTACGGCGCGATGACCCCGACCGCTTGGCCGTCTTCTTATTACGCACGCGGAAGAGCGGCGTCTGGAGCACGTACACATGGCCCTTCTTTATCAGGTCAGGGAAGAACTGGAGGAAGAAGGTTATCATCAGCAGCCGGATGTGCATTCCGTCCACATCGGCGTCCGTCGCGATGATTACCTTGTTGTAGCGCAGATTGTCGATGCCGTCCTCGATGTTCAGGGCGGCCATGAGGAGGTTGAACTCCTCGTTCTCGTACAGCACCTTCTGCGTCACACCGTAGGTGTTCAGGGGCTTGCCCCTGAGCATGAACACGGCCTGTGTCGCCACGTTGCGGATTTTCGTTATCGAGCCGCCTGCCGAGTCGCCCTCGACGATGAAGATGCTCGACGCGTCCTTCTGCTCGTCGTTGCCGCGGGCGTCGCTCAGGTGCACCGTGCAGTCGTAGAGTTTCTTGTTGTGCAGGCTCACCTTCTTGGCCGTCTCCCTGACCTTCTTCGTCAGGCCGGCCATGGCCTTGCGCTGTTTCTCCGAGTCGATTACCTTCTTGAGGATGGCCTCGCCTACGCTCAGGTCTCGGTGAAGATAGTTGTCCAGCTCCCGCTTGATGAAATCACCGATGAACTTGGCTACGGTCGGGCCCTCAGGGCCCACGTCGCGCGAACCCAGCTTCGTCTTTGTCTGCGACTCGAAAACGGGCTCCTCGACCTTTATTGCCACCGCGGCCACCATGCCGTTGCGGATGTCCGAATATTCGAAATTCCGGCCGAAATAGTCCTTAAGCGTGCGGCTCACAGCCTCCTTGAAGGCACTGAGATGGGTGCCGCCCTGCGTCGTGTGCTGGCCGTTGACGAAGGAATAATACTCCTCGCCGTACTGGTTCGCATGCGTTATGGCAACCTCGATATCCTCGCCCTTCAGATGGATTATCGGGTAGAGAGGTTCCTGCGTAAGGTTCTCCCTCAGCAGGTCCAGCAGCCCCCGCCGCGAGGCAAAGGCTTTGCCGTTGAAAACTATCCGCAGACCCGTGTTCAGGAAGGTGTAGTTCTTCAGCAGGGGCACGATGAACTCCTCGCGGAAACGGTAGTCGCGGAAAATCGAGGCGTCGGGCGTGAAGGCAACGAATGTTCCGTTGTCCTCCTCCGTCGGCTCGATGCCGGAGTCCTCGGAGAGCTCACCCGCGGCGAAGAGAGCGCGACGGCGCTGGCCGTCGCGGTGGCTGATGATTTCGAAGCGCGTCGACAGGGCGTTCACGGCCTTGATACCCACGCCGTTGAGGCCCACCGACTTCTTGAACGCCTTCGAGTCGTACTTGCCGCCCGTGTTCATCCGCGAGGCCACTTCGATGAGCTTCCCGAGCGGGATGCCGCGCCCGTGGTCGCGCACCACGACCTCGGCCTCCGACACCTCCACGTCAATCTGACGCCCGAAGCCCATCATATACTCGTCGATGGCATTGTCGAGCACCTCCTTCAGCAGCACGTAGATGCCGTCGTCGGAGTTCGAGCCGTCGCCGAGCTTGCCTATGTACATGCCCGGGCGCCGGCGGATGTGCTCGTTCCAGACGAGCGTCTTGATGTCGTCCTCGTTGTATTCCGCCGTGCCCTGAGGGAGTTCAGCGGGGGTGTCGTCGTAGTTCAGGAGGTCCTCTTCCATGGTCGGTTTGAATGTGTTCCCACAAAGATAGCAAAATTTCGCCGAAAAAGCAAAAACGCCCGCGTCCGGCTCGGGACGAGGGCGTTCTATGCGGCTCCGCTCGGGCTTATTCGCCCACGGAGTTGATGAAGTTCAGGCTCTTGTTCTCGATCTTGTTCTTGCCGAGGAGCAGGGGCAGCGGGCTCTGGAGACGGCCGAAGCCGAAGGCCTGGGTGAAGCGCTGGCCATACTCGTCCTCGTTGAAGGGGCGAGAGTCAGTGTTGACGTCTTTCACCTCGAAGACGATGATGGCGTGGTTGCCCTTGACGGGACCGGCGGTCTTTCCCTTCTCGGCGGCGGCTACGGCACCCTGAATGGCGCTCTCGTTGACGCCGAGGTTCAGGAGAACCGGCGAGTTGAAGTTGACGTTGCCTTCAGCGGCCTCAACTCCCATGGCCTTGGCATATCCTGCCACGTCCTTGGCTTTGCCGGCGTAGTCTGCCATAAGCTTGTCGGCCTTCTTCGAGTTGAGGGCCTGCTGGCGAAGCTGGCCGGCGATGGCCGGGCTGCTTGCGGGCAGGAAGCCGTCGTCATAGATGTCCGTCACGGCCATGGCTATGAGGTAGCTCTGCTTGTCGTCCTGAAGCATGGGCGATACCTGGCCCTTCTTGGCCTCCATCACCCACTTCACGAACTTGCGCGAGTCGCTTGCCGAGCCGAGACGGGGCGACGAGGCGCCCACCTGCGTGTTCTGCACCGAGTATCCGGCGGCGGAGGCGTTCTCGCTGAAGTCCTTCGCCGAGCTGTTGTTGCTCACGTAGGTGCGGAGGTTCTGCGTCAGCTCCTCGAGGGTCTCGTTGGAGGGGTCGATGGCGAAATCGATGGTGGCAACCTCATAGAATGTCACGGGGTTGTGGCGGCGGTTCACGCGGTAGATGGCCGATGCCGGTTCCCCGTTGACGGTGTCAGTGTAGACGAAGGCCGTGCCGACGGCAGCTTCCGTAAGGGCCTTCTTCAGCTTGTTGTCCACGCCGGGAGCCTCAAGCGAGGTCCACAGGCTGTCCTGACCGCCGATGGTCGTGTTGTCCACGATATCCGCGAAGGCCTTGCCGGCGTTCAGCGCGGCGGCGAGGGAGTCGAGGATGGCGGGGTTCTGGGCCGAAAGCATCGTCACGTTCAGCGAGTCGATGCCCTGCTTCGTCGAGAGGACCTTGGCGATGGTGTAGGCCGTGTTCGTCTGATTGATGACGGCGGCTTTGCCTGCCACGGAGTCCGTCACGAAGCTCTTGAGGCGGCGGTCGTTGATGCCCGAGGCGGCGGTGGTCGTGCGGTTCACCGAGAAGCGGCTGTCAGTCTGCACGGCTTCCACGCCCGGCTTCGCGTTAAGTCCGGCCACGGCCTCCTCGACGGCCTTCTGAGCGGCCAGACGGTCAGCCTGCGAAGGCTCGATGGGCACGTAGATGTAGTCCACCGCGCGAAGCTCTTCGTCGAGCTTGTAGTCGTTCTTGTGGGCCTTCCAGTAGGCCTCGATGTCGGCGTCGCCGAATTCCACCTGGTCGTCGGCCACGGAATTCACGTCCTTAACGGCGTAGGCGATGTGGCGCGTGGCGGCGTTGTCGTCGTAGAGGGCCTTGGCGTCCACTTTGTTCGCGCCAAAGAGGCCGCCCACGAGGCGGTAGAACTTGGCGCCGAGAAGCTGTTCCTCGACCTGCTTCTCCGTGTCGGCCCAGATCTGACGGATCTGGTTGCCGGCCTCAACGGGAAGACCGTACTTGGCCGGAGCGTTCATGGCGTTGAACACATCCGAGCCCGAGGCGGCCGGGAGGCCCATCTGCTGAGAGAGGTAGACTATGGTCTGGTAGGCCGCGGGATGGATGTTCTCGCCCGTCATGGCCTCGGAGATTTCCTTGTCCGTTACCACGATGCCGAGGTCACGGCATTCCTGCTTGAAGAGCTTTTCCGTGAGGAGCTCGTTGATTACCTGCTGCGAGGCCACGTCAGCGTCGTAGTTACGGTTGCGCTGTTGCTCGCTCAGGCGGGAGAGGCGATTCTGATACTCCTGATATTCAACCTTCTGACCGCCGGCCTTGGCCACGGTCGTGGGGTCGCCGAAATAGGTCCGGCCCGATGTCAGGAAGTCGCCGAGAATGAATGCAAGAAGGGCCACGATGATGATGACGAAAAGCAGCACCGACTTGTTTCTGATTTTTTCTAAGGTTGCCATTGTGATATTAAGAGGTTGTTGTTTGCGAAATAAGCGCACAAAGATACATTTTTTTTCGCTATTTCCCAAACAAATGTTGCGAAAACAGCTCCTTCAGGTCGAGTTTCTCCCATGTGAACAGCTCAACCTCCATTTTTATAGGCTCTTGGTCGTACATGTCCTGGAAGGTCTTCGTCACCTTTCGCGGCTCTCGGCCGAAGTGCCCGTAGCTCGCCGTCTCACGGTAGATGGGCTGTCGGAGCTTCAGCCGCTCCTCTATCGCCTTCGGGCGCATGTCGACGAGCTCCGACACCTTCGCCGACAGCTCCGCGTCCGAAATCCCCGCCTTCGACGTCCCGTAAGTGTTCACGTACAGGCTCACCGGACGCGCCACGCCGATGGCATACGCAACCTGCACCAGCGCCCGGTCCGCAACTCCCGCGGCAACCAGATTCTTCGCGATGTGGCGCGCCGCGTAAGCCGCCGAGCGGTCAACCTTCGACGGGTCCTTGCCCGAGAACGCGCCCCCCCCGTGGGCCCCGCGGCCCCCGTAGGTGTCGACGATAATCTTGCGGCCCGTCAGACCCGTGTCGCCGTGAGGACCGCCGATCACGAATTTCCCCGTCGGGTTCACGTGCAGAATCAGCCTCTCGTCGAAGAGCCCCGCAACCTCGGCGCCCACGCGCTCCTTCACCCGCGGAAGAAGAATCTCCTCGACGTCCCGCCGGATGATGGCCAGCATCTTCTCGTCGGCCTCGGCCTGAGTCAGGCCGTTCTCCTCCGTCGGACGGATGAACTCGTCGTGCTGCGTCGACACAACTATCGTGTGCACGCGCACCGGGCGGTCCGCCCCGTCGTATTCCACCGTCACCTGACTCTTCGCGTCCGGTCGCAGATAAGTCATGTCCACGCCCTCCCTGCGTATTTCCGCCAGCACCTCGAGAAGAGCGTGACTCAGCGCAAGAGTCAGCGGTAGATACTGCGGAGTCTCGTTCGTGGCATAACCGAACATCATTCCCTGGTCGCCCGCGCCCTGCTCCGCCGCATCCGCGCGCTCCACTCCGCGGTTGATGTCCGCGCTCTGCTCGTGAAGAGCCGAGAACACCCCGCACGAATTTCCGTCGAAACATAGCTCCGACCGGTCGTAGCCGATTTCCGTTATCACCTTGCGCGCTATCGACTGAAGGTCGATGTACGCCTGACTCTTCACCTCACCGGCGATTATCGTCTGACCTGTCGTGACAAGCGTCTCGCAGGCCACCTTCGACTGAGGGTCCCGTGCCAGGAATTCATCAAGCACAGCGTCCGAAATCTGGTCCGCAACCTTGTCAGGATGCCCTTCCGACACCGATTCCGATGTAAAAAGATAGTTCATATCTGATTTTCTCTTTGAGTGTTGTACATAAAAAAAATAAGCCGTGCGAAAGCCGCACAGCCGCCGTGGGGAGAGATGTAAAGCTCAAAAAGTCGTCGCCGGGAGAGCAACCCCGCGAGGGAGGCATCCGGCGCAATTTTAGCATTTTTTCGAGTGGTTGCAAGCAGCCAAATCTTTCCACAGCGAAGCCCGCAGGACTTTCGCACTGCAAAATTACAACATCCCCGCCCCATTTCCAAAATTCCGGTGTTAAAAAAATCGATACATCCTCACAAAACTCCCTCAGGCGAATTGGATTGAGGTGAACAAATCCCCAAAATGTAGGGACGCACGGCCCGTGCGTCCTCCCCCCCCAAAAAAAAGGACTGGTCCTCAATCATTTATTAGAGGATGTGTCAAAATTCTATGGAGGATAATATTCTAAGCATTTCCTCCTCCATAATTTATGTAGGGACGCGCCATGGCGCGTCCGCTCCGAACGGGCGAATTTGAATTTTGACACACCCTCATACAATTCCATGATTGAATCCCCAAATCCCCGCCACCCCGCAAAAAAAGCGTCCGCCGGGGTTGCCGGCGGACGCTGGAAGTGTGAATGTGAGTTGTCTTAGGATTAAAGTCCCTTGAATTCCTGCTTCATGCGGGCCTCGCGGACTTCCTCGTCAGAAGGAACGTTCTTGCGAACCTTGACGGAACCGTTCACGCGGCTGCGCGTGTCAAGCATCTTCTTCATCTGGGCAGCCGAAGGAAGCGCTGTGCGCTTGCGGCCAACCTTCTGGGCCGAGGCTTCTTCAAATGCCGGAGAGAAGTCCACAAGGAAGTAGCCTTCGCCATAGGTGACGGGCTTGTCCTTAGGACGCTCGGGATCCGTGTTGGCGTAGAAGATCGAACCGACCTCGCTCACAAGATACAGACCGGCGGTCGGGAAGGTAACGCAGTTGTCCACGAACTTGCCGCAGTTGCCTTTTCTCCTCTCGGCGGCGAGAGTCGAGCCATTGTAGTTGATGTTGAACCATGCCGAGCTCATCACGCGGGCCTCTCCGAAGAGTGTTCCCTCTTCGTCAATGGCTTCGGGGATTTCCAAACCGAGTTCGGAGATGGGCATGAGCACAGCGTTGGCCTGCGAGGCGTCGATTTCCATATAGTAGTTCTTGCCCTGGAGATAAGGCCATTCCATATAGTCAAGCATAGGCCAGGTAGCATACGGATTCTTGAGGCGGTAGTAACCGGGCTTGTCTATGCGCTCCTCGGCCTGGACGTCCCATGTCGAGGCGCCGGCGGCATTGAGGAACAGGCCGACAAACAGTCCGTCCGAATAATCGACAGAGCCAATCGGAGTCCACTCCTGAGCCACGCGACGGGTCTCGAAAGTGTACTTCTGGCTTGCACGGCATACAATCTCGTTGCTTCCGTCGAAGCCGATGGCATATACCGTGTACTTGCCGTCATGCGGGAAGGCATATTTGACAGTGTACGTGGCGTCATAGATGTATTCCGCATTCGGGTCGGCGGCAAGAGCGTCCTGAGCGGCGGTGATCTCCTCCTGAGTCGGAACAATAAAGTTGCCCGTCTCTTCATTCACCTTCCAGGGTAGTACCCCGTAGAGGAAATGGTCGACGTCGGTGGAGGGAACAATCTGAACAAGTGCGAACTCTACATCGTCAGCGTCCACGACATTGCCCTCGTAGTTGAAACTGAAGTAGTAGTCGCGGTAGTTGCCGGGAAGCTGCATCGTCTCGAGCGTGATATCGCCGTAGGCATTGTCCTCATTGAACATAATCATGTAGAGATAAAGACGTCCCTGTACCGGATTGTAGTACGGAATATCGAGACCGGACTTGAGCATTGCTGCGTACAGCGCTTCTTCCGACTCAAACTGACCGCCGCCCTTATAGTATTCAAGGTAGTAGGTGTTGAGCGTCGTATAGAAGAGAGCCTTTCCTGTAGAAGGATGTGCGTAGGCCATGTCAACGCTACCCTCCATCTTCACTACCGGGCACTGTACGCCGTCAACTTCGATGGTATAGCCTTCGTCCACCGTAAAGATCATCTGAGCCTGGTCTTCGGCAATCCCGAGATCTTCATACGGGAGAATCATGCTGTACTGGACGAGTTTGTCGCTCACCAGAGATTTGCGGGTATAGACGCCGCCCTTGAAATAGCCGTTGGCAAGCATGGCAACGGTATATGTGCCGGGGTCGGTCTGGCTTACGAGTTCCCACTCGCTCCAGGGCTCGTACATCGCCGTGAACACGCGGTGGCTCAGACCATAGCTGCCTGTCTTGGCTTCTTCAAGTGTGAGGTCTACGAGATATTCGCGACCGATTTCTACCTTTTCGAAGTCCACGCCGATTTCAAGCGAGATTTCCTTGACATCCTTCGGGAAGGTGACAGAAGCGGGGATTGTGAAGATATCAGTAACGGGCACTGCGTTGTTGGCCTCGTCGACATAGCTCACTGCTGAGGTAAGAGCCACGGTGGATTCCTCGGTGGCATCCACGCGGTTGACGGTCACACTGATTTGCGTGGCATTTACCGGGATGCTGATGGTGGCGGGATCCGTCATCGGGAAATACACTTCCTCGTTACCGGCCACCGGCGAAGGCGTGGGCTCCACCTTTTCGGTGCAGGCATAGCCGGCTGCAAGGAGCGCCGTGCAGGCGAGCACTGAGAAGATTTTGTTGAATTTCATATCTTGTGGAGTGATTTTTTGTTATTGGAATGTTTCGCAGGTCCGGGCCGGTGCCTTGTCCGGCTGTGCCCGGACCTGCGGTGTTGGCTGATTACTCGGCGATGGGCTTGATGGCGTTGTAAGGCGACGGACTGTTGGTGAAGCGTATTGCCTCGTTGTTGTCGCCCTCGGATGCTACAATTACGAAATTCATCCAGGCCGGACGACCGTTGGTATTGTAGGTGTCGGCGCCCCAGTTGAAGTTCGAGCCGTCGTAGGCGCGGGTAACGCTCATGTTGAGTCGCTTCACGTCGAAGAAAGTCTGGCCTTCGCCCCAGAGCTCGATTCGCTTCTGGAGGATAATTTCGTCAATCACGTCTGCCTTGTCGACCGCATAGCATTTGTAGGTGTTGTAGCGGTAGGTTTTCATGAAGCTCTCAAGCTTGGCGGCGCCATCGGCCGGATTTGCGTGCGCAGCGGCTTCGGCGGCTATGAGGTACATCTCTTCAACGCGCATCAGAGGAACGGCAACCACGCAGGCCGTCTGGTAGTCGGTGGTCACGCCCGAGCCGGGACGGAACTTGTTGGTGGTGTACACGTCGAACTCTTCGGCTTCCTCGGGGTTGAGGAAAGTCACACGCTCTTCGAGGGGAGAGCCTTCGGGAGCCTTGAAGGTGAGCTTGCGGAAGTCGCGGTCGCTGATATTTTTGTAGAGCGACGCACCGATTTCGACATAAACACCGGCGGCGGCATAGCCGAAGCTTGCCTCGGAGCTCATCCAGGAAATCCAGTTGAGGAGCGCGGTCTGTACGGCGTCGTCTTCCTTAACATACTGCTGGCCCCACATCCACGAGGGTGTGCTGATGTCGTTGAAGCCCGTGGCCGTCGAGAGCCACTGGTCCTCGGTTGTGGGGGTAAAGCCAGCCTGTGCGAGTTCTGCATACTTCAGTGCCTCTGCATAGCCTGCGGCTGCCTTGGCGGCATCGGGTTCCGGAACATTGTAGTCGGCATCATAGTAGGAGGCATCCCACATGTTCAGGCGCGCCATCAGGCCATAGGCTACGGCAAGATTGGGAAGAATCTTCGAGGAACGGGCCGCGCAGTTCTCGCTCAGGAAACCGATGGCCTTGGTAAGGTCTTCCTTGATAAAGGCAACCATCTCGGCGTGAGGACGACGCGGATTTTTGCGTGATTCCGCCTCGGTGGTCTTCTCAGTGACGATGGGCACGGTAAGACCCGTCACGTCGTTGCCGTCGTCATTGGTACCGGGAACATACTGGTTGGGCATGAACTCGTACATGCGGGCCCAGTCCATGTAGACAGCGGCACGGAATGCGTGGGCGGCGCCGAGATAGCTGCGCAGGATGGGATCGGTGGTTTCGGGATCAATGGCCGCTACTGCAAGGTTCGTCGTCTGAACCTGCTTCGAGTAGCTGTACCAGATCCACTGCGTGGCCATGTATTCCTCACCGATGGAGGCTCGGACACTGCTCCAGGTAGTGAACCAGTTGTAGCCGATGGCCGGTGCGCACATGTCCTCGGTCATGACGTCGCGGACGTGCATCAGAGCCGGGTTGCCCCAGTCGTAGGCTTGGTCGGCGCCCATCACGTCGGCAACATTGAGATATGCGGGCATACCCATCACGATGGCCTCTGTGGCCTTGGGCGAGCCCTCGAGCTGCGACTGAACCATGCCGCTGGTGGGGAACACCTCGTCCACGCATCCCGTCAGTACGGGGGCGACGCAGGCGGCGGCTATCAGGGTGATATATGATGTTTTCATTATGCGGAATTCTATATTAGAAGGTTAGGGAAAGGCCGCCGGAAATGGTGCGGACAGGTGCGTAGTAGGTGTTGTTGCTGCCGCCCGTGAAGCTCTGACGGGGATCGAGGCCCTGACGCTTGCTCCATACCCATACGTTCTCGCAGGCGAAGTACACGCGAAGCTTCTGAAGGAAGAGCTTGCGGCTTACGGATGCCGGAAGGGTGTAGCCGAAGTTGATGCTCTCGATTGAGAAGTAGCTGGCGTCGGTGAGGAAGCGCGAGGAGGACGAGTTGGCATACTGGTCGCCGTAGAAATAACGCGGGATGTCCGTGGTTGTGTTTGTCGGAGTCCAGGAATTGAGGATGTCGGCGTGGATGTTGTCGCCCTTGCCGCCAGATGAGTAGGGAGAGCCCATCAGGTTGGCATAGCCGGAGTCGTAGACCTTACCGCCGATCTGATAGTTGGCGTTTACGCTCAGGTCGAAGCCTTTGTATTCGAAGGTCGTGCTCAGACCGCCGTAAACAGGGGCGAGGCAGGTGCCGATGGCGAAACGGTCAGCTGCGCCGTAGTTCGTCGTGGTGGTCATTTCGCCGGTCGGGTCACCGATTTCCATACCTTCGGGAATCTTGCCGGCGGCCGCGTCAGCCTCGGTGTACTTTTTGTAAGTCCAGTAGAGAGCCTGACCTGACTCGGGATCTACGCCTGCGTACTTCTGGTTGTAGTAGGTGTACATCGGGAGGCCTTCGCCGTAGAAGTAGCTGCCGGAGCTGTAGCCGCCGTAGCCTTCAGCGATTTTACCGTTCTCGAAGTCGCCCTTGTAGGCTTTGCCCTGCTTGGTCTCGGGATCAAGATAGGTGATACGGTTCTTGTACCAGGTCATGTTGAAGTTCACTGTCCAGGTGAAGTCGTGAGTCTGAACGGCGATGCCGGAGAGCTCGAGCTCGATACCTGCGTTCATCATGTCGCCAACGTTGCGGTAGTAGCCCGTGAAACCAAAGGAGGTCGGGAGCGTGAAGTACATCAGCATGTCCGTCGTCTTGCGGTAGAAGCCGTCGAACGATCCGGAGAAGCGGTTGTTGAACATCGAGAATTCGAAGCCGGCGTTGAAGTTGCCGCCTTTTTCCCAGGAGATGTTCTCGTTGCCCATCGTGGCGGGTACGGCTGCGGCGTTGCCGTCTACGTTGGCCAGAGAGTAGGTGTTCGTGTAGAGGAAGCTGTCGATGTTGTCGTTGCCCTGCTCACCGTAGGACGCCTTGATTTTCAGGCTGTTCAGCCAGCCGCGGGTGCTCTCCATAAAGTCTTCCTTGGAGATGTTCCAGGCGGCGCCGAGGCTCCAGAAGTTACCCCAGCGGTGCTTGGGATGGAACTTCGACGAAGCGTCGCGGCGGAAGGAGGCGTTGGCGAAGTACTTGTCGTTGTAGTCGTAGAGGCCGCGGAAAATCCAGCCTTCGTTGTTGTACTCCGTCGTGTAGGACGAAGCCGAGCCGTCGATGATGGCGTTGTTGAGCTCCGAGTTCCAGGGATCGAACATATTGCTCTTGCCGGCGCTCAGGAGGTAGCCTTTCTGGAGGTTGTATTCATGACCGGCGAGAAGGCCCACGTTGTGCGCGCCGAAGCTGTGGTTCCAGTTCAGGAGCTGCTGGTAGTTCTGGTTGAACTGACGCGTGTGACCCTTGCTTACCATACCTTTCTGGTCGGCGTAGGCGCCGTAGAAGGGGTTGGTGATTGAGCTCGAGCGGCTCTCGTTAACGTATACAGTGTTATTCGAGGTGAACTTGAAGTCCTTGAGGAAGCGCACTTCGAAGTAGCCGTTGGCCTGGAAGAGGTTGCCGTTGCTCTCGTTGGTGTCGAGCATGGCGGCGTTGATGGCGTTGGAGTCGCCGAACACCGGACGCTTGAGGCCGGCGTTGGCGCCGTCGCCGTAGTCGAAGCGGGTCAGACCGTTGCCGTCGACCATGATGTTGCCGTCGGCGTCACGCATATAAAGGGGATAGATGGGAGCGATGCCCGTGGCTGCGGCGAACATATTGCCCGTCGAGTTGGAGGATCCTTCCGCGCTGTCCATCGAGTGTGTGGAGTAGTGGGTGTAGTTCACGTTGGCGCCCACCTTCAGCCAGGGCTTGGCCTGAACGTCGGCGGCAAGGCGCCCGGTGAAGCGCTTGTAGTCGCTCTTGGAGATTACGATACCCTGATTGTCGAGGTAGCTGACCGATGCGCGGAAGTTGCTCTTGTCCGTACCCTGGGCCACGCTCACGTTGTATTCCTGACGGAGGCTGCTCTTATAGGTGGCGTCAAGCCAGTTGTCGGGAGTGAGAAGGAAATTGCCGTTGGCCGTGTTGACCACGCTGCCAAGCGTTGCGTTGGGGTTAAGTTTGCCGTTGGTGCCGATCAGCATCTGGCCGGCGGGAACGGTGTAGACGTTGTAGCCGAGGCCGGTAGCCGTCGGTGTAATCATCGCATTGTTTGCGTAGATGTTAGCTGCTGCATTGTCGTAGCCGAGGCCGCCCATGGTCGTCGGGAAGCTGGCGTAGTTGTAGAGAGCCTGATAGTAGGTCTCGTAGTACTGGCCGGGGTCCGTGATATAGTCGTAGTCCTGGGTGGCGCGCATGTTGGCGCCCCACTTGGCCTCTACGTTCACCTGGGCTTCGCCGAGCTTGGCGCGCTTGGTGGTGATGAGGATGACGCCGTTGGCGCCGCGGGCGCCGTAAAGCGCGTTGGAGGCGGCGTCCTTGAGGACCGTCATGCTCTCGATATCGTTGTTGTTCAGCGTGCTGATATCGCCGGTGAAGGGGGCGCCGTCAACGATGATGAGGGGAGCGTTCATGCCCGTGTTCACCGAGGAGAAACCGCGGATACGGATTGTCGGGTTGCCCGAGCCGGGAGCGCCCGAGGCGTTGGAGAGCTGAAGACCGGCAACTCGGCCGGACAGGGCGTCCAGCACATTCGATGTCTGTGTCTTTTCAATTGCGGCGGAGCCCACTACTGCGGCTGCGCCCGTGAAGGCCGAGCGCTTCTGCTCGCCATAGGCTACGGCGATCACTTCGTCAAGAAGCTCGGCCGAGGGGTTGAGGTAGACGCTCATCTTCCCGCTCGCGGGGATGGCGATTTCCTGGGTCTCGAAACCCACGTAGGAAAAGGTGAGGGCCTTGGTCGACGCAGGGACCGCGATGGAGAAGTGTCCGTCGACGTCCGTTACAGCGCCATAGCCTTGTCCGGCTGTCACCGATACGCCCACGAGAGCCTCGCTCAGCTGGGCGTCGTAGACAGTGCCCGTCACGGTGCGCGTCTGCGCCGACGCACACAGCGTAATCGAAATCACTGCCAGAAATAATAGAAACAGCTTTTTCATACAAAAATTAATTAGACATAAATTGAGTTGATTAGTTGGATTCTGTACCGGTTGCTTCGTCTCCCCGGGTTCACGCCCGGATAGATGATTGTGCAAAATTAATACAAATATTTCATTATTTAAACTTTTGAAAGAGAAAAATTCACCGCATTAACACTTTAAAATGGCATTTTCCTGCTTTATAACATAATTTTTAAACACATCCCGTCCTTTGTATCAGTACGTTGCACTTTTTCGAACCTCCTCGCCGCCCTTAACCATTATTTTGCGTTTTTTGCTCCCCGCGCTATCATTCCGACACACGCGCCCTCAACTTTCCCCCTTTTTCATTGGGCCCGTACCAAAAAATATTCGTACCTTTGTACGTTCTTTAATCCCAAATCCACCCCTTATATATATTAAGTATGGCAAACTGGTTTGAATGCAAGGTCCGCTACGACAAAATCCAGGAAAACGGCGCCGCCAAGAAGGTCACAGAGCCCTATCTCGTCGACGCCCTCACCTTCACCGAGGCGGAAGCTCGCATCACCGAAGAGCAGCGCCCCTTCATTTCCGGAGAATTTTCCGTAGCCGCCGTGAAGCGCTCACGCATCGCCGAGGTTTTCTACTACGAAGGCGGCGACAGATGGTATCTCGTCAAAGTCGCTTTCATCACAATCGACGAGCGCTCCGGCGTCGAAAAACGCTCCGTTTCCCAGATTCTCGTCCAGTCCTCAGGCTTCAAGAGCGCTTTCGACAACTTCATGAAAGGAATGGAAGGCTCCATGGCCGACTTCGAGATTGTTTCAATCGCCGAGACGCCCCTCATGGACGTCTATAAGATGAAAGTCATCGCCGACGGCCCGAAATGACTGTAGCTGACCGCATACGCGAAATTCGCTCCACCCTCCCCGAGGGGGTGGAGCTCGTCGCTGTCTCCAAATTCCATCCCAAGGAAACAATCCTCGAGGCATACCGCACCGGCCAGCGCTCTTTCGGCGAGAGCCGCCTTCAGGAGCTTGAGGAGAAGGCCCCGGCCCTCCCCGCCGACATCAACTGGCACTTCATAGGCCATCTCCAGACAAACAAGGTCCGACGTCTCGTCGGCCACGCCACTCTCATCGAGTCCGTCGACTCCGAGCGCCTCCTCGACCTCATCGACGCCGAAAGCCTCCGCGCGGGAGTCCTCTCCAACGTCCTCCTTCAGGTCCACGTCGCAGCCGAGGAAACGAAATTCGGATTCTCACCCGAAGAGCTCCTCGACTTCTTCGCCCGCGGAGCCTTCCGCTCCCTGAAGGCAACCCACATCCGCGGCCTCATGGCCATGGCCACAAACACACCCGACACCGCCCGCGTCCGCGCCGACTTCCGTCGAGTCGCCGACCTCCGTCGGCAAATCCTCCGCGACTCCCCCGACCTCCGCGGCTTCGACATCCTATCCATGGGCATGTCCGACGACTATCCCCTCGCAATCGAGGCCGGAAGCACTCACGTCCGTATCGGAACCGCTATCTTCGGCGAGCGCCAATACGCCTCCAAGCCTTAAAAATCCTTAAATATCAATCTAAAATCACATAACCCCAAAACAACCTATCTCCAATGGCAAGCTCCAAGGCACCTCAGACCAAAGCAGCGGCATCCTCAAATGTCGTAGCCATCGTCGCGATGTTCTTCCTCTTCGCGATGATTTCCTTCGTCACCAACCTCGCCGCACCCCTCGGCACTATCTGGAAAAACAACTACGACTGGTCCGGTATGCTCGGCAACCTCATGAACTTCCTCGCATACCTCTTCATGGGCATCCCCGCAGGCAACCTCCTCTCCCGCATCGGCTACAAGAAAACAGCCCTCGCCGCTATGGCCGTCGGCTTCTTCGGCCTAATTCTCCAGTGGCTCTCCGGTTTCGTCGGAACCGAGACCGACGTATTCATGGTCGACTCCCTGCCCGTAACTCTCAACTTCATCATCTACCTCCTCGGCGCATTTGTCTGCGGCTTCTGCGTCTGCATGCTCAACACCGTCGTAAACCCCATGCTCAACCTCCTCGGAGGCGGCGGCAACCGCGGCAACCAGCTCGTCCAGGCCGGCGGCTCATTCAACTCCCTCGCCGGTACCCTCACCCCCTTCTTCGTCGGCATGCTCATCGGTCAGGTCACCGACCGCACTTCCATGAACGACGTCGCTCCCCTCCTCTACATCGCGATGACCGTCTTCGTCCTCGCTTTCATCATCATCAGCTTCGTATCAATCCCCGAGCCGCACCTCCGCAAGGCCGGTGCCTCACAGACCCGCAAGGACAAGCACAGCCCCTGGAGCTTCCGCCACACTGTCCTCGGCGTCGTCGGCATCTTCTTCTACGTCGGCATTGAAGTCGGAATCCCCGGAATGCTCATTTTCTACCTCTCCGATTCCGCCGCTTCGGGCATCACCGAGAACGCTACAGCCGTCGCCGGAGGAGTCGCCGCTATCTACTGGCTCCTCATGCTCGTCGGACGTCTCGTCTCTTCCGTCATCTCCGGTAAAGTCTCCTCCCGCACTCAGCTCATCGCCGTCAGCTCCGTGGCTATCGCTCTCGTAATCATCGGCATATTCCTTCCCGCCGACATCCGCATCAGCATGCCCGCTTACTCCGCCGGCGAAGGATTCACTTCCGCTATGGTGCCCGCAAAGGCCCTCTTCTTCGTCCTCTGCGGCCTCTGCACTTCCGTAATGTGGGGCGGCATTTTCAACCTTGCCGTCGAAGGTCTCGGCAAGTACACAGCGAAAGCCTCCGGCATTTTCATGATGATGGTCGTTGGTGGCGGCGTGATGCCCCTCATCCAGAACGCAATCGCAGGCGCATCCGGTTACATGAGCTCGTACTGGCTCGTCGTAGCCATGCTCGCATACCTCCTCTACTACGGTCTCGTGGGCTCGAAAAATGTCAACAAGGACATCCCCGTCAGCGATGACGAAGCTCCCGACCTCCGCGACCTCTAAGCGATAATTCTTTAATTAACATACACTTTTCAAGCTATGATAACAGACGCCAAGACACTCACCCGCGGCGCGGACAACATCCGCGTGCTCGCCGCCGCGATGGTCGAAAAAGCCAAGTCCGGACACCCGGGCGGCGCAATGGGCGGAGCAGACTTCGCTAACGTCCTCTTCTCTAAGTTCCTTGTCTATGACCCCGATGATGCCACTTGGCCCTGGCGCGACCGCTTCTTCCTCGACCCCGGACACATGTCCCCGATGCTCTACGGAGTCCTCACACTCGCCGGCCGCTTCACCATGGCTGAAATCCAGCAGTTCCGCCAGTGGGGCTCCGTCACTCCCGGACACCCCGAAGTAGACCCCGCCCGCGGAATCGAGAACACCTCCGGCCCCCTCGGCCAGGGTCACACCATGGCCGTGGGTGCCGCTATCGCAGAGCGCTTCCTCGTTGCCCGCTTCGGTGAGACCTGCGCCCACAAGACCTACGCTTTCATCTCCGACGGCGGCATCCAGGAAGAAATCTCCCAGGGCGCCGGACGAATCGCCGGATACCTCGGCCTCTCCAACCTCATCATGTTCTACGACTGCAACGGCGTCCAGCTCTCCACCGACGTCGACGCCGTCGATGAGGAAGACTACGCCGCAAAGTACCGCGCATGGGGTTGGAACGTCCTCGAAATCAACGGAAACGACCCCGACGAAATCTCATCCGCCCTCGCCTGCGCCCAGGAAGAGACCCTCCGCCCCACCCTCATCATCGGTCACACCGTCATGGGTCTCGGCGCACGCGACGCAAAGGGCGGAAAGATGGAAGGCCTCTGCTCAACACACGGCCAGCCCCTCTCCAAGGCCGGAGTCGACATGGAAGCCACATACCGAAACCTCGGAGCCGACCCCGCCGACCCCTTCAAGGTATTCCCCGAAGTCGCCGAGCTCTACGCCCGACGCGCCGACGAGCTCCGGAAGATTGTCGCGGAGCGCCGGGCCGCCCATCAGCAGTGGGCCGACGCGAACTTCGACAAGGCTGTCACCCTCAAGGGCTACCTCGACGGCGTAATCCCGCAGATCGACTACGCAGCAATCGCCCACAAGCCCGACTGCGCAACCCGAACAGCCTCCGCCGATGTCCTCGGCGTCCTCGCCGAGAAAATCGGAAACATGATCGTATCCTCCGCTGACCTCGCGAACTCCGACAAAACCGACGGTTTCCTCAAGAAAACCGGCGCCTTCGTCCCCCGCGACTTCTCCGGTGCGTTTTTCCACGCCGGAGTCGCCGAACTGACAATGGCTGCCATAATGAACGGAATTGCGCTCCACGGAGGATGCATCGGCGCCTGCGGAACATTCTTCGTCTTCTCCGACTACCAGAAACCTGCCATACGCATGTCCGCGCTCATGGAGCTCCCCGTCAAGTACGTCTGGACCCACGACGCCTTCCGCGTCGGCGAGGACGGCCCCACCCACGAGCCCATCGAACAGGAAGCCCAGCTCCGCCTCCTCGAGGAAATCCGCAACTTCAGCGGCAAACGCTCGATGCTCGTCCTCCGTCCCGCCGATGCCGCCGAGACTTCATTCGCATGGCAGATGGCAATGGAGGCCACCGACCGCCCCACAGGCCTCATTTTCTCCCGCCAGGACGTCCGCGACCTCCCCGCTCCCGAAGGCTCCACGCGCATCGAAGCCGCCCGAGGCCTCTTCAAGGGCGGATACGTCGCCCTTCCCGCCCCCGGAGGCAACCCCGACGTTGTCCTCGTCGCCAACGGCTCCGAAGTCGCCCTCTTCTGCGACGTCGCCGCCCTCCTCGCCGCCGAAGGCATCAGGGCCTCCGTCGTTTCAGTGCCCTCCACCGGCCTCTTCAACGACCAGCCAGAGGCATACCGCCTCAGCGTGCTACCCCTCGGGGTGCCCCAGCTCGGCCTCTCCGCCGGCCTCCCCGACGCAATCCGACTCATCGACGGCTTCAACGGCGAGGTATACGCCATGAACCGTTTCGGTGCCTCTGCCCCATACAAGGTACTCGACGAAAAGTTCGGCTACACCCCCGCAAACATCCTCGCTTGGGTCAAGTCAAGACTCGGAATCCAGAACCCCCTCCGCGAAAACTACTGATTTTCCACCTCTGAAAAGCCACGTAATACACAACATAACTCCTTTTGTGCAAAAAACACCTGTGTGTGATATCTTTTTTTCACACACAGGTGTTTTATTCAAAATAAATGTTGTATTTTTGCAGGAAGAATTCTCATTAACATCAACCATAACTCAAATTTCCTATGAAAAAAGCTCTCTTAGCTATGGGTGCTGTCCTCCTTGCCGGACAGGCCCTCATCGCCCAGGAAGCACCTCAGCAGGAAGTGACCTATGTGGAGGATCCCTCCCAGGGTTACCTCTTAAACCGCTTCAGGGACAATTGGTTCATCACAGCTGAAGGTGGTGCTAACGTCAACTTCGGCCACTTCACTGACCACCGCAAGTTCGGCGACCGCTTCTCGCCTCAGGCTGCAATCTACGCCGGCAAATGGTTCTCGCCCGTCTTCGGTTTCCGCGGAGGCATCAACTACATCGGCATCAAGGCCCTCTCCGACTATGCAGGCGCCGTAGGTGTTGAACCCACCGAATACCGTCCCGACGGCTACTACAAGATGCACATGAACCTCGTGGGCCTCAACTTCGACGCCATGCTCAACATCACCAACTGGTGGTGCGGCTACAAGCCCGGTCGCGTCTACAACTTCATCGCATATGTCGGCGGCGAAGGCGAATTCAACTTCGCCAAGAACGCCGAAGGCAAGTACAAGTACACCGAGGACAAGCTCATCGGCCTCCGCGCAGGTATCATCAACCAGTTCCGCATCTCCAAGCAGATGTCTCTCGGCATCGACCTCCGCTACTCCCTCCTCGACGCAGCCACCGAGTCCTATGGCGAGAACCGTTCCTGGAACAACCTCTCCGCCAACCTCGCCATCACCTACAACTTCCCCAAGCGTGAATGGTCCGCTCCCGTCGTGCCCGTTTGCCCCGAGCCCGAAAACTGCGATCCTCTCCGCGCTCGCCTCGACGCTGCAAACCGCCGCATCGAAGAGCTCGAAGACCAGCTCAAGGCTTGCCTCGCTCGTCCCGCTGAGCGCATCGTCGAGAAAGTCAACGCTCCACTCGCTACCGTTTACTTCCCCATCGGTGTTTCCCGCCTTTCCGCCGACAATGCCCGCGTAATCCGTGCCGTCGCTGCCAAAATGGCCTCCAACCCCGACTCCAAGTACATCGTTACCGGCTGGGCCGACAACTTCACCGGCTCCGACGCCATCAACGCCCGTCTCCGCAAGAACCGCGCTGCCGGCGTCGAGAAGATTCTTCTCCGCAACGGCGTTAAGGCCGACCAGCTCACCATCGTCGTCAACAACACCAACAACCTCCATCAGGACCTCGGCAAGAAGTGCGCATCCCTCGACCGCGCCGTCACAATCACCGCCGAATAATCCGACTCCATCCACTAAAAAAACAGCGTCCCGACGGGGCGCTGTTTTTTTATATCATTATACACCAGCGAATTGCGGTCGGTCAATTATCCGGATGGAGGTTCAGTTTCGCGTCAAAACATCCTTTCCCTTTGGGACGGCGCTTGCCGGGATATATCTCACTCCCCGAGCAGCCTCTGATATTCTCTCACAACCCTTTCCGCCGAAAATTTCTCCCCCACCGCCTGGCGCAAACACTCCCGACTCAACAAGCCCGTTACAAAGCAACTGTCTGAATACCGGAGGTCCGCAAAACCTCCGACTTGTAGGGACGCACGGCTCGTGCGTCCGGTCGTAATCCACTGAATGTCGGTCAATTATCCGGATGGAGGTTCAGTTTCGCGTCAAAACATCCTTTCCCTTTGGGACGGCGCTTGCCGGGATATATCTCACTCCCCGAGCAGCCTCTGATATTCTCTCACAACCCTTTCCGCCGAAAATTTCTCCGCCACCGACCGGCGCAAACGCTCCCGACGCCCGGGCGTATCCCCCTCTATAGCCTCGAGGACAGCCTGAGCGAATGGATCGGGCTCAAAATCCGCGACGAGCGTCCCGAAGCTCGGGTCGCTGATGATATCTCCCTGCCCTCCGCGTTCGAAGCTCACTGGGAAAGCCCCCGCCGCCTGACCCTCGATTAGAGTCCCTGGCAGCGTCTCGTACTCCGAAGTCGAAATCACGGCAGAGGCATGGGCGTAAAGCTCGGCCAAAAGCGCCTTGTCAGCGATTTTGCCGAGCCACGTATACGGTAACCTCAGATTTGCAAGCACTTCCGGCGCACGGAGCTCCCCGTAGAGTACAAGCCTCGCCGGACGGCATTTACCGGCATCCACAAGCATTTTTAGCATGTTCATGGCAGAAATTGCCATGTCAAGGCGCTTGATCGGGTCGTCCAGACGCGCCGCGCCCATCACAATAAGCGCCTCCCCGCCCTCGATTCCCAGCTCCCGGCGCGTCCGTCGTGGCGTCGTGTGAAAATCCTCTACAGGGAAAGCATTGGGAATTATCGCGATATCCTCCGTGGGCCTCGCGAAGGCCTCTCCGGCGCGCTCCGCCATCCACCGGCTTACGGCCACAAGCCGCAGATTCGGAAACCGGGAATAAATCTCAGCCTTCCTCCGCGCCACGCCGCGGGCAAATCCCGGAAAAAGGCGTCCCGCGCCGCCTATAAACGGGCAATCCCCGCAGACTGCCCTGCCCCCGAGCTTATAGCCCTCGCAGGTACCCGCGTGGTGGCAAATCCCCGTCACAGGCCACATATCATGCATAGTCCATATCACGGGCTTCCCGAGCGCGCAGAGCTTCGAGAGGCCGCCGAGCGACAGCATCCCCTGATTCACCCAGTTGAGCAGAATAGCGTCCGCTTCCTCCACCCACGGATGCCGGTGGAGGCCAAGGCCGAAACGCCCGGCGTCGATTTTGAACACATCCCGGCGGTTAAAGCCGTTGCGGACAAAGGTATAGCCCTTCTCGGCAAGGAATGCGGCACGGCGACCGAGAGCCGTCCCTACCCTTTCGATGCGCGGATTCCGGCGCCCCTCGTCTGAAATATCCTTGACGAGCATACGGGCGTCGACGCCGTCGGCAACGAGGGCATCGAGCAAACGCCGGCTCACCACCGACGCGCCGCCCTTCGTGTCGCTGTGGTTGATTATAAGGACTTTCATCGCCGGAACCTCCTCACAAGCGCACCGACGGGCAGACGCTCCGCCTTCACCACGGTTCCCATAAAGATGAGTATGAGCACCGCGCGCAGAGTTCCTTCGGCCCAGGCGTTCCCCGTCAGCGCCGGAACTCCGTACATCCCCGCGGCATAAAGTGCCCCGGCAAGAAGAGTGTACGCCCCGAGTCGCTTCAGGTCATAGCGTATCGGATACTTCGCCTGACCCACGAAATAGCTCACGGCCATCATCGTGCCGTAGCTCGCCAGCGAGCCCCACGCGCATCCCCAGTATGAGATGAGCGGCACAAGCGCCGCATTCATGCCGAGCATCACCGCGAACCCGATAAGCGAGAGATACGAGCCCCATATCGTCCTGTCAGTCAGCTTGTACCACACCGAGAGGTTGAACACCACTCCGAAGCATAGCTCCGCGAGCATTATCACAGGCACCACCCCGAGCGCTCCGTAGTAGCTGCGCCCGATGAAGAGCCGGATGATGTCGAGATAGAACATCACCCCGAGGAATATCACCAGCGAAGCCAGCACAAAATACTTCATCGCGTCGCTGTAGGCCTGCTTGCTCCCTTTGCTTTCCTTGTCCTTGGCGAAAATGAAGGGCTCGTAGGCGAAGCGGAAAGCCTGAAGAAACATCACCATGATAAGCCCGATTTTATAGCACGCGCCGTAGACGCCCAGAGCCGCGTCGGCCTCGGCGGGAGTGAGCTGCGTGGCGAGATAAGGAAAAATGATGTTCGGAAGGTTCTGATTCATGAGCCCCACCACCCCGAGGATCAGCAGGGGCCACGAATATCTCAGCATCTGCCGCCAGAGCTCCGGATTGAATCTCCAGCGGAAGCCCCTCAGCTCCGGGAAAAGCAACAGAAGGTTCGCCGCCGAGGCTATGAAGTTGCTCAGGAAGATGTAGCCTATGCCGTAGGCCGGGTCATAGAACCAGTCCACCGTCCCCGGAGCGTGCTCCATAAGCCACGGACACGCCAGCAGGAAGAATAGGTTGAGACCGATGTTGAGGCCTATGTTCGTCAGGCGCACCGTGGCGAAGCGCATCGCCCGCGAACAGTAGCGGAGATAGCCGTAGGGGATAGCCGTGAAGGCGTCCATCGCAACCGCCGTAGCAAGAAGCCACGTACACGACGGACGGTCCGGCGTGCGCATGAATTCCGACAGCGACTCGAGGAACGCGCTCATTACCACCACAAACACCGCAGAGGTCGACGCCAGCGAAATCAGCGTCGTCGAGTACACCTCCATCGGGTCGCGCCAGCGCTCGTGGTTGACGAAGCGGAAAAAGCCCGTCTCCATTCCGTAGGTCAGAAGCGCCAGCATCAGCGCCACCGCCGAGTAGTCGAAAACCACGATGCCGTACTCCCCGCTCACGAACACACGGGTATAAATCGGCACGAGCAGCCAGTTCAGAAGGCGCCCGAGTATCGAGCTTAGTCCGTAGACCGCCGTGTCCTTGGCAAGACTTTTTATTCCGGCCATGTTTTCTGTATCTGTAAGTTATCCGAAAAGCCCGAGGTCATCATATTTGTTCACCCCGAGATGCCTGTACGCCAAATCCGTCACCTCGCGGCCGCGGGGTGTCCGCTTGATGAAGCCCTCCTTGATCAGGTAAGGCTCGTACACGTCCTCAATAGTCCCGGGGTCCTCGCCGAGGGCCGTGGCAATCGTCGTCAGGCCCACCGGACCGCCCTTGAACTTGCGGATGATTGTGGTGAGTATCTTGTTGTCGATTTCATCGAGCCCGTAGCGGTCGATGTTCAGCGCCTCCAGGGCGTAGCGCGCGATTTCGAGGTCGATTTTCCCCGAGCCCACCACCTGGGCGAAGTCCCGGACACGCCGCAGAAGCGCGTTGGCGATTCGGGGCGTCCCGCGGCTGCGCAGAGCGATTTCCTCCGCCGCCTCCGGCGCGATTTCCACCTTCAGAAGCCCTGCCGAGCGCCTTACGATGCGCGCAAGCACCTCATGGTCATAGTACTCCAGATGGCACGAAATGCCGAATCGCGCCCGTAGCGGCGATGTGAGCAGTCCGCTGCGCGTGGTGGCGCCCACGAGCGTGAACGGGCTCAGCGTCAGCTGGACCGACCGCGCCCCCGGACCCTTGTCTATCATGATGTCTATCCGGTAGTCCTCCATGGCCGAATAGAGGTATTCCTCGACCACGGGACTCAGACGGTGGATTTCGTCGATGAAAAGAACGTCGTTGGCTTCCAGCGACGTAAGGATGCCGGCAAGGTCGCCCGGCTTGTCGAGCACAGGGCCCGACGTAACCTTCATCCCCACCCCCAGCTCGTTGGCCACGATGCTCGACAGCGTCGTCTTTCCCAGTCCCGGAGGGCCGAACAGAAGGATATGGTCCAGCGCCTCACCGCGCATACGGGCAGCCTTGACGAATATCTTCAAGTTCTCGATGATTTTATCCTGACCGTTGAAGCTGTCGAAGTTCGACGGACGGAGCGCCTTCTCGATGTCCGCCTCCGTGCTCGCCGGTGTCGGAGCCTCCCGCGAGTTCCGGATGTCGAATTTTTCCTCGTCCTTGTTGTCGCTCATTTCAGTAGTTCGCTTAATCGTTTGTAAACCGTCTCCGGGCGGATGGCGGTCATGCACAGATAGTCGCCGCGATGACAGGGCTTCGAGCCGAACACCGAGCACGGCCGGCAGCTCAGCGGAAGCTGTATCGCGTCCTTGTCGGCCTGATGCCACGCCTTGAAACCGCAGTAGGGATGCGTGGCGCCCCACACACTCAGCGTCGGCGTCTCCGCAAGTGCCGCGAAGTGCATGTTCGCCGAATCCATCGCAACCATCGCGTCCAGATGGTTCAGCAATGCCAGTTCCGCCGGAAAACCGTATTTCTTGCCGGCAAGCGAGCATACCTTCCCGGGATACTTCCCGGCCCAGCGCGAGAGCACCGAGGCTTCCTCGCCCCCACCGCCGAACAGGAACACCCTGAGCTCCCCGGGCCCTTCGGCCATAAGGCGGTCAAGAACCTGTTCCATAAGCTCCGGAGGATAAATCTTGCCCCTGTGGGCCGCGAATGGGGCGATGCCCACCCATTTCTCCGCGGCGTCGGCCTTCGGAGCCGTGATGCAGGCGAAAGCCTCCGCGGGAGCCTTCCCGCGGCCCCCGTATAGCCCGTGGAAACACTCGCTCACCGCTATTCCCGCCTGAAAGAACACCTCGCGGTAGCGGGCACGCTGCGAAATCATCGGAAGCATAACCTTATTGTGCTTCCGCGTCAGTGCACGGCGCTGCGAGCGCGACTTCTGGAGCGTATACTTCCGCACCCCGCGCAGACCAAGAAACAGGCCCAGAACATTAGTGCGGAGTACATTGTGCAGGTCAAGGAAAGCATCCGGACGGAACTCCCGGCGCATCTCCGAGGCCAGTCGCATAAGCCCCCGCACGCCCTTATACTCCCCCTTCACGTCCGCGCCGATAACGCGCAGATTGTCCGGCGGATTGATGAACAGCGAGGTCAGCGCCGGGCGCGTCAGCATCACGAAACTCACGTCAGGCCAGCAGCGGCAGGCGCTGTAGACCACCGGAATCGTCATCGCTACGTCCCCCAGGGCCGAAAAACGCGCCATAAGCACGCTCACCAGCCCGTGGCTGTTCCCCGACGCCGGAGATTGCTCAGGCTTTCGTGCCATAGAGAACAGGATTCGTGTCCGCGTCGTTGTACATCTTCATCTGGCGGTAAACCTTCATGTACTTGCGCCCCGCCTCGATGTCGGCAAGGAGCTCGTCGATGGCCTTCGTCAGGTCCGCGCGCTGCTCGCGCAGGACCGCCAGCTTCGCCGCGCACTTCGCCTTGTGGGCCTCGGAGGCATCCCCGCGGGCCGTCTCAGCCTCCATGTGGTAGATTTTCAGCGCCAGAATGCTCAGACGATCAAGGGCCCAGGCCGGACTCTCCGTGTTGATCTGCGCGCCGGCCTTCGGCTCCACCCCGGCATAGCGGCGGAGAAACCAGCTGTCGATTTCCTCCACCATGTCAGTGCGCACCTGATTCGAGCGGTCGATACGCCGCTTCAGCTCCAGCGCCTCCACAGGGTCGATGGCCGGGTCCCGGATAATATCCTCAAGATGCCATTGCACGGCATCAACATGATTCTTCGCGTAAAGCGTATGCTCAAACGAACCCTCCGCGTAAGGATTCCGCGACGGAGCGTCCACATTGTCGGTCACATGATAATCGAGCACACAGCGCTCGAACACGTCATAGCAGTTCTCGGTAAAGCTTTTCATCGGGCAAAAAGATTGATAGAATGCAAAGATAACACATTCCACCCAAATCTCCAACCCCCGCACCTATTTTTCCGCCAAGGGCCTCAGCGGCGGCGCTTCTTGCGGCGCACGGTGGTATGCCGGGCCGGAGAGGGCGGCGCGGCCGCTGTCGCCCGGGCGCGCCCGGTCCCGTCGGCGATTTTCTCTCCTTCTTCCTTGGCAGCGGCAAAGGGGACTATTGCCGGAGCAGCGGGGGCATACACGGGAGCTGACGCGGGGGCGCCCTCCGCGGGCTTCTCGACAGGGAAAATGTTGTCGAAGAAGGGCTCTATGCGCCTAACGTGGTTCGAGACGATGAGGATGGAGAGCCCCAGAGAGCGGCGCAGCTCGTCGAACTTGCGCATGAACCAGCGGGCGGCGTCGGCCTTCGGGAAATAGTCGCAGAGCCACGTCAGCGAATCCACCACGCACACCTTGATACCCGACTCGCGGAGCGCCGCCGCGAGCTGCACGAACAGCCCCTCCGGCCCCAGCTCCCCGAAAGCCTCGCGACGGAACTCCAGCCGGAGAAGATTTTTCGCGTAGGGCTCGGCCGCCTGCTCGCCGAAACGCCGCGAGCACGTGGCGAAGTCCACGAAAAGTACACGCTCGCGCGCCGCCACCCCATTGGCAATCTTCAGCGCGAAAGCCGTACGCCGTGCGCCGCCCCGGTCCATGAGACAGACCATCTCGCCCTCATGCCAGAGCGAACCATAGAGCGAATTACCGCCCGAAGCCTCCCGGGCCATCTCGACCCATTCATTGGCCGGACGGATAGAAAAAAACGAATTCATAATATCAGATCAAGAAAAAAGTGAGACAAAAAACATTGACAGTGCAAAGATACAACACAAACCCCGCTCCCCGCCCCCATCCCGGCACAACCTGCCGTTTAACATTTTCCAACACTCCGGCGTTTCGGCATAATAGTCTGAAGCTTCGGCACTTTTATACCAAAGCTCATTGACATCAAGGCCTATTTTTTAGACAGAAACGCTTATCCTTTGTGAAGCAACCGGCTGTGAATGAATTTACGCACTACTGCACGCTCGTCTTTATCGAAAACAAAAAGATAAGTCAGGCTCCCGGTAATGACAATATCCGTTGCTGAAATACATAAGAATCTAAAAATCTCATTTTCTATGAATATTACTTCAATCCATGACACAGCACATAAAGGGAAAAGCACATAAGAAATCGGCAGAAGCACTTTGCGGAAATAAGTGCCGTATGCCATGCCGGTCTGAATTTTTATATCATATATACAATACGCGGTATAGAATAACGATAGCACTATGCCTATTATAAAAGGAAGTATCGGGATTGGGAAGAGCTTCAGCGCGATATATGAAATGGGGAGAACCATGAGTATAAAGCATCGGCCCCAGACCTGATTACGCTTTATATTGCCGGTTGCCATTGCTGCAAGGAGTAATGTAGCAGGGAGTGTATTGACCAAGGCATCTACCAACAGCAGAGATGTAAAAGCCGAACTGTATGCCACGTTTGTACCCAACCAAAGTCTGAGCACAAAATCTATGTTGAATACAATCGGTACTATAAGAAAAAGCATAAATATAAACGAAAATACAGACCCTTTTGATACCAATGACATCATGTAGGCAATATTGCCGTGTGCATACGATTGTATTATCTGCGGTTTGATAGCAGTAGATATCGTGTCGGTGAAACGATAAACCGCTGAATACACCTGCATCGCTATACCGCGGGCAGCATTGACAGTCGGGCCAAAGAACAGATTGAGAAGCACATTTGTACCCTGATTTCCGGCCGACCATGCAAAACTTCCAAAAAAATTGTGGCCGATGAAGATTCCCATCTCCTTCACCAGACCATGTCGCCATATGAATGCAGGGCGACATTCAGGGAATTTGCGCATACAATACACAACATACGTAAGGAGAGTAATCAATGAGCATAACATAAGGAGTACGGAATAGCGCACAAGGTTGTTTCCGTCAACGAAAAATTTAATTAAAAAGGCACAGACAAGCTTCAGGAAAACGTCGAGAATTCCAATATACGCAAAGAAAGAGAATTTTTCTCTTGCTACGACAGCACTGTTGAATGGCACTTGAAGAAAAGTATATATAACAATTGCCAATGCCATCTGATATGCCCATATGGCGGCATAAAGCCTATCGGCCGGCAGCACAAGTCTGTTGCGGACAAACCAGAGTCCTGCGGTCTCGGCTATCGCTATTATTATTAAGATAATAATTACGTTAATTGTAAAACTCTGCTGGAAATATTGTCGGGTTTCCTCTAAATTGTCGTTGGCAAGCCCTATGTTTAGATATCTCTGCGAGGAGTTTGACAAAGAATTTCCGACGAAAGTCATCAGGGCAACCAAGCCAGCTACAACATTATAAATACCGAAATCTACGACTCCAAGCACTTCAAGAACAACTCGCGAAGTGTAAAGAGTCACGAGAAGGACAAGAATCATTCTCAAATTCAGCAAGATGGAATTTGTGACTATTCGCTTATTTTTTGAGTCCATACGTCGAAATTTGTCCTTCTGTAGTGGTTATACAGAAGGACAAGAAATGATTTGGTGAAGTTATATAGACGGGATGCAATCTGTGTGAGGTCAGATTACGTCCTCTTCGGTGGTGTCGAGGGGGGCGGCGGGGACCGGGGCTTCGGTGGTGACGCGCTCGAGCCACTTGACCATGCCGAACATCACGCCCATGGAGATGAGGCAGACGATGAGGAATACACCCCAGGCCTCCCAGATGGGCCATGCGTTGTACATGAGGGGGCCGACCCAGAGGAGGAGGTTGCCGACAGCCGTGGCGCCGAGCCAGAGGCCCTGGCAGAGGCCCTGCATATGTTTGGGAGCGACTTTGGAAACGAAGGAGAGGCCGAGGGGGGAGATGAAGAGTTCGGCCACGGTCAGGAAGAAGTAGATGACGAACATTATCCACCAGCCGCTCTTGAGAGCTTCGGCGGCGGAATTCTCCATGGAGCGGAAGGCCTCGGCCGAGGGGTAGCCCTTGACGTAGCTGTAGACCATCAGGAAGAGGTAGGCGAGGCCGGCGATGCCCATGCCGATGCCGATCTTGCGGGGAGTCGAGATTTCACGCCCCTTGCGTGCGAGGCTGCCGAAGAGCCACATCACCAGAGGGGTGAGGACGATTACGAAGAAGGGGTTTACGGCCTGCCAGATTTCGGGGGCGATGGCGTCGGTCTTCACGAAGTCGCGGGCGAAGAGTGAGAGGGATGTGCCGTTCTGATGGAAGGAGAACCAGAAGAAAATGGCTATGCCGAGCACGGCGAAGAGGGCGTACATGCGCTGCTTGATTTCCTTGGCCATAGCGATTTTTTCCTCGGCGGTGTAGTTCTCTGCGGCGACGGCTTCTTTCTTGGGCGGGTTGGGGAGGCCGTTCTTGAAGCAGACGAAGATGACGAGGGAGATGAGCATAGCCACGATGGAGGCGATGAAGGAATAGTGGATGCCGGTGTTGAACACGTCGAGGTACTGCGTGCAGAAGGCCGAAATGTCGCCGGAGGCGTCGCCGCCGACCTGAGTGACGAGGGCATAGAGGTTGTTGGCGTTCTCGGTGTTCATGCTGTCGCCTACGGAAAGGTACTCGTGGGCGAGGGCGGGGAGGTTGGCGTTATAGGTGAGGTTGTGGACTCCGAGCCACCAGGAGCGGAGCATGGGGGCGACGAAGGGGGCGACGAGGCCGCCGATGTTTATGAAGACGTAGAAAATCTGGAAGCCGGAGTCGCGCTGTGCGGCGTAGCGGGGATTATCGTAGAGCTGGCCCACGATTGCCTGGAGATTACCTTTGAAGAGGCCGTTGCCGAAGGCTATGAGGAAGAGGGCGAAGCAGGTGAGGGGGAGGAGCCAGGCGCGGTTGTCGGCGGTGGAGAGGATGGGCACGGCGAGGATGCAGTAGCCGAGCGACATGACGATGAGGCCGCGGATGATGGTGCCCTTGTAGTTCTGTGTCTTGTCGGCTATGTAACCGCCGACGAGGCTCAGGATGTAGATTCCGGCGTAGAAGAATGAGTAGATGAGTCCGCTTGTCTCGTCGGAGAGGCCGAACTTTGAGCAGAGGAAGAGGACGAGGACGGCGTTCATGATGTAGTAGCCGAAGCGCTCGCCCATGTTGCTCAGAGCGGCGGGAATTAGTCCCTTGGGATGGTTTTTGAGCATAAAAAGTCTGTAAGAAAGTGAGTATGAGTTGGTTTTAATTATTCAGGTGGCTCCCCGGCGACAGCATAGGCCTTCGCGCGGGCAAAAGTTTGCGCTAAGATACGCATTTTTTTGCATTCGGGGACCACATCCTTAAATATTTTTATACACGCGGGGCACGGATTACGGAGAAAAATCAGTAATTTTGCAGGAACATAAGACTAACAAACACCAAAAAGATATGGAAAAGATACAGCTGAATATCTCGGACGTGCTCGGATGCGTGAGCCGCGCCGATATCGAGGCGCTCTCGGCGGACGCCGCCAAGAGCCTGTCGAAACTCACGGACCACAGCGGCCTGGGCAATGATTTCCTCGGCTGGGTGGACCTTCCCTCCCGCACGGACGACAAATTCCTGAAAGAAATCGAAGAGGCCGCCAAGGTTCTCCGCGAGGAATGCGAATATGTTGTGGCCATCGGCATCGGCGGCAGCTATCTGGGCGCCAAGGCCGTAATCGAGGCCATGAGCAATTCCTTCGCCGCCTACCTTCCCGGCGCTCCTAAGGTGCTCTTCGCCGGGCAGAACATCGGCGAGGACTATCTCTACGAGCTTCAGGAGCTCCTGAAGGGCAAGAAATTCGGCATCATCGTGATTTCCAAGAGCGGCACCACGACCGAACCCGCCATCGCCTTCCGTCTGCTGAAGGAACAGCTTGAGTCTCAGGCCGGCAAGGAAGCCGCCCGCAAGCTCATCGTGGCCATCACCGACGCCAAGCGCGGAGCCCTGCGCACCCTCGCCACCTCCGAGGGCTACAAGACCTTCGTAATCGAGGACAACGTGGGCGGCCGATTCTCGGTGCTGACCCCCGTGGGCCTTCTGCCTATCGCAGTCGCCGGCTACGACATCCGTGCCCTCGTCGAAGGCGCCCGCGAGATGCAGAAAGCCACGCTTTCGGGCAAGGACATGAGCGCCGTGACCTACGCCATGACCCGCAACGCCCTCTACCGTTCGGGCAAGAAGATTGAAATCCTCGTCAACTACAATCCCAAGCTCCACTTCTTCGGCGAATGGTGGAAGCAGCTCTACGGCGAGAGCGAGGGCAAGGACCACAAGGGCATCTTCCCCGCCGCAGTCGACAACTCCACCGACCTCCACTCGATGGGCCAGTGGATCCAGGAAGGCGAGCGCATCATCTTCGAGACCGTAATTTCCGTGACGGAACAGAAGCACGAGGTGCGCATCCCCGGCGACGAAGCCAACCTTGACGGCCTCAACTACATCGCAGGCAAGCGCGTGGACGAGGTGAACAAGATGGCCGAACTCGGCACGAGACTCGCCCACGTGGACGGCGGCGTGCCCAACATGCAGCTTGTCCTCCCCAAAATCAGCGAGTACTGCCTCGGCCAGCTCATCTACTTCTTCGAGGCAGCCTGCGGCGTCAGCGGCTATCTCCTCGAAGTCAATCCCTTCAACCAGCCCGGCGTCGAGGCCTATAAGAAGAACATGTTCGCCCTCCTCGCCAAGCCCGGCTACGAGGCCGAGACCGAAGCCATCCGCAAGCGTCTCGAGAAATAACTGACCCTACCCTACGGCGGATGCGTCGCTCCACACCCTCTGCGCGCATCCGCCGTTCTTTTACTCGCGCCCACCTGCCATGAAACTGCCACAAGCGCCCGGCCCTATCGGGGTCTTCGACTCCGGCTACGGCGGCCTGACAATCCTTCGCTCTCTGCGCCACGCCCTTCCGGACGCCGATTTCCTTTATCTCGGCGACAATGCGCGCGCGCCTTACGGCTCGCGGTCGTTCGAGACTGTCTACCGCTTCACGCTCGAAGCAGTTGAGTATCTCTTCCGGCAGGGCTGCCATCTGGTGATTCTTGCCTGCAACACGGCTTCGTCGAAGGCCCTGCGGAGCATCCAGCAGCGCGACCTCCCGGAGCTCGACCCGGAGCGGCGTGTGCTGGGCGTAATCCGGCCCACAGTCGAGGCCGTGGGCTCCCATTCCCGGGGCGGACATATCGGGCTTGTGGGGACTCCCGGAACCGTCGCCTCGCAGTCGTACGACATCGAAATAGCCAAATCCTACCCTGAGTTCACCCTCAGCTCGCAGGCCTGCAGGCTCTGGGCAGCAATCGTGGAGGCCAAGGAGGCGGAGGGCAACGGCGCCGACTGGTTCGTGAAGCACGACCTTGACGCGCTCATGGCCAAGGACCCGGAAATCGACACGCTCATTCTCGGATGCACGCATTACCCCCTGCTGGAAAAGAAGATACGCAAATATCTGCCCGAGAGCGTGAGCATACTCAAGCAGGGCGAAGTGGTGGCCGCATCGCTCGTCGACTACCTCCGCCGACACCCCGAAATGGACGCAAAAATCACCCACGGCGCCCACACCCGCTACCTCACCACCGAGGAGGCCTCGAGCTTCTCGGAACTCGCCACGATGTTCATGGGACACCCCGTCGAGGCGGAAAAAATCGAACTCTGATACCATGGCACAGATTGAATCCATCACCAAGGGCCCGACTGGCCGACGTGAGAGCAACTTCGAGCTTCTCAGGATGCTCGCCATGTTCTTCGTGCTCGTGGTCCACGCCGATTTCGCGGCGCTCACCGTGCCGACCTCGGCGGACGTAGCTTCCGCCCCTGCCGGGACCGCTGCGAGAATCTTCTTCGAGATGGCGGCGATAGCGGGAGTGAACATCTTCGTGCTCATCTCCGGCTGGTTCGGCATCCGGGCGACACTGAAAGGCTTCATGAAATTCCTCTTTCAGGTGCTTTTCTACGCCGTGACAATCTACCTTCTCTTCGTGGCCATAGGCATAGCGCCATTCAGCTGGGAGGCCATATATCAGAGCTGCATTCTGGAATGGACTGAAAACCAATGGTTCATACCCAGTTACATTCTGCTCTTCCTCTTCGCTCCGGTGCTCAACGCCTTCACGGAAAAGGCCTCGGGGCGGCAACTCGGGTGGATGATAGCGGGATTCTACCTTGTCCAGACGGCGCTTACCCTGATCGGCAAGCCAGCACAGTTCAACGAAGGCTACAGCTTCCTCTCGTTCTCGGGACTCTATCTCTTCGCCCGCTGGCTGAGGCTCCATGGCAGGGCCGTCAATCGGCTGTCGGTAGGCTGGGGCCTCGTCATCGGCACGATACTTGTGGAGACCGTCGCCGACTACTTCGTAATCAAGGAAGGCATCAACGGGGTGACATCCTGGCTTCTGAGCTATTCGAGCCCGCTCGTGGTCCTGGAGAGCTTCGGCTTCCTTATCCTTTTCGCCAACATCCGTAAGTTCTCGAACAGCATAATCAACTGGATAGGCGGAGGCTGCTTCGCCGTCTACCTCATCCACTTCAACAAATGGGTATTCATCCACTTCAAAGACACCGTAAAGGCCATTTACGCCCCCCTCGACGGCCCGCTGGCAATACTTGCCATCGGCGCCTTCCTCGCGGCCGTATTTCTTGGTTGCGTCCTCGTCGACAAGTTGGTGCGGGAAAATATTTGGAAGTGTTTGGAAAATTTAATATCTTTGCGAAAGAAACCATAACCAAGTAAGACATGTCAAACGAACACTTGCTTCCTCCTCCACGGCTGGCGATAGTCGTTCCTTGTTATAATGAAGCGGAGGCTCTCCCCCTTACGGCACCGGTAATGCTGAAACTACTGGATGAAATGACTTCAGCCGGCGAGACAGAGGCCGACAGCTACATATTGTGTGTCAACGACGGGAGCAAGGATGCTACCTGGAGCACCATTGAGAAGCTTCACACCGAAGATTCCCGGCTTAAAGGCATCTCTCTGGCCCACAATCGCGGGCACCAGTATGCTCTTCTCGCGGGGCTTATGGAAGTCAGGGACAAGTGCGACTGCGCAATCAGCATAGACGCCGACCTTCAGGACGACCCCGAAGCCATGAAAGAGATGGTTCGACTCTATCGCGAGGGCAAGGAAATAGTCTACGGTGTCCGGAGCTCCCGCAAGACAGACACCTTCTTCAAGCGCACTACCGCCCACGCCTTCTATTCCTTCCAGAAACTCATGGGACTTGACACGGTGTACGACCACGCCGACTACCGCCTGATGAGCCGACGGGCCCTCGACCTACTGAGCGAGTATGGCGAGAGCAATATCTTCATGCGCGGAATCGTTCCTCTCATCGGTCTTGACACAGCCAAAGTCTACTATGAACGCAATCCGCGGGTTGCCGGCGAGTCGAAATATCCGCTGTCGAAGATGCTTGCCCTGTCGGTTGACGGCATAACTTCGTTCTCCGTAAAGCCGATGCAGATGATATTCTACACCGGCGTGGCTATCCTTTTCTTGACAATACTTGTATCTATCTACGTACTTGTCAGCTATTTTTTCGGTAGCTCAACTATGCCAGGATGGACTTCGCTCATGCTTTCGGTATGGTTCCTCGGGAGTCTTATCCTAATAGCCATCGGTATTGTCGGAGAATATGTAGGTAAAATCTTTATGGAAGTCAAGCACCGCCCACGCTTCGCCGTCAAGGATAGACTGCTGTGATGTATAAGAAGACTAAATTCTACCGTATCGCCGCATGCGCGGCCATTGCGCTATGGGCCATAGGCCAAATCATACTGTTGATCCTACTGGCCAATAAACCGCAATATAGCGACGCCCTGAATTACAGCAATTTTGCACGAGATGCGGTTGTTGCCGGCTCATGGTATCCCACAATCCATAATTTTTCTGACGATTATTGGGTTGCCAACACCGGTTACATTAACTTTCTTATACTCAACCTGAAGATATTCGGGAGCCTCGCGCTCGTAGGCGTTGAACAATTATTTTTCAATTGCATAATCCTTTGGTCTTTGTGGAAACTCGCACGCAAATTCGGAGGCGAGAAGGTCGGGTACGTTGCGGTTGTTCTGTTCTGCATTCTGCCTTCCAACATAATGTCCACGCCGGTGTATATGTCGGATATGCTTTGTATGGCGCTGATACTCTTCTCATTTGCCGTCTGCGGACGTCAGTGGTGGACTATTGTTCTCTCCGGAGCATTGCTTACCCTCGGCAACTGGGTGAGACCCATAGCACCCGTGTTCCTTCCCTCCTTAATCCTCTACGCCCTCATGCGCAGGGAAAAGCCGATGCGCTGGATTTACTACGTTGCCGGTATGACCATTGTCTACATCGGAATCCTCGGCGTGACTTACAATAGCTGCGGGCATCCTCTCGGCGGAAGCACCACCAAAGGCTGCAATATGCTTATCGGCAATTGGGACGGCGCGGACGGCAGCTATACAGACGAAGTTTTCAAACCAGGCAATCCCGGGCATCCTCTTGTAGAGCCGGGGTTAAATACGGTACAGAAAGACTCTCTCCTGACCCGACGCGCCATAGACTGGATTATAGACAATCCGGGACGCTTCATAGCACTGATGCCCGCCAAAGCGGCGCATCTCTGGGTAGCCGATATTTATGCCCAAAAATGCTTTCAGCCTAAAGACGAAGGTTTCAGCAAAGTAACAATTGTGGGCTTGTCGGCTATTTACTATATTGTGTTGCTTCTGTGCGCTTGCGGAATATGGCATGAAAGACGCAGACTGTGGGGTATGAGCGGAGTCTTGCTTCTTCCCGTCATTCTTGGAACAGGAATGCATTTCCTGATGTACGGCGGGATGAGATACCATTATCCTATGATGTTCAGCGTAATTTACTTCGCTGCTATAGGCCTGGAAAACCTGATATCAAGACACAGCTCGCGAGCTCAACTCGTCAAAACCTCTTGATAATGCGTCTCAGGACAAGACGCATTTTCGAGGCTGTACGCTGGTACAGTCTTGAAGATGCAGAAAGACGTGTATGCAAGGCCAGGCGCACTCCAAGCAAGTTTTTGAGGCTACTGTAAGATAATATTTCCCGGTTGCCCGGGACCGCCTCATATATTAATCCCAAAGGGTAGCCGCTTTCGACAAAGAAACTGAGATATCTTGCATAGTGAACACGAGCCGGAATGCGAAGCGCTTCTGTCTCCTGAGCATAGTCCCTGCACCAAGCCAGAGCCTTCAACTGGCTTACGAGTTTCTCATCAGAGAGACGATTGCGAGTCATCGCACAGGAGTTAAGGACATACACTAAGGCGGGATATCTCACAAGGGCAACACGCTGTACGTTCTTAAGAACCTGCAAGAGAAGAATCCGGTCCTCCGAGAAGGACTGGTTCATAAACGTCACATACTCGTGCCCGTCAAACAGTGACGCGCTGAACAGAAGGCCCCATACCGTACAGCTCGTCCGGCCCTGAGTCATGGTCTTCAGAAAAGTCGCGGGGTTGTCGTCAAGAAGGGCGGTTTTGGAGGTATACGTTCTCAGGCCGTTCGGACGTTCAAAATAATAATCCGCCACACCCAGATCGGCACCTTCCTTTTCGCAGGCCTCGTACATCCGAGCGAGCGAGTCAGGTGTCAAATAGTCATCGGAATCGAGAAAAAAAAGGAATTCGCCCTTGGCCGCCCTATAGCCCGTCTTGCGCGCCATCATCAGGCCTTCATTGCGCGCTTTTGATATAATTTTCAGTCGCGAATCCTTCTCTGAGTATTGCCTGAGGATTTGTGCTGATCCGTCCGGGGAAGCGTCGTCCACACATATAATTTCAATGTCTCTCAATGATTGCGAGACCACAGAGTCAAGACAGCGTGCGAGCGTTTTCTCAACATTATACACCGGAATTAGAACAGAGATCTTCGGACGTGCGGATTCCATTATTCTTTTTGTTTTTGCAAAGATACAAAAAATATCACTTACTTAGATTATTCCTCAATATCTCTGAAAGTAGAGAGGTGAACCGCCGCGCTCCGGCATCGTTCAGGTGAGATGGATCAGCGAAGAGGGAGTCCTGTCCGACGAATGCGGGGCTGTCGGAGAGGTCTATAAGGGATATGTCGGGACCGACGATGCCACGCAACTCTGCGATACGAAAATCCATTCCGTCGAAGTAGTAAGGCGATATGACGAAGACGAGGCTGATTCCTTCCCGGCGGCAGATGTCGGCGAAACGGCGGAGATAGCGAACCTTGACGGAGTCGACTCTGTCGGTTCCGACGACGTCAGCAGGACGAGGGAAACGGGTTGTGATACTCCCATACAGAGGCTTATATCCACTCCGAACAACCTGACGCGGATTAACGAAGTCGCTGAGAACCTGTATGAAGGTGGAATTGTAACGATACAGATAAGACTTCAATTTTATATTCTCATACCTGTCGATGTCTCTGATGATAGAATCCATTCCGGAAATCCCTGCATAAGGGCGCATCCTTTGTATAGCCCGGTTGAGGTCGGAAATGTCGGCGAGGTCGAACTTGGGGAAGTAGTCGTAGACGATAAGCGCCGGGCGATGGCCTCGGGCAAGCATGTTGTTGAGCTGCATGGAGGCCAGCATGATGCCATTTGCGTCGGTTCCGGCATTATAGACCGTCATCCCGAGGGAATCGGCAAGAATCTGCGGGACGTAGTGGTGGTTGGCACGTGAGGAGCCCATTATGACGACGGAGTCGTCAAGGCAGTTGCTGATGTAATAGTGATTCCGTGTGTCTCCTCCTCTTGCCCCTGAGACGGCATGGTCCATGACGGCACCGAAGGCTCGGTCGAGGGCGAAAAGGGCGAGCACTATGCCAAGGACAATCAGGAGGAAGCGGAGCAGAGACTTCATATCCGGGAGCTTAAAAATTGACATAGATGAACTGTCCGGAATCGAGTACGCCGACAGTGAGGATAATGAACACAAGGGCTATAACGGAGACTATCCGAACCCAAAGCCTGCGGTTGCGCAGGAGGCTGACTTCCGGGGCATACTCCATGACAATCTCGGAAGCGAAGAGCGAGACAATGGCAAACAAGAGGAGGACGAGACCGGTGTTCGAGACCGGAATGGCCTCGCCGGGGGCGAAAGTGAGGATACGCCCCACTACCCCACAGGCGTCCTTGAGGGACGGAAGGCGGAAGAAAATCCAGGCGAAGTTTACGATTAGGAAAGTGAGGAGAATCCGGAGGGGGACAATCCACTTTGCGGCAGGCTTGGCGCCCCATCCGAAGAAGCGCTCGACGGCCTGAACCACGCCGTGAATAAAGCCCCAGACAATGAATGTGAGGTTTGCACCATGCCAGATGCCGCTGACCGTGAATGTGGCAAGGATGTTGAGGTATGTGCGGGACTTTCCCTTTCGGTTGCCGCCGAGGGGGAAATAGATGTTTTCGCGGAGCCATCGGGTGAGGGATATGTGCCAGCGGCGCCAGAAGTCGGTGACGGAATGGGCGAGATAAGGGCGCCGAAAGTTGTTGATAAGGTCGAAGCCGAAGAGTTTTCCGACGCCTATGGCAATGAGGGAATAACCTGCGAAGTCGCCGTAAATCTGCAAAGAATAGAACACGGACGCGAGAAAACACGAGGTGCCGGAGAAGGCTTCCCAGTTGTCGTAGACGGGGTTGACAAAGGTTGCGAGGCGGTCGGCGACGACAGCCTTGAGGAAGTAACCCCACAGCATGAGGCGGGCGCCTTCGGTGAGGTTATATACAGAGAAATACTTGCGTTCCTTAATCTGCGGGAGGAGTTCGTCGGCTTTGCTGATCGGACCGGATGCAATCTGAGGGAAGAAACCGACAAAAAGTGTATAGAAGAGGAAATTGCGCTCGGCCGGAATCTGGCGGCGATAGACCTCAAGCATGTAGCCGAGGGCCTGGAATGTGAAAAAAGATATTCCGAGCGGTACGATGAAGGAGAAACGAGGGGGCTCCCAGTCAAATCCTGCGAGAGCAAGGATGTCGGCAAAGGTTGAATTGAGGAAGTTGGTATACTTGAAGACGACGAGAGGGGCGGCCACGAGGAGGACTGCAATGAAGCCGAGTGTCCACCGGCGGCGTGAAGTCGAGGCATATCTTTCGCACCCGTCGAAGAGACGTGCGGCGAGATAGGTTATGACTGTTATTGCGAAGAGGAAAAGTGCACCCGAGGGCTGCTCATAGAGGAAAAACCCATAGGAGATTGCCGTAAGGAAAGCCGCGGAAACGACATTGACCCTCCGCGAGCGTCTGCAAAGCAACATCACCGCCGCGTAGAGGAACAATACGAGCGGTATTACGCAGAGAAAGGCGAAGGAATTGAGAATCATAAAAGTAAACGAAAGGCTTATCTCTACGCACTCAAATATGCCTCTTTAATCGAGTTTTCAGAAGACTCCCTTCCCTTGTCAACCAGTCTTACAGCGAAGCCAAGATAGAAAAAGGGAATACAAAAGTTTACATACCAAAGCGCTTCATTGTAAAATAACATCAAGAATATACAAACGCCTAAATAGAAATACATTCGTTTGCTAAAGCAGCCATATTTAAAGCCACAGAAGAAACCGGAAATCATCATCCAGAAAAACCAAATAATTCCACATAATCCGGTTTCGACCAAAAGCGTGAAAGACCACGGTCTCGAACCAATGAGCATCCATCTGTTTTTCCGAGAGAAATCACTTTCGCCCATTCTTTTACCACCGTTCAAATTTCCAAGACCTGCTCCTAAAACCAAACCACCCGGAGTCTTCTCGAGTTCAGGAATTGTAAGAGGGAACTTTGCCAGACGTGCTATATCCAGAAGCCATACTTGTCCTTCTTCAAGACCATCATCGTAATAACCGTCCTGAACATCCATTGCTATTTCAATGGTTTCATCCATTTCCGCCCCAAAGAAATAGGCATCCACAAAGTCCATTGACAAAACATAATCAGCATCAGCTCCCGTAGCGTGAAGATAGGTTGCAATCAGTCCGGCCCCTAAAGCAATAACTACAGGAACAACATAAATGACTTTCAAAATAGCCGAACGAGACGGTTTGTATAAAAGTAAAAAATATAAGATGAGTAAAACGAAACTAATTTTAGTTTCATTGAAAAACGTCGGCAAAAGAAGCAACACATTCGCATAATTACGTCTCAGACTTCCTAAAAAATCATCAAAGTCCCATTTTTGAACAACAAGATAGTAAGAAATCAAATATATAAGCATGGAGACCATGCCTGAAGCTCCATAACCCATCGAACCTCCGCCTGCATCATTTGCTCCATATTTAAAAAACTGCCACATCACACATACAGCCTGAATATAGAGCCAAATTTGCAATTGTTTATCAAACCTTGCCTTAAACTCCTGGGCCCCCGGGCCCGTCACAAAGAAACGAATTACCGGTATTGCAAACAAAAGAGCAAAGAAATTTCTCAGGCCATTGATAAACATTTTAACAGGAAGGCCATTAATAATCAGCGAAGACAAAACCGTTATTGCAAGAAACGCACCAATAACAAGAATATCGTGTTTATTTCTAAGCAAGAGCAAGCCCAACAAAGCGAATGCAAACTGAACAAATACAGAAAATGCAAATTCCAAAGACTTCAGCGGGACAAAAAATTCCTCGACAACAAAATTAAAGCACATCGAAACCCAAAAGAGGATTACGAAAAAGCGATAATAGAAATTATACTTGTTTATCATCGAAGATTTCAGAATTTAAACGCGTTTCCTCCGAAGTCAGGCCCGGAGGAAACGCGTTATTTGGCTTTTGGGGATTATTTGCTGTGCTTGTCGCTGCCATCTACGCCGTAGCCGTAGCCTTTCTTGGCGGTTGTGCCGTTGACGACGAGAGAGAGACGGTTGAGGCGCTTGGTGTCGTAGACTTCGTTGATGAAGCTGATGTCGCGGGTTGTTGTGTAGTTGGCGCGGCAGACGTATACCGTGGCATTTGCGAAGCGGTTGAGAGCGAATGTGTCGCTGACCATACCGACGGGTGCGGAATCGATGACGATGTAGTCGTAAATTCCACGTGCGGCGGCAAAGAACTCCTCGAGGCGGTGAGAAGCGAGTAGTTCGCCGGGATTGGGGGGCACGGGGCCGGCGCAGATAATGTCAAGGTCCTTAATCTCGGCGGAATGCACGATGATGCTGTCGAGGGTCACATCGGAAGATGCGAGGTACTGGGTGAGACCGAGGGGGGGATTTATGCCGAGGTAGGAAGCAAGGCGGGGCTTGCGGATGTCTAGGCCGACGAGTAGTACCTTCTTTCCGAGGATGGCGAGAGAAGCCGCGAGGTTCACGGAAACGAAGCTCTTGCCCTCGCCGGAGTTGGTGGACGTGACGAGAATGACTTTCTCGTCGCGGTTGTTGAGGACGAACTGGAGGTTTGAGCGGAGGAGGCGGAAGAGCTCAGAAGTGGAAGACGTGTCACCAGGAAGTACAACCAGATTCTTACCGGAACGGTCCTCGCAGATTTCACCGAGGATGGGCACATCTGTGTATTTTCTGAGCGAGGAGATGGAATCGAACTTGTCGTTGAGGAAATTCTTGAGCCAGAGGAAGAGAGGCGGCAGGAGGAGGCCGATGATAAAAGCAATGGCGAGCATCATTTTCCGGCTCATATTGAGGGGCTCGATGAGGGTGTAGGCCTCATCGATAATAGTACCCTTCGGAGTCGCGTTAGCCAGAAGCATGGAAGTCTCTTCCCGACGCTGGAGGAGGTATACGTAAAGTTCCTGCTTGATTGTCTGCTGACGCATCATGTCGCGGTAGGCGCGTTCCTGAGCGGGAACATTGCCCAGGCGGCCTTCAGTGGAGCGCTTCACGGACTCGAGTTCGTTTATACGCACGCGCTGTGTTTCATAGGCTTTTTCAACAGAGGTGTTGATGTTCCCGCGCATAGCGGCGAGCTGTTCGTCGAGGGCACGGAGAGCGGCATTGTTGGATCTGGCATTGCCGGCAATGTCGAGGCGCTTTATCATGAGCTCGTTGTATGTGGTAATGCCGGCGTTGAGGCCATTGTTATCCGAAGTCATCGGGACGAGCGAGGTGGAATTTGCAGGATCAGTAATGAAGTCACGAATCATGCGAAGAACCTCGGCTTCGGTCTGTGCCTTTATGAGTTCAGCCTCGACCTGTCCTTTTTTCTCGCTCTGATACTTGACTTCAGTCGGGAGGTCAACAATTCCTTCCTTCTGCTTGTAATTCTGGATGTCGGATTCGGCCACATCAAGGTCAGATGCGAGAAGGCGCAGACGACCATCGATGAAATTAGCGGTGGTCTGAGCCTGAATATTCTTGTCGCGAATACCACGGTTGTTGTATTCCTTGATTATGTCATTGAGGATAGCCATACCGAGGACGGGAACAGGAGTGTCTATACCCATGCTTACGACACTGGATTTACGTGAAGCAATCTCCGACACGACCTGAGAGGCGAGAATTTCGGTGGCAAAATCAAGGCTGAATACGGAAATATAAGTTTTCAGGTCCTTCCCTTTCTCAAAATATTCTGTGGGACGGAGAACGAGCTTTCCGTAAGGAGAGTCGAGCGTAGCAGGGAGAGGAACGTCCTCAACTTCGAGAACGGTTTCCTTGAGAGCCTTCATCTTCACATCCGCGCGGCCCTTCTCGTCGACTTTTACCTTGAAGAAGAGCGAAGTCGAGAGGGTGTCGGCGAACATAGGGGGCACATCGAGAACAAGGGGGCTATCGGGATAAGCGGTTTCCGATTCAAGGAATCCCTTTTTTACCACATAATTGAACTGGAGGCCAAGGTTTTTGACGACATCGCGATATACGGTATGGGATGTAATTATAAATATTTCATCATCCACCCGTGCTCCGGAACCGAAAACCTCGTTAAGCGAGCCGAGCATACCCATCGGACTACTGTTTTCTTCCGTAATGGCGATGTTTGCCCGAACAGCAAACACGTCTTTTTTCATTTTAGAATAAACGAATGCGAGGCCGACACAGATGATGACTGATATCAGGAAGAGATACCATTTGGAGAGGTACATCATCAGGGTACCCTTTATGTCGAAATATTCGGAGGATTTGCGTTGTGCCATAGTCTAAATGACTTTCCGGTATGAGGTGATGGAAATAATCGGTTATTTAATAGCGAGAGCGATAACGAGCGAAGCAATCACGGAGCAGGCGCTGACGACGGTGGAAATTACCGTGAGCTTGTAAGCATTGTCCTGATTGTACTTGGAGTTGGCCTGGCGGATTTTGTTGGGCTCGACGTATACGTAGTCGTTCTGCTGAAGGTAATAGTAAGGAGAGGTGAGCACCTCGGAGGAGTTGAGATCGAGGTGAGCGAAAGTGCGCTTTCCGTTTTCCTCACGGATTACGAGAACGTTAGAGCGCTCGCCGTAGGGGGTGAGGTCTCCTGCGGCGCTGAGGGCGTCGAGGACAGTGACGCGGTTGCCCTTAACGGGGATGTTGCCGGGTTTGTTGACTTCGCCGGCGACTACGACCTTGAAGTTCGCGAGAGTGACGGTTACGAGGGGGTCCTTGACGTCCTTGCTGATTCTCTCGGTGAGGAGGTCGCGGAGCTGCTCGCAGTTCAGGCCGGCGACGTGTATCTTGCCGAGGATGGGGAAGTCGATATCGCCCTTAGTGTCGACAACATAGGTCATAATCTTCTGAGTGCCGCTGATGTAGGCGACATCATCGTAGGGAGAATTGTAGAAGAGGCTGTTGTAGGGAGCGGAAGCCTGCGGAACCTCGGAGTGTACCGTGATAATGAGTTCGTCGGCGGGCTTGATATCAGGGAGATAATCAGCCGCGGGCAAGACTCCTTCCTTGACAGTGGAAATATCTTGAAAATAAGGAAGAACGGTCTTAGAGGTGGAACAAGAAGAGAGGAATATTGCGGTAGTAGCGACGATTGCGAGGAGTTTCAATTTCATATCGAAGGGGTAGTAGTTTGTGTCACAAGAAACGCAAAAGATGCGTGACTTATTGTATTCCCGATGTATATAATTTGTAAATGTGAGGCAAAGGTACGAAAAAAACGGTGGCCACCCAAATAAAAAGGGTCAAAAAACGCAGGCGGCCGACTTCCCAGTCGGCCGCGAGGTTTCTGGGAACAGTGTTCTCAGAGGTTGTTGACAATAATAACTATACTCAAAATATTCAATTTCTTACTGATACCTTTTTACCGCCGATGACGTAAATGCCAGCGGGAAGGCCCGTGGCGGCTGCTGCGGGGTCCACACCGGAGCGGATACGCCGACCGAGCAAGTCGAAAACATCGACGGTGGCGGGGGCGGCGTCAGGACCTACTGCGACGGCATCGATTCCGGCGGTGGAGACGAGGCGGAGGGATGAGATGCGTATGCCGGAGGGCTGGTATACGGCGAGGTCCTTGAGGCGCAGGGTGACGATACCGGCGGGTAGCGTGAGGCTGAAGGTCTCGGTCTTGTAGCTGTCGTCGGCGCCGGGGAGGGTGAATTTGCGTCCTTCGGCGAGGACAGCGCCTTCGGAGCCGTCTTCCTTAGCCTCGACGACGGCGATATGGGGGTCGAAGCGCACGGGCTCGCCGACGCCGGAGACTACGAGATCGAGGGTGTAATCGCCGGCTTCCGGGATGTCGAAGCGGTAGTCGAGTGTCGCTCCGGCATTGAACTGGCTGATTTCAATGGGCTTGGGGGCATCCGGGCAGGCACCGGCGTTTACAAGGGCCGAACTGCGGGCATGGAAGTCGGCGGCGGAGAAGCGCTCGCCAACAGGATGGGCGTATTCAGGGTCGAAGTCCCAGAGATGGGCATAAACCTTGCCCTGCGGAGTGAGAAATGGCACGGGGCGACCGTTGACGACGACTACCCGTCCGTTCTCGTCGACCTGATTTGCCACGAGGCCGTAGTTAGCGCGGTTTGACGCATTGTAAGGACCTTGTGCCATAAACCAGGAATAAGCGTGAATCCAGGGCGTTTTTTCGAGCCATTCGAGCGTTTCGACCATTGAAGCAATCTGAGTGTCGGGAGCGACGAAAACGTTACCGGCGCCACCGGGCCACTGACAGAACTCGGTGACCCATACGGGCTTTCCATACTTGTCATGGAAGCGTCCGCCGAGAGTCTTCATTACGCCGAGGCCGCCATAGTTGTGGATGGCGGTGAAGTCGAATGCGTCACTGCCGACGAGGGCTACGAACTCATCCATCCAGCGGGTGGGATCGGTGTAAGGAGCATCGGGGGAATAGTTGAGTGCGGGAGCCACGAGCTGAAGTCCAAGTTCTTTGGCGAGGGCCTGCACCTCGGGCCATTTTTCAGCGGCTTCGGCGGGAGTCATATTGGCCTGAGCCTTGAAGTTGGGTTCGTTGAAGCCGAGGAGGTACTTTACCTCCGGATGGGCCTTGCAGTATGAGCGGATATCGTCGGCGGAATAATTACCGTTCCAGCACATGGGGATGAAAGCCATGGAGCTATCGTAGTCCTTGAGCTCACCCTTGAAACCGGAGCCGGGGAGCTGGCCCCAGTTGTACCACCAGAAGCAACCGGGCTCGAGGTACTGCATTTCCTCGATGTAAGAGAACTTAGCGCAGACGCCGCGCTTAGTGCTCCGGGCATCGGCGGGAGCAGAGGCAAGGGCCAGAGCGACCGCCGCAAGAATGATATGACGTAATTTCATGATTGTACGGGTTGGGGATTAATCAACAGCAAATTCCTTGGGGTCGCCGGATGCTGAGTCGGGAGCAATCCAGAGGCGGAAGTCGCCTGGCTCGACGGCGAGGGTGTTGTCGGCGAGATGGTAAGCGAGGTCGGAGGCGCGGAGGGTGAAGGTGACGGTGCGTTTCTCTCCGGGTTCGAGGGTGATTTTCTCGAAGCCCTTGAGCTCCTTGACGGGGCGGCAGAGGGTTCCGACGAGGTCGCGGACGTAGAGCTGGGCAACGGTGGCACCTTTGAGCTTTCCGGTGTTCTCGATTTCGCAGGAAGCGGTGAGAGTTCCGTCGGCGCCCATTCTGTCGGCAGAGAGGACAACGGGGCCATAGCTGAAGTCGGTGTAGCTGAGGCCGAAACCGAAGGGATATAGGGCTCCGTCGCCGGCATCGAGGTAGAAGCTCGTGCATCCGGTGGAAGTCTGGCCGGCCTCGAGGGGAATGTCGTCGATATAGGTGATACCTTCGGCGGGGCGTCCGGTGTTCTTATGGGAGTAGTAGAGGGGCTGCTGTGCGGAAGCCCTGGGGAGGCAGGCGGGGAGGTGGCCCGAGGGATTGACCTTACCGGAGATGAGGTTCGCGATTGCAGGGCCGCCCATGGTTCCGGGGTGGAAGACGTAGAGGATGGCGTCGGAATTCTCGACGATGTCGTTGATTTCCATAGGCCGTCCGGTCATTACGACGGAAACGACGGGCTTGCCCGTAGCGCGGAGCTGACGGAGCATGCCTTTCTGACCGCCGGGGAGGGTGAGGTCGGTGCGGCAGTGGGCCTCGCCGGAGAGTACGGCCTCCTCGCCGCAGACGAAGAGGATGACGTCGGCCTGCCGGGCCTTCGCCACTGCGGCGGCGACAGCTGCGGGATTCTTCTCGCGGCTGAAAGAAAGGCCGGGAGCGGCGATGATCCGGTCGGGGCCGTACATTTCCCTCATGGCCTCGAGGACCGTGACGGTGCTGTCCTTCTCGAGGTCGAAGACCCATGTGCCGTTCTGGTCGTGCTTCGCGTCCATCAGGGGCCCGGTGACGGCGATTTTGAGATTATCGCGGAGGGGGAGGATGGAATTAGCGTTCTTGAGGAGGACTGCGCTCTCCTCAGCGGCCTTGCGGGCGGCCTCGAGGCTTGCGGGGGCGAAGAAACGGCGCGACGTGGGGATGTCGACGTAGGGATTGTCGAAGAGTCCGAGGCGGAATTTTGTGCGGAGGACGTTGCGGACAAGGCCGTCGATGGTCTTTTCGGAAACCTTTCCCTCCTGAACGAGCTCCTTGAGGTGGGCGATATAAGCGAAGCCCTGCATGTCCATGTCGACACCGGCGTTGGCGGCGGCCTCTGCGGCATGCTTGAGGTCGGGGCTGTAGCCCTGGGGAATCATCTGCTGGATGGAGCTCCAGTCGGAGCACATGAGGCCGTCCCATCCCCATTCGTCGCGGAGGATATCGCGGAGGAGATGACGGTCGGCGTTGGTCGGCATGCCGTTGATGTCGTTGAAGGAGCACATGAAAGTTGCGGCTCCGGCGTCGGCGCAGGCCTTGAAGGGCGGGAGGTAGACGTCGCGGAGATGAGGCTCGGGAATCCATGTGGTGTTGTAGTCCTTGCCTGCCTCAGAGGCACCGTAGCCGACGAAGTGCTTAACGCATGCGGCCATAGTGTTGGGCTTGGCGAGGTCTTCGCCCTGATACCCCTTCACCATTGCGACACCGAGGACGGAAGCGAGATGAGGATCTTCGCCGAAGCTTTCGGCGATGCGGCCCCAGCGGGCGTCGCGGCTGACGTCGACCATAGGCGAGAAGGTCCAGCGGACACCGACGGAAGAAGCTTCGTCGGCGGCGATGCGGGCGCCTTCCTCGACGATGGCGGGGTTCCACGTGGCGGCCTGTCCGAGGGGAATGGGGAAAATAGTCTTGAAGCCGTGAATGACGTCACGGGCAATAATCAGTGGAATACCGAGGCGGCTGTTCTCGACGGCCTCGCGCTGGAGGGCGTTGACGGTGTCGGGGTCGATTTCGTTGAGAATCGAACCTACGGCGCCGTTCCGGATTTCCTCGAGACGGTCGGGCGCGCACCCGACGCCGGTGAGCTGGTTGAGCTGTCCGATTTTCTCATCCAGGGTCATTTTGGCGAGAAGCTCCTCGACCTGAACGTCGTATCGGGACTTGTCGGGGGCCTCGGCGGCGGAGGACGAGCAGGCGGAGACAGCGCCGACGGCAAGGAGAGCGCCGAGGAGACCGAAGGCAATCGCCGGGAAGAGTTTCTTATTCATAAAGCAGGGATTTATGGCTTAGGTATTTAGAAAAGGGATTATCTTGGGGATGAAAAGGCGGTGGCGGGCTGAAGGACGCGGACGTAGTCGACAATCATTTCGGCTTCGGAGCCCTCTTCGGGGAGGGCGGAGACCTGAGCGGGGTCGTGAAGGCCGGGGAAATCGCCACCGACAGCAAGGTTAAAGAGGATGAAATGGGGCTGGTGGAAGTACCGGCCCGGGGCCTTGATGTCGTCAGAGGGCCTGATGTCGACGCTGAGATAGGGCTCGGGGATAGAATCCACGAACATCTCGATGCGCTCGGGGGTCCAAACAGCGCGGAAGGTGTGGAAGCGGCCGTCCTGAAGGCTGTAGGGATTCGTGGAGGGCCCGACAACCTGATGATGGTCGGCATTGGAGCGGCCGAAGTGGAGAGCGCCGTTGAAGAGGCGGTCCTGAGTGCTGGCGGCGATTCCGTCGGCGTGACCCATCTCGAGGATGTCGATTTCGCCGCAGGCGGGCCAGCCAATTTCGCCGATGAGGTCGCCCATCATCCAGAAAGCGGGCCAGAGGCCGTCGGCGGTCTTAGGAAGCTTGATGGAAGCCTCGACGATGCCGTAAGTGAATGCTTTTTTGCCGTGGGTGTTCAGGCGGGCGGAGGTGAAGGCGTGTGTTCCGGCGTGGGGGGTGCGGCGGGCCTTGAGGACGAGGGCGCCGTCGCGGACGGAGAGGTTTGCTGCGGAGTCGACGTAAAACTCGAGTTCGTGGTTGCCGCATCCGGAGCCGTTGACCTCGACGTTCCATACGGAGCGGTCGAGTTCGGGGCCGTTGAAGTTGTCCTCCCAGACCGTGACGTAGGGCCCCTCGGGCACTGCGGCGAGCAATGCCTGGAGCGGAGCGACGGCTACGAGAGCGGCGGCAATGAAACGGAGAGGGCTCATGACGGTCAAAGGATTATCTTGGCTGTTTCGGAATTACCGGCGGCATCGAATACGCGGACAAGGTATACGCCCGGGCGGATGGAGGAGGTTTCGGCGGAGTCGGAGTCGACGGCGAGGACTGCGCGGCCGCTGGGGTCGAGGACTTCGATACGCAGGGCACCGGGGCAGGCTATGCGCCCGGCGGATACGGAGATACGGAAGTCGGAGGTGAGGGCGGAAGCGAGACCGGAAGCGGGCTGAGGGTCGCCGGGGTCCATGAAGAACTGACTTTCGTCGGGGGTGCCTTTCTGATAGATTTTGACATAATTGACGTACATCGCCTGTTTATGGTCGTTTCCGTCATTTAAGGCCGTTACGCCGGAGGCGTTGTAAATACCGGGGAAGTGACCGCCGACGGCGAGGTTGAAGAGGATGAAGTTCTCCTTATGGAAGTAGTTGCCGGGGTAGGACTTGTCGCCGGGCTGGTTGTCGGGGATGTCCATTTTATAATACGGCTGCTGGTCGGGGAAACGGTCGAGGTCGCAGTACATAGCGATAGAATTCTCGTCCCAGATGCAGGTGTAGAGATGGAACTGACCGTCCTGAAGGCTGTAGGAGTGAGTGTGGGCGAGGGCATAGGAGGGGTTGGGCCAGCCTTCGCCCCAGTGGCAGGCGCCATTGAAATAGCGGTCCTGGGTTCCGGCGCGGTAAGCGTCCTGATGTCCGAATTCCATGATGTCAGTCTCGGAGCAGCGCGGCCAGCCGACCATGTCGTAATCGTTGCCCATCATCCAGAAAGCGGGCCAGAGGCCGTTAGCCGTCGAAGGGAGCTTGATTGAAGCCTCGATTTTGCCGTGCTTGAATGCGATGAGATTCTTTGATGTGATTCGACCGGAAGTGAAATTCTTGCCAAGATAGTTTTCGCGGCGAGCGGTGAGGATGAGACAGCCGTTACCGAGGCCGTCGTCGCCGAGGCGAACATTTTCCTCGCGGTCTGTATAGTACTGGAGCTCGCTGTTGCCTCCGCCGTCGCCGTTTACTTCAATGTTCCAGCGTGCGGGATTGAGTTCGGCGGCATCGAAGAGGTCCTGCCAGACGAGCTTGTAGCCGTTTACTTCGCCGGAGCCGACCTGAGTGTCGGCTGCCCAAGCGGCAAGCGGAGAACAGGCGACGATTGCCGCGGCTATGATGGTAAAGAGTTTCATTTTAGGCTTTGAAAAGAAAAAGGGAATGGTTTTAGATATTTAGAGCGGCGCGCGGGCCGTAAGTGGTGTGCGGATTAAAAGGGAGAGAGGGCTTTCCTGCAAACAAGTCTTTGCTATTTATTACCTGAGAAATTTCACCACTGCAAACAAAGTGGAAGGAAAGGGGCGCGGCGCGGGACTCACGCCTTGTTGCCGCGCCCCTGTGCGGATAGAGAATTCGGGAGGATTACTTAACGACCACCTTTGCCACGGCGTTGTCGGCCTTGACGATGTAGAGGCCTGCGGGGATGTCGTTGAGACCGAGGACGGAAGCGTTGGCGGCCTTTACGGACTTGCCGGCGAGGTCGAAGATTTCGATGCGCTTGGCGCCGGAGGCGTTGACGGTCTTGCCGGTGATGACGATGTCGCTGTTGCCCATCTCGATGCTGGAGATGCCGCTCTCGCCCTTGGGCTGATAGAAGTAGAAGGCGTCGAAGCAGATGTTGGTGCCGGCTACAGCGCCGCCGAGGAAGGCCATGTAGTTGCCGGTCCATCCTTTGACAGCCTGAAGCTGGAAAGCGGGAAATAACTTCTTGAGGTCGCCGAAGGACATGTCGACAGCCTGCCATTCGTCGGTGGGAGCGGGAGCAACAGAGGGCCAGGTCTGGCCGTTGTCAACGAAAGCGCCGCCGATGGAGAAGTGGGCCGGAGTGTTGCCGGCATCATCCTTGTCGATTTTGTCCTTGTCGAGAAGAGTCATGCCGACGGACTTGATGGGGTTGGAGGGAGCCATATAGGCGAGGTGGAGACGTGTAGCGTCGCTGAGGCCGGAGAAGTCCATGCCTTCGGTGCCCTTGTTCTGGTTGAAGCCAGCGCCGGACCATGTGGTGCCGTTGGCTACAGTGAGGGAGGTGTAGCCGTCGGCCTGGAAGTCGACACCGGGAGCCGTGCCGTCACCTGCCACGAAGGTGCCTTCCCATACATAGAGGAAGCGGGTCACGTCGTCGGTGAAGTATTCGTGAACGGTCTTGCCGGCGTTCTTGAGCTGCTGGACGGTTCCGGCATCCAGAAGGAAAGCGTAGAATTCGGCGGCTTCAGCGCCTTTGTCGAGGACGGGCTGGATGCCGGCGTCGGTGGTGGAGTACTGGGCGTTAGCGCTCAGAACGGCGGCTGCCATGGCAGCGAGAAGAGTAAGTTTCTTCATGGGTTTTGGGAATTTTGAAATGGTTGGTATTTGCCGGGGCCGGAGCCCCGGCGTTAGTTGAATTGTGTTGAATGTTTCGGTTTAGTATCCGGGGTTCTGAGGAACGGGATTGAGGTTGATTTCCTCGGAGGGAATCGGGAAAATCTCGGACTGACCGGGGATGAAGTTACCCATTTCGGCCTGAGCTTCGGCGCTTTCGGTGCGGGGATAAGAGCCGGTGGTCTTGTCGAAGATTTCCTTACCTATGCCCCAGCGTATGATGTCGAACCAGCGGTGGCCTTCGCCGCCGAGCTCGACGCGGCGCTCGTGGCGCAGGGCGAGGCGGAGGTCGTCGACGTTGTCGGTGTAGCCGCGGTAGCCGGGGAATGCGGGGAGAACCGAGGGGTCGGATGCCATGGCGCGTGCACGGGCACGGACTTCCTCAAGGGCCCACTTGGCGTCGTCGATGCTGCGTCCGCTCTCGAGGGCTGCCTCGGCGAAGAGGAGAAGGACGTCGGAGGCGCGGATGAGGCGGTAGTTGAAGGGGGAGCGGGAGTCGTGGGCGAGCGTTGGGAAGTCGCCGTGTTCCCAGTAGCAGATTTTGACGTTGTAGTAGTAGTTACCGAGGTAGTTGACGTCGGCCACGTTCTGCTCGGAGGGGTCGGGAATGCCGATTGTGAGGGGGAGACGGGGGTCGCCGGGCTCGAACTCGTCGTAGAGGTTCTGTGTGGGATGTCCGAATCCCCAGCCGGCGTTGCCGCCCATGCTCGGGAGACGGGGGCGGGAGAGGCGTGTGGAGAAGGTGCCGCGGGAGAAGCCGAATCCTTCGCCGTAGTCGCTGGTGGGCTCTTCCATGTACTGAATCTCGAAGACGCTCTCGGGGCCGTTCTCGCCGGCGAGGGTGAAGTTGAAGCCGTAGTCGGCGTTGAGGGAGTATTCGCCGGCGCGGTACTGGGTGTCGACGAAGGTCTTGCCCCAGTCGTAAGCCTTGGAATAGTCCTTGGTGTAGAGGTAAACCTTGCAGAGCATAGCCTGCGCGGCGCCCTTGGTGGCACGACCGAGGTCCTCGGGGGCGTACTTGCTCTTGTTCCAGAGCATTTTCTCGGCGGCGGTGAGGTCGGAGATGATGTGGGCGTAGACGTCCTCGACGGATGCTCGGGGCTGCTTCCACTTCTCGGAGGAGTCGATGACGAAGTCGACGAGGGGGACGCCTCCGAAAACGCGGACGAGCTGGAAATAGTAGAAGGCGCGCATGAAGTAAGCCTCGCCGAGGAGGCAGTCCTTGCGGCTCTGGTCCATGATGTCGTCAGGCTCCATCTTTGCCACTTCCTGAAGGGCGAGGTTGCAGCGGGCGATGCCCTGGTACTTGGCGCGGTAGTAGTTGAGGAGGACGGGGTTGTTGGCGTTGACCTTGAAGTTGTCGATGTCGTAGACGTCGCCGCCGTCGGCAAGGTTCTGGCCGCCCTTGAGGGCATCGTCGGAGGCGATGTCGCCTATGTACCACTCGGGGAAGTAGCAGGAGTTGTACTCCCATGCGAGAGGAGTGTAGCAGGCGTTGATGTTCTGTATGGCGACAGCACCGTTGAGGTAGAAGTCTTCGAACTTGATGTTGCCGGGAGCGTCGTCGTCAAGCCACTTGTTGCAGGAAGAGAGGCCCAAACCCAAGGCCACGGCGACAGCGGTATATATGAACTTTTTCATTTTGAGAAGTCGGTGAAAGGTATTAGTAAGTGATGTTCACGCCGAAGAGGAAGGTGCGGCTCTGGGGGTAGTTGCCCTTGTCGACACCGCCGTTGACCTCGGGGTCGAAGCCCTTGTACTTTGTGGCTGTGAAGAGGTTTGAACCCTGGACGTAGAAGCGGCAGTTCTCGAATCCGGCGCGAGCGATGAGCTTGCGGGGGAGGGAGTAGCCGATCTGGAGGTTCTTGAGGCGGAAGTAGTCGCCGCTCTCGAGGAAACGCGAGCTCGGGAGGTAGTTGATGGAGTTGCGTGGGTTGGGGATGGAGCCGTCGGTATTGTCGGGGGTCCAGGCGTCGGCCATCACGGGTGAGAGAACGGAGGTGGCGCCGTTGCTTTCGAGGTCGTGACGCTTCTGGTTGTAGATTTTGTTACCGCCTACGCCCTGGAAGAAGAGCTGGAGGTCGAAGTCCTTCCAGTATGCTCCGAGGTTGATGCCGTAGTTGAGCCAGGGAATGGAGGATCCGAGGTCTGTGCGGTCGCCGTCGCCGATGATTCCGTCGCCGTCAAGGTCGCGGTAGCGGGAGTCGCCGGCATGGTAGGGGATGTTGTCGGCGGTGTATCCGGGGAGGGCTGCGAGGGCCTCTTCGTCTGTGCGGTAGATGCCGTCGTACTGATAACCCCAGAAGTAGTATAGGGGATATCCCTCGTCGACCATCTGGACGCTCTGGAAGTTGGTGGGGATGCGCTCGCCGCCGTTGAGGGCCGTGAGCTTGTTGTCGATGAAGGAGACGTTGCCGCTGACGCTGTATGAGAAGTCGCGGGTGACGGTGTTGCGGTGCTCGAGGGAGATTTCGATGCCGCGGTTACGGACCTTGCCGACGTTGGCGGTTGCGCTGTAGCGGTTGCCGACGAAGGCGGGAGCGGTTACGGACATGAGCATGTCGTTGGTGTTTCGGATGAAGCCGTCGACGGAGCCGGTGAGCTTGTTGTTCCAGAATCCGAAGTCTACGCCGAGGCTCCACTGCTCGGTGTTCTCCCAGTGGCCGCCCCTGTTAATCCATGTGAGGACGGTTGCGCCGTTTGCAAGGGCCTGGTTGAGGCCGAAGACGTAGTCGACGAAGGTGGGGCCGTTGTTGAACATGGAGAGGGTGAAGGCATTGTTGCCGATATTGTCGTTGCCGACCTTACCCCATCCGAAGCGGAGCTTGAGGTTGGAGAGGTTGGAGAAGTCCTTCATGAAGTCCTCCTGGTCGATGCGCCAGGCGAGGGAGAATGAGGGGAAGTAGCCCCAGGAGTTCTCGGGGAACTTGCTGGAACCGTCGGCGCGGAAGTTTACGGTTGCGAGGTAGCGGTCGTCGAAGCTGTAGAAGAGGCGGCCGAGCCAGGAGAAGCGGCGGTTGCGGCTTACGGAGTCGGAGGGGCGTCCGAAGTCCTCGGTGACCTGGGAGAGGTACCAGTTCTTCTCGACGGGGTTGAGGATGGATGCGCCGGAGCCACCGATGGAGTAGTAGCTGTACTCCTCGACGGTCTGACCGGCCATAGCGGAGAAGGAGTGCTTTCCGATGGTGCGGGCATAGGTAAGGATGTTGTCCACATTGTAATAGTAAGCACGGCTCATGGAGGAGGAGAGGAAGTTCTTCTCGCGCTGGTCGAATGCGCTGACCTCGTAAGCTTCCATGAAGCTCTTGTCGGTGGTGATGCGGTAGTCGAAGCTGTAGCTTGTGCGGAAGTTGAGGTGCTCGATGGGAGTGATTTCGGCGAAAACGTTACCTACCCAGCGCTCGTTGCGGACCTTGGGATGGGAGTAGGTGACCATGGAGAGGGGGTTGGTTACGTTCTTGAAGTTGGAGCCTGCGGAGATGCCGCCGGAGAGGTCCTTGCCCTTGCGGTTTACGGAGCCTTCGGGGTAATGTGTGGGGTCCCAGGGAGCCATTGCGAATGCTGCGGAGAGGATGTTTGCGCCGGCGCTCTCGGAGTTGTCGCCGCTCTCGTAGGCGTTCTTCGCCACGGAGGCCATGAAAGAGATGTTCTCACCGACCTTGAGCCAGGGGAGGGCCTGGTAGGATGTGTTGAGACGTCCGGTGAAGCGGCTGTAGTCGGAGCCGATGATGATGCCTTCCTGCTTGAACCAGCTTCCGCTCATGGAGTAGGTGAACTTCTCGCCGCCGCCGTCGACGGAGAGGTGGTAGTTCTGAATCATGCCGTCGCGGAAGACTACGTCCTGCCAGTCGGTGTCGACCTTCGAGTAGTCGAAGCCGGTGGGGTTTGTCTCCTCATTATATACGGTGGGGAAATAGGGAGAAGCGGCGACACCCTGGTAGAGGGACAGCCAGCGGTTGAAGCCCTGCTCGGCGTAGATTTTCTTCGCGGAGGCGTTGCCGTTGATGCCCACGTAGGTGTCGGCGAACTGCTTGGCGTTCATGACGTCGAGCTTCTTCCAGCGCTGCTGGACGCCGACGTAGGCGTCGAAGGTGATTCGGGCGCGCTGGTCGCGGGAGCCGGTCTTAGTTGTGACGAGAATCACGCCGTTAGCGCCGCGGGAGCCGTAGATGGCAGTCGCGGAGGCGTCCTTGAGGATTTCGGTGGAAGCGATGTCGTTGGGGGAGAGGAATGAGATGTCGTCGGTGATGACACCGTCAACCACATATATAGGATTGGAGTTGTTGACGGTTCCGACGCCACGGATGCGGACCTCAGCGGAAGCGCCCGGGCGTCCGGAAAGGGAGTTGACGGTCACACCGGCGGCCTGTCCCTGAAGGGCGTTTGCGAGGGAAGCGGCGGGAGTTTTCTGGAGCTTGTCGGCGCCGACAGTCGTTACGGAGCCTGTGAGGTCGCTCTTCTTCATCGTGCCGTAGCCGACTACGACCACCTCGTCGAGCTCGTTTGAGCCCTGCATTACGATGTCGATGGTGCCGGCGGCTGTAATGGTCTTTTCGACAGGGTCGCAGCCTACGTATGTAAACTGTATTTTCGAGCCGGGGGCGACGGAGATGACGTAATTGCCGTCGATATCCGTAGTCACGCCGTTGCGCTGGTTGCCAAGGTCTCGGACGGAAACGCCAATGAGCGGTTCACCGTCCTCGGCCGAAGTGACAGTACCCGTCACGCGAAGCGCCTGAGCGTACATAGGTGCGACACACAGGAGCAAGAGGAACAGAAGGGTGGTTAATCGAGCCATTGCAAATGGATGTTGGTTGGTAAAGAATGGTTAAGGCTAAAAAAGGATTTTAAATAGTTTTGTGCGGTTTGATGGCGCAAAGTTATATAGAATATGCGGCAATGGCACGCAAAAAAACTCAATAAAAACTCTACAATGGCTTTCAAACGCCCCTACAACGCTTCAACACAACAGCACTATTTCCTTGTATTTCAATCTATTTGCAAAAATATGTTTTATAACATAGTTTTCACAGCACCACAACTAAGAAAAAATTCACAACTTTGCAGACGGAAAACGCAGCCCCATCTTCCGCCATGAGAAAAATACCCGAAATCCGACAACATCTATGGCTAATACTCCTCCTTTTCGCGGTCCTTTCCGCAGGGGAGGCGGCGGCATCGTACCCTCCGGTGCGGAATTTCACGCGCGCGGAATATGCATGGGGCTCCCAGAACTGGGCTTCGGATGAAGACGGCTTGGGCATCATGTATTTCGGAAACAAGTTCGGGCTGCTGACCTACGACGGGACCCGGTGGCGGAACTACATACTGCCGAACTTCTCGACGGTACGCGCCGTTCTTGTGGACGATTCCAGAGGGAGAGTCTACACGGCAGGCACGGAAGAATTCGGATATTTCACATTCAGCGCGTCGAAAAGGCGCATGGAATATGTCTCGCTCTCCAAGGACTTCCCCAACGCTCCGGCAAGCTACGGAGAAATATGGAAAATCCACCGCGGGGAAAAATACATATGGTTCCAGGCGGACCACGCCGTTTTCGGCTACGGAGAAGACGGGGGCCGCTTCGTGACCTCCGTGCGCGAGAAAATCAACACCTCCGCATATATAGGAGGAGTGTTCTACGCGGCAGTCGGGGAAAAGGGCTTCTGCCAGCTGCGCGACGGCCAGTTCATCCCCCTCGACCAGCAGGGCATTCTGGACGGCAAACGCATCGCGGCAATCTGTCCCTTCGACAACGACATCCTGATAGTTACGCAGTTCGACGGCCTCTATCTCTACGGCACGTCGGGACTGAAGCGCATGCCCACGGAAGCCGACGCCTTTCTCCGGGAGGCCCAGGCCTTCTGCGCCGACACGCACGGCCCCGAGGTGGCCGTCGGGACGGTGAACGGGGGTCTGATCGTACTCAACCTCAACTCTAATGCCCCCGTGACTTATTCCGACACGGATTCCGGGCTGCAGAACAATACGGTGCTGTCGGTCCGATTCGACAAACAGCATAACATCTGGTGCGGGCTCGACAACGGCCTGGACTATGTGATATACGACGCGCCCTTCCGGACTCTCCTTTCGCGGACGGGCTCGTGCGGCGCGGGCTACTGCTCCTTCGTGAGAGGCGGGACGCTCTACCTCGGCACGAACCAGGGCCTCTACTCCACCCCGTACCGGCAGGACTTCGACTTCGCTCCGCCCCGCAGACTCATTCCGGGGCAGGTGTGGAACATCCGGAGCCTCGGGGGGAGCGTAGCGGCATGCACCGACGGGGGCCTCTACATCGACCAGGGCACAGGCGGCTTCCACGCTCTGGAGGGCATATCGGGCGCGTGGGACGTGCATGTCCTCCCGGCCGACCCACGGTACGCCATCGCCTCGACCTACGACAATTTCATGCTCCTTGAGGACACCGGGGGCCGGTGGACCGTACTGGGCCGCATTGCGGGCTTCTCGGACATCAACGGCACCTTCATCATCGCGCGCGACGGCTCGATATGGATCAGCCACTGGATCAAGGGGGTGTACCGGCTGCACCTTGACCTGAACCGGCGGCGCTTCGACGTCGTGGACTTCTTCGACACGAACCACGGGCTCCCGTCCAACGAGTACACCTCCGTGGCGATGCACGGCGGGGAGCCGGTTGTGAGCACCGCCGCAGGCTACTACAGGCTCTCGGAGAAGGGCAACCGGCTCGTACCGCACGAGGCCCTGAACGCCTATTTCGGGTCGCAGAGCTCGCCGCACCTCTACCACAGCGAGGGCGGGACTCTCTGGAGCGTGACGAGCCGCGACATCTACGTGGCCCGCACGAAAGTCGACGGCTCGCACGAGGTGGACTCCGTGACCTTCTCCCCGATGACGGGGTCGCTCATCGCGGGCTTCGACTCCTTCAATTTCGTGGACGATTCGCGGGTGATAGCCTCCGTGCAGGACGGTTTCTACGAGCTTGACACGCGGCGGTCCTTCGGGAGCACCGAGCGCCCGAAGGGACACACAGCCATCGTGAGCGCCGTCTACGCCAACCAGGACTCGCTGGTGTTCCTTGCCTTCGGGGGAAAGACGGGAGCTGACCTGAAACTGAGCTACGAACTCAATTCGCTGCGCTTCGAATTCGCGGCGACGGACAAGGCCTCGACCGAGAGCGACATCACCTTCAGCCACTGCCTCGAGAACTACGACAAGGACTGGAGCACGCCGACGGATGCCTCGTCGAAGGAGTACACGCAGCTCCACGAGGGCGACTATACGCTGCGGCTGCGGGCGTACAACACGACGACGCACGCCGTGGACGAGCAGACGATACATTTCTCGATTCTGCCGCCGTGGTACAGGAGCACCTGGGCCAAGATATGCTACACGGCGCTCATCCTACTGATGTTATACGTGGGCTTCCGTGTGGTGACGAACATCAGCGCCCGCAATTCCCTGGCCGTGGCGCGGCGGAAGGAGGAGGAAATGGAACGCCTCCGGGCGAAGGCAGCCGAGGAGTCGCTTAGAAAGGAGAACGAGATTTCCAATCTCAAGAACCAGCAGCTCGAGCAGGACATCCGGCACAAGGCCGGTGAGCTGTCGAACATCACGATGAACGTGGTGAGGAAGAATGAAATACTGATGAACATCGCCACCCGACTGACCAAAATCCAGCGTGTGCTGGAAGTGTCGTCGCCGGCGGAGACCAACGCCCAGATAGCGAAAATCCAGACCCTCATCCAGGAAAACATCAGCCATGACGACGACTGGAAGAGCTTCACCGGGAGCTTCGACGCCGTGTACGAGGACTTCACCAAGCGTCTGCGGGAGCTGCACCCTGCGCTGACGCCCTCGGAGCTGCGGGTGTGCTGCTATCTGAAGATGGGACTCAGCTCGAAGGACATCGCTCCGCTGCTGAACATTTCCTACCGCAGCGTGGAGATGACTCGCTACCGCCTGCGCAAGAAACTGGACCTCGACCGCGAGGACAGGCTGACCGACTATCTCAACGGCCTATGAGGGGCCGGGGAGCTGATTTAGCTGATTTAGCTAAGTTAGCTACTTTAGATAAAATAGCTAATCTATAAGCTTTTGAGGGGATGGGCGGGATTTTTCTCTAAAAAAAATGCCGAAAAATTTGGTGGAGCGAAAAAAAGTGCGTAACTTTGCATCGCTTTCGGCAAGAAAGGGCGCTTAGCTCAGCTGGTTCAGAGCGTCTGCCTTACAAGCAGAGGGTCGGGGGTTCGAATCCCTCAGCGCCCACTCTTTCTTTCAATTTTCTCATCCGCCGAAAGCAGGCCCATAACTTCGGGCGCTTAGCTCAGCTGGTTCAGAGCGTCTGCCTTACAAGCAGAGGGTCGGGGGTTCGAATCCCTCAGCGCCCACCTCCCGAAATCCCTTCGTTCCACCCCCGGGACGGAGGGAAATTTTTTTTTGGGAAATTGACTCGTTTGGCATATCTTTGTAACGTATTTGCTGAAACCGACTATGAACAAAGGACTAATCATAGCGCTCCTCGCGGCCGCGGCATCGCCCGGGCTCGCGCACGCGCAGATAAACTCTACTGACAATCAGGGATATATAGCCCGCTCGGCCGCAATGTTCCGCGACAACAACTATGCCGGGTGCCTCGACCAGCTGAGCCACCTCGACCGTGCGACGCTCTCCCCGGACCTTCGGGAGGAAGCGGACTGGCTGATGGCCCAGAACGCCTACCGCGTGAGCGGCCCCCGGACGGCGATGTCGTACTTCCGCGTGTTCCTCGCCACTTACCCCGAGAGCATGCGGCGGCAGGAGGCCCTTGCCCGCACGGGCGACTGCCTTTTCGCCATGAAGGAGTACGAGAAAGCGCTCCGGGCGTACTCGGAGGTGAACGGCGCGGCTCTCCCGGCCCACCTGCGGGAGAAACTCGTCTACCGCGAGGCCTACTCCCTTATGCTCCTTGACCGCAGCGACGAGGCCTCCGCCCGTTTCGAAAGCCTGAGCTCCGACAAGGTCTGGGGCAACGCCTCGCGCTTCTATCTCGGCTACATCGCCTACCGGAAACGCGACTACTCCACGGCGCTCGCGCGCCTGAAGACCGTCAACACGGCGACGATGCCCGGCACGATGGCCGACTACTACCTCAGCCAGATATACTTCGTGCGCGGCGAGTACGGCCAGGCCCTCTCGACGGCCCGCGCGCTCCTGCGCCGCAAGGACACCGCGGGCCTCGACCCGATGTACGTGGCCGAAGCACGGCGCATAGCCGGCGAAAGCCTCTACCGTCAGGGCAAAACCTCCGAGGCTCTCCCCTATCTGCGGGAATATGTGGCTTCGACCGCGGCGCCGGAACTCACCTCCTTATATATATTAGGCTTCGAGGAATATTCCGAGGGCAACTACGCCGAGGCCGTGCGGCTACTTCAGCCCGTGAGCGCCAGCCTCGGCAGCGGGGCCAACGAGGCCATAGCCCAGAGCGCCTACCTGTACATAGGCCAGGCCATGCTCAAGGACGGCAAGACCGACGCGGCCCTCATGGCCTTCGACAAGGCGCTCAAGAGCGACGCCGACCCGAAGGTGCGCGAATCGGCCTACTACAACTACGCCGTGGCCAAATTCTCCGGGGCGTCCATCCCCTTCGGCTCGTCGGTGGAGACCTTCGAGAACTTCCTGCGTATGTACCCCGAAGGGGCCTACGCCGCGGACGTCCAGGAATATCTCGCGGCGGGCTACCTCGCCGACGCCGACTACGAGAAGGCCCTCGCAGGCCTCAACCGCATACCCAAGCCCACGGCCAAGGTGCAGGAAGCGCGCCAGACGGTGCTCTACACCCTGGGCGCGCGCGCACTTGCCGACGGACAGGCCGAAAAAGCCCTCGAATACCTCGGCGAGGCCGACAAGCTGAGAAAATACAATTCGCGCACCGGAGCCGAGACCGTTCTCCTCTCCGGAGAGGCCCTCGCCGCCCTCGGCAACAACGGCACGGCCGTGGAGAAATTCAACGAATACCTGCGAATGACGGGCCCGGAGACAGCGAACCGCCCCGTGGCGCTCTACTCCCTCGGCTACGCCGAATTCGGCCTCAAGAACTACGACGCCGCCGAAAAGACCTTCACGCGGGCCTTCGACGCCTCGACGGACGCAACCGTGCGGGCCGACATCCTCAACCGCCTCGGCGACATCCGCTACTACGCCTCAGCCTTCCCCGAAGCCGCAGAGCTTTATTCCCGCGCCTACGACACCAATCCCACGTCGGGCGACTACGCCCTCTTCCAGAAAGCGCTCATGCGCGGCTTCCAGCGCGACTACAAGGGCAAGGAGCAGAGCCTCGAGGCATTCCGCTCGTCCTTCCCCTCGTCGTCGCTCATGCCCGACGCCATGCTCGAGCTCACAGAGGCACTCCTGCACCAGAACCGCCCCGGGCGCGCCGTAGAAGTCTACCGCGAGCTCACCAACGCCTACCCCTCCACTGCCCAGGGGCGTCAGGGCTACCTCCAGATGGCCCTCACCCTCCTCAACATGGGCCGCAGGACCGAAGGCATTCAGGCGTACAAGGACGTTATCAGTCTCTATCCCACCTCGGAGGAGGCCGCGCAGGCCGCGACCTTCCTCAAGAACGTATACGCCGCCGACGGCCGCGCCGACGAATACCTCGCATTCATCAACTCCGTGGAAGGCGCCCCGAAGCCCGATGCCGACGAGACCGAGGCCCTCAACTTCGAGACCGCCGAGCGGGAGCTCGTGCAGAACGGCAAGACCCTGCGCCTGGAGAACTTCGTGGCCTCCTACCCCTCGGGAACATATACCCCGCGCGCGCTCGAGATGCTGATGCGCGACGCCCGCGAGAACGGCCGCCGCGAGCAGGCCTTCGACTACGCCCGGGCCATAGTCAGCCGTTTCCCGGACCACTCCGTGGCCGAAAACGCCCTGATTGTCAAGGCCGAGGAAGAATATGCCCTCGGTCAGGGCAACGCGGCGCTCGCGTCCTGGCAGGAACTGGAGCGCAAGGCGTCCTCGCCTGAGAAGGTGAACGCCGCCCGCATGGGGATCATGCGCGTGGGCCGCGACCTCGCGGACTACGACATGGTTCTCCGCGCCACGGAGACCATCCTCGGCTCGTCCACCGCAGGCTCGGAAGCCCGTAACGAGGCCACCTTCACCCGCGCGCTGGCTCTCGACCGCACAGGCAAGACCGCCGAGGCGCGCAAGCTCTGGGGCTCCATCGCCTCCGAGACCGACGACCTCTACGGCGCGAAAAGCGCCTACTATCTCGCAGAGAGCCTCTACGATTCCCGCGAGTTCGACAAAGCTCTGGCCGGGGCTCAGAAGTTCACCCAGTCGGGCACGCCCCACAAGTACTGGCTTGCCCGCGGATTCATCCTCCTCAGCGACGTCTACGCCGCGCAGGGCAAGGCCTTCGAGGCCAAGGAATACCTCCGCGCGCTCAAGGATAACTATCCCGGCACAGAAAGCGACATCTTCGAAATGATAGACTCACGTTTGAAAAAATGAAAAGACTCCACATACTGACGGCCGCCGGCGCCCTCGCCGCAGCCCTGCCCGTCCTTGCCGAGGAACCGGCTCTCCGCACGGAAATCAACGTCGACCGCACGGTCGTGCCCGTCCAGCGTCCGGCGTCGCCCCTCGGCTCGGTGCGCCCCTCCATCCTCTCGCCCGAAACGGAGACCCGTACACTCCGTCCCGCGGAATACTCCCGTGCGTCGTCATTCGACAATGTCATCACGCCGCTCGGCGCCGTGGACTACACGGGCCTGCGGGGCCTCTCGCCCTACCGGGGATACGCCGCCATAGGCTACTTCCCCTCCTTCCAGCTCGGCGCCTCGGCCGGCTACCGCTTCATCCGCAAGGAGAAGACCAGCCTCGGGGCATGGCTCCTGTACGACGGAAGCAGCTACAAGGCCCACGGCGGCGTCCCTAAGAACGACAAGGACGAGCGCCAGACCGTGTCGTCGAACATATTCACCGTCGGGGCCGACTTTCTCCAGCGCTTCGGCGCGTCGACGCGCCTGAACGCGGCCCTCGACTACACCTACGGCTCCCTCAAGCTCCCCTTCACCGCGAATCCCGGGCAGAGCAAGGGCGAGAGCCGCAGCCTCAGCGCCTTCAACGGCTCGCTCTCGCTCCACAGCACCCTCGGCCCCCTGGCATGGCACATCGGGGCTGACTTCGACCACTTCAGCGAAGGCAAGGAGCTCCTCACCCAGGGCGCAGAAGGCCCCCGCGGACTCGAGGGCGCGTCGGAGAACCTCACGGGCGTAAGACTCGGGGGCTTCGCCAAAATCTCCAAGGCAGCCTATGCCGGAGTGGAGGCATCCGCGCAATTCCTCCACCGCTCGCGCGGGCTGCTCCTGCTCGAGACCGGGAGCGCCAACGACGCCATCGCCTCGCCGGTCTACCCCGTGACGTCCGGCGCCCCCGACAGGCGCACCTCGTCGATAGTCAAGGTGATGCCCTACTTCGGCATCCAGGGGCGGAACGTCAACGCGCGCCTGGGCCTTGACGTCGGCTTCCCGACCGTGAACCTCGGCAGCCACGTCCACGTGGCGCCCAACGTCCTTCTGGACTGGAATCCGGCCTCCACCGTGGCTGTGTACGCCAGATTCTCCGGCGGCGACAGCTTCAACTCCCTGCGCTCGCTCTACACGCGCATGGGCGCCTTCGCCCCCGGCTCCTATGTCTACACGAGCTCGAACACGCCGGTCGACGCCCGCTTCGGCATCAACATCGGCCCCTTCCGCGGCGTATCGCTGGAGCTCTACGGCGGCTATGCCTCGACCCACAACGCCCTTATGCCAGTGGCCCTCGCCTACGGCGGCGCGGAGGCCCCGCAGGGCGCCTTCCTCAACGTCAACCTAAGCGGCTGGCGCGCCGGGGGCTCGCTGGGCTACACCTGGCGCGAGTACGTAAAGGCCCGCGCCAGCTTCGAGATACTGCCCCACAGCTACACCTCGGGCTTCGCCGATGCATGGGACCGCGCCAGAACCGTGACGAAAGTCGAGCTCGGAAGCAAGCCCCTCGAAAACCTCGATCTCGGGCTCGTCTACGAGCTCCGCACCGGGCGGCGCTACTACTCCATCCCCGTGGCCGCGGGGCTGAACCTCACTCCGGAGGTCCGGAGCCTGCGCAACGTATCGAAGCTCGATTTCCGCGGCCAGTACCACATCACGGAGACCGTGACGCTGGGCATCGCCGCCGAAAACCTCCTCTGCCGGCGCGTCGAGCAGCTGCCGTGGGTGCCGGGCAACGGCCTGACGGGACTCGTGAGCGTGGAAGTCAAATTCTGACACTTTCGCGCCCCGAAAGACGCGAATTGAGGAAAAATCGCAAAAAAGCGACAGAACGTGCCGTTTATGTCGCAAAAAAACCGTATATTTGCGAGCCAAAAATCTACCATTGAATTTTCAACAATTTTAAACCATAATAATTACATGCAAAGCAAAGGAAACTTAGGAAGCATCGTAGCCGGTGTCATCGCGGTATGCCTTGTCGTTGTGTGTCTCTTCTATCTCTCGTTCACTTTCATCTCCAACAAGTACGAAGAGAATGCGGCGACATACGCGCTGGCAGAGAGCGGCGACAACGACGACGCGGCTTACAACCAGGCCTACAAACACTACATGGACTCGCTCGGCGAGGAGAAGGTGTACTTAGGCTACTACACTCTCAATGATGTGCGCAAATGGGGCCTCGGCCTCGGTCTCGACCTCAAGGGCGGTATGAACGTCATCCTTCAGGTCGACATGCCCGACATGATCCGCTCGATGAAGAGCGGCGCCACCGACTCCGTCTTCGAATCCGCCCTCGCGCGCGCCAACGCCGCCGTCGAGTCGCACCAGAGCGACGACTATGTGAGCTCCTTCATCAACGCCTACCGCGAAGCCAAACCTCAGGCCGACTTCTCCGTGCTCTTCCAGGGCGTGATTCCCTCGGGCAGCAGCGACGACGCCGTGAAGTCCACGCTTAAGAGCCAGGTCAAGGACCGCGTCGACAACTCCGCCACCAACGTCCTCCGCAACCGTATCGACCAGTTCGGCGTTGTTTCGCCCAACATCCAGGTGCTTCAGGGCAAGGACGGCCAGATTCTTCTTGAGCTTCCCGGCGTGAAAGACCACGAGCGCGTGCGCGACCTCCTTCAGCGCAGCGCCAACCTCGAGTTCTACGAGACATATCAGGGCGCCGAAGTTCAGGGCGCGCTCTCCTCGCTGGTGGGCGCCCTCGCCAACGACTCCGTCTACAACCCCGCGGCTCTCGTAGCCGTGCTCCAGAACCCCGGCTACGGCGCCACCGTGGGCTACGCCCCCGACGCCAAGGCCATGGACGCCGTAAACGCGCTCCTCGCCACATCCTACGCCAAGAACCTCCTTCCCTCCGACCTCAAGCTCCGCTGGAGCGTGAAGCCCTCCGTCCATCAGGACGCCAACGGCAAGGAAATCAACCTCGGCTATGCGCTCTACGCCCTCCGCGCCCACGGCGGCCAGCCCGCCCTCGACGGCAAGGCCGTGAGCGACGCATCCTCCAACTATGATCCCCTCCGCGGCAACGAGGTGTCCATGCGCATGAACCCGCAGGGCGCCCGCGACTGGGCCCGCGTGACCCGCCAGAACATCGGCAAGCAGGTGGCCATCGTCCTCGACGACCAGGTCTACTCCGCCCCCAACGTCAACGACGCCATCGAAGGCGGCCAGTCGTCCATCACCGGCGACTTCTCCATCGAGGAGGCCCGCGACCTCGCCAACGTGCTCAAGTCCGGTAAGATGGACGCCAAGGTGCACATCATCAGCGACATGGTTGTAGGTCCCTCGCTCGGTAAGCAGGCCATCCACGACGGCTTCGTGTCGTTCATCGTGGCCCTCGTGCTCCTCATGGTGTTCATGTGCGTGTTCTACGGCTTCATCCCCGGCCTCATCGCCAACGTCTGCCTCATCTGCAACCTCTTCTTCACCATAGGCATCCTCTCGTCCTTCCAGGCCGTGCTGACAATGTCCGGTATCGCCGGTATCGTCCTCTCGCTCGGCATGGCCGTCGACGCCAACGTGCTCATCTTCGAGCGCACCAAGGAAGAGCTCCGCTCGGGCAAGAACGTCCGCAACGCCCTTGCCGACGGCTACTCCAACGCCTTCTCGGCCATCTTCGACTCCAACCTGACCTCCATCATCACCGGCATTATCCTCCTGCTCTTCGGCACCGGTCCCATCAAGGGCTTCGCCACGACCCTCATCATCGGTCTGGTCTGCTCCTTCTTCACCGCAGTGTTCCTGAGCCGCCTCTTCTTCATGTGGATGAGCAAGACCAAGGCCTTCAACAACTTCACCTTCTCGACTTCCATCAGCCGGAAGATGTTCGTCAACAGCCACATCAACTTCCTCGGCCAGCGTAAGGTAAGCTTCACCGTAGTTCTCGCCCTCGCCGCCATCGTGATAGTGTCGCTCTTCGTCCGCGGCCTCAACCAGGGCATCGACTTCTCCGGCGGCCGCAACTTCATCGTGAAGTTCGAGCAGCCCGTGAGCACCACAGAGCTCCAGGCAGCTCTCCAGCCCGAGTTCGAAGGCGCTTCCGTGTCCGTAATCACCATCGAAAGCTCCAACCAGGTGCGCATCTCCACCAACTACAAGATTGCCTCGCAGTACGACGGTCAGGAGACCGATAAGGAAATCACCGACAAACTCTTCAAGGTGCTCAAGCCCTACCTCCGTCAGGGCATCACCGCCGAGCAGTTCTCGACGACCGACGCCTCGCAGGGCATCGTCTCCTCGCAGAAAGTCGGCCCCTCCATCGCCGACGACATGCGCACGGACGCCTACATCGCCGTAATCATCGCCCTCATCGCGATGTTCCTCTACATTCTCGTCCGCTTCCGCAACGTGGCCTTCTCCCTCGGCGCCCTCGCCGCAGTGGCCTTCACGGCATTTGTCATTATCGGTTTCTACTCAATCTTCTACGGCGTGCTTCCCTTCGCAATGGAAGTCGACCAGACCTTCATCGCCGCCATCCTGACGGTAATCGGTTACCAGATCAACGACACCGTGGTGGTATTCGACCGTGTGCGCGAGAATACGGCACTCTTCCCCAAGCAGGATTTCTACACGACCATCAACAACTCGATCAACACGACCCTCGGCCGTACGATCATGACCTCGTGCTCGACAATCCTCGTGCTCCTCTGCATCTTCATCCTCGGCGGCGACGCCATCCGTTCCTTCACCTTCGCAATGCTCTTCGGCGTAATCATCGGCACCCTCGCCACCATCTACGTGGCATCGCCCGTCGCCTACCTCGCCGACTCCCGCAGAAAAAAGAGCGCCAAGGCCGTCGCAGCGCAATAAGCAGGATTTAGAATTTAGAATTTAGAGTTTAGACTCAACCTAACGGTAAATCCGGGGGCGCGAAAGCGCTTCCGGATTTTTTTTGCGCGCACGGGGTTGCCTTATTGCGGGAAATTTGGTAATTTTGCAGTTTGTTAGGGGAAGTCTACGCAGACGTCCTCCGAAAACGCGCGAAACAAAAAAACATATCTTCATTGCAATGGAAATATCATACAAATGGCTGAAGCAGTACCTCCGTCCGGAAATCGAAATGAGCGCCGCGGAAGTAAGCGAAGCCCTCACCTCGATCGGCCTTGAATCGGGCGGCGTGGAACTCGTGGAGAGCATCCGCGGCGGCCTGCGCGGCATCGTCATCGGCAAGGTCCTCACCTGCGTCGAGCATCCCGACAGCGACCATCTCCACATCACCACCGTAGACCTCGGCCTCCCCGAAGGACCCGTGCAGATTGTCTGCGGCGCGCCCAACGTGGCCGCCGGGCAGACCGTCGTAGTGGCCACCGTCGGCACTACCCTCTACGACGGCGACAAGGAATTCAAAATCAAGAAATCGAAAATCCGCGGCGTCGAGTCGCTCGGCATGATCTGCGCCGAGGATGAAATCGGCATCGGCACCTCGCACGACGGCATCATCGTGCTCGGCCCGGAGGCCGAGGCCTTCATCGGGCGCCCCGCCGCCGAGTACTACCACATCGAGGACGACCACGTGATTGAAGTGGACCTGACGCCCAACCGCATCGACGCGGCGAGCCACTTCGGCGTGGCGCGCGACCTGGCGGCCTGGCACAGCGTGCACCGCTCGGCCATGCAGGCCGTCCGTCCCTCGGTCGAAGACTTCCGCATCGACCGCCCGGACCTCGCGGGCGTGACCGTCGACGTCCAGGCTCCCGACGGCGTGACGCGCTACTGCGGCCTGACAATCCGCGGCTGCGAGGTCAAGGAGTCGCCCAAATGGCTCAAGGAACGCCTCTCGGCCATAGGCCTGCGTCCGCACAACAATATCGTCGACATCACGAACTATATCCTCCACGCCTTCTGTCAGCCTCTCCACTGCTTCGACGCCTCGACTCTCAAGGGCGCCCACGTGGTGGTGCGCCGCGCGGCCGAGGGCGAGAAATTCGTGACGCTCGACGGCGTGGAGCGCACACTCTCCGCCGCCGACCTCATGATCTGCGACGGCGAGGACGCCAAGTGCATCGCCGGCGTGTTCGGCGGCCTCGAGTCGGGAACGACCGAGAAGACCACCGACATTTTCCTCGAGAGCGCCTGCTTCAATCCCACGAGCGTGCGCCGGACGGCGCGCCGCCTCGGCATCAGCACCGACTCCTCCTTCCGCTTCGAGCGCGGAGTGGACCCCAACGGCTGCGTATATGCCCTGAAACTCGCCGCCATGATGGTAAAGGAACTTGCCGGCGGTGAAATCGTGGGCGAGATTGTCGACATCTATCCCGAGCCCGCAGCCCCCTACCCCGTCGAGCTGTCCTACGGTCAGGTCAACGCCCTCATCGGCCGTGAAATCCCCCGCGAGACCGTCGACAGGGTTCTCGAGTCCCTTGAAATCCGCGTGACGGGCCGCAAGGAATGCGAATGCGGCGACGTGACGCTCTCGCTCGAGGTTCCGACCTACCGCTTCGACGTGCGCCGCCCCTGCGACGTAATCGAGGACATCCTCCGCATTTACGGCTACAACAACATCGAGATGAACAGCGAGCTCCACGCCTGCATCTCCTACAAGACCGCCACGGACAAGGACGACGCCCTGCGCCGCCTCGTCTCCGAACAGCTAACGGGAGCCGGATTCAACGAAATCCTCAACAACTCTCTGACGGCCGAAGGCTACTACGAGGGGCTGGCCGAATACCCGCTCGGCTCGCTCGTGCATCTTCTCAACCCCTTGAGCCAGGAGCTCAACGTGATGCGTGGGACGATGCTCTTCGGCGGCCTCGAGACTGTGGCCCACAACATCAACCGCCGCTGCAAGGACCTGGCCCTCTACGAGTTCGGCAAGGTGTACCGCTACAACGCCGGGCGCGAATCGGCTCCGGACGCCGGCGCCCTCGCCCCCTACCACGAGGAGTCGCGTCTGGCCCTCTGGCTCACCGGAAGCACCCGGCCTGCCGGGAACTGGCTGCGCCCCGAGGAAGAGGCCACCTACTTCGACCTCAAAGGGGCCGTGGAGAACGTCCTTCGCCGTCTGGGCCTCAACCCCGGCATTAAGGTCCTTTTCGACACGGAAGCCGCCCCTGAAGGCGACCTCTTCGCCGAGAAACAGCGCATAGTCCTCGCCGGCTCCGGCACGACCGCCGGCTACCTCGGCCGCGTGGCCCCCGCCCTCGCCCGCAAGCTCGACGTCAAGGCTCCGGTCTTCTACTGCGAGCTCGAGTGGGACAAGCTCTCGAAGGCTTCAGCGAAGGTCCGCACCGAATTCACGCCCCTTCCGAAGACTCAGGCCGTGAAGCGCGACCTCTCGCTCCTCATCGACAAGACGACATCCTTCGCCGACATCGCCAAGGCCATCCGCGACACCGACCGCAAGTTCATCACCGGCGTCGGCCTCTTCGACGTGTACGAAGGCAAGAACCTTCCCGCCGGCAAGAAGAGCTACGCCGTGTCCCTCACCATCCAGGACCCCGAGAAGACCCTCCAGGACAAGCACATAGAGAAAATCATGGAGAAGGTCATCGCCACGCTCCGCTCGAAGTTCAACGCCGAGCTCCGATAACTCAAACATCAACAAAACAACAATATAACACCAGAACCACACAATGGGAAGAGCATTTGAATACCGCAAGGCCCGCAAGCTCAAGCGCTGGGGCAATATGTCGCGCACCTTCACGCGCATAGGCAAAGAAATCACCATCGCCGCCAAGGCCGGCGGTCCCGATCCCGACACCAACCCCCGTCTCCGCGCCCTCATGCAGAACGCAAAGGCCGCAAACATGCCCAAGGACACCGTTGAGCGCGCCATCAAGAAAGCCACCGAAAAGGACGCAGGCGACTACAAGGAAATCTCCTACGAAGGATACGGCCCCCACGGCATCGCAATCTTCGTCGAGGCCGCAACCGACAACAACACCCGCACCGTAGCCAACGTCCGCTCCTACTTCAACAAGTTCGGCGGCACTCTCGGCACCCAGGGCTCCCTGACATTCCTTTTCGACCACAAGTGCGTCTTCAAGATCAAGCCCAAGGACGGCGTGAGCCTCGATGACCTCGAGCTTGAGCTTATCGACTACGGCGTTGACGAGCTCGGCCACGACGAGGACGAGGACGGCAACGAGCAGGTAGTGCTCTACGGCGCATTCGAGGAATATTCCCACATCCAGAAGTACCTCGAGGAGAACGGCTTCGAAATCATCTCCTCCGAGTTCGAGCGCATCCCCAACGACCTCAAGGAAGTGACCCCCGAGCAGCGCGAGGCCGTCCGCAAGCTCCTCGACAAAATCGAGGAAGACGAAGACGTCCAGAACGTCTTCCACAACATGAAGGAAGACGAAGAGGAAGACGAATAAATCCTCCCGCGACTGATGCCGACATACATACAACACCCGGGCCGCTTGGTTCGGGTGTTTTGCTTTTTTGATTTTTTCGATTTTCGGGAATTCGCTTGGAATTTTGCGGGGAAATGTTTAATTTTGCAATTTAAAATGCATAGACACATTTTCTAAGAAAAAAGGATATACCACATGAAAACAGTAGCACGACTTCTTGCAGAGAAGCTTCTGAAAATCAGCGCCGTGAAACTTCAGCCTTCCAATCCCTTCACCTGGGCTTCGGGCTGGAATTCCCCAATCTACACCGACAACCGGAAGACGCTGTCCTATCCCGAGGTTCGCTCGTTCATCAAGCTGGAGCTTTCCCGCATGGTGCTTGAGAACTTCCCGGAAGCGGATGCCGTAGCCGGAGTTGCCACAGGCGCCATCGCCCAGGGCGCGCTCGTAGCCGACGAGCTGGACCTTCCCTACGTGTACGTGCGCTCGACGCCCAAGGACCACGGTCTGGAGAACCTCATCGAAGGCAATCTCAAGCCCGGTCAGAAAGTCGTGGTAGTCGAAGATCTGGTATCCACGGGCAAAAGCTCTCTCAAGGCCGTCGAGGCTATACGCGCGGCCGGCTGCGAGGTGATAGGCATGGTTGCCCTCTTCTCCTACGGCTTCCCCGTGGCGGAGGAAAACTTCAGGATGGCCGGCGTGAAGCTCATCACCCTGAGCGACTACAACACGATGCTCGACGTAGCCCTGGAGACAAACTATATCACCGAAAACTATATCGCCACCCTTCAGGAATGGCGCAAGGACCCCGCCAACTGGACGGCAGAACGCTAAGAGATGGCAGTATATTCCTCCAAACCCGTGGCCGTAGAGCGGCCCGCGGCTGAAATCGCCGAGAAATTCTCAGACTTCAGCGTACTCAACGAAACCCTTGACAAAATGCCCGCCGAGGAGCGCGCGAAGGTGGGCGAAGTGGCCTTTGACAAGGACACAATCACCATCACCACGCCGCAGGTAGGCGCCATAACGCTCCGTGCTGTCGAGCGCACTCCAGAGGGCGTGACCCTTCAGGCCGAGGGCTCGCCTGTGCCTATGAAACTCCACGTGGCTTTCCGGCCCCTGAGCGCAGACTCCACGGAGGTGACCGGAAGCATGGATGTAGAGATTCCAATGATGCTCAAGCCGCTCGTGGGCCCGGCCATGCAGAAAGCCGCCGACCAGTTCGGCCAGATGTTCGCCAAGCTCGTCTGAGCCATGCGCCGCAGCTTTTCCACGTCGCTGCGAGTCGTCGCGGCCCTTTTCACGGTTCTGCTGACAGGCTCATGCGACAGGATGGACGATGACCGCGTGCCACCCGCTCCCGTGCACCTGGCTTTCCGCTCCGTGGCCGACTGGCATACCTGGGGCCTCGGGGGCGCCACAGACAGCCGTCCCTTCATCCTCACCGACACGGAACGCATCCCCTCGGGCTATCCCTTCACGGCCCTCGACCGCACGGGCTTCGGAGGGCTTCTCCTCGTTGAGGACGTGAACGGCAATGTGGTGGTCTACGACCTGGCCTGCCCCGTGGAGTGCAAGGCCACGGTGCGCATCGAGGTCGACAAGGAAGCCTTCATCGCCGAGTGTCCGCGCTGCCACAGCACCTACGACATCTTCAGCCTCTACGGTCATCCGCTCTCGGGCGAGGCCGCCGAGAAAGGCTGGGGCCTGCGGCGCTACCACGCCACTCAGGGTGTCTCGCCCTACATGGTGATTACCAACTGAATCCCTCTCCGAACCCTTAACCCGTATTTTTCATGAAATTCATATCCTGGAACGTCAACGGCCTCCGGGCCATAACCGGCAAAGGCTTCCCCGAAGTGTTCGCGGAGCTCGACGCCGACTGTTTCTGCATTCAGGAAACCAAACTCCAAGAGGGGCAGATCGACCTCTCCTTCGAGGGCTACGACTCGTTCTGGGACTACGCCGAGCGGAAGGGTTATTCGGGAACGGCGGTATTCTCGCGCGTGAAGCCGCTGTCGGTACGCCGGGGCATAGGCTGCGACGGCCACGACAAGGAAGGGCGCGTGACATGCCTCGAATTCGAGGAATTCTATCTCGTGTGCGTCTACACGCCCAATTCGCAGAACGAGCTCGCGCGGCTCGGCTACCGCATGGAGTGGGAGGACGCCTTTCTCGACTTCGTCCGCGAGCTCGACTCCCACAAGCCTGTGATAATCTGCGGGGACATGAACGTGGCGCATCAGGAAATCGACCTCGCCAACCCCAAGACAAACCGCCGCAACGCCGGCTTCACCGACGAGGAGCGCTCGTGCATGAGCCGGCTTCTTGACGCCGGCTTCATCGACACATTCCGCCACCTCCACCCCGACGCCACCGGCGCCTATTCCTGGTGGAGCTACCGGGGCCGCGCCCGCGAGAAGAACGTGGGCTGGCGCATCGACTACTTCCTCATCTCCACGCGGCTCCTCCCCCGCCTCCGCTCCGCCTCGATCCACCCTCAGATAAGCGGCAGCGACCACTGCCCCGTAGAGCTCGTGATAGACTGAGGGGGCAAACGCCGTCCCCGTTTAAAATCAAGCCACACCTATTCATCTCCTCAGTGGTTTGAGAAACAGATATATACATATCCTGACGACGATATTGCCGGTACTGCCCCTTGCCGGTTCATTCTCCTCATGCTCGGAAGAAAAGGACGAGCCGCAGGAGCCGACAGTCACGCCTCAGATTATCTTTCTCTTCTCTCCGGGCGGTCTTGGCGACATGAGCTATAACGACTGTATCCTCGAGGGGGTCCAGCGGTTCAGGAAGGATAATCCCGAAGTGGACATCTTCATGTACTCGCCCAAGTAATTCGAAGAATCGGAAAGGATATTCCACGACTGGCTGCAAAGGCCGGAGAGCGACATACCCGTGCTGTTCGTATTCGCAAGCAGCGACTACGACGACCTTGTGGCCCGCGTCACATCCGGTGTCTCCCTTACAGCCAACAAGAAAATCCTTGTGTTCGAGAGCCGCAGGGAGTTCGGCGAAGGAATCTCCTCGTTCCAGATTTCCATGTACGGCGCCTCTTTCCTTGCCGGAGCTACCGCCGCGAGCCTCTGCGAAGAAGGCGGGAAGGATGCTCTCGTTGTCCTTGCCAATCCCACGGACAGCCCCATCGCCCTTGCCGGAGACGGATTTATGGCAGGCTATGGCCGCACGTGCGACACAGAGTATCTCTCGGACGACTGGAAGGGCTATGTCTCGGCTTCGCATGCGTATCAGAAGATGTACGGGTGGGCTTCGGAGTACAGTTTTATTTCCCCGTCGCCGGAGGCTAGAACTCAGGCATTTACCGATATTCAAGAGAGTTCGGGGAGTGCCCGTTTCTGGCGGGGATGGACGTCGACCAGTCATCGCTGTCGGACAGAATCGCGGGATGCGTAATCAAACATATCGACCGGCTTGTCTATGAATACCTCGACGGCTGGCGTCAGAGCGGAAAGCTGCCGGAATCAAAGGTCTACGACCTTGAATGTCGGAGCTCTCGCCCGGGGATTTCCTCAAAATCCTCAAAGGAGAGAAAAGCGAAAGCCTGCCGACGGTTATCGATTCTTCTGAAAACGACAACCTGTTCATATACTGGAGCGGACACGGCACACCGGGCGCCCTGTGCTGGAACGAGACCGAAAATGCAATCACGGGCAATGATTTGTCGGCTGCGTTCTCACAGATGCACGATGCCGGTTCCTACCGGAAGGTGCTGATGATGGTCGAGGCCTGCTATTCGGGCAGCGTCATGGAGCAATGCGAGGGCATCCCCGGGCGCTCTTCATCACGGCGGCCAACGGCGACGAGACGTCGAAAGCCGACGTGTTCAGCGACCGACTGCGGGTGTGGATGAGCAACCGCTTCACATCGACCTTCATCCGTCAGATAGCATCCGACCGCGACATAGCGATGCGCGACCTGTATTACCGGCTGTTCATCAACACGGTAGGCAGCCACGTGATGGTTTACAACGACGACAATTTCGGCAACCTGTACACGGCGTCCATGTCCGAGTTCATGAGCGTGAAAAAATAAATGCCGGGGATTTTCTGTAGGGAAAAGTGAGTTTTTTCGGATTTTTTTTTGGAAAATTCAAAGATTGGGCGTATATTCGTGAACGGAAAACTATTTTCCGCCGAAAGATTACCTCCCGGCCTATGTTGCAGCACGACTACATCAGCTATCTCAAGAGCGAGAAACGTTACTCGGCTCATACGGTGCAGTCGTATGCCTCGGACCTCGAGTCGTTCAGCCGGCACCTGACGGCCCGCGGAGGAGGCCCGGAACCGGACCTTAGCTTAGCCGCCATGAACGATATCCGGTCGTGGCTCGCCGATTTAGCCTATTCGGGACTCTCCAATACGACACTCGCGCGCAAGCTGCAGTCGGTCAGGTCGTTCTACAACTACCTTGTCCGCTTCCGCGGACTGCCCGCGAACCCGGCCAAGGGACTGAAATCGCCCCGCCCGGCCAAGCCGCTTCCCACCTTCATTCCTTCCCCCCAGACCCGGACCATGTTCGACCTCGCGGCCAAGGAGGAATCCGAGAATCTTCCGGCCCCTCCCCTGGAAAAGTTCAAGCGGACGCGCGACCGGCTCATCGTGCTGATGATCTACTCCACGGGGATGCGCGCGGCAGAAATCGTGGGGCTGAAGGACGCCGACGTCGACACAGGCCGCTGTGAACTAAAAGTGCTCGGCAAGCGTAATAAAGAACGAAAGATACCCATCGGGCCGGAGCTCTCGGAGGCCATCGCCCGCTACCGCCGGCTCCGCGCGGAGCTATCCCCGATGCTGGGGTGCGCGCCCTCGGGAGGCAGCTTCTTCATCCGTCCCGACGGCACGCCGGTGTACTACGGGCTGGTGTACCGGGCCGTCAAGGTGGAGCTTACGGATGCGCGGGTGAGCAGTCCGAAGCGCTCGCCGCACGTTCTTCGACACTCCTTCGCCACAGACATGCTGAACAACGGCGCAGACCTGGCCGCCGTCCAGAAGCTCATGGGCCACGCCTCACTCGCCACGACACAGCGTTACACCCATCTGTCGCTCAAGGAAATAAAAGACAACTACCGACAGGCCCATCCCCTCGCCGCCAAGCCGTCGAGCAAGGGCCGCAAGCAATAAACACTCATAACTAACCCACTAAACAGCAAGACTATGGACGTAAGAATCCAGGCTGTGAACTTCGAAATCGCACAGCGCCTCACCGACCACATCAATAAGAAGGCCGAACGCCTCGGCCGCCACTACCCCGCCATCACCACCGTCGACGTCATCCTGAAGGTGGTCAAACCCGAAAGCGCCAACAACAAGGAAGTAGTCGTGACGGTCGTAGCCCCGGGAATCAAGGACACCGTAGGCACGAAGACCGCAGACTCCTTCGAGGAAGCCTACGACAAGGCCCTCGAAGCCATCGACGGCCAGCTCGAGCGCATCAAAAAGGCATAATCAGCCCCGCAATTACAGCCAAGACGCGGCGTTGAACCTCCTCCCGGAGGCGAGATTCCACCCCCACCGCACATGCGCGGCGGGGGTGTTTTTTTAATTCACCAGTTGTCGTCGTCGAGGAAGTCGAATTCGTCGGGACCGTCGATATTTCCATAGCAGCCGTAGTCGTCGGCGAGGGTCTCGAGTTCGTCGGGCTCGAGGTCGGGGTCGTCGGCGGCCCATGTCATATCGTCGGCATATGTGCGAGGATTATAGAATCCGGGGGCGTTTTCCGGGGCACAGGGGAAGGTTGCGCCATGTTTTTTCGCGCCAAAAATGCGGTTGAAGAGCCAGAATCCGGCAAGATAATTCCAAAAGGACATAGAGCAAGAGATTTTCAAGATGGTGGAGGGAGAGAGGCAGTTTGCCTTTCTGCGGCAAAATTACACGACACGGGGGCAAGAATCCGGCACCCAGAAGTTAAAAGATGTTTATTTGGAGTTCTAAAAAAAGAGCGGTTCGCCGGTCGGGTCGCGCTCATGGGTAAGTCGCGGAACGGGAGATGGTTGGGGCCTTGAAATGTGAATGTGAAAATCTGTTAAACGACAGGATGCGCCACAATGGTGCAGGGAAACTGCAAACAGAGCGTAACTTTGCAAAGTCAATCATTTTTCAACCATGACTACTATGAAACGCACACACAAGACCAAGGCATCGGCCAAGCCGTGCCGCGAACAGGACAACATCGGAAAAAATCTCGTAAACATCTGCAAGGGCCTTCGGCCACGGAGCGCGGGCGGACTTCGGACAGCGACGGGCTACAGGCTCCTTGTGTCATCGGCCACCCCACTGCGCCCCCTCGCCACGATACGCGTGAAGGGGAAGCCTATACATCTCTTCGCTTCGAAAACGAAGCTCTGGACCATGCGCGGCGAGCTCGGGCCCGATTCCGTGGGCATACGCCACCTCAGCCCGGAGCTCTCGGGGGAGGCGGTCTGCGCCCTCGGAGGCGAGGGCCGCGCCACAGTCATGCTCGAGGACAGCTCGACAGGCGAGGCTACGGCGCTCAGCCTCTCCTTCGACGCGTCAGGCGCGCCCCGGCGCGAGGCATGGCCTGAAGAATACCCCTCGCTGAGGCTGAGCGCGACAGGCGCGGGCAGCTACTCGGCCACAAGCGCTCCGCGCACCCTCTCGAAAGACTTTCCGACCAGCGGAGTCCTCAGCTCCGCGGACATCGAAGGCCTCGGAGCTGACCTTACCGAGGCATATTGCCGCTGCGCCGACGATGCCCTCGGAGCGGGAGCATACGTACAGCCGGCATTGGTCCGCTACCGACTACTCGACGCGCAGGGGAGGCGGATTTTCGAAAGTATGCCCGTGCTTCTTTCGCGGGACTGCCGCGGGGTGTCGGAACCCGGAGAGGCCGTGGAACGCGCCGTCTCAGCCGACGGAACCGTCGCGGCGTCGACGCTAACCCTCGACGCATGGCAGCCGCAACTCACCATTCCCCGGGGTTTCGCCGAAAGCGCGCGGGGGGCTGCTGCGGTCGAACTCCTTGTGGGCCCTCAGTTCCATCCCCTTCTTCCCGCCGCCGAAGCCACGGCCACGGCAGTGCAGCGTGGGACGGAACGGGCAGTGCGTGTGAGCCTCGGCGGACGCCGGGCGGGCCTGACACTACAGACAGAGGAAGCGTCGCGAAGCCGACTGGCCACGGTCCTTGCACGGCTCGACGAACTCGAGACCTGTGTGGCGCGCGTGGCCCTCGGCTCCCTGCCGGCGGCCTCGGACTACAGCCTTGTCCCGGGTCCTTCCGGACGGGCGGCGGGAGCGGAAGAGTCGGCGGCAAAAGCGCAGAAGACGCTCGGGACCGCCCCGCGGCGCGATGAGCTGCCGCTGCTCATGTTCCCCAACCGAATCTGGGGGCGCGCCGTGGCATCGGACGCCGGGGCGTGTGCCTGGGCCAATCTCCGGGCGCTCCGCTTCGGGGCTTACCGTCCGGGGCAGATGGCGGTGAGCCGCGACACAGCGGAATCGGCGACACGATGGAGGATGGGCGTATGCGTGCGTTTCGCCGACGGGCGCGAGCAGGTCGCGGCGGAAGAAGACGGCGAGGGAGGCGCCCCGCTGCGGCTCTCGCCGGTGCTGAGCTATCCGGCGGCGGACGCCGTGGAGATGCGAGTGCAGATGGTGCGGGGGACGTCGACCTTCGACCGCACATTCCCTCTCACCCCGGACCCCACGGGACGGATGGCGCTGTATGTGAGCCCGGGCTTCGCGGCAATTGACCTCTCGCAGGGCGAGATGAAGCTCTTCGAGCCGGAAAAGACGGTTCAGACCGAACACAGCTTCCCCGACGCCGTGGCCTTCGTGCGGCCTGAGGTGCCGCTCGAGGCGCTGAGTGTGCTGAGGACCGGGGCCTCCTCCCCCATCCTCGCCATAGCGTCCACGCCGGCCGGAAACCAGGCGTGGGACTTCGGGCGCCACCGCTTCGTGGCGGCAGGGGCCGACGGCGCATACTCCATAGCGACAGACCTCAGCCGGCATTCCGTGCGGAAAATCCTCGACGAAGGCATCGCCTGCGCCGAAGCCCTCGCTCCCGCGGGGCCGCACGGCACCTTCCTCCTCGCAGGCCCGGGGCGGCTCTTCAACATCAGTCCCACGGGAAGCGTCGCCGGGCGCCCGGGCCGCTCCGAAGGGCCTTTCCTCGAATACTTTCCCGAGCCCGACACGCTTCTCACGGGTCCGGACACGGCAATGGACCTCGCCACCGACACGGAATACAGCTTCGCCTCCGGAGCGGGAATGCCGGTGCGCTCGGTGCGGGGACTGAACATGCCTGTCTTCGCCGACGGGGAAGGCGCGCTCATGCTCTTCGCGCCCGATGCCGGGAGCGGCGAGCGCGTGAGCATCGACTGGCAGGCCGTCCTCGACGCTTCGGAAGAGAGGCCGCGGATGCTGGAAATCGACGCCGCAGGCTCGCGCGCGGACATATATGTTGACGTGCGTCAGGACCGCCTCGCGGCCGCGGACGAGGACTCGCCGCAGGTGGAAGGCTGCATGGTCCACGGCGCCTTGCGCGGGCCTCTGCGCATCCCTCTTCTCGGGCGCCGGGCCACATACGGCCGATGCCGCCTGCGCATCCACGGCACCGTCAGCGCCGACTTCATTCTCCGAAGCATAACCCTTATCCATAAATGATTATGAACACACCGGAAATACTCGCGGAAAATCTACGCCGCATGTCCGCGCGGCAGGAGAGCTACGACCCGGAGAGAGGCATCGGATGCCTCGGCGAGCGGGCTGAAGCCTCGGAACCGGGCACGGGCCGGAGGGCCTTGGTGCCTGTGGCCATGCTTCGCGACCCGGCATATCCGGCGGCGTCAGAATCGGTCTTCGAGTGGCGCAAGCTGCGTTGCCGCCACGACTTTGAATACTGGTGCGCCACGTGCGCCACAATCCGCGACAAGCTCAGCGGGCAGCAAGTGAACTTCATTCTGAACGCGCCGCAGCGCAGGGTTGCCGCTGTGCTCGAAGGCGACCGCCTCGCGGGGCGCCCGATCCGCATGATTCTACTGAAGGCGCGCCAGTGGGGCGGCTCGACGCTTGTACAGTTCTACATGGCATGGATTCAGCTCTGCCACAAGACCAACTGGCACTCGCTCATCTGCGCCCACGTCAAGGACACGGCAGGGGTGATCCGCGGCATGTACACGAAGCTTCTCGAACAATATCCCGATGGAATTTTCGACAGCAACGACCCCAATATCGGGAAGCCGGTTTTCAAGCCCTACGAGCGCTCGCAGAACGTGCGCACCATCATCGGGCGCGACTGCCGCGTGACCCTCGGGTCGGCCGAGAAGCAGGAGGCAATCCGCGGCTCGGACTTCGCGATGGCGCACCTGTCGGAGACGGCCTTCTGGCCTTCAACCACGACGCGCTCGCCGGCGGATTTCATACGCGCGGTGTGCGGAGGCGTGGCGATGGTGCCCTACTCGCTGATAGTGATGGAATCGACCGCAAACGGTGTCGGCAACTACTTCCATTCCGAGTGGCTGCGCTGCTCGCGCGGGGAGGGCGACAAGCACGCCGTGTTCGTGCCATGGTACGAGATAGAAATCTACCGGCTCGAGCCGCCCGACCCCGCGGCATTCGTGGAGAGCTGGGACGAGTACGAGGCGGCGCTCTGGGAGCGAGGGCTCTGCCTCGACCAGATTTACTGGTACAGCACCAAGCGCCGGGAATACAGCTCGGCCCATCAGATGATGGCCGAATTCCCGACTACGGACGTCGAGGCATTCGTCAACACGGGTTCCGGAGTGTTCCGCAACGCGGACATCGAGGCACTGCGCCTGGGCTGCCGTGCGGGAAGCGGGTACTTTCCCCCGCGCTTCCGCAACTCCGACGCCACTACGGCCGCGGTGCGGTGGAAGGCTCCGGAGGCCGGACGCTCCTACGTGGTGGCCGTGGACGTCGGAGGACGCTCGTCGGGAGCGGACTGGTCTGTCGTGCTGGTGATGAGCCGCGACGGGGCGCCGGAAGTCGTGGCGCAATGGCGCGGCCACACGGACCACGACATTCTCGCCGACATGGCCATCGCCATGGCCCGCGAGTACAACGGCGCTCTGCTTGTAATCGAGAGCAACACCCTGGAGACGGAGGCGGACGGCTCGAACCTTTTTGTTCTGAACCGCATATCCTCGGAGTACAGCAACCTCTACCACCGCCGGTCGTATGACCTTGCCACGCGGGCCGAGACGCTCCGCGTGGGCTTCCACACGAACCGTTCGACGAAGGCCATGGTCGTGAACACGCTGATAGCCTCGGTGCGCGACCGCTCGTACATCGAGCGCGACAACCGGGCCTGCGACGAGCTCGCCACCTACGAACAGCGCCCCAACGGCTCCTTCGGGGCCAAGACGGGCTACCACGACGACCTCCTGATGACGCGGGCGATAGCCCTGCACATCATCGCCGAAACGGCCCCGCCCCTCACCCCCTCGGAACAGCAGGCCCTCTGGCGCGCCTCCGCACCGTGGAGCGAAAGAAGGGATTGTCTGTAGAAATGATACAACAGCTCAAGGCAACAACCAAGGCAACAAGTGAAAAGGAAATGAAAATTTTTGCTAAAAACTTGGCAATTTGCGGGAGAATGGATAACTTTGCAAAGTTTTTCTCTCCTCACGCACGAAAAATGGGAAAATTCACCGCTTTCAAGCTCCCGCTGAAGAGCCTTCCGGCAGGAAAACACGCTTTTCAGTACCACCTCGACAAGCTCTTCTTCGAAAACATGGAGAGCGCCGACATCCACGACGCGGACCTGACAGTAGACCTGAGCGTGGACTACAACGGACACTACTATCTCCTGGATTTCACAATCCGCGGAGAGGTTCTGCTCATTTGCGACCGTTGTCTCGACGACCTCCACTTCCCCATCGACACGGAGTACCACATTACGGTGGAATACGGCGAGGACTACAACGATGAAAGCGACGATGTCCTTCAGATTCCGGAGAGCGACAACTACCTGAATGTCGCCTACATGATCTACGACACCGTGGCGCTCGCCATTCCCATCAAGCACGTCCACCCGCTGGGAAAGTGCAACCGGCAGATGAGCGCGATGCTGAAAAAGCACCGCTCCTCGACTCCGGCGGAGCTCGAGGACCTCGAGCTTGAAGAAGCGATGATCGACGAGATGGACTCGCTCCCCGACACGGAGGAGGAGGACAGAGCGTCGGACCCCCGCTGGGATGCCCTTAAAAAGCTTTCCGGCGACAACAACAGCGACGACAGCGCCGTTTAAGGCCCCTCCCCCGGGGTTCCGGCCTCCAGCCCGCGCGCATTAATGGCTGATGCGCTTCTCCCCGGGCCGCCGGAACAGGAAAAGAGGCCGCGGACGGCACATGACTTTGTGAAAAATATAAACTCCAGGAATAAAATTTAACAACAATGGCACATCCTAAACGCAAACAATCCAAGACTCGCACCGCAAAGCGCCGCACCCACGACAAGGCTGTGGCTCCCACCCTCGCTATCTGCCCCAACTGCGGCGCATGGCACGTCTACCACACAGTATGCGGCGAATGCGGCTACTACCGCGGCAAGCAGGCCATCGTGAAGGACGCAGCCGTCTGAGCCGCCCCCTTCACCGCTCCCCGGCTTCCGGCCTCCGCGCCGACACGGTCCGGGGAGATCTTTAGGAATCCTAAAAAATAAGCATTTTTCCCGCCGCGCCGATCGCCGTCCGCCCCCGCGGATTATCATGGCGACAGCGCAGGGAATTTGCTATATATAAGCACTATAATATGAACGCTCGTATCTCTGCAATCGCATCATACGTCCCCGACGACATCCTCGACAACGAAATGCTCTCGAAGATGGTCGACACCAACGACGAATGGATCACCACCCGCGTGGGCATCAAGGAGCGCCGCATCCTGCACAAGGAGGGCGAAGGCTCGTCCTACATGGGCGCCATCGCCGTAAAGCGGCTCCTCGAAAACGCCAAATGCGACCCCAAGGACGTCCAGCTGATAATCTGCGCCACCTCGAACCCCGACTACCGCTTCCCGGCCACGGCATCGGTAATCGCCCACCGCTGCGACCTCACCGGGGCCTACGCCTACGACATCCAGGCCGCCTGCGCCGGCTTCCTCGTAGCCCTTCAGGACGCAAACGCATACATCAAGTCCGGCATTTACAAGAAAGTGGTCGTCGTGGCCGCTGAAAAAATGTCGTCCATGGTCAACTACAAGGACCGCGCCACCTGCCCTCTGTTCGGCGACGGCGCCGCCGCCGTGCTTGTCGAGCCCACCGAGGACCCGAAGGCCGGCGTAATCGACGCCGTGTTCCACACGGACGGCAACGGCCTCGAGCACCTTCTGATGCCTGCCGGAGGTTCTGTAAAGCCCGCCACGCACGAAACCATCGACGCCGGGGAGAACTACCTCTTCCAGGACGGCCGCTCGGTCTACAAGCACGCCGTGATGAACATGCTCACGAGCACGCTTGACGTCATGGAGCGCAACCATCTGACCGTTGACGAGGTAGACTACCTCATCCCTCACCAGGCCAACCTCCGCATCATCGAGGCCGTGGCAGACCGCGCCAAGATGCCCCGCGAGAAGGTTCTCGTCAACATCGAGCATTACGGCAACACATCGGCCGCCTCGATTCCGCTGTGCCTCGACGAGTTCAAGACAACGCTCAAAAAAGGCGACAAGCTCCTTCTGACGGCCTTCGGCGCAGGGTTCACCTGGGGCGCCATGTACCTTGTCTGGGACCTCTGAGAACCGGCACCATCCCACTGAAAAGCAAGACGCGCCTCTCACCGCGCGCCTTGCTTTTTTCTGCCCGGCCCAACATCAGGGCCCTTTCGAGCGTTTCTACTATGAAATTCACATAAAACACCTCTTACAACAAAAATGAGCGACAACAATCTACCCCTCGCACCGGCTCCGGGCCACCGTTCGGGCTTCGTCAATATCGTCGGCAACCCAAATGTCGGCAAGTCCACCCTCATGAACGACCTCGTGGGGGAACGCGTAAGCATCATCACCTCAAAGGCGCAGACCACGCGCCACCGCATCATGGGCATCGTCAACACGCCCGAATATCAGATAGTCTTCTCGGACACTCCCGGAGTGCTCTCGCCGAAATACAAGCTTCAGGACTCGATGCTCGCCTTCAGCGAGGGGGCGCTCACCGACGCCGACATCCTCCTGTACGTCACGGACGTTGTCGAGGACCCCACCAAGAACGCGGACTTCCTCGCGAAGGTCGCCGCGGAGAAGGTTCCAGTGCTTCTGGTAATCAACAAAATCGACCTTCTGAAGGACAACACGGAGCTTGACGCCATCGTGGCGCGCTGGCGCGAGCTGCTCCCCAACGCCGAAATCTTCCCGACCTCGGCCAAGGAGCGCTTCAATGTCGACAACCTCATGGCGCGCATCGTGGAGCTTCTCCCCGAGGGCGAACCCTACTTCGGCAAGGACGCCCTGACCGACAAGCCCGCGCGCTTCTTCGTCACCGAAATCATCCGCGAGAAAATTCTCCTGAACTACGACAAGGAAGTGCCCTATTCCGCGGAGGTAATCGTCGAGAAATTTGAGGAGAAGGAGAACTCGATCCACATCATGGCCGTAATCTACGTCGAGCGCGAGAGCCAGAAAGGCATCCTCATCGGCCGCGGAGGCTCGATGCTCAAGAAGGTGGGCACGGAGGCCCGCAAGGACATCGAGAAGTTCTTCGGCAAGAGCGTCTACCTCGAGCTCTTCGTGAAGGTGGAGCCCAACTGGCGCAACCGCGAGAACAAACTGCGCTCCTTCGGCTACATCGAATAGGCGCATATTTGTCGGTTCCGCATGTTTTGCGTAACTTTGTAAATCGTAATTCAACCTGTATTTTATATTATGGGACAACTTGTAGCAATAGTTGGACGCCCTAACGTCGGTAAATCCACCCTCTTCAACCGGCTCACGCAGTCCAGAACCGCAATCGTCGACCCCACGGCGGGCACTACCCGCGACCGCCAGTACGGGAAAGTCGATTGGAACGGTAAAGAATTTTCCATCGTCGACACCGGAGGCTGGGTAGTGAACTCCGAGGACGTGTTCGAGACAGAAATCAACCGCCAGGTGGAGCTCGCCATCGAGCAAGCCGACGAAATCCTCTTCGTGGTGGACGCGATGAACGGGGTTACGGACCTCGACGACCACGTGGCCGAAATCCTGCGCAAGAGCCGCAAGCCGGTGATTCTCGTGGCAAACAAAGTCGACTCCAATGAGTGGGTGTACAATATCGCCGAATTCTATTCGCTCGGGCTTGGGGACCCCTACCCCGTGTCGGCGGCCAACGGCTACGGCACCGGCGACCTTCTGGACGAAATCGTCAAGAAGCTTCCCGAGCCTGACGAGGACAGCGCCTGGGAGCTCGACGACATCCCCAAGTTCGCCATCGTGGGGAGGCCCAACGCGGGCAAGTCATCGCTCATCAACGCCTTCATCGGCGAGGACCGCCACATCGTGACGGACATCGCCGGGACGACGCGCGACTCCATCTACACGCGCTACAACAAGTTCGGCTTCGACTTCTACCTCGTTGACACCGCGGGCATCCGCAAGAAGAACAAGGTGAACGAGGACATCGAATATTACTCCGTCATCCGCTCGATCCGCGCCATCGAGGCCTCCGACGTCTGCATCCTCATCATCGACGCCACGCGCGGCATCGAGGCCCAGGACGTGAACATCTTCTCCCTCATACAGAAAAACAAGAAGGGCCTGGTTGTCGTCGTGAACAAGTGGGACCTCGTGGAGGACAAGTCGACCGCGGCCATCAAGCACTACGAGACGGCCATCCGCGAGCGCTTCGCGCCCTTCACGGACTTCCCGATTATCTTCACCTCGGCGCTCACGAAGCAGCGCATCTTCAAGGTTGTGGAGACCGCCGTCCACGTCTACGAGAACCGCAGGCGCACGGTGCCCACCTCGCAGCTGAACACCGTCCTTCAGGAGGACATCAACGCGTATCCCCCGCCAAGCAACAAGGGCAAGTTCATCAAAATCAAGTACATCACCATGCTCAAGGGAGCACAGGTGCCTACCTTTATCTTCTTCTGCAATCTCCCTCAATGGGTCAAGGAGCCCTACAGGCGCTATCTGGAGAACAAAATCCGCGAGCACTGGGACTTCTCGGGCACTCCCATCAACCTGTTCATGAGAGACAAGTAACGGCTTAAAACACACAAAACGACATGAATTCATTCGAAGAGCTCGGCGTGCGCGACGACCTGCTGCGCGGCATCGAGGAAATGGGCTTCGAGACACCGATGCCCGTGCAGGAAAAAGTCATCCCCGTTCTGCTGGACGGCGACCACGACCTCGTGGCGCTGGCGCAGACGGGCACAGGCAAGACCGCGGCCTTCGGCCTCCCCGTCATCCAGCGCACCGACACGTCGCGGAAGGTGCCTCAGGCGCTGATTCTCGCTCCCACGCGCGAGCTCTGCCTCCAGATTGCCGGCGACCTCGCCGACTTCTCCAAATACGTTCCCGACCTCGAAATCCTGCCTGTCTACGGAGGGTCGAGCATCGAGAGCCAGATCCGGGCCCTGAAGAAGGGCGTCCAGATTATCGTGGCGACGCCCGGACGCCTCATCGACCTCATCAACCGCGGGGTCGTCAATCTCGCGGACGTCCACACCGTAGTGCTCGACGAGGCCGACGAGATGCTGAACATGGGCTTCGTCGACTCCATCAACGACATCCTCTCGCACGTGCCGGAGGACCGCAAGATGCTTCTCTTCTCGGCGACGATGCCCGCCGAGGTGGCGCGGATAGCCAAGCGCTTCATGCACGAGCCGGAGGAAATCGTCGTCGGCACGCGCAACGAGGGGGCCAAGAACGTGCGGCACATCTACTACATGGTGAACGCCCGCGACAAGTATCTGGCGCTCAAGCGCATCGCCGACAACAATCCGAATATCTACGCCATCATCTTCTGCCGCACCCGCCGCGACACGCAGGAAATCGCCGACAAGCTCATCCAGGACGGCTACAACGCCGACGCCCTGCACGGCGACCTTTCGCAGCAGCAGCGCGACATCGTGATGAAGAAGTTCCGCGACCGCGTCATCACCCTCCTCGTTGCCACCGATGTGGCTGCCCGCGGCCTCGACGTGGACGACCTCACACACGTCATCAACTACGGGCTTCCGGACGATACCGCCGTCTACACGCACCGCTCGGGCCGAACCGGACGCGCGGGAAAGACGGGCGTCTCCATAGCCATCATCCACTCGCGCGAAAAGGGGCGCCTGCGCGAAATCGAGCGCATCATCGGCAAGAAATTCGAGCGTAAGGAGGTTCCGACACCAGAGCACATCATCGAGAAACAGCTCTACAACCTCGCGGACCGCCTCGAGCGCGTGGAGGTGAACGAGGAGGAAATCGCCAAGTATCTCCCCGGTGTAGCACGCAAGCTCTCGTGGCTCTCGGGCGAGGACCTGCTCAAGCGCGTGGTGTCGCTTGAATTCAACCGGCTTCTCAACTACTACAAGGACGCGCCCGACATCGACTTCATCGACGAAAAACCCGCGAAGAAGGAGCGCAAGGAGCGCCAGCCCGTGAGCGACAAGGACAAGGACCGCCGCACGGCGGAGCCCGGAATGGAACGCGTGTACGTCTCGGCGGGCAAAGCCGACGGCTTCTTCGCCGGCAACCTTATCGACATGCTCAACAAGCTCGTGGAGGGCAAGCGCGTGGACGTGGGGCGCATAGACCTCATGCCGGGCTACTCGCTCTTCGACGTGCGCAAGGGCGACGCCAAGCGCGTCGTCTCCGCCCTGAAGGGCGCGGAATTCTACGGCAAACGGCTCTACTCCGAAATCGCCGACCAATCAAAAGACTATGCCCACGCATCCGAACGCAAATCAAAGCCTTACAGCAAGAAATACCGGAAATAGCCCCCGGCTTGCTCGGCTCGCACTTACGGCAGTCCTCGCCTTCGGCGCCCTCGGCGCCGGCGCGAGGACCGCTCTCGATTTTTTCGCCACGATGCCCGTCGAGCGCTTCAACCTCTTCTCGCCGGCCACGCGCCTCGACATGATAGACTACTGGAACGCAGGGCTGCAGAATCCGTCGTCCAACGTCTTCGGAGGCAAGAGCCGGATTCTCTCGGCCACGGACGGCTCCATGGACGTACTCGTGGGAAAGAACTCCATACTCACACTCGCCGTCGTGCCCAACGGGGGCGACACGCTCATCGCGCTCGTTGAGACGGTCAAGACTCCCACGCCGGACTCGTCCATCGCCTTCTACGGCGCCTCGGACTGGTCGGAACGCCGCGTGAAGACTCCAACATTCGCTGATTTCCTCATGCCCGAGGCCAAAAAAGCCAGGCTCGGAGCGGCGGACTACCCGCAGATGGACTTCCGGACAGTGACCTACGACCCCGAGACGGGCATATTCACCTTCCGCGACCGCACGGCCGAGCACTATTCGACCCCCACGGGCACCCCGGAGGAAATTCCCGCGCTGAAATTCATCCGCCCGGAGCTACGGCGCGTGGTGAAGGGCGGAAAACTTGTAGCCCCGGAAAAGAAATGAGCGCACAAATCCGGGCCATCACCCTGAGCGAGCTGACGGCGCGCCTCGGCGCGGCCATCGCCATGGCTCCCGGCGTGAACGACGTGTGGGTCACGGGCGAGACCTCGGACCTGCGCGTGTCGCGCGGTCACTGCTACCTCGACCTGATTGAAAAAGGCCCTGACGGCACTCAGAAAGCGAAGATGCGGGCCATGATCTGGGCCCGGGACTTCGGGCGCCTCACGGCTTCCTTCGAGGCCGCCACGGGCTCGCCACTGCGGTCGGACCTGAAAATCATGGTGCGCATCCGCACCACTTTCCATCCCCTTTTCGGCCTCAGCCTCACGGTCACGGACATCAACCCGGAGTTCACCGTCGGCGACATGGTGCGCCGGCGCAACGAAATCCTCTCCCGTCTTCAGGCCGAGGGAGTCTACGACCTTAACCGGAGCCTACCCTGGCCTGTGCCCGCTCTGCGCATAGCGATAATTTCCGCAACCGGGGCCGCGGGCTACGGCGACTTTGTGCGTCAGCTCTACTCCTCGCCGGCACGGATACGCTTCACGACGGAGCTCTTCGAGGCTCCGATGCAGGGCGCGCAGACATCACCGGGCATCATCGCGGCGCTCGAGGCAGTGGCCGCGGGGGCGGAACGCTTCGACTGCGTGGCCATCATCCGCGGCGGGGGCGCCGTGGCCGACCTCGTGGCCTTCGACGACTACAACCTCGCGGCGCACGTGGCGCAGTTCCCCCTGCCGGTAATCGTGGGCATAGGCCACGAGCGCGACATCTGCGCGCTCGACTACATCGCCGCGCGGAGCCTGCGGACTCCGACAGCGGCGGCGGAGTACCTCGTTTCGCTGGCCGAAGGGGAGCTCTCGCGGCTCCGCGAGACCGCTCTCGGCATCAGCCGGGCCGTGACGGAGCGCACACGCGCGGCCCACACCCTTCTCGCCCGCAGCGGCGGGGAGCTTCCGCTCCTTGTGCGCGGAGTCCTCGAGCGGGCGCGCCGCCGGGTGTCACCCGAAGTCGGAGAACGCCTCGCCGAATATGCCCTCGGTGCCGTAGCGCGGCGCCGCGAGCGCCTTGACGCGATAGCGGGCATTCTGGATGCCCTCAGCCCGCAGGCCACGCTCCGGCGCGGCTTCTCCGTGACGCGCGTCGGAGGCCGAGCCCTGACAGCCCCCTCGCAACTCCTTCCGGGCGAAGTAATCGAGACACTTTTGGCCGAAGGAAAAATCTATTCAACCGTACTCTCCAAAGACAGCTGACCCCATGTCCACCTACTCAGAAAAAATCGCCGAACTCGAAGGCATCCTCAACTCCATGCGCAGCGACACCTGCGACATCGACACCCTCGCGGCCCGGACGCGCCGCGCCGCCGAACTACTCACCGAATGCCGCGCAGCCCTTACCGCCACCGAAACCGAACTCGCCCAGATCCTCGACACCCTCACCCCGCCGAAGGAGTGAGCCGATTCCGGCTTGTAAGATTTATAAGTCTTATGGTTAAGGGTCTGCGGCGGGGGGAAAGATGTTTTGCAACATATTTTTTGCTGGTTTGCAAAAAAATGTTTAAGTTTGCGGAATGGAAAAACTACGCAAATCCCTGTTGGCTCTCATGGTGTTCTGTCTCGGTTTGGGGGCGAATGCCGAAAGGGAGCGAAACAATATCTATCTGTTCGATGTCACGGCATCGATGAAGGATTACCAAATCTGGGACCAGGCCAAAAACTCACTTGACCGCACGCTGCAGAGCGATGCCGCGACGAGTCCTGATGCCACAACCCATGTCATTGCCTTTCAGGACAACCCTTTTCCGAGCATAAACTTCACGGCGGCGGATTATATGGCAAAAAAGGACAAATCGACGGTCAGGGAGTCGATGATGAACTTTTTCGACCAGAAGATTTCGACTCCTCACAAATTTACCCATATCGTCGACGCCCTCAACGCCGGGAACGAGCTCATCAGCCCTACGCGCGACAACCGCATCTATCTCTTCACCGACGGCGAGGACTCGCGACTCGGCGCGAAGGGGGTGGCGGAGGCCCTTGAGCGCTGGTGCGGCCACTACCCGAACACGCGCCTGTTCTACATAATGCTGAATCAGGCGGCGGTTGACAGCACAATCCTCCGGGTGGCGGAAATGTGCAGGAACATCCACGTCGTGACACCCGTGGAGGGCGTGGTGCCCGAGTACACGGACCTGGGACGCAACGTAATCTACACCTCGACGCTAACCCTCGACGAGGCCGTGCCGCTCGCTTACTCGATAGACCGGACCGTCGACATGCGCGCCACGTCGAAGGACCCGTTTTTCCGGGTGAGCGTAGTCGGCGGAAAGAGTGTGGACGGCGTAATCAGGGTCAAGGTCGACCCCGTGGATGCGGGGATTGACGTGAACGAACTCTCGAAGGCCATCGCCGACAGCTGCGACACGGACGGGAACTACGAATTCCATGCCAGAATCACGGCCACGACGCCGGGCATCCACGTCATCAATCCGGACGTGACGGTCGTAGTGGCCAACCGACCGCTCCGCACGCTCGAACTGGCCGGAGGCACGACGGACGAGACGGAACTCGGCAAAGCCGGATGGTACGACTCCTTCCTCTTCTGGGGAGCGGCGGAGCCTGACACGGTGAAGGTCGACCTGACGCCCTTGTTCAACGACGCGGCAAAAGATGCGCGGTCGGCACTCCAGATGCGCGTGGCGGTTCCCAAGGACGAGCCGGACGACGACTTCGCGCTGTTCTACGACGGCCGCGAATACAGCGCGGGCGACGCCATCACGGTCACTCCCGCGACTCCGGCGACTCTCGGCCTTGTTTTCCGGCCCGGGGCCCGAGAGGGCAAGCGCTATTTCAGCCTCGTGCCCACGACCGCCAACAATCTGGAGCGCGTGAACGGAATGCCTCCGGAGGAGCTGCGCGACATGGGAGGCCTCTCCTTCCGGAGCGGCTACTCGGAGAGCATGAACCCGCTGAAGATAGCGCTGATATGTCTGGGCATCCTCCTCCTTGCGGCGCTGCTGCTGTGGTTCTGCGTGCTGCGTCCGATACGCTATCCGGCAATAAAGGCGCACAACATAGAAATCAGCGGCCCCGGGACCTACTGGCGGCGCGTACACACGAAGGGGTATCCGAGGGTTGTTCTGACCTCGCGGCGCCACAAGCAGAGCCTTCCGAGCCGCATCTTCACGGGGAAGACCCTCTACGTGAATGCCCCGCAGTGGACCTCCGACATCCTCATCCTTCCGGCTTCCCGCGGGAAGGTGAAAGTGAAGTGCCCCGCGGGGTGGAGCGTAAGCCCCGGCTTCATCCTCTCCCGCGGCTACGACTATAAACTCCGCTCGCCGGAGGGCGAGACCTCAATCATGAAAATTTAAACTCATCGATACTATGGCAAAAATCAGACGAACTCTCTTCATCGGTCTTGGAGGCACGGGCATGATGGCCCTTGTGAAGACCAAGAAAATGCTTTACGACAACTACGGCGAGATACCGCCTATGGTCGGTTTTCTCGGCATCGACACCGACGGCGGCGTATATTCCAAGTCGGAAAAGGCCGCTGACGGTACGGACATCCGCCTCACGGCTTCCGAGCAGTACCCCATCACCGAAGTCAATCCCCGCACGATATACAACCGGACGCCGGAGGTGTTCGACTGGATTCCGAAGAGCAACGTGGAGTCGCTGAAAACCCTGACCCAGGGGGCGGGAGCGACGCGCTCCAACGGTCGCTTCGCCATCACTCTCCACGACGACAAGCTACGCGACCGCATCGCGGCGTCGGTACACGCCATCAACTCGGCCTCGCACATCAACAACCCTGCCTACGAACTCCTGTCGAACGCGACGGAAATACACGTTGTCTTCTCCCTCGGCGGCGGCACGGGCTGCGGAACCTTCATCAACTTAGGCTATCTTCTGAGGCAGATGTACCCCAACGCCAACGACGTCAAAATCAGCGGCTACGCGCTTATGGCCGACGTGTTCCGGTCGATGGTGCAGGGCGCGGGGAGCTCCCGCGTGCGCTCCAACGCCTACGGCGCCATCCTGGACCTCGACTACCTCATGACGCTCGACACGGAGCGGCCCTTCACCTTCAAGTGGCAGCGGTCGACGCAGACTGTGGACTCGGCGCCCTACGACGCAATCTACTTCATCGACAACAAGAACGCGGACAACTACACCTACGAGTCGAGCGAGCCACTCTGCGACGCCATCTCGCTCGCGCTGGTGACGGGTATCGGCGAACTGAGCGTAGCCACGGCCTCGGTAGCCGACAACGTCGAGAAGGACATCGCCGAGCACACGATGGACGTTGAGATATACAAGAACGGCCGGCTCGTGGAGTCGAAGCGGTCGTGGGTCGCCGGCTTCGGCGTGAGCGAGGTATGCTTCAACGCCACGGCCCTGGCCCGCATTTTCGCCAACAAGGCGCGCCAGAACATCATCGACCGCCTGCGCAACGGAGGCTGCGACGACCCCTCGTCGATAGCCAACGCCTGGATCGACCGCAACTCCATCCGCGAGAACCTCGGGAAGGACGACGTCATCGACTATTTCATGACTCCGGCGCCCCGGGCCATCCTCGAAGACATCAACCCGGCCTACGCGGCAGGCGACTCGGAGGCCTTCTACAACGCCAACTGCAAGGAGAACGCGCAGGCGATGGACGACAAGCTTCAGAGCCTGAAGAGCCGCATCGAGCTTTCGCTGGCCGACCTTGTAAAGGAGAACATCAACCGCGAGTGCGGCGTGTTCAACACGGAGCACATCCTCAAGGTGCTCATCTCCCAGATTCAGCTCTGCGACGGAGAGATGGAGGCGGAAATCACGAAGTTCGAGGAAGAGGGAGCCGTGGCGGAAAGCGAGGCCCGCAACCTGGTGCGCGAAATCGAGGACGCCACGGGCATCTTCTCGGGCCGCAAGCGCAAGGAGCTGTGCCAGGACCTCTGCTCGGCGACGATGGTGCGCGTGACCAAGAGCCGCGAGGTACAGCGCCGTCAGCTTGCCAGGAACTTCTACAACTGGCTTCTGAGCCTACTGCAGACCCGACTGAACCGCGTGGACACCATCTACGAGAACCTTGCGGCGGTCTACTCGGCCTCGCGCAACGAGATAGAGGCCATCCGCCAGGGCATAGGCGCGGGAAGCTTCTTCTCCGAGGACCTGACGACGGTGGAGGTCGACAAGGTGGAATGCTCGGCGGGGGACGTGGTGATGAACGACTTCATCCGCTTCATGGAGCCCAAGGGCGGCCTGAGCATCTTCGCGTCGGAGACCTCGGGAAAGGTGGGCGAATGGCTCCGCGAGTTCGCCCTTACGCTCCCCAAGACCAAAGCCTACGCCGACACGGACCTCGAAAGCATCCTCCGGGCCCTCGGGCCCGAGGAGGTGAAGGCCATCCTGCGCCGCGCCGTGACCAAGAGCCTCCCCCTTCTGCCCTACAACTACAAGGGCTACGACACCTGCGTGCGCCAGCGCCCGACGGACTATTACTACTTCGGCGTGGCCGACCACACCAAAACGGCCCTCTCCAAGGAGCTACTGACCGAGGTCATCTCCACGTCGGGCAACGTGCAATACTCGTCGACGGGGCTTCGCGACCGCGTAATCATCTACCACCAGGTGAGCGTGATACCTCCTTTCGCTCTGGAAAGCATCGAACGCTACGAGACGGAGTACAACGACCGGGAGCGCGCCCATCCTGGAAGTTCCCACTGGGACATGGGCCTCTATGAACGACTGCGCGACGAGAACTTCAAGCTGGGCTTCACGGGCGGCGACCGCGAGGAGGCCATGGGGCTTTGGATCGAGGCCCTGCTGTTCGGGCTCGTGACCTACAGCCCGGAGAAGGGGCAGTACATGCTGAGGAGCCACGCCCTCGGGGGCCGGCCGCTCTCGCAGTTCCGCGTGGCCATAGGCGACTCGCGCCACAAGGCTTTCACCTTCTTCAGCGAAAAACTGGGGGATATCCGTGCGGAAATCGACGAGGCCGTTGCCCGGATGAACACCGGAGGCCCGGAGAACCCCGTGGCCACGCTTCCGCGGCAGTGCAAAGAGTCGGTGAACGACGGCACGTACCTCCGGCGCTTCTCGCAGTGCCCCATTCCGGAGGGCGAGCTCGAGACCTACGAAAAAGACTACAACCTCCTCAACGAGGAGATGGAATACATTCTCGACAATCTCTGAAATAGATGACCCATATCACATGTCTCTGGCCGGCGGCGTCGATGAAGCCGCTGGCCGGAGCAGTATCCGATTTCATCAGACTCCGCTCGCCGGAACCCGAGGCCTACAACAGCGAGAGCGGCCCTCTGTCCCCAGGGGCGGCTCCAGGGGCGGCGCTTGCCGAACTTTACCGCAGGACCGTGTCGCTGAGCGACGACAATCCTACGCTCCACCTCTTCGCTGTGGTTCCGCTGTACGAGGCGGAGGCGGAGGAGACGGTCTGCGCGCTGGCCGACGAGGCCGCGGCCTGCGTGATGCCCGTGACGCTGTGCGTAATCGGACTCCGCGGATGGCTCGCGAATGCCGCAGAAAACAGTCCCGCGGCCCCCTCGCGGGCTGACGACGCCGCGGAGAGGGCGAGAATATCAGGCATCGCCGGCAAAGTCGGCTCGCTGCCTGTACCGGCGAGCTTCTGCGTTCTCGACGACTTCCTCGACAACAACGCGCCGGTAAACTTCGACTTTACGCGGCTCGCGCGCTTCCTCGGGGAGTTCTTCACGGCAGTCATGTCCAACTATCCGGCCCTCTTCCCTCCGGTGGTCTACCAGCAGGCGGGTGCGGTGATGGGCCTCGGGCTGGCGAGCGTGGAATTCACGCGGCCGAAGTTCGAGGAGTTCCTGATGAGCAAGGCTTTCGCTTCGGCGCTGAAGAAAGCGGGGGTGACGGAAGAGAGGGTGAACCTTTCGAAGGCCGACGCCGCGGCGGCGGATGCGCTGAGGGACATCCCCGGCTACTACGCGAGGCTCTACGCCCGGCATGTGGAGCATCCGGCCAAGCTCGGGAAGACCTCCAACGAAATCAACGACGAAATCAGCGCCGCCATCGAGAAGGACCGCAAGGCCATCGCATCGAAGCTGGCCTCTGTAGTCTTCGCCGACGGGCGGTCCATGCCCGAGCGGGAGGCGACCCTCGCGCTTATCCTCGGGAAGGACAACCGCTACCTGCGGGGTATGACCCCGAATCTCGACTGCATCTTCGATGACTCCTTCGCCGAGCCGCTTGAAGTGTTCCTCCAGGCCTCGAAGTCGGCGCGCGCGTGGCTGGGGCTGGACCGCGACGTGGAGCTTCCTATCCGCGGGGACTATCCCGAGCTGTGCTATCCGCCTGTGGGCAGGGACGACAAGGGCAAGCCTGTTCCGGACCCGCGCAACTCGGAGTGCTTCAACCCTCTGGCCGATATAAAGCGCCTGCGCCTCGAGATAATCGAGCTTTCGGCGTGGATCCGCCGGAGCAACGAGCGACTGGAGAAACTGATGAACACACAGCGTGCGCGCGGAGAGGCCCTGACGGTACTCAACGAGGAGGGCACGCTGGTAGTGCCCGCGGTGTGGCGCCGGGCCTCCGCGCCGGAGGAGCCGCTGTCGGAAAAATACGCACCACGTCCGGGGCTGACCCTTCCGCCGTCGGTCGACCTGCGGCGCTTCTTCGGGCCGGCCGTCAGTCAGGGTGAGCTCGGGGCCTGCAGCTCCTTCGCGACGGCAGCTCTCTACGAGGGGCTTGCCAACCGGCTGAATCCCGACGGCGAAAAACGGCTGAAACTCAGCGAGGCCTATCTTTTCTACCATTCCAACATCCTGACTGGCAAAAAGGACAAGGGCAGCAACTTCAGCGAGCAGTTCGCCATCCTGGCGAAGGCGGGAGCCTGCCGAGGTGAGCTTTACGAATACTCCGACAGGGACCCCGACCGCGAGCCGGGCGCCGACGCCACGGCCGACGCACAGGAGCACCGCCTCCTGCGGGCCCTCGAAGTGCCTCTGGAACGCACAGGCCGGAAGTTCGAGGACATGGAGAAGAACCACACGCTCATCACCTCGGCGCTGGCCGAAGGATTCCCGGTAGGACTATCTCTGCGCATCCCCGAGAAATTCGGTGCCTCAGGACCGTACATCGGGCGCCCCACTGATGCTGAAATCGCCGAAGGGGCGCTCTACAACCACGCCATGGCCATCGTCGGCTACGACGAGCAGGCAAAAATCTACATCGTGCGCAATTCCTGGGGCAAGGACTTCGGCGACGAGGGCTACTGCTACGTGTCAGCGGCCTACATCGACGACCCGGCGCTCAACAACTTCTGCTGCATAATCGAGCGGACTACGGACACGGAATCGGCAGCGGAGGACAGCCCTCTGCCCGTGGTGGCAAAAATCGCCGGAACGGAGACGGAAGTGGAAATCCGGTCGATCCGCAACGCTCTCGAGTACGCCAACATTCAGCTCGACGGCTGTACGGCGGAATTCGCGGCGGCCTACCGCTACTTCACGAACCTGATAGACATCCTTAGCATGCCGCGCACGCGGCGAAATCTGCTCGGATTTCTCAAAAGCGCCATCGCCTCAGATATCAGCGAGCTCCGTGAGCGCGAGACGGATATGCGCAACAACATCAAGGCCAACCGCGAGCGGCAGTTCCGGATATTCTGGTCAGGGAACGCTTTCGTGGCCCTGATTGCGGGAGGAATCACCCTGCTGTGTACCATGGCGACCTGGGACGACGGGGGAAAATGCTTCCTTGCCGCGGGTGCGGCTGCCCTCGGGTGGCTGCTGTTCATGCTGATATTCTACTTCTCATACTGGAAGCCTAAAAAGGACCGGGACTACAAGGACGCCATCAACGAGCTCGCGGAGGGCATCCTTCACCTCGAGCGGCGGGAGGAGTCGCTGGAGATGAGGTTCTTCGCGGCCGGCGCGGTGCTCGACATGCTCAAGGACATCCGTCAGGAGCTGGAGGGCACTTACGTGCGCCTTTCGTCCTTCGTGTCGAACCTCAGGCTCTGGCATAAGGAATACGAGAAGCGGAGTCTGGCCCTGGACCTTGGGGACGACCCGAAATTCCGCGTCCTGGGCGACCGCGACGTGCTTTTAGCCTATTTCCGGCAGTATGAGAACAACATCGCCTCGACCTTCGACTTCATGGCGGCCTTCCGGAGCTTCGAGGTCAGGCCGGAGGGTCTGGCGGAGCTCAGGCGAAGCATGGAGGACTCGGCCCGCGCCGCCGTTGCCCGAAGCTTCGGCCCACGCTACTTCGCCGACCATCTCACCGCGTCGCCCCCGGCGCCCTACCTTCCGGAGGTAGACCTCGCGGAGACCATGGCGCGGCTCAACCGCATGTCGCAGGCAATGCTCCGGCACGTGGGCGCCACCCCCTCGGAGACGCGTATCGTCGTGGCCTCCCACAGCAACCTCACTGCCTGGGGCGAGCGCATCCGCCGCCACTTCAGCACCCTGCCGACCATCGTCCCGACCCACGATCCCGACCGCATCACCCTCATCACCCAGATATTCCTCCCCCCGGAGGATGTGATGTGAGTCTGTAGCTTTCTACGTATGTGTGTCATAACAATATGGGTGTGTCAAAATTCAAATTCGCCCGTTCGGAGCGGACGCGCCACTGGCGCGTCCCTACTCATTTTCAACGCGTTAAAGCAAGAATGTTTCAAGAATTATCTACCAAGCGGTATTTTGACACATTCCCGCACGTAAACTGATGACCTGATTTCCCGGCCACAGGTGATTCGGGATTTGGAATTTTGGGCGGGGTTTTGTATTTTTGCGAGATGAATTACAATGAGCGGAACGCGCACGCACGGGACCGTCGGCTTCATTTCGACGCTCCGACGCATACTTATTATGTAGACCGTGAGTCGGACGGCAGTCAGCTTGTCTGCGAGTCGGTGACGACTATCGTGGAGGGGCTTTTCGAGCAGTTCGACGCAGACTACTGGGCCGCGCGCAAGGCCACGCCGGAGCATCCGGCGGAGGCTATCAAGGCAGAATGGGAAGCCAAGGCCCGGAGGGCGAGCGCTCTCGGGACGGAGCTTCACGACCGCGTGGAGCGCTACTACCTCGGCGAGAAGCCTTCGCCTGAGGCCTGCGCGGACAGGGCTTTCGGGAATTTTCTCCGCTTCGCCTCCGTCCACCGGCTCGTGCCTTTCCGCTCGGAATGGCGGATTTTCAGCGAGAGGTACCGTGTGGCGGGGACTCTGGATTTCCTTGCCGGGGAGAGGGGCCGCTTCGAGCTGTGGGACTGGAAACGGTCGTCGAAGGTGGTATCGCCCGAGGGGGAGCCTATCTGCGAGGGGTTCCGGGGGAAGTGCGGCGTAAAGGCCGCAGTGGCCCATATTCCTGACACGTCGTACTGGCACTACGCCCTTCAGCTCAGTCTTTACCGCTATATCCTTGAAACTGAATACGACATCCCGACGGCTGTTGCCCGCTTAGGGGTGTTCCATCCCGACTACGGCTGCCCGTGGGTGGTGGAGGTGCCTTATCTCCGCCGCGAGGCCAAAGCAATACTCGACAGCAGGTTATGACAGAAGAGCGCACACTCCCCGCAGGCTTTGCGGAACGGATGGAGGCCGAGCTGGGCACAGAGACGGCTTCGCGGGTGCTCGCGGCCCTCCGCGGGAGCGCACCCGCGCGTGCCGCAGTGCGCATAAACCGCCGGAAGGGCGCTGTGCCCGGGGCGGACTTATGCGGCGAACCCGTGCCCTGGAGCGGGGGCGAGGGCTTCTACATCAAAGGGGAGCGCCCCGTATTCGCTTATGACCCGGCGTGGCACGCCGGGCTCTACTACGTGCAGGATGCCTCCTCTATGGCCATTTCGGCGGCAGTCGCCGAGGTGTCGGCCGAGGCGGAAAGTCCCCTGCGCTACCTCGACATGTGCGCCGCTCCAGGCGGCAAGACCATCGCGGCCATAGACGCACTTCCGGAGGGGAGCACGGTAGTGGCCAACGAGTTCGACCGCCGGCGCGCGGGCATCCTCGTGGAGAATCTTGAGAAATGGGGCTATCCGGATGTTGCCGCCTCCTGCGGCGACACGTCGGCTTTCAGGGAGCTGCCGGGGATGTTCGACATCGTGGCAGTTGACGCGCCCTGCTCGGGCGAGGGGATGATGCGCAAGGAAGCTGAGGCGATAGCGCAGTGGAGTCCGGGGCTCGTGAGCGACTGCTCGGCACTCCAGCGCGAAATCCTCGGAAACGCCGTCGAGGCCCTGCGTCCGGGCGGCTTCCTCATATACAGCACGTGTACTTTCAACCGCGAGGAGAACGAAGACAATGTGGCGTGGGCCATCAGTGAATTTGGACTTGAGATTATTGAATTAAAGACACTTGCAGGGACTCCGGGAGTTGTGAGCCTCGAGCCGGGCTGCTACCGCTTTATGCCGGGCTACGTCGAGGGCGAGGGACTTTTCCTGTGTGTCCTCCGCAATCCGGAGGATGCTCCTACGGGCGAGGTCAAGTTTGTGTCAAAATCCAAATTAGCCCGTTCGGGGCGGACGCGCCATGGCGCATCCCTACAAGTTTCAAAGGGGTCAAAGCAAGGAGATTTCAAGAACTCTCTCACCAAAGGAATTACGACACAGCCTCACGTCCGCGAGATGGCAAAAGCCTGCCTCGGAGAGGGATTTGCCCCCATAGCCGCAGACAAGGCCGGGACCGCGTTCTCGGCAATTCCCATAGATAAAAAAGAATTTTATGCGGCTCTCGGTTCGGCGCTCGACCTGCGGATGTGCGGCACTGCCATAGGTAGCGTCAAGGGCCGCGACATAGCTCCGGCGCACAGCCTCGCGCTGAGCACGTCAGTCCGCCCGGAGGCCTTCCCGCGCGTGGAGCTCGCGGACATCCAACAGACCATCAGTTACTTGCGCGGCGAAGGGCTCGGCGACTTAGGCGAGGGAGTGCCCAAAGGGGCCGTCATCGTCACCTTCGGCGGCGCACCGCTCGGCTTTGTGAAAAACCTCGGAAAGCGCGCCAACAACCTTTTCCCCCAACACCTCAGGCTCAAGACAGTTCCCGCCGCCGGATATCAGGCTCCGGAGCTCGTGCGCCTGAGCCACAATCCAGTATAAACCAACAGAATGAAAGACTTTATCGCTGTTCTGAGACGATTTGTCCCCCCTTACAAGAAGTATCTCATACTCAATATCTTCTTCAATATCCTCGCGGCCATACTCACGCTCTTCTCTTTCGCGCTGATTATCCCGATACTGGAGATGCTGTTCAAGATCAAGGAGGCGTCCTACACGTTCATGCCCGTAGGGAGTGCTTCGCTCAAGGACGTGGCCGTCAACAACTTCTACTACTACACCCAGGAGAGCATCTCCACTTACGGGGCGGCGAGCACGCTCGCGCTGCTCGCCCTTCTTCTGGTGGTGATGACGGCCCTGAAGACGGGCGCCACGTATCTCAGTTCGTATTTCATCATTCCCCTGCGCTCGGGCATCGTCAGGGACATACGCAACTATATGTACCGCAAAATCACGGCATTGCCGATCGGCTTCTTCACCGTTGAACGCAAGGGCGACGTGATGGCGCGCATGAGCGGCGACGTGGCCGAGCTGGAGAACTCCGTGATGGCCTCGCTGGACATGCTTTTCAAGGACCCTGTGATGATAGTGGTGTTTCTTGCCATGATGCTGATGATTTCGTGGCAGCTGACGCTCTTCGTGTTCATTCTTCTGCCCGTAGCGGGACTGGTAATGGGTCGCGTGGGGCGGCGGCTGAAGCGGAAGTCGCTCGAGAACCAGACGCAGTGGGGTGTGCTGATGAGCAACATCGAGGAGACGCTCGGGGGGCTACGCATAATCAAGGCTTTCAATGCCGAAGGGAAGGTGCGGGACCGCTTTTTCCGCGAAAACGAGCGCTTCTACCGTCTCAGCAACTCGGTTGCCCGGCGCCAGACGCTCGCCCACCCGATGAGCGAGTTTCTGGGCACGACGGCTATCGCAATCATCCTCTGGTTCGGCGGAAGCCTCATTCTCAGCGGCCACACAGACATGACGGCCCCGAAATTCATCTACTACATGGTGATTTTCTACAGCATCATCAATCCGGCAAAGGACCTCTCCAAAGCGATGTACGCCATCCAGAAGGGCCTCGCGAGCATGACCCGCATCGACGCCATCCTTGGCGCCGAGAACCCCATCAAGGACCCGGCGGAGGCCGAAACGCTGCCCGCGAAGACAGATATACGTTTCAAGGGCGTGAGCTTCAGCTACGACGGAGGGAGCACCGAGATTCTGAAAGGGATAGACCTCGACATTCCGGCCGGCTCGACAGTGGCGCTCGTCGGGCAGTCCGGTTCGGGCAAAAGCACCCTCGCGGACCTCATTCCCCGCTTCTACGACCCGACGGCGGGAGAAATCACCATAGGAGGGAGAGACCTGCGGAAGCTGAAGGTGTATGACCTCAGGTCGCTGATGGGCAACGTCAATCAGGAGGCCATTCTCTTCAACGACACTATTTTCAACAATATAGCCTTCGGCGTGGAGAATGCCACGCAGGCCGATGTGGAGCGGGCGGCGCGTATAGCCAACGCGCACGACTTCATCATGGCCTCGGAGGACGGGTACAATACGGTGATAGGCGACCGCGGGTGCCGACTCTCGGGGGGCCAGCGACAGCGTCTGTCCATAGCCCGCGCAATCCTCAAGAACCCTCCGGTGCTTATTCTCGACGAGGCAACCTCGGCGCTCGACTCGGAGAGCGAGGCGCTCGTACAGGAGGCTTTAGAGCGCCTGATGGCCGACCGTACCACGCTCGTGATAGCACACCGGCTCTCGACCATCCGCAACGCGACGATGATATGCGTGCTGTCGGAGGGGCGTATTGTAGAGCAGGGCACCCACGAAGAGCTTATGCGCCCCGAAGCCAAGGGCCACTACCGGCGCCTGGTGGAAATGCAGTCGGGGAAATGATTATTGAAATAATCACTTTACAGAAATCATCTCTACAATAATCATTTTGCAGGAATATGAATGTATAGACGAGGCGGACGCGCCAGTGGCGCGTCCCTACTCATTGTCAAAGAATTAAGACTAGGATAAAAGGATTTTCGAGGATTGTCTTCCGGGGGGCGCCGGGCCTTGATTCTCTCTATTCTTCGAGGATTTTGCGGAGGATGGGGGTCATTTTGTCGGCATAATGGCGGAAGCCGAGATCGGTAAGGTGGATGCCGTCGACTGTTCCATCGTCCTCGGGGCCGTCGAGGCCCTCGCTGTCGACGTAATAGAGCTTCGCCGCGGGGTAGTCCTTGCGGAGGCGGTCGAAGTTGCGGCGGAAGGCGGCGTTTTTCGCGGGGAGGTACTTTCTGAAGAATGAGTCATAGCGCGAATAAGGGTACATAGGACCTTCGAGCATCACTACGGCGGCATCGGGGCGCTGTTCGAGGAAAATCCGGACGAAGTCGTAGGTGAGCGTGTCGCACATCATCTCGGTGCAGTTAGGCACGGGGTCGAGGAGGTAGATTTTCGCGGGAATCTTCACCATCTCGCGGGCCATGCACCGATCCATCTTGCCCTCGCCACTTATGCCGATATTGACAACCTCGCAGTTGAGTTCGCGGCCAATGATGTTCGTCGGGGCCATACCCGTGCGCGAGGCGCAACCGCCCTGAAGGATACTCGTACCGTATGCAACGATTTTCGGGTCTTCGCGGATGAGGTCGGGGCGCCCGGAGGTGATGTCTGCGAGGGAGTCGACTTTCACCTGGATGGAGGTGACGCCGTCGTATAGCGGGAGATAAATCATGTATTCCGACATACGGGTGGTGTCGGCGTTGCTGAGGTAGGTGGATTCCACCAGTTTCTCGGTCTCCCGGCCCTTGACGATGTAGGGGCGGTTGGTGTTGACGTGGCGCCACACGCTGTCGCCCTCGAGGATATAGAGGTCAGTGCCCTTGAGACCGGTGTCGGCCATGTGGATGAGGTGTGTGTTCCAGAGGAGATTGTAGCGCACACCGATTCGCGAGGAGTTCGAGGCGAAGCGGATACCGATGCCCGAGGAGCACTGCGAGCGCTCCCAAAGGTCGGGGCGCACACTGTCCTTCAGCGTGACGGGGATGCGGGTGTAGGGGCCGAGCGTGTTGTCCCAGCCCTTGTTTATAACGCGGAGCTCCTGAGCGTCGACATACTTCCAGGGCTTCTCTGGTTCATCGGCTCCGAAAGCTGCCACAGTAGCCACAGCGCCGAAAAGAATAAGATTCAAAATTCGTTTCATGGGTTTTAGTAGATGACAAAAATTAATTTTTGTCAGTTATATGATTGATTTTTAATTAG
>CABUIC010000009.1 GCA_902491515.1 uncultured Porphyromonadaceae bacterium
GGGGCCGACCCGTCATATCCCTGTGTTGCTACATTGACAGTTTTTACCGTCTGAGAACCCAAAAATCGCAGCCCGACCAACACCCATCTCCGTATACGCCATTCTTAGCCATTCTCCCTAAGTGCGTTTGAGGCCATTAACTGAATATCCCTACTTTACATCGACACTATCTGATGATCTGAGGCTGTGTCATAATTCCGTCAGAGAAAAATCCTTGGGATTTAATTATCCTAAAATCCTGAATGTCAGTAGGGACGCGCCATGGCACGTCCGCCCCGAACGAGTGAACTTGAATTTGGACACAGCCTCGTGGCCGGGGGGTGGAGCCAACCCGCAACCCCGTTATACCCCTACGGGGTATTCCTTGCGAAACCAAAGCCCGATATGCTAACTTACAACGATTTACGCCTAAGGCTGTTCAATAAATTTGGATTTTCGGGCGGAATTTATTAACTTTGTACTGCAATTTTTTCAAACTTTTCATTAACACAATCCCTATATCATGAAGAAACTGATGCAGAGCGCGCTTCTTGCTGTTGCGGCGCTCGGGTTCAGCCAGCAGGCTCTGGCCGATACCACCATCTACTACGACAACTCCGCCAGCGGATGGTCCCAGGTCAATATCCACTACTGGGGCGGCCCCGAAACCTCATGGCCAGGCGTGGCAATGACCTCCTCCTCCGAGAACATCTGGGAATTCACCTTCACCGACGCTTCCGGCATCTCGGGCTTCCTCTTCTGCAACGGCGACGGCTCCGACCAGACCGCCGACGTCTCCGGCAAACCCGCCGCAAACCACCTCTATAAAGGCGCCGGCGGCAAAGGCAAGGTCAGCGACGAAGGCGAGTACAACCCCGACCCCTCCCGTCCTGTCATCACCGCCGACCCCGCTTCGGGCACGAAGTTCATCGACAACGTTACAGTGACTCTCTCCGTATCCCCCGAAGCCAAGCTCTACTACACCACCGACGGCACTACGGCAACGGCTTCCTCCACGCCCTACACTGCGCCCATCGTGCTGACCGAATCTACGACCATCTCGGTTTACGCCCTCACCGCCGACAACAAGGACAATGTGCGCTCCTTCTCCTACACCAAGCGCCACACCATCCCCGTCGGCGCCAAGAACCTCATCACGGACTACTACAAGGTCAACCCCGACGGCAAGGTGGGCACACGCCGCACCGTCAATATGTCCTTCGCCAACCAGAAGTCGTCCACGGCCCTCTCCAACTGGTCTGACGCCGACCTCATCGCCCAGGGTGTTGCACGCGACGTCTGCATGGCCATCAAGGGCACCCACGAGCGTCCAGTGATCGACTCCTACGCCATCTACGCCTCCTACGACAACGAAAACCTCTACCTCGGCGCACAGTTCGTCTACACCGTATGGGATCTCGGCGGCGAAGGCAAGCAGCCCGGCGAATCCAAGCCCTACAACATGGACGGCGCTCTGATCTGGGCCTTCGACCTCGACCCCGAGGAATCCTTCGACGGCCGAATCAACGGTCAGGGCCCAATCTGGAACCAGGACAAGAAGGGTATGTTCTTCCAGAACGGCGTGGACGCCGTATGGATCGGCTCGACCAAGCCCGGTGTGGGCCAGCCCGGTTTCTTCACCCCCACCCCCGACGGACACGCAAGCTACGACGCTCCCTACCTGAAGTCGATTCCCGGATCTTACTACGGGTACGCCGACGGTCTCCTTCCCTCCATCGACCACATCTGGGGACAGGCCCGCTTCGGATATGATCCCGAGAACCTCCTCGGCAACGACGGATTCGCCGACCTCAAGGACGAAGTGGCTGAAACCGCCCACACCTTCTACGAATGGAAATTCCCCCTCTCCGTCCTCGGAGTCACCGCCGACTTCATCGCCAGCCACGGCATCGGCGTGATGTACCTCGACCAGTACGGCACAAGCCCCGTAGGCGGCACTCCCTACGATCCCTCCTACTTCGACAATGTCTCCGAGTCCTATTCCGCCGACAAGTCGACCTCGATGGAGAAGGAAGACGACGACATCATCACCTTCGCTCCCGCTCGCATCGGCAAGCTCGGCCACTCCACCAGCGGCGTGGATGAGATTGCCATCGACAACGCCGGCGAAGCCGAGCCCGTGTTCTACACGCTCCAGGGCATCCGCGTGGCTGAGCCCACAACCGGTATCTACATCAAAGTCACCGGCAAAAAGGCTGAAAAAGTGATGGTTCGCTAAAAACAGCAAATAGCACCTCGTAGAGGTGCCACAATGTTAGGCAGGGGTTTACGAACCCCTGCTTTTTTGTATAATCTATTCCCTCCCCGCCTTCGCCACATTTTTAACACTTGGAATTGCCGGTTTTCGCAAGGAAATTCGTAATTTTGCGGCGTCGTTGTGATAACGCCAACTTAAAAGAACCTTTTTTCACGACAAGCGTTTATATAGTATATATTCCAATAAGTACAACAACTAATCAATTCAAGAAAGATGAACAATTCAGTACTCGACTTAGCAAAAAAGGCAATGAAATGGTATATCAACACCACTGCCGAAGTCTACAACAACAGCAACAGACACTAAAGAACAGTTTAAAAACAATAGCAGCCGCGCCCTGATCGAGGAACGCGGTTTTTTTAGCACCTCTACAAACGGGGCGAATTTGAATTTTGACACACCTCAGCCCATTCTATCTCCCGAATTCATAGGATATTGTCATGCCGAGGGAGTTGAGGGTCACGTCGTTCTGCCCGTACCAGTCCCAATTGTTGTTGGAAGTGAGGAGCTGATATGTGAGGGCTACGGTAAGGGCGCGCGCGGGCTTATTCTTGTCAAAGGCGAAGCGCACACCGAGAGAGGGACGAAGATAGAACTGCGTGGCGCCTCCGATGCGGCCCTTGTTGAGACGCAGATAATCGTTGCCGAGCAACCATGCCGCGCCGAACTTCGCCCCCGCATAGAGGCTCACCCCCGGAGCTATGCCGACCTTGAAGCGGAAATCGCTGAAAACGGGAATCATGGCCTTGGTCCGCGTGCTTCCGTGGTTACCCCACGCCGGCTCCCCTTCGGGAACGACATCGGTATCCTTTTCGCGTGCGGTGGCAACCACATCCACACCAAGCCCCACGCCCATATAGAACCAGTCGGCATACTGGAAGCCCTGGGAGGTGCTGACTCCGACGAAATTGGCGCGGTTTTCACCGAAACCGGTCAGCCCTGAGAGCTCGACGAAGCCGCGGTAACTCATGGACCCGGAAAGAGCCGGCTGGACAAGCCCCGGAATCTGATTGGCAATCTCATAATACTGAGCGTCTGCCCCGGGAGCGGCAAAGAAAGAGAAAACGGCCGTGAGAGCGGCGGCGATGGAGCGTAAAAGATGCGGTGTCTTCATAATCATTCGTTCTTGAACAATATGAAAACACCGCAGACGGTCAAATAGTTTGCGCCGGGACGGAGTCAGCGGAGAAAGAGGCAGGCGTCGCCGTAGCTCAGAAAGCGGTAGCCGGCCTTGAGGGCGTGGTCGTAGACCGCACGCCAGTCGTCGCCTATGAAGGCGCCGACGAGGAGCAGGAGCGTCGATCGCGGCTGGTGGAAGTTCGTGACCATGCCGGAGACGATGCGGTACTGATAGCCCGGGGCGATGATTATGCGCGTATAGGCGTTGAGGGTGTCGGACTCCTCGGCGTCCAGCCTGTCGACAATAGCCTGCAAGGCAATCTCGGGGGCCGGAAATTCAGCCGATGAATACGGAGCCCACTGAGGCAGCTCGCCGGTCCATTCTCCGCGGAGTATGGCACACCCGATGTGATACAGGCTCTCGAGGGAGCGGACGCTGGTTGTGCCGACAGCCACGACCGGACGCCCCGCGAGTATGTATTCGCGCAGCTCGGCGATGAAGTCGCGCGAGACGGATATGAACTCGCTGTGCATGTCGTGTTCGCCGATACTGTCGGACTTTACGGGGCGGAAGGTTCCGGCGCCGACGTGGAGCGTCAGCTCACGGCGCGCTATGCCCCGGCGGTCGATTTCGGCAAGCACACGGTCTGTGAAGTGGAGACCGGCGGTGGGAGCGGCAACTGAACCCTCGATGTGGGAGTAGACTGTCTGGTAATCGGACTCGTCGGAGCTTTCGGAGGCACGGTTGAGATAAGGCGGAATGGGTATTTCGCCGGCCGCCGCGATAATCTCGCTGAAAGACACGCCGCCTGTCCATGAAAAACGGATTTCGGGCGAACCGTCGGGCCCTGTGGCTCCTGTACGCTCCGCAGTGAGGACGCTCGCCCTACCCTCAGGCAACGACACCTCCATACTCAGGGTGCCCTCCTTCCAGCGCTTGGCATTGCCGATAAGGCAGCTCCAGGAGCAGGATGCGGACGCGGCGAAAGAGCGCTCATAGTCGGCGGGAGCGGTAGGCTCGAGGCAGAAAATCTCTATCAGGGCTCCCGAGGGCTTGCGGAAACGAAGGCGCGCGTTGATTACACGGGTATTGTTGTAGACGAGCATCGAGCCTTCGGGCAGAAGCGCGGGAAGGGATGAGAAAAGTTCGTCGGAAACAGCGCCGTCGGGATGGCGGAAGAGAAGGCGGCATGCGTCGCGCTCGGCCAGTGGGTGAAGGGCTATTCGTTCCGCGGGAAGGGGATAGTCGTAGTCCGCGATGGTGATTGAGCGGGGATCGGTGGATTGTGCCTGTGGCATATCTTTCAAGAATAGCGTCCCCGCACCGTGAGAAGTGCGGGGACGGATTTAACAAGTGTACGGGGTCCCGCCGGACGAGCCGGACCGCGAAGCGGGTTATTTCTCGGACTTGTGGTGATGGTGGTAGTGGGTCTTGCCGTCCTCGGAAGTGTAGCCGTAGCCGTAGGCGCGGCCCTGCGAGCCGTAGTTGCCGTACTGGCCGTAGCGACGGTAGAGATACGAGCCGGAACCCATGTCCACGCCGTTGAGGACGATGTAGACCTTCGAGAACTTGCCTTGTGCCACTGCCTGATGGAGCACGCGGAGGCTGCGGCGGGCGGAGTAGTTCGCGCGGGTGACGTGTATCTGAAGGTCGCTGAAACGCATCACAAGGAAGGTGTCGGAGACAATTCCGATAGGCGCGGAGTCGATGATGATGTAGTCGAATTCCTTGCGGAGCTCAAGCATCATGTGCTCCATGGTCGGGGCCATCAGAAGCTCGTTGGGGTTCGGGGCCATGGGGCCGGCGGGGAGGACGTAGAGGCTGGGGTTGAGACCCGAGGGATGAATGAGGGAGCTGAGGTCCTTTTCCTGTCCCGAGAGATATGTCGTGACGCCGCGGCGGTTGTTGATGTTTAAGCGGTGAGCAAGCGAGGGGCGCCGGATATCGAGACCGATTACGAGGGTCTTCTTTCCGGTGAGGGCGTAAGTCATCGCGAGGTTGACCAAGATGAAGGTCTTGCCTTCGCCGGAGACAGCCGAGGTAACGAGCACGACCTGATTTTCGGCGCCCTGACGGGTAAAGCCGATGTTGTTGCGGAGGAGGCGGAAGAGCTCGGCCACAGGGGTGGAGACATTCTCGCCGATGACAACCTCATTGTCTGCAACCTTGCTGTTTACACGGCAGATTTCACCGAGGATGGGCACGTTTGTGATACGCTCCAGTTCTTCCTGATCCTTGAAAATGGGGAAGATGAGTCGGCGGAGGAGAATCACCACGGCGGGTACGAGGAGGCCTGCGAGAAGGCCGACAAGGAGGATTCGGTTCCGCTTGGGAGCCACGGGACCTGAGCCCACGGGGTCGTCGATGAGGCGCGCGGTGTTGGTGGCGAGGGTTTTCTGGAGAGCGATTTCCTCGCGGCGCTGGAGAAGGAAGGTGTAGATGTTGACCTTCACCTGCTGCTCGCGGAAGATTTCCTGAAGGCCCTTGTCTATCGGGGGCAGAGACGAAAGCTGGCCGAGGCTGCGGTTCTCGAGCGTGGCGATAGCGCCGCGACGTGTGGCGATAGTCTTGCGGGTCGTGCCGATATTCTGCAGGAGGCGCTGCTTGTCGTGCGAGAGGTCTTCCTGCATCTTTGCGACAAGGGGATTGTCGGGCGTGGAGGACTGGAGGGTGCGGTTAAGCTGGAGGACCTTGCGGTTGTAAGCCGAAATCAGGGAACCGATGGTCTCGTCGGAGACCGCGGAGGGGAGCGTCTCGTAGATTCCGGCAGAGGAAACCATGCGCTCGATGTCGTCGAGGAGACGGAGGTCGGCGTCGATGGAGGAGAGCTCCTGCTCGAAGCCTGTCTTCTGCGAGAGGTTCATCGAAGCCTGAGCCTCGATATTCACGATCTGGTGTTTCTGCCGGTATTCCTGCAGGCGGTTCTCGACGTCCTTCAGCTCGCCGGAAATCAAGACGAGACGGTCGAGGATGAATGCCTCGGTCTGGATAGCCGAGCGATTCTTCTCCTCGATAATCTGACGGTTGTAGAAGTCGATGATGGCATTGATGATGTCAATGCCTTCCTCGATGACGGGAGTCGCGCAGGTGATGCGTACGATGCTGTAGGAATTGGGATTGAAGCCAATCTGAAGGGAGCCGGAAATGCGCGCGGCCACGGAGGCGCGGTTGCGGACATAGGCGTAGATAGGTCTTTCGAGATGGTTGGCTCCCGGGGTCTCGGAGAGGGTGACGGTGCCCTGGGAGAGTTCGACCTCGAGGGGGAACTTGACGTCCTTGAAGACCTTCTTCTCCTTCTCGCCGGCGAACTGGGTCTCGACCTTGACATCGAACTTGTCCTTGCCAGAAGGCTCGATGAGGGCGGTGATGGGTGATTTCAGATTGTTGAGCGAGACGGAGTCAAGCCTGATCTGCACGGGGTTCGTGGCATATACGGGATAGTTGCGGAAACGGCCCTTGTACGCGTAGCTGTAGGCGAGATTCAGCGAATCGACGATTTCGACGACGGTGTTGCGGCTCTTGAGCATCTCGAGCTCGGTCTCGTCGATGAACTGCTTGGTGTCGACCAGAGAGGTGCCCGTCATGGTGAGGGCGTTTGAGGCGGAATTCTTGTCGTCGCTGAGGAAAATGGATGCGCCTACCTCGTAAGTGGGGATAATAGTGGAATAGTAGTAGTAAGCGCAGGCGAGGGCAATAATGCCGCAGACGGCGAACCACTTCCAGTGGGCGAGGTAGTCGAGCACAAGGCCCATTGAGTCGAAGCCCTCGTCCTCGGAGTGCGAGGAATCGGCCTTGTTCTCGGAGGTGAAATCTTCCATAGGCGGCTGAATTAATTTTTGGCGAGGTTAATGACACCGACAACGAGTCCGGCGATAGAGGAAAGTCCGCCGACAATGGTGATTGTGGCGCCGACGGCGGGGTTGAGAGTCCAGGCATTGTTCTTACGGGAGCTGTTGGGCTCGACGTAGATGATGTCGTTCTGCTGGAGGTTGTAGTAGGGCGAGAGGAGGAGGTTCTTGTCGGTGAGGTCGAGGCGGTGGATTTCGCGCTTTCCGTCGGCGTTGATGCGGTAGAGAAGCACATTGTCGCGCTGTGCCTGAATGTCGAGGTCGCCGGCGAGGGCCACGGCCTCGAGGATGTTGAGGCGCTCGTTCTTTGCCTGAATCCTTCCGGGGCTGCGGACCGCGCCGAGCATCGTTACGCTGAAATTCATGAGACGCACGTCGACTGAGGGGCGTTCCTTGACATAACGGGGATAAACGCCGCTGAGAATCTCGGCGGCCAACTGGTCCTTGGTCATTCCGGCTACGTGAATCTTGCCGAGCATAGGATAGTCAATATCGCCCTTGGCGTCGACGAGATAGAACTGCGTGTTGCTCTCCATCGTGCCCTGGTTGTAACGGTTGCCGTTAAGGTTGTTGGTATTTATCTTGCCCTCCTCGTCAACGTAAGAACCACGGTTGAAGGGCGCGAGGGCCACGGGATCCGAGCCCGACAGCTCGATATTCAGAAGGTCTCCGGCCATAAGCACGGGATCTGAAGGCGCGGGAATCTGGGCGAGAACATCAGCGGGAATAACGTCAGCCTGCTGGATATATGTTACCTTCTTAGGCGCGGTACAGCCTGCGAGGCCCAGAGCCACGGCAAGCGCCACCACAAATTCAAGTTTTTTCATAACAGAAATTTGTGAGGAATAATTGGAGTTTAGAATACGACTTGATGTAAGTATTGATTATACTGCACTTTCATTTGCGGGGGCAAAGTTAGCTAAAATAGTTTAAATATGCAAGAAAAGTCGTCGATAGTATTCCGCTTTTTTCTCGAGAGGCATCGGAAAAGCCCGGCTCGTCGACGGCATCCGCCAGATGCGGAGGCCGTCGGGGGCTGTCACGCATTCGCCCATCTTCGGGAGCTCCGTGCCGGTAATGCCCGCTATGACCGCCGCCGCTTTCTCGCCCGTGGTAGCCACAGTCCGGCATTCAGGCATCCTTTCGAGGAGGGCTTGGAGGTCCGCCGGCTCGACTATTTCGAGAAACTTGTCCGAAGCGTTGCCCTTCAGCCGCCGCACCGCACGGCCCGTGTCGGAGAGCGCGATGTGCCTATCCGAGAGCATGGCCTTTATTTTCGGGAGATTGTAGCCCTTTCCTTCGAGGAGAGCGTCCGGCGAGCCGAAAAAGAGGAGCCCGCAGACCTTCCAGAAGTCGTTTGTGCGGTTGGGGTAGTAGAAATCCATGCTCCAGCGGTGCGGTCCTGGAGGGAAGGTACCCATAATCAGCACTTTCGCGCCCTCGGGAATGAAGGGCTCCCAGGGATGCCGCTCGAGGGGCGCCGGGGCGTCGTTTGAAAATATTTGGCTCATATCGTCCGAAATCGGTTTTTATGTGTTATATTTGTAAAAGCTATATCAATCCGGCATTAAAAACAACACCCGAAGCTATGTCCCAGTTCTCCGACCGCCTTTTCAGAATCTACACGAGCGAACTTCCCGCCAACGGTTCCGTGCTGATCTCCCGTCCCTTTCTGGAGGACAGCAATTTCACACGCAGCGTGGTGCTGATGATTGACTGCGAGAACGAGAGCGGCGACGCCCTCGGTGTCATCCTCAACCGCCCCCTCGACCTCGGAATCAACGACGCCATAAGCGGAATCGACCTCCCGGGCAACCCTACCCTTTACCTCGGGGGGCCTGTGGGTCAGGACCGGCTTGTGGTGGTCCACACCCTGGGCGAGGAAATCATACCCGACAGCCTGCCCCTCGGCGAAGGGCTCTGGGCCGGAGGCGACTTCGAGGCCGTGAAAGAATACGTCCGGGGCGGAGGCGAGACCGACGGCTTCATAAAGCTCCTCGTGGGCTACTCGGGATGGGGCGAAGGACAGCTCGCCAAAGAGCTGGACGAAGGGACCTGGGCCGTAGGACAGCTTGACGTGTCCGAGATGATGGGCCCGGGAGGACCCGATATGTGGAAGGAGGCCGTCAGCCGTCTCGACAAGCGCTACGACTTCTGGAAACGGCTGCCCAGGAAGTCGAGTCTCAATTGAGCTTCTGATATAATATCACATCGATAAAACGTCGTCCGACGCGCAGCCACGAGCGCAGCCGGCCGCAGGTCTTGTACCCGGCTTTCTCGAAAAGGGCGCGGGAGGCCTCGTTGCCGGCCGAGACCTCCGCCGCGAGCTGGTGGGCGCCGAGAGGCCCGAAAGCATAGGCGGAGAGAAGCGAAAGGGCGTGCGACGCCACTCCACGCCGACGGTAGCGTTCTTCGACGAAAATAGCCACGAACCCCCGGCGGTCCCTGGCCGAGAAGTCGTAAATATCGACGGAACCGACGGTCTCGCCCGTTTCCGTAAGATCAATCATAAACCGGAGAGAACCTGTTTCGTCTATGTCGGCCGAATAGTTCTCGATATAGCGCTCGAGCATCCGGCGGGAGACAGGCGCCATGACCGTAGTCGAGTCCGGGGACTCGGGAGCGTTCTCATGCCGGAAGAGGGCGTCGAGGTCGGAAGGCTCGGGAGCACGGAGAGTGATAAGGCTGTCTGAAATCTTCATCAGAGGGAATTTTCGAAGGGCGTGCGGTTCAGCAGAGAGCGCCCGAGAGTGACTTCGTCGGTGAACTCAAGGTCGTTGCCGACGGCGACGCCGCGTGCCAGTTGGGTTATTTTAACATTTTTGAGCGCCACACCCGGCTCTGAAAGGCGGCGGAAGATGTAATAGTTGGTTGTGTCGCCCTCCATCGTGGCGCTGAGAGCGAGAATAACCTCCTCGACCTCTCCGGAGCGGACGCGCCCGACAAGGGAATCTATTTCCAGCATGTCGGGTCCGACGCCGTCGATGGGGGAAATCAGACCGCCGAGAACGTGATAGACTCCGTCGAACTGACCTGTAGCCTCGAAGCGCATGACGTCGCGGACGTTCTCCACGACGCAGACAGCGGAACGCCGCCGCGAGGGAGAGGCACAGATTGGGCATATGTCCGTCTCGGAGATGTTGTGGCAGACGCTGCAATAGCGGATGTTCTTTCGGAAATCGATAAGAGCCTGGCCGATTTCGACGGCAACGTTCTCGGGACGCCTCAGGAGATGGAATGCGAGACGCAGGGCGGTCCGCTGCCCCACCCCCGGGAGGCGCGACAGGGCCGAGACGGCATTGTTGAGAAGCGTAGAGGAAAATTCCTGTTCCATTCCGCAAAGGTACAAATTAAAATTTATACCCGAGGTTAATCTGGAATGAATTTCTGCGCTGGGTCATTTCGTTGTGAAGAGAGGGGAACTTTCTGATGGGCGTCATGGCCACTCCGAAGCTCACACCGAGAACATAATGGTCGCTCCACGTAAGCTTCAGACCGAACCCCCATTGGGCGTCGACCCTCTTGAAGCCCTCGCGGAAAAGGTTGGCGTTGTAGTACTTCTCGAATGGCGAGCCGGGAGCGGGACTGAGTGTCTGCCGCGCGGAGACATTGACGTTTAGCCACGGGCCGGTGTAGGCCTGAAGGACAAGGTTGGTGACAAGGGGAACGGTGTATCCGAAATTGAGCGGAATCCTTACGCCCCAGTTCCGCGCGGAGCCGCTGTAAAGTTTCAGAGCCTCAAGACGGTCGTTGTCGACGCTCCAGGCCGTGAAATATGCGAGCATGCCCGGCTCGAAGAAAAAGTTCCGCGGAAGCCGGACATTGGCGAAGACTCCGGCATTGAACCCGGCGCCGACATCATAGAAAGGACGGACCCCGGTGTTGGAAGTGACATCGAAGGCAAGCTGTGCCTCGAAGGTGACAGGCGCGGGCTTCTCCGCTTCCTGCGCCCGGAGACTGACGGCGCCTAAAACCAGCGCCGGGACTAAAATTATCGCACGGATATTCATACGGCAGTTTTTTATCAGGATTGATAAAAATTAAACGAGCCGGGGTGCGAAAGGGTTCAGAAACCGACGTTGTAACGGTCGAAAACAGCCTTGGCGCGGGCCACGAAGTCATTCCGGCGTCCCCGCCATGCGGGAGGCACAAGGCTGTCGGCGTCCGCGGGGACGACACGGAAGCCGGTGCCCGCGGGATTGCCGGCAGGCACAGTGAAGAGAAGGCGGAAATCGCCCCCGTCGACGCGCGCCACTCCGTCGGCTCCGCGGTGGAGCCTCACCCGGGCAAGAAGCCCACCCCGGGTGTCCGCGGTCTTCATGTTGGAAATGAAATTGCCGAGACTCCATGCCAGAAAAATCTTCTTGTGGGGATAATAGCGATTGTCCCGGAACTCGAGGGGCTGGACCACGTGGGGATGGCCCCCTATGATAATGTCCACACCGAGGTTCTCGAGGAAATCGGCTGTGGCGCGCTGGGAGGCATTCGGCGTCAGGCGGTATTCGTCGCCCCAATGGATGCAGACACAGACAATCTCCGCGCCGGCAACCCTCGAAGCTGCGATGTCCGCGGCCATTTTGCGGCGGTCGATGTAGTCCACGACCACGCCGTCGCCCGGCACGATTCCGTTGGTGCCGTAGGTATAGTTGAGGAATGCGACCTTGATGCGGTTTATGTCCTTGACCAGAGGGAGGACCGAGCGGCGCTCTGCGGCGTTGCGGTAGGTGCCGACATGGTCGAGCTTTCTGCGGTCGAGGGAGTCGAGGGTGGCTCTCAGCCCGCGGTTGCGCCGGTCGAGCGTGTGGTTGTTGGCTGTAAGGAACAGGTCGAAACCCGCGTCGGCGAGCGCGTCGGCCCATGCCGCCGGGGCGTTGAAACAGGGATATCCCGTGTGTGGAGCCTCCCCGAGAGGCGTCTCGAGATTGGCCACGGCATAGTCCGCGCCCTCGACAAGGGTCTGAAGGTCAGCGAAGCAGCCCGAGTAGTCCCACTGTCCGGCGCCGCGCCTGGCGTCGTCAATCTGGGCCTGATGCTGCATTGCATCGCCGACGAAAAGCAATTCCGCGTCGTCATAGCCCAGCAGCAGAGACAGCAGGTTTATGACGAGCGGAAGGAGCAATGCGGCCATATCAGTCCTTGGCGCGGGCGGCGCGGAGGGTGTTCTGCATGAGCGAGCAGATCGTCATGGGCCCTACCCCGCCGGGGACAGGAGTGATGTAGGAGCAAAGAGGGGCCACGTTGTCGAAATCGACGTCGCCGCGGAGGCGGAAGCCGCTCTTGCGGGAGGCGTCGGGAACGCGGGTTGTGCCTACGTCGATAATCACGGCCCCGGCCTTGACCATATCCCGGGTGATGAATCCGGGGCGGCCGAGGGCTGCGACGAGGATGTCGGCGCGGCGGCAGATGTCGGCGAGGCCTTCGGTTGCGCTGTGGCAGACGGTGACGGTCGCGTCGCCGGGGTAGCCTTTCTGCATCAGCATGGAGGCGAGAGGCTTGCCGACGATATTGCTGCGGCCCACAATCACGACGTTCTTTCCGCGGGTGGGAATCTCATAACGGCGGAGAAGCTCGACAATGCCGGCGGGAGTGGCGGAATGGAAACAGGGAAGCCCGACACTCTGCTTTCCGACATTGACGGGGTGGAAACCGTCGACATCCTTGTCGGGGCGGATAGCCTCGATGACAGCCTGCTCGTCGATGTGCCGCGGGAGAGGGAGCTGGACGATGAATCCGTCCACGTCGGGGTCGTCGTTGAGGCGCGCGATGGTATCCATCAGTTCCCTGGGGTCGAGAGGAGCCTCCTCGGTGCTTTCAAAGCGGATGAGCGTGCTCTTGAAGCCGCATTCCTCGCAGGCGCGGACCTTGTGGGCCACATAGGTCTCGCTTCCACCGTCGTGGCCGACAAGGATGGCGGCCAGATGCGGGCGCCGCTTTCCGGCGGCCACGCGGGCCTCGACTTCGCGGGCTATCTCGGATTTGATGTCGCTTGAGATTTTTTTACCGTCGATGAGTTGCATATGCGTGGGATATGTGTTTGATTACTTTCGGCGCCCCTTCATCTGGCGCATCATGGCCATGGGATTCTTCATCGTAGTGGCCATGTGCATGACCTTGCGGGTCTGGTCGAACTGCTTGAGGACGCGGTTCACCTCCTGGACCGACATGCCGGACCCCTTGGCGATACGCTGGACGCGCGAACCGCGGATCACCTCGGGCTTCTCGCGCTCGAGGGGGGTCATGGAATTGATGATGGCCTCGATGCCCTTGAAGGCGTCGTTGCTGATTTCCACGTCCTTGAGGGCTTTGCCCATGCCGGGAATCATCGAAGCGAGATCCTTGAGGTTGCCCATCTTCTTGATTTGCTGGATCTGTTTGTAGAAATCGTTGAAGGTGAACTGATTCTTGCGGAGCTTGTGGGCCAGCTCCTCGGCCTCCTTCTCGTCGAACTGCTGCTGTGCGCGCTCGACGAGAGAAACGATGTCGCCCATGCCGAGGATTCGGTCGGCCATTCGGTTGGGGTGGAAGACATCGATGCCGTCGAGGGTCTCGCCCGTGCCGACGAACTTGATAGGCTTCCGGACCACCGAGCGGATGGTAAGTGCCGCACCGCCGCGGGTGTCGCCGTCGAGCTTGGTGAGGACAACGCCGTCGAAGTCGAGGCGGTCGTTGAAGGTCTTGGCCGTATTGACGGCATCCTGACCGGTCATGGCATCCACGACGAAGAGGATTTCAGTGGGATTGACGGCCTTCTTGATGGCCTCGATTTCGTCCATCATCTGCTCGTCGACGGCGAGACGGCCGGCGGTGTCGACAATCACGAGGTCGTTGTGATTCCGCACGGCGAACTCAATACCTCTCTTCGCGATAGCCACGGGGTCCTTGACGCCGTCCTCGGTGTAGACATCCACACCGATGCTTTCGGCGAGCACCTTCAGCTGGTCGATTGCGGCGGGACGGTATACGTCGCCTGCCACGAGGAGGGGCCTCATGCTCTTCTCGCTCTTGAGCTTTTTGGCGAGCTTTCCGGTGAAAGTGGTCTTACCGGAGCCCTGAAGGCCGCTCATGAGAATTACGGAAGGCTTGCCGTCGAGACGCAACTGGGATGCGGTTCCGCCCATGAGCTCGGTGAGCTCGTCATGGACAATCTTGACCATCATCTCGCCGGGCTTCACGGCCGTGAGCACGTTCTGTCCGAGAGCTTTCTGCTTGACGGTGTCGGTGAAGGTCTTGGCCACCTTATAGTTCACGTCGGCGTCGAGAAGTGCCCTGCGGACATCCTTGAGGGTTTCGGCGACGTTGATTTCGGTGATGCGTCCTTCGCCTTTCAGCAGTTTGAAACTGCGTTCGAGTCTTTCGCTTAGTTTTTCAAACATGGGGTTCAGTCTTTGAGGGAGTTAGTGGCCGTGTCTGGGAAAATCACGGCGGGGCGGAACGCCCGGGCCTCCTCGGGCGACATCAGGGCGTAGCTCATTATTATCACGATATCGCCGGGCTGCACGAGGCGGGCGGCGGCGCCGTTGAGGCAGATCACGCCGGAGCCCCTCGGGCCGGGGATGGTGTAGGTGTCGAGGCGTGCTCCGTTGTTGTTGTTGACGATGTACACGCGCTCGCCGGGCAGTATGTTGGCGGCGTCGAGGAGGTCTTCGTCAATGGTAATGCTGCCGATATAGTCGAGCCGCGCCTCTGTTACGGTGACGCGGTGGATTTTCGATTTGAGGACCTGAATCTGCATCTTTCAATCAGTATCTAATATTGTCGATGAGACGCACATCCCCGTCGAAGACTGTGACGCAGCCTACGGCGCCGTTGACGGCTTCGGCCCAGGATGCGACCGGCTGCATTGTCAGTGCGTCGACGATTTCATAGTACTCCGTTCTCAGGCCGGGGACAGCGTCGATGCGCGCGGTCACCGCCGCCTTGACTTCTGCCGGAGTACGTCCTTCGGCCTTGAGCGCGAGGCTGTCCACAAGCGCCTTGCGGATTTCCGGAGCGACCTTGCGGCCTTCAGGTGTGAGGCGTACATTGCGGGAGCTGAGTGCGAGGCCGTCGGACTCGCGGACTATCGGGCAGTCCACTATGGTGAGGTCCCTGAAGCCTTCGAGCTGTACCATCCGGCGGATGACGGCAATCTGCTGGAAGTCCTTCTCGCCGAAGTACGCGCGGGTGGGCCTGGCATAGGCGAAAAGCTTGCTGACAATCTGCGCCACGCCGTTGAAATGGCCCGGGCGCATCGCGCCCTCCATCACTTCGGCAACCGGGCCGAGGTCGAACACACGGGTGTCGGGCTCAGGGTAAATTTCCTCGACAGAGGGCATGAACGCGAAATCCACGCCGCAGGCATCGAGCATAGCGGCGTCCGCCTCGGCGGTCCGGGGGTAAGTGCGGAGGTCGTCGGGGTTGTTGAACTGCGTAGGATTGACAAAAACACTGACAATGACCACGTCGTTTTCGCGACGTGCACGCTCGACGAGCGAGCGGTGACCGGCATGAAGGGCGCCCATAGTGGGCACAAGGCCTATGGTTTTACCTTTTTCGCGTGCGTCCTCGACAACATCCTGAAGACGCGCTACAGTTTTGATTATTTCCATTTTAAAGACAAGCGCCCGATGGCGCAAGTGATAAACTCCGCAAAATTACACAAATTCCTTCAAATAGCAAAATCAAAATAGCCGGAGGCCCGGCTATTTTGATTTTTGGAATTCAGAGTTGGTGCCCTCCGGACACGGGAGGCGCGGTTACTGCCCTACGGTCTTTGCGAGCATCAGCTCGTAGATCTGGCGGGTGTCCTCCGCGGTCAGACGGTAATATCCGCCGATGGTCTCGCCCTTGTTCTCATGGAGGCGCCGGGTGAGCTCGTCGAGGTCCGGGTCCGTGATTCCGAGGGCCTCGAGCGTGAGGGGCATCTTGAGGACAGTGCCGAAGAAAGCCCTCAGGGAGGCGACGGTCTCGATTGCCGCGGTGCGGTCGTCCTTGGCGTCCACGGCGAAGATGCGCCGGCCGAGCTGGGCGACTTTCGAGGGCTTGTGGTGGGCGATGTAGGCCATCCATGCGGGAAAAACCACAGCGAGGCCTGCGCCGTGGGCGACATCCGGGTACTGAGCTGAAATCTCATGCTCCATGGCGTGGGAGGTCCAGTCCTCGCGGCGCCCGCATCCCGTCAGGCCGTTATGGGCGAGAGTCCCGGCCCATTCTATATTGGCGCGCGCGTGATAGTCGGTGGGATCGCCCATCGCCTTCGGAGCCTCGTTGATCAGAGCCATGAGGAGACCTTCGGCGAGGCGGTCGCCGACCTCGACGTTGCTTGTGTTCGAAAAATAACGCTCCATGATGTGGCTCATCATGTCGACGATGCCTGTGGCGGTCTGCTTTGCGGAGAGGGTGAACGTCAGTTCAGGATTCATGACAGCGAACCTCGGGCGGAGGATGCTGTCGGTGCGCAGGCTGAGCTTGACGTTGTGGCCGGCGTCCTGTCCGTCGGGCGACTCGAGGGTTATTACGGAATTGCCGGAGGCTTCCGACCCTGACCCGGGGACCGTGAGAAGCACCCCGACGGGGAGCGCTTCCCTTATCTCGCACTTGCCGGTGTAGAAATCCCAGAAGTCGCCGTCATACTTCGCGCCCGCGGCTATGGCCTTGGCCGTGTCGATGACAGAGCCACCCCCCACAGCGAGAAGACCGTCGACGCCTTTCGCGCGTGCTATCCTTATGCCCTCGCGGACAAGCGTATCCGTAGGATTCGGGCGAACCCCTCCGAGTTCGACATGCTCTATGCCTACCGTGTCGAGGGCGTTTGTGATTCGGTCGAGGAGACCGTTGTTCTTGACAAATTTCTGACCGTATACAATCATCACCTTCGAGGCTCCCATCATAAAGGTGAGAATACCGGTTTTTTCTTCGGCTCCGCGACCGAACTCGATTAGCGTGGGGCTGTAATACGTAAAGTTTTCCATAAATAAATAGTGAAATTTACCATTTTAACGGAGCGAAAGCTCAATTTGTTTTATCCCGCAAAAAAAAATTCGCGCGGGAACTATATCGCGCGAGGATTGTTATAAATACAAAAGGCCCGAAAAGACTGCAAGACATTCAACAAAATAAAAAACAACCCCAAAAACCGTTCAACTATGAAACCTCTCGTAAACCTCACTTATTTAGGCCAGACCCGCGCGTGGTGGCTGGTCCTCGCAGTCGGTATACTTCTTGTCTTAGGCGGCTTCGCCTATTGGTTCTGGCCTGCTGCAGGCTTCGCCGTAGCATCCCAGATTTTCGGCTGGCTGCTAATACTTGCCGGCATCGTGCAGCTGTGCGTGGCGGCCGGTCCGCACCACGGTAAAGGCTGGGGCTGGTGGCTTGCCGGCGGCATCATCGACATGTTCATCGGCTTCATGCTCGTGCGCTCGATTATCCTGAGCGAGGCTGTGTTCCCCTACTTCCTTGCCATCATCTTCATCTTCTGGGGCGCCGAAGGCCTTATTGCCGCATGCTGCCGCACGAACAGAAAGTACTGGTGGCTCGGACTTATCAACGGAATCCTTCTCTGCCTCATCGGATGCTTCTTCCTTGAAGCCGGCTACGTGAGCGACATGATGATGGTTTCGTTCCTCACCTCCATCGCCTTCATCTACTGGGGCTTCACCCTTGCGATTGCCTCCTACGAGATGAAACCCACCGAGTCCGAGGACAAGTAACCCCTCCTCAGCTAACGAATAAGAATCCGCGCAGCCCCTCCCGGGGACGCGCGGATTCCCTTTTTTAACCTATTCTATCTTTGATACCTTATCTTTTTCTATCTTTGATACCTTATCTTCAGTTCATGCACTTGATTGTGCGGGATATTCCGGAGCCGTCGGGGGCGACAGCCGTCAGGGTGGCGAGATACATACCGGCGGGGAGCGCAGGGAAGCTGTACTGCGCAATGGTAGCTGAATCACCGGCAACCGGTATTTCCGCAAGGACAGCGCCGCGGAGGTCGCGGACGGTAATGAGCGCGCGGGACGCTCCTGCGGGAAGGGCGACGTCGAAAAGGCCGGTGACTTTTGAATGGGTAAAGACTATGCCCGGAGCGGCGAACGCACCGTCGGAAAGGCTCGTTGTGGAGCTGATGGAGAGGGTCTCGTTCTTGTCGGAATCGACGGATGCCTTGATTCTGAGAGTCATGTCGGGCGCGAGGTAGAACGCATCAGCTCCGGCAGCGTCAAAGGCCTCCAGAGAAGCGCACGGCGCAAGCGAGCGGCCTGAAGCTGTTGTGACAGCCGCTACCGGCCGGGGATAGGACGGAATCACGAATGTATACGTCCGCGTGGGCGGCATCCCTGCGTATGAGCCTGAGTTTTCAATCCTGATGTCATGCCCGGAGGAGGAATTGCGTCCCTCGAAGGCAGTGAGAAGACACTCGCCCGAGTCGAGTGTGCCCGTCGACTTTCGGTCGTCGTCGAAGAGCTCGGAGCGGCTGAGCTCGGCATCCTTGTCGATAAGATAAGTGACGGTAATGCGGGAATTGTCGATTTCGCCGGTGCTGGAGAAGCTTGTCTGGGTAAAAGTGGGGATGAATGCGCCGAGGCGTCCGAAATGGGGAAGGGTCTCGAGCGGGGCGTCGTAGGCGACGGTCGAACCGCCGGCGTAGACCCTGGACATATCGTTGAGGTCGACCCACGAGCCCTGCGGGAAAGTGATGTCGCGTCTGTAGGTGTTGACGGTCAGAACGGGAGCGACGAGAATGTCGCGGCCCCAAAGATACTCGTCCTTGCAGTCGGCGGGAGAGGCCGGAAGGCCCTGCCTGTCGTGGAAATTAACCGGGCGTGCGAGCGGGGTGCCCTTGAGGGCGTTCTCCCGCGCAAGGGTGTAGGTATAGGGGAGGTAGCTGTAGTGCATCCCTATATACTTCTTCACTGCGGGGAAAACCTCGGCGTAGCAGTCGAGATGTGGTTCGGGGCTCATGGTGGAATGGGTGCGCATGACCGAGGAGAAAGTCGCGGCCTGAATCCAGCGGAGGTAGAGCCATGTGTCGATGCCCGAGGCCGCGAATCCGCCGATGTCGTTGCCCATGTATGCCACGCCGGACATTCCTGCGCTGAGAAGGGCCGGCACCTGCGCCTCGAGCCCCTTGTACGAGCGGGCGATGTCGCCTGTCCAGGGGAATGCGGAATAGCGCTGCATCCCGGAGGTTCCCGCACGCGGCATGATGAAGGGGCGCACGTCGGGGAAATCTTCCTTGAATCCGCGGTAGACACGTGCGGTCCAGAGGTCGCCGAACTCGTTGTGAATCTGACTTACGGTTCCTCCGGCGTGGCGGCTGTCCTCGTCGTGGCGCTCAGGCTCCCCGAGGTCGAGCCACCATCCGGCCACGCCTTCCCGCGTGCGTTCCTTATAGAAATTCCACATCCAGTCCATGGCGTCGGGGTTGGAGGCGTCGATAAGTCCGGTTTTCGGAGCGCCAAGCCATTCCATGCCCGCCACGTCCTCGTCGGCGAAATATCCGAGAGTCCGCAGCGTCTCATAGTTGGAGGAGACCGAGGTGAAGAAGGGTTCGGTGATGCAGATGGTCTTTACGCCGCGGGCATCGAAGGCTGACATCATTCCGGCGGGGTCGTCGAACTTCGGGGCGTACCAGTCGAGATTGCCCATCCCGTTGTTTCGCTCGCCCTGCCAGTAGAGATCAAAGACAATTCCGTCCAGAGGAAGACCGGCGTTCTTGATGCCGTCGACAATTTCCTCGGCCTCCTGGCGGGAATGGTATCCGTAGCGGGAGGTCAGGTATCCCAGCGCCCAGTAAGGGGGCAGTTCCTGACGTCCGGTAAGGAAAGTGTAGTTCTCGAGAACGGATGCCATTCCGCCGTCGGCACTTCCGATAAAATAGTAAGCCACGGGGTTGAGGCTCTCGGTTGAGAACTTCGTTCCTTCCGAGGATGAGGGACTGATGCGGGCGTGGCGGTAGTGGTCGTCGAAGTATAGACCGTAGCCCGAGGCGGAAACGATGAAGGGGATGCAGATGTTGTGGGGAGCGCTCCATGTTGCGTCCCAGCCGCCGGTCTGCGTATTGTTCATGTAGAGGACGGAACCATCGTGGTCGATGCGCTGGCCGTTGTAGCCGCCGCCGTAGAAAGCGGCGTCGCCCATGCCTTCGAATGTGGCCCGTCGCGGACGGGAGCTGTTGTCGAGGCCTCCCTTCTCGCGCAGAACGAGGCGCCCGGAAGGGTCGCGGAAGGAAATGCGGCCGTCGACCTTGGCGACATCTACGCGAAGGGCCGGGGTCGAGAGGGTGACGGCGACGTCGCTCTCGGAGACGTCGGGGGTGCCCACAGGAGAGGCGCAGACGCTGATGGAGCGGCGTTCTCCCTCGGTCATGCCTGCGGGACGGGTGAAGACCTTGACCACCATGTCGTTGAAAAGCGTGAGCTCGAGTGTGCCGTATTCGGCCTCGACAAAGAGGGTGTGCCCTTCGGTACGCCAGGACTTCACCGGGCCAAGAGCGGTGGCATCGGAAAGAGCTACAATGGAGATGGACTTGTCGGAGAGGTTGACCGTCACGTTATATACACCCTCGGAATCGATTGTCCACTGGCGGTCGTCGGTGGAGTCCTCGGAGACTCGCGAGGAATCGGAGGGGTCGCGGAAATAGAATTTCTGCTCGTTGTAGCCGCCGTAGCAATTCGTGGCAATCTTGAATTTGCCGGGAGAGAGTGATACACGGGCAGAGAATATGAAGGGGTCCGAGGGCGACTGCGCCAGCGGGAGAGCTTCGCCGAGCATCCAGCGGCCGGGTGTGGCGTCGCCCACGAGATAAAGGACGTTATGGTAAACCTGAGCGGACTGGAATTCGGCCTTCGTCACGCTTATCTTCATCTCGGCGAGATTGCAGACGATATCGTAGTTCGCCGATTCACGCACCTTGAATTTGTTGTCGTTTGCATTGGAGTTGCAGACAAACAGGGAGCCTTCGCCAAGAATATAAGGGTCTGCCGACGCGCTGCGATACTCGGTGCGGTCCCATGAGGTCTCGGTGAGGAATTTGAATTCCTTGTCGGCGAGGAGATAGCCGGTGTAGCGGAAAATGTCGGGATTCTCCCCGTCGCGGAGCATCACGGAAGTGCGGTCGAGGCTCCACTGGCCCCATGTGGCGTCGCCGACCACGAAAAGATGGTCAGCCGCCGCAGCCGGGAAGGCGCAAAGTGCCGCGAGCACGACAAAAATGAGTTTTTTTACGGTGGAAAAGATCATAAGGCTTCAGTCAGTTTGTAAATTTCACAGGCAAAATTAAGTAATGCAAAAAAATCCCGCAAGGCCGAAACGCTTTAAGTAGTGTCAAACGGCCTTGCGTAAGTTGTAGATCAGCACCTTATATCTGTCCTGACGCAGATAAATAGTAGCTAACAGTTCTTCTCGATAATTGCCCGGACGGCGTTTATTTCGAGGAAAGTCGCGCCGGTGCCGCAGATGGCGCCGAGGTACGCGATGCGGTCCTCAGGCTCGAGGAGGCCCTGGGCTATGAAGTCGCGGAGCGCCTCGACGGGATAACGCTGCTCGGGAGTGTAGTCCTTGTAATAATAAGCCTTGATTCCGTAGGAAAGGCTGAGCCAGCGCATGGTGCGCCGGCGGTAACAGATAGCGTAGACCGGACACGAGCCGCGGAAGGAGGCGATGAAGCGGGCCGTGCGGCCGTGGATAGCATCGGCGACTATAGCCTTTGTACCGATTTCGCGCTCGGAGACCACGGCCTGCCGGGCGAGGAAGGATGTGACGTGGGCGTCGACAAGAGGAGGAATAGCGTCGCTGGTAGTTGTGGCTATAAGGGATTTCTCCACTTCCAGGGCCACCCGCGCCATGGTGGACACAGCCTCCACGGGGTATCGGCCGTTGGCCGTCTCGCCGGAAAGCATGAGGCAGTCCGCGCGCTGGTAGACGGCGTTGGCGATGTCGCTGACCTCGGCGCGCGTGGGCCGCGGATTCTCTATCATGGAGTGGAGCATCTGCGTGGCGACAATGACGGGGCGGTGCATGGCGATGCACTTGGCTATCATCTCGTGCTGGATTACCGGGATGCGCTCGGCGGCGACCTCGATGCCGAGGTCGCCGCGCGCGATCATTATTCCGTAGGATGCCTCGAGGATGGAATCGAAGTTGTCGACGCCCTGCTGGTTCTCGATCTTTGAGATAATCTTCATGTCGGACCCGAGGGCGTCGAGCTCGGCCTGGACGGCACGGACATCCTCGGCGGAACGGACGAAAGAATGCGCCACGAAATCTACGCCGAGTTTTGCGGCGACTGCGAGAGTGGCCTTGTCGCGGTCGGAGAGCGCCGGGAGTCGGATGTCGCTGCCCGGAATATTGACGCTCTTTCGCGAGGCGAGGGTGCCGTCGTTCATGCAGCGCGCGCGGATGATGCCCGTGGCGGGGTCGACCTCCTCGATGAGAAAATCGAGCTCGCCGTCGTCGATGAGGAAGTGCATCCCCGGACGGACGTCGCGGGCGATGCCGGCATAGTTGAGAGCGATGCGCGACTGGCTTGTGGAGCCGGAGGGATTGCCGACGAACTCGACGCGGGCGCCTTCAAGGAAAAAGAGCTTGTCGTCGGGATTCTCGTTCGCCGTGGTGCGGATTTCGGGACCCTTGGTGTCGATCATGACTCCGATTCGGGGAGACACTTCGCGGCAGTTCCCGACAATGCGCGTGATTCCCTCGGGCCCGAGGTGGGCCGAGTTCATGCGCACTACGTTCATCCCCGCGTCGAAGAGCGCGCGGATGAAATCCGTGTCGCATCTTCGGTCGGAGACGGTGGTGATTATCTTAGTGCTTTTCTTGAGCATACGTATACATTATTTTCTGGCGAGGATGAGGGCCGAGGTCGGAGGCACCACTACGTTGCCGCCCTTGGAGGAGCCCATGCCTTCGCTCCTGAGGCTTCCGTCGCGGGCCACGACAATCCAGTCGCCCTTGGGAACCTTGGCAACGAAGGGGTCGGCGGAACCGTTGAAGACAAGCTTGATTTCCTTCCATTCGTCGCCGTTGGCGTTGTTGCGGATGGAGTAGCTTACGACGTTGGGGGCGTCGACCTTGTCGAAGACTATGTTCTTGGCGATTTCCTCGGCCGTAGTCATGCGGAACGCGGGGTGGGCCTTGCGGAGGGCGATGAGTTCGCGGTAGTAGTCGAACTGTTCGGCATTTTTGTGTTTGAGGCTCCAGTCGATGGCGTTGATGCTGTCAGGGCTCTTGTAGGAGTTGTGGACGCCCTTCTTGTCGCGGAAGATTTCCTCGCCGGCAAACATGAAGGGTGTGCCCTGCGATGTGAAGACGATGGTCTGGGCGAGACGCGCGGCGCGCTGGCGCTCGGCCTCGGTGCTTCCGGGCATCGACTTGGCGAGCTTGTCCGTGAGGGTGAGGTCGTCGTGACAGGAAACGTAGTTGATGATCTGCGTGGGAGCTCCGGCATAAGGGAACTTGGAGTTGTTGCCCTTGGAGTAATCGACCTGGGGATGGGCGGTGGAGGCGACGATGCCGATTTTGACGGTCTCCTCGTTGCCGGGCTTCCCGGTTGCGAAGCCGCGGTCGGCGGCGTTGCTGTAGTGGCCCTTCACGGCGTCGCGGATGTCGTCGGAGAATACGGCGATACCCTTCATCTTGTCGACGTTCTCCTTGAGGGCGCGGCGCTCGACAGGCAGGGGAGAGTCGCCGGCGGTCCAGCCTTCGCCGTAGACGAAAATCGAGGGGTTGATTTTCTTGAGTTCGGCGGCCACCTGATTCATCGTCTCGGTGTCGTGGATTGCCATGAGGTCGAAACGGAAGCCGTCGATGTGGTATTCCTTGGCCCAGTACTTCACAGAGTTTACAATGAAGTCGCGCATCTGCTGGCGCTCGGAGGCCGTTTCGTTTCCGCAGCCCGAGGCGTCGCTGTAGGAGCCGTCGGGACGGTGGCGGTAGTAATAGCCGGGAGCGGTGAGGGAGAAGTTAGAGTCGTCGTTGTTGGCCGTGTGGTTATATACAACGTCCATGACCACGCCGATTCCAGCGTCGTGGAGAGCCTTGACCATCTCCTTCATCTCGCGGACACGGGCCTCGGGATTGGCGGGATCGGTGGAGTACGAGCCTTCGGGGATGTTGTAGTTGAAGGGATCATAGCCCCAGTTGTACTGGTTGGAGGGAAGGTTCGACTCGTCGACGGAATTGTAGTCGTAGCTCGGAAGGATATGGACGTGGGTCACGCCGAGTTCCTTGAGATGGTCGATGCCGGTCTTGTCGCCGAGGATGCTGCGGGTCTCGGGCTCTGTGAGGGCGAGGAACTTGCCCTTATGGACGATTCCGGAGGAGGGGTGTACGCTGAAGTCGCGGTGGTGCATCTCGTAGAGAACGGCATCGGTGATGCTCTTGAGCTCGGGGCCTTTGTCGGCGCTCCACCCTTCGGGATCGGTCTTGGCGAAGTCGATGATGGCTGCACGATGGCCGTTGGTACCAGTGGCCTTCGCCCATACGCCCGGAGTTTCGGCGAGGCGCTTGCCCGTGGCGTCGGTGATGCGGAAGGTATAGAACTTGCCGTAGAGGGGTCTGTCAACGGAAGCGCGCCAGACGCCGTTGTCGCCAAGACGCATCTCGAGGGAGTCGTATGGCGCGGTGTTGCGGTCCGTGTTGTAGAGATAGACAGTGGCGGCCTTAGCCTTTGGCGACCAGAGGGCGAAGTTCGTTCCCTTTGCATCGACAGTCATTTCAAGGTCTGTGCCTCCGTAAGCGGGCCATGAGGCGTATTCGGATTCCATGTTCTGTGAAAATACAGGAGCGGCGGCTACGAAAGTCAGCGCCGCCGCGCTGAGGAGTGTTTTCATTCGGTATACGTTTAGTAATTGTTTTGTACAAAAATAGCAAAAAATCGGGCGTAATCCAAACGGACTCCACGGATTTTCGTTTTTTTAAGTCTTGAAATGCGTGAAGTGTGGCTGTGGAGAGATAAAAAATCACTTACTTTACACCGCAAAAACCAAGCATAAAAATCCTGTTTCAACTTTACCCGACATGACCTTCAAGAAAATCATTGTCACGGCCGCCCTCGCGGGCTGCCTCGGCATGCCGTGTGCCGCCGTGGACTCCAGACTCAGCGGCACCATTATCGGCTCGCCCTCCTCCGACTCCAACGGCGGACAGATTGACCTCGTGAACACCCGCGACCGGGCCTTCGACGGGGATGTCTCCACCCACTACCGCGCATACGTGGAGGACTGGAGCTATTCGCGCCCCTGGATTGGCCTCGACCTCGGCGAGGCACACGTGATAACTAAAATAGGCTTCTGCCCGCTGCCCGACCGCGCCGAGAAAACGGTGCTTTCAGTCTTCCAGGGCGCGAACCGCGCGGACTTCTCGGACGCGATGCCGATAGCAATGGTCAGGGAGGCTTGGGGCGATTCCCGCGTGCATTATATTCCTGTGGACGTAAGCCGCGGCTTCCGCTACGTGCGCATGGTCTCTGCGCCCTCGGCGGCCTGCAACGTGGCCGAGCTGGAATTCTACGGCCATCCCGGCGAAGGCGACGACTCCCGCTTCTTTCAGGTGTCGAACCTGCCGACCGTCGCCTTCAACACTCCCGGCATGGAGCAGATCATGAGCAAGGACGACAAAAAGAAAGGCTCGACAGTATATGTTATCGCCGAAGACGGAACATACCTCCTCTCCGACGACAATGCCCAGATGAAGGGGCGCGGAAACGCCTCGTGGACAATGGACAAGAAGCCCTTCCAGATCAAATTCGACAAAAAACAGCGTATCCTCCCTGACGCGCCCGCAAAGGCCAAGAAGTGGACGCTCATCAACAACCACGGCGACAAAACCCTCATGCGAAACAAAATAGCCTTCGAGATGAGCCGCCTCGCAGGAATCGCATACACCCCCTACTGCCGCTTCGTCGACGTAATCTACAACGGAGAATACGAAGGATGCTATCAGCTCTGCGATCAGGTGGAAGTCAATCCGGGGCGTGTGGAAGTCACGGAGATGACCCCGGAAGATAGCGAGGGCGAGAACCTGACAGGGGGCTACCTCATAGAGGTCGACGCTTACGCCGACCAGGAAAAATCGTGGTTCCGGAGCCGGCGCGGCACGCCCGTCACCATCAAGTCGCCCGACGAGGACGAAATCACACCGGCCCAGGCGAAATACATCACGGATTTCTACAACAGCCTCGAGGACGCCGTTTTTTCCCGGGATTTCACCGACCCCGAAAACGGGTTCAGAAAGTACATCGACATCCAGAGCCTCATCAACTACTTCATTGTCGGCGAGCTCGACGGCAACCCGGACCAGTACTGGAGCACCTACATGTACAAGGACCGCAACGACCCGAGGCTCCACGTTGGGCCGATTTGGGACGTGGACCTTGGCTTCGACAACGACAACCGCCACTACCCCATCGACAACAAGCGCGACTACCTCTATCTGACGGGCTCGGTTGCGGGCGAGAATTTCCGCTCGGCCATCACCCGCATGGTCCTCACCGACAGCGGGTCGAAAAAAGCCTTGCAGGAAACCTGGAGCCGCCTCCGCGAGTACGGCAACTTCACAAGCGAGTACTTCTCGGACCGTATCGACGAATGGGCGGCGGAAATCGACGAGTCGCAGAAGCTCAACTTCCGCCGCTGGAACATACTCAACACCCTCGTACACCAGAATCCCCGGGCTCTCGGAAGCTTCAAGGCCGAGGTAGAGGCCGTGAAGGACTATCTGACCAAGCGCTTCGCGAGACTTGACTCTTTCATAGGACGTGTTCCCGTGTCGAGCGGCGTGGACGGAGTGGAAACCGCCCCGGCCACGAAGGTCCGCTACATCACTCCCTCAGGCCTCGAGGCCGATCCGGCCAATCTCACCCCCGGAATCTACATCCGCCTGACCCCCAAAGGCGCAGAAAAAATAGTGGTGAGGTAAGAATCTCACTCAACTGCCCCCGGCCACACGAGACAAGCGCCCCTCCGCTACAATGCAGACGGGCGCTTGTCTTATTCTTTCTTTCCGGGGTTGGGACGGGGGCGACGGCGGCGCTTTCCGCCGCGGTGGGTGCGCTTGCGGGGCTTCGCGGAGCCGGGGGACGGGGCTTCGGCGCTTGCCGGAGCGGGAGGATTGTCGTTGGCGAAATTCGACTCTCCGGCCTCGCTCATCTCGCGGGAGGTCCGGCGAATCCATTCGATGCGGTCGGGCACGCGCTCGGCCTCGGGCACGGCATCGCGGTCGGCCTGCATCAGGGCGAGCAGGCGTTCAAGCCTTTCCGGGGAACGGCATTCCATCTGGAGCTTTCTCAGACGCTTGCGGGCCCGCTGGTCGCTTCTGAGCTCACGCGGGCCCGGGAAGTGGTGATGCCCGACAAGAAAAACGGTCTCGCTGACTACAGGGCGGTCGAAGCGGAGACGCGAGAGGAGCTTTCGGGCCATCCGGGCGCCGCGGGAATCATGGTCGGGATAGCTTACGGCACCCGTCACGGGGTCCTCCTTGCGGCTCGAGACCTTCCCGAGGTCGTGGAACATGGCGGCAAGGCGCACCGGGAGCCGGCGGTCGAGAACCGCCACATTGGAGAGCGTGGCCCGGAGGTGGTCCATCAGCGGCTTCCCGCCCTCCTCAAATCCGCGCGCGCGGCAAAGGTCGGGGAAGACATATCCGAGAGCGTGGGTGCGGTCCATGAGTTCAAGCGCGCGGGCCGGGTCGGGGCCCGCGAACATTTTCTCGACCTCCTGACGCATGCGCTCCACCTTGATTGCGCGAAGGCCGGGAGCAACCTCGGTCATGGCGTCGATCATCTCGTCGGAGAGGTCCCAGCCGAGGGTTGTGGCAAAGCGGATTACGCGCAGGATCCGCACCGGGTCGTCCTCGAACACGCGGAGAGGCGCGTCGGGAGTGCGAAGGCAGCGGGCCTTGATGTCCTCGAAGGCTCGTCCCGAGGGGTCGAGAAGCTCGCCGGTGCTGACGTTCAGATATATCGAATTGATGCTAAGGTCGCGAAGCAGACAGTCGCCTTTCATCGGTCCGAACATTTCGGCAGGGTCGGAGTCTTCCAGCCCGCTGTATTTTCCACGGCGCGTCTGGACTATCTCTATTTCATCGTCAGGAAAATTCCTTAGCCGGAGCATCGCGGTGCCATATCGCGGGAATGTCGTGGGAACCCCTACCGTGAGATGGCGTGAATGCAGCCACTCGGCGAGCCGCAGACCGCCATTGGGCAGCTCCACGGCGAGATCGATGTCCTTCACTTCCTGCTTTCCGAGGGCTTCGTCGCGTGTACATCCGCCCACAGCGAATACTTTCCCTTCAAACTCCGTTCCGGCGATTATTCCGCGGAACCAGTCGATGATAAGATGATATTCCTTGATGTCCATATATATTTAACCGGCTGCAAAGGTACGAATTTTTAGCTTTCATCCGAACTTTTTCCTCCACTTACTATGTTTTAAGTTAAACAAAAACAGTCAGAAGCAAAACATGAAGCAAATAATGGACGGCTGTACGGCCGCTACACACGTTGCCTTCGCGCTGAGCGATGTCGCCACGATATACCCCATCACGCCTGTAGCGGAGATGGGTGAGATAGCCCGGGAGTGGGGGATGGAAGGACGCCGGAACTATGCCGGAGCGGCATTGGATGTCCGCGAGATGGAGTCGGAGCTGGGCGCCGCAGGTGCCACGCACGGCGCCCTGGCGGCCGGAGCCCTCGCCACGACTTTCACCAACTCGCAGGGACTCCTTCTGATGATTCCGAGCATGTACAAGATTGCCGGGGAATGCCTTCCCGGCGTGTTCCATATAGGCACACGCTCGCTCGCCTCACACGCCCTGTCGATATTCGGCGACCATCAGGACATCATGGCCTGCCGCGCTACGGGCTTCGCCTTCCTTGGCTCGGCTTCCGTGCAGGAAACCATGGACCTCGCGATAGTTGCGCATCTTGCCGCCATCGAGGGTTCGCTCCCCGTGGTGCATTTCTTCGACGGCTGGCGCACCTCCGGCGAAATGCAGACCATCGACGCCGTCGACTATGATACCATTTTCTCACTGCTCGACAAAGAAGCGCTGACACGCTTCCGCGGGCGCGCCCTCAACCCCGACCATCCCATCCTCCGGGGCTCGGCCCAGAATCCCGACGTCTACTTCCAGAACCGCGAGGCCTGCAACAGCGCCTACAATGCTTTTCCGGGAATCGTCAAGGCGGTTATGGCGCGCGTGGGGAAAGCCATCGGGCGAAATTACCATCTCTTCGACTACTATGGCGCACCCGACGCCGAGCGCGTGGTCGTGGCAATGGGTTCGGGCGCGGAAGTCGCCCGCGCGACATCCGAGGCCCTGAACGCGGCGGGCGAGAAGACCGGAGTGGTGGTCGTGCGGCTCTTCAGACCCTGGTCGACAGACGACTTCATAGCCGCCCTCCCCTCCTCCGTCAGGTCCATCGCCGTGCTCGACCGGACCAAGGAACCCGGCGCCCAGGGCGAACCGCTGTACGGCGACGTGGCCGTGAGTGTCCTGCGGTCAGGAAGGCCCATAAGGGTAATCGGAGGCCGCTACGGCCTGTCGAGCAAGGATTTCAGTCCCGCCATGGCACGCGCGGTTTTCGACGAGCTGAAGAAGCCCGAGCCCATGCGTGAGTTTACGGTGGGCATAACCGACGACGTGACGCATCTGTCGCTCCGCGTCGACCCCGCTTTCCAAATCAAGGCCAAGGGCCTGACCGAGACAATCTTCTACGGCTTCGGCTCAGACGGAACTGTAGGTGCGGCCAAACAGATTGCCTCAATCGTCGGCTCGCAGGACGGAATGTATGCCCAGGCCTTCTTCAACTATTCGGCCAAGAAATCCGGAGGCTATACCCTCTCCCAGCTCCGCTTCTGCACGGAACCCGTGGCGGCGGCATGGCAGATCGAGAGCGCCGACTTCGTGTTCTGCAACAAGGCGGCATACGTCGGGCGCTTCGACATGCTCTCGAAACTGCGTCCCGGCGGAGTGTTCGTGCTGAACGCTCCGTGGACCGTCGGAGAGATGGCCAAGCGCCTGCCCGCGGATATGCGGCGTTCCCTTGTCGATAAAAAAGTGCGGTTCTACACAATCGACGCAACGGCCATCGCCGCCTCCGAACAGCTGGGCGCGCGAATCAACACGATAATGGAGGCCGTTTACTTCCACCTTTCAGGCGTGCTCCCCGAAGAGGTCTGGCACCCCGCGATGCAGGCCATTGTCCGGAAAACATACATACACGAGGGCGGCGAGACCGTGGCCCGCAATCTCAAAGCGATAGACAAGGCCGTCGGCGCCATCCGCCCGGTAGCCGTGCCGACGGAATGGGCAACAGCCATGGTACAGGCCGCCCCGGCTCAGGACGTCCCGGCCTTCGTCTCGGAAGTTGCCGAACCCTGCGACCGCCTCGAGGGCGACGCCCTGCCGGTCTCGCGTTTCACCCCTGACGGCTCCATGCCTATGGGCACGACAGCCTACGAGAAGCGCAGGATTGCCATTGACATTCCCCGCTGGGACCCGGCCAAGTGCGTACAGTGTATGATATGCTCCACCGTCTGCTCCCATGCCGCCATACGCCCCTACCTCCTCGACAAGGACGAGATGGCGAAAAAGCCGGCGGACATAGCCACCGCGACCACCAAGGACCCGAAACTCGCCGGCTATCAGTTCAGAATTCAGGTTTATCCCGCCGACTGCACCGGCTGCGGTTCGTGCGCCACGATGTGCCCGGGCAACGCCCTGACTATGGTGCCTCTCTACCCCGAAATAGAGAACGAGGAACCCCGCTGGAAGTGGGTGACGGGGAACGTGTCCGAAAAACCGGACATCCTGCCTCGCTTCACGGTGCGCGGCGCTCAGTTCCACCGCCCGCTCATGGAATTCTCCGGAGCCTGCGGCGGCTGCGGCGAGACGCCTTACGTCAAACTTCTAACCCAGCTCTTCGGCGAGCGGCTGCTCATAGCCAACGCCACTGGTTGCTCGAGCATCTGGGGCGCCAACTACCCCTCAAACGCCTACTGTACTTTGGGCGACGGCCGTGGACCGGCATGGGGCAACTCGCTCTTCGAGGACAACGCCGAGTACGGCTACGGCATGGCCGTGGCAATGGAACACCGCCGCGCCCGCGCACGGCAAATAGCCGAAACGCTTGCCGCCGACCCGAAAGCTCCCGGGGAGGCCGTCAGCGCGGCCAAGGCATGGACAGCAGCCTTCGACGACCCCACGGCCTCCTATACCGAAGGTGCCCGGCTCGCAAAAGCGGCGCCCGAGCTCGCTCCCTTCGCCGACGTCCTCGGAAAGAAGAGCATCTGGGCCATCGGCGGCGACGGATGGGCCTACGACATCGGCTTCGCCGGCCTCGACCATGTGCTTGCCTCCGGGGAGAACATCAATATCCTTGTTATGGACACAGAATGCTACTCCAACACAGGCGGACAGTCCTCCAAGGCCACGCCGCTGAGCGCCGTCACGAAATATACCCCCGACGGCAAGCGGACCTACAAGAAAGACCTCGGACGCATGATGATGACATATCCCGACGTCTACGTGGCCTCCGTGGCACTCGGCGCCAATATGCAGCAGACCATCGACGCACTCCGCGAGGCCGAGGCCTTCCCGGGCCCCTCGATAGTAATTACATACTGCCCTTGCATCAACCACGGCCTCCGCACGGGCATGAGCCATTCGGCAGTAGAACAGCGCAACGCCGTGCGATGCGGCTACTGGCCCCTCTACCGCTACGACCCGCGCAACGCCTCCCCGCTCACCCTCGACTCCCCGCAAATCGCCCCCGACACCTTCCCCGCCTTCATCAACAACCAGGACCGCTACGCCGACCTCCGGCTCGTCGACCCCGCCGACGCCCCCACCCTCCAGTCTGCCCTCTGCAAACGCTGCGTAAAAGTCCACGAACTGTTAGGAGGAAAGTAGTGTAATTTGGAATTTGGAATTTAGAGTTTTTTGGGGAGTTTAGAATTTAGAGTCTAGAGTTTTTGCCGGGGAGTGGGAGGCACATTCGCGCATTCGGGGCGGAGGCGCCGGTCCGGGCAATGGCACGTCCGACTACAATACATTGATATTCAATCTATTAAGTGTAGGGACGTGCCATGACACGTCCGCGCCGTAAAGAACATTTCAATACCCGGAGGCACGTGGAGGATGACAATCGCCTAATCGGTAGGTGACATAAACCGAATTCGCGCATTCGGGGCGGACGTGCCATGGCACATCCCTACATGTAGTATGCTGCAAATCAATGAAACACAAATAGACGCACGGGCCTTGCGTTTTTACAATTCGATGATTGATTTGGCAGTTTTGCGACATCTTCACGGTAGGTTATAGGAATTTTTCCTTCATTGCTTCCGCAAATTCGCGTTCAACACTGTGTGTGTAGAATGGCATTCCCCATATCTCGAATTTATCGTTTGCTGTCCTGAAATTAAGGATTGCGTCATCTTGAATGCTTTGTTGGAATAGCATCTTCCACTGGTCCGTGCGTCTAAGATGTTCTCCTTTCGGTTCGATGAAGATTTGAATATTATCGTATTGGCCTTCTTCACTATTTTTGCGCAAAAACAGTACAAAGTCAGGCTCTGTTGCACGACCATCATCGAATGCAAAAATTTTTAAGTCTTTATAATTGCGCAGAAGGTACACTTCGCTGTACTTCTCTTTCAGTTTGTCTAAGATAGACTCGATATACTTTATCAGATATTTTTCTTCTTCGGTGCCAAAGTTATCTTCGTAACCATACCATGCACAAGTCATGAGGTCAAGACGCAAAAATGAATTTGTTGTTTCTTTCATCGAAACACCATCTTCCTTGCTTTCTTTCCCGATGGCAACCCTATAACAGTGGTCATGGAATACATCTTTAACTTGCTTTGGTGTGAAACGTTTACTTCCGCGAGTAGCGCTTCCACCTTTAGCAAGCATAGGTTCAATTTGATTTAGTACTTCAACCGCGGTGAAAAGTTTCTCTTTCTGAGAAAGATTTGTAATGACTTCCTCGCGTCCATATATCGTCACACTTAAATTTGCCAAATAATCCTCGCTCTCAATAAATTGCTTTATAGACTTGAGATTGGGGAATATTCCATGAAGCGCTTCGAATGTCATGCCGTCAAATCTGTTTAGAGCGGCTCGCAAAATATGCTTGCCGAATTCGCCAAGCCGACAGCTTCTTTTCTGCAATGAAATTGTTTCGCTTTCCGTAGCTTTTGAAAACACAAGGCTCGTTGACATTTCGCCAGTGCTTATTCTTACAGAAAATTCCTTATCAAGAATGTTTTTGCCAATATTTGCAAGTTCCTCATTACGCAAATATACCTCCTGCTCATTGGCAAAAACATAGCCCTCCACATAGAGCCTCGAATTCTTAAAACTATCTTTCAACTTTTCCACAACCTCTACACTTCTGGGCTCAATTATGCCTGAGGCAGCAAGAGCAGAATTCAACTCCTGTATGTAACGCGGATTGCTGGGACTGTGGTACGAGAGCGTTTCAAGGTGTCGCAGAGGATTGTTTAGCTGATTATCATACTTTCGCTTAGCGGCATATTCAGAAAGCGGCTTTTGAGCTCCATATGTTGTTTCCGCATCTACAATAACAGCTTGTCCACAGACGTCTGCATCACAAGCCAAGCCTTCTCCTGAGACTGATGAAGCTTTCTGTTCCGATTTGTCGGTGAACGGCAGATACCTAGCTCCTCTCCCAATCAATTGCGCCTCACTATTAGTCGTCTTCCCGACGGCACCCCCTCGGGAATCGCGGGTATCATAGAGACGCACTATATCAAAAAGATTAAGGACGTCCCAACCCTCATTTAGCATATCGACAGCAAATACAGCACGGAATTCGTTATCTTTATTTTCCAACGAGTTGAGATACTGCTGTTTTTCGGCGCTTATCGTACTCCCGTCCACCAACAGCAAATTGTCCTCCTTAAAATCTTCTTTTATTTCAAGGAGCAAATTTTCAAGAGCAATTCCTCGCGCGTCAAAATAATTGAAAGCATCAAGCAGAGCCTCTTTTGCATTAGTTTGTATGCGCTGCAATGTATCAGTTGTCAAGTTCTTAACAGTGTCGATAAATAAGTTGAAGAACTCTTTGTTTTCCTTTATAGTCTTTGACTTTAACATTACGACAGGTTTTATATCCTGACGAATCTGATTACCTAACTTCCTGCGGAACTGACTCATTATCACCGCTTGCAAAGCGCGGTCTATAGGCTGCATATCACTTTGTAGTACTGCAATATCCTTAGAGTAACCTTCCTCACGGAATTTTTTCAAAGGATAATCAAAGATTACCTTGTCTTTGTACTTATCAGCAATGTTAGCATTGGCGAAGTCTTCTGTTGCAGTAAACTCGAGCAAAACATTCGCGTTATTAGCTTTGAAAATTCGCATCACAGTAGTTTCCCAATCATCGCTCTGAGCATATTCTTCTGAATAATCCTCAATGTCTAATTCCAATTGCAATGACGAGCCGGATTTTTTAGTCGCAGTATTGATATGGTGCGCTTCGTCAGCTATCATCACAACCTTCAAATTGCTGAAGTCATCATAAGAGATACCCCCTTCTTTTGGGGTGTTAAGATCGCAGTGCAATCCTTGGATTGTCTGCAAGCAGAAGTTAATTGCGTCAGGGTCGCTATTCTGAAAGTTGTCAACTTGCTTTACTTCCACACGTTTGTTAGCAATCGTGATTGAAGGACCGAAAAGATATTTCGATGATGCAGAGTTGAAGAAGTTATCTTTCGTCTTTTCGATAACATTGCCACTGTTCACGAAAAACAGGAAATTGCGATATCCTTTCTCGTACAGATATAGGATTATGCCGGCCATTATCAGGGTCTTACCGCTACCTGTTGCCATATGGAAGAGCAGCTGAGGTTTAGCTGCTTTTCCTTCGAAGTCATTCTCCCAATAAGATAAAAAATATTGGAATGCCTCAGTCTGATACTGACGGAGACGCATCATCGGGTTCAATGCCGTGGAGAAACTCGATGGCATTTTCACACGCTCAATCTGCTGTTTGCCCAACTCCATGCGAAGGGTGTTTTGCAGATTGTCGCGAAGGAAATCGTCTATGCTTACTTCTTGCTGTTTCTTCGCCATCATCAGTTAGTTTTATCATAGAACTCATCGTTCTGTTTCTTGTCGGCATATGAAATCTCAAACTCGGAATTATCAATTTCCGAAAGTGGGACATACAGCATGTTCTTATCGAGACATTCGATTAAGAACATCTTTTGCTCATCAAGGCTCAACGCCTCGAAATCTTTCACATTCTCGTTGAATGTCTTTGGGTTGATTTTCCAGGAAAGAAATCCGGTTTTCTGCATTTCCTCCCATATATTCTTCAACTCGTCGGCGGTCCCGGCAGAATTTATTTGGTCAACGAATCGTTGATTAGCTAATGCCAATTCGCAATAAACGAACGAGCCGCCACCCTGCCAATTATTTCTCTTAGATACACCGCTTTGCTCTCCTGAGATTACTTTTTTAAGCCTTCTTTGGATAATACTGAGATGCTTGTCCAATTGTTCTGCCAATATAAATTTTCTGCCCATTTTCAATGCTACAGCACCGGTCGTGCCAGTTCCTCCGAAAAAATCAAGAACAATGTCACCTTCCTGCGTATGCGCTTTAATGATTCGTTCTATAAGTTTTTCGGATTTCTGCCCTTTAACCTCATCATCCGGATTCAACAATTTAGATACAGTCTCACCAGCAAAAGATACGATAGCAATGCTGTTTAAATCGTCATATTCATTGCCGTTCCAGACATCTTCAATTGGATATCTGTCTGAATTCCCTTGAGCTATGGGCTTATATTCTCTTCGGGGAATATAAAACTTTTTAAATGCCAACTGTGTAGCATCTTTAGAATAGAAAAGGATTGTATCGTGATTACGAATCCAATTATTATCTACGGTCTTATAGCCTGAAAGCCATCCTATCCGCCAGATTATTTCTCTTTGGAAGTTTTCTTCTCCGAATATTTCATCCATGAGAACTTTTAGGTAATGGACTTCATGATAATCTAATTGAACATAAATAGCGCCATCAGAGGACAAAAGTTGTTTAGCAAGTTCAAGCCTATTACGCATAAATGTCAACCAACTTGAACGATTAAAACTGTCGTTGTAGCTAAATGAATCAGAACCTGTATTGTAGGGAGGGTCAAGGTAAATCAGTTTTACCTTACCGGCGTATTTGGGTAATAAGGAATGTAAAACAAGCAGGTTATTCCCTTTAATGACGAAGTTATCTTTCGAGGAAACCTCAGTCGGTACAGTTTCGCCATTGCGGTCGTGACGACGAAAGTTTGCGAGGACTTTCGGCTCTGTGAGGCGGTTGATTTCGTCAGGAGCGAGTATTTCGTTCCAAAACACCTCGTTGCGTTTTGCATCCTCTTTAGTCTGACCGCCTTCGAGTATGCAATCTTTATATGGCCACGAGAGCACGACTTCGCGACTCTCGGATATGAAATTATCGTTCTCGTCGGTAAGCCCTATCTTGTTTTTAAAACAGGTGTAGCTGTCAGGAAGAAAGCGTTTGTTCATCACAAATTTTTGAAAGCGAACTTTGTCGAACACGAGCACGCCTTCAACTTCTGTGAAAAAGTTGGCCTTCAATCCATTATTAGAAAGAAGTAGCTTTATAAGGTCCGGACGCAAAGCGAGCGCAGCTTCGACTATAGCATTCTTAAGCAGAATACCATCTTCAGAGCAGTAGCGGCTTTCCTTGCGAAGCAACTTCTCCAATTCGTGGAAAAGATTAAGGTTATTCATTTTCAAGAATTCTTATTACCCATTTATATCCGGGAGCTTGGTCTACATGCCTTTACAATAGACATCAGCGCCCGCCCTCCAAAAAAAAGCCATTAGCTCCAGGATGGCCGGAAATGATTGATTGAATTGGATAAAAGAAAAGCGGGAGCTTTACCTCGCTCATTCCGCCTTCAGGGTCGTAGGAAATACCATTGCAACAGAACGAGCAATGGTAGAAGCGCCCCGCGGAGTATGTATATGCAATTTATCTCTCCTAATCTTCCATGAGACAAGAGATATACATAGACGTACTTATGGGGCGTCTGCTATTGCTTTATCCTGGTTGCAAATTCAAAATTTCCTACGTTTTGAAGGCCAAGAACAAAGCGCCGAGTAAACGCCTTTCGTATTATAAATATGACCCGAAGAAGGGTGCGTTAGTCCTCCTCTGAGGCACACCGCAACTGCCGGGTTCACCTGCAAAGATACGACTTTTTTATGAGAAATTAGATTAAATGAAAAAATTTAAGATTTCGAGAGAGAAAATAAGCGAATTCGGCGAATCGGGGCGGATGCGGCAATGGCGCGCCCCCACATGCAACAAGCTAATAGTCCATGCGTTATAGAGTACCGAATTCGCGCATTCGGGGCGGACGTGCCATGGCACGTCCCTACATGTTACAGACTATATACCAGCTCTATACAAATAAATGTGCGTGCGGGCCGTGCGTGTTTACACGTCGATGATCGATTTGGCAATTTTGCGACATCTTCGGGAGGAATGGTTGAAAAATTCGGCCCGCGCTTCCGTGGGGGGAGTGCGGGCCGTTGTGGTGCGGGTAGGAGGAGGGTTATTCGATTGCGCGCTTGCCGCCGGCGAGGGCTTTCCATGCGAGGGCTGCGAGGATAGCACCTACCACAGGGCCTACGACCATAATCCAGAAGTCACCCCAGGCGCTGGGATCGAATACGGCCGGGCCGAAGGAGCGGGCCGGGTTGACGGAGCAGTTGTCGACGGGAATGCCTACGATGTTGACAAGGCCGAGGGCGAGACCGATGGCCAGGCCCGCGAACTTGCCGAAGCCCTTGTTGGCATCGGTTGCTCCGAGAACGACGAGAACGAAGAAGAAGGTGAAGAGAGCCTCGACGAGGAGGGCCATGCCCGAGGTTGCTCCGGGCTGAAGCACGTTGGTGGCGAGGTAGGAGCCGGAAGCGGCTGTAGTGCCGCCGAACTGGAACGTTCCGTCGGCCATATGCATCAGGGCATAGAGGAATCCTGCGCCGATAGTCGCGCCGATAAGCTGCGAGATGATGTAGCCTACGCACTCACGGCCGGACATGCGTCCCGAGAGATACACGCCGAGCGAGACGGCCGGGTTGACATGACAGCCTGAGATGTTTCCGAGGCAGTAGCAAAGACAGATCAGCACGAGGCCGAAGCAGAGGCCGATTCCGAGGACTCCGATTGCCGGACCTGCGAGGACGGCGCTGCCGCAGGCGAAGAGCACGAGGAACATAGTGCCGAGGCCTTCTGCGAGATACTTGTTCATAGCGATGAAATTTGAAGGTTATTAATAGATGTTGTTGTGAATCTAATTTAATAACTATGCGACTCGTCTTTAAGTTCACTCTCGGTGAGCGGTGTGGAGTTCATCTTCCGCCATACGACCACGATGTAGGCCAGGACGAAGGGAATGATGACGCTCACCACGCTCATGACACGGAGCGTGAAGAGGCTCGAAGAGGAATTGGCGATGCTCAGCGAGGAAGCCGGGTCGAGAGTCGAGGGATAGTACGCCGCACCCTGATAGCCCGCAAGGCAGAAAAGGACGAGCACCACGACGAAGGCGCCGATGCCGCTCCACCAGATGCCGGACTTCCATTTCGCGTCCAGAGCGGTGCGGAACACGGCATAGAGCACGGCAACGACCCCGAGCACGAAGGCGAGACCCATCGGCCACCAGGCCACAAGGCTGTTGAAATACATGTTGGGCTCGGCGACAAAAGCACCGGCGCCGTCGGCGCGCAGGCCCGTAGTTGTGAAGAGTACAAGGAGGAAGGCCACGAAGAGGACGGCGAAGACGATGCCGTTGTAGAGCGTGACCGAGCGCATGCGCCGGGTGAGCTCGGGCTGGCCGCCGATATTGTTCACGAAGTACATGGCCGCCTGGGTGCGGGCGAGGAAGAACACGGCGAAGCCCAGGACAAGGTTGCGCCACGAGGCTATGGCCTCGAGGCCGCGCGTCGGGGCCCAGCGGGAGATGACGGGACTGCCGGCGTCAAGGATATTGCCCTTGGTCACTGTAAATTCAGCGCCGAAGAACATTCCGCCGACAGCTACTCCGAGAAGCACGCATCCGAAAAGGCCGTTGAACATCAGGAAGGCGTCGTACGCGCGGGTGCCGTAGAGGTTTCCCGACTTGCGGCGGAACTCATAGCTCACCGCCTGAAGCACGAAGCTCAGCAGAATGAGCATCCAGAGCCAGTACGCGCCCCCGAAGCTCGTGGAATAGAACAGCGGGAAGGAGGCGAAGAAAGCTCCGCCGAAGACCACGAGAGTCGTGAAGGTGAATTCCCACTTGCGTCCCAGGGAATTGACCATGAGGCCGCGCTGGGCCTCGGTCATCCGCGAGCAGAGCATCGACTGCCCGCCCTGCACGAAAAGGAGAAAAACGAGGGCTGCGCCAAGCACGCCGATGAGCAGCCACCAGTAGTGTTGTAAAAGAGATAGTTCGGTCATTGTCTTGAGAATTTTATACTTGTGGCTTATTTCATGATGTCGGTCTTGGAGGCCTTGGAGATATAGCGGAGCATGATGCTGATTTCAGCGGCAAGCATGAGGGTGAAGATAGCGGCGAAAATACAGAACGTGAGCTGCACGGAAGAAGCGGGCACGTCGGAGATGGCGGCGTTCACGGGCAGAAGGTCCTGGATGGTCCACGGCTGGCGCCCGACCTCGGCCGTTACCCACCCGGCCTGGCTGCATATCCAGACCACGGGAATCGACAGGATGCCCACCCAGTGGAGCCAGGGCTTCTCGAGGAGCGGCGTGCGCCAGTAGCTTGCGGCGAGCACGAGGATGAAGAACACGAGGAGGTATCCGCCGAGAAGTACCATTATATGGAAGGAGTAGAACGTGAGGGCCACGGGAGGCACGGCAGCCTCGCCCGAAGCGAGATAACCGTAGCCGAAGTCAGCGAAACGGGCGCGGACTTTCTCCGCCGCGGCGGCCATGGCGGCGGAATCGCCGGCCTGACGGGCGGCCTCATAGTCGCGCAGGGCCTGCTGTCCGAGTTTGCCGGAGGCTATGCGGTCGGCATAGCTCACACCGTAGACTGTATCGCCGTCAGCTGTGATGGAGCGACCGGCGATAAGGTCATCGATGCCCGGCACAAACAGAGTTGTCGAGCCGTCAATAAGCAGCGACAGGCCCTTGGGAATATCTACGCTGAAAAGCATGGGGTCGGCGTTGTCACCCGGACGCTTCGACGGATTTAGGATGCCTATGGCCACAAGGTCCTGTCCGCGCGAGCCTTCGTAGAGTCCTTCCATGGCCGCGAGCTTCATGGGCTGGACGCGGCTCACCTGCTGGGCCGAGCCGTGACCCGTCGAGAGCGTGAACAGGATGCCGATAAGGCCAACCCAGGCGCCGACCTTCATCGACAGCCGCGCGGCCTCGACATTGCGCTTGCGGAAAAGAAGCCAGCTGCTGACTCCAACCACAAACACTCCGGCGAGTGTCCACCCAGAGAGGACGGCATGGAAAAACTTGTTCATCGACACGGGGTTGAAGGCCACTTCCCAGAAATTGTCCATGACGTTGCGCATCTGGGCCGGGTCGAACTCCATGCCCACGGGGTTCTGCATCCATGCGTTGGCTATGAGAATCCAGAGCGCCGAAAGCGACACGCCTATGGCCGTCAGCCATGTCGAGGCAAGATGGAATCCGCGGCTGACCTTGTTCCAGCCAAAGAACATCACGGCCACGAAAGTTGCCTCCATGAAGAAGGCCAGAAGCCCTTCGATGGCGAGCGGAGCGCCGAAAATATCGCCGACAAACCAGCTGTAGTTGCTCCAGTTGGTTCCGAACTCGAATTCGAGGATGATGCCTGTTGCCACGCCGCAGGCGAAATTAATGCCGAAAAGAGTCATCCAGAACTTGGTGATTCCCTTCCAGCACTCCCGGCCGGTGCGGACGTAGATAGTCTCCATTATGGCGACTATCAGCGCGAGGCCGATGGTCAGCGGCACGAATAGCCAGTGGTACATGGCCGTGAGAGCGAACTGCGCCCTCGACCAGTCGACGGTCTGAATTAAGTCTGTCATCTTGTTTGCTTAGTTTTTGAGGTCTTGCGCGCGCCCGGGGCGCACGCAAGGATTCAGGGGTTAATTTTTATGGATTGTCAGGTTGTTCCGGACGGCGGCGGCGCGGTCCGTGTCGTTGTCGTAGCGCGTGGCCAGCAGGTCGGGGAAGAAAAAGAGCTTCAGAACCGCAAACAGCACGAAGAGCTTGATGAGAATCAGCACCCAGAGCGAGCGTCCGACGGTCATCGACCGGAAACCGTCGGCGTACATGCGGTATGCCCTTGTCAGAAACTCCTTCATCTTTCATCGGCAGGAGCCGTCCTTGCGGATTTCCTCCTGTTTATATGGTTCGACATGGATGTTCACTATCGAAAGAGGGCCGAAGGCGCCGCGGATCTGCTTCTCGAGGGCCGTGGCGATGGCGTGGCCGTCGGCCACCGAGATGTCCGGGTCGACCTTGATGTGCATATCGAGAATAATCCGCGAGCCGTTGCGCCGGGAGCGCAGATGATGGAAGGTGATGACTCCCGGAGTGGAGGCCGCAAGCGCCCGTACTTCCTCGAGCTGGACTTCCGGAATGCTCGCGTCAAGAAGCTCACGGCAGGCGGGAACTATCATCCTGACACCGACAATGGCAATAAAGACGGCCACCACAACGACAGCCACCGGATCGAGCACCCTCCATTCGGGGCTGAGAAGAACGGCTCCGCCCACACCTATCAGCGTCGCCAAGGACGAAAGGGCGTCCGAGCGGTGGTGCCACGCATTGGCGATGAGCACCCCGGAATGGAGTCGCCGCCCCACCTTCCGGGTGTAGCGGAAAAGCCATTCCTTCGACACGATTGACGCCACTATTATAATAAGGGCAAGCGGAGCGGGAGCCTCCAGACGGCCCCCTCTAGCCCAATAGACGATTTTCTCCACGCCGTCAATCATCAGCCCGACGGCCACCGCCACGAGCATGACCGCCACAAGAAGCGTCGCTCCGGTCTCGTACTTTCCGCGACCGTACTGATACTCCTCGTCAGGCTTTCGCCGGGCGATGCCGACCACGGCAAGAACTATGGCGTCGGTAATGAAATCAGAAAACGAATGCAGTCCGTCGGCCACGAGTGCCCCGGAGCGGCCTGCAATACCGCCCCAGACCTTGACGGCCCCCAGAACGGCATTGACCCAGAATCCGGTCCATGTCACCCTACGGGCCTCGCTGATCTGCCGGGACGTCGATTCCGTTTCGTTGTGTTTGATATCAGTCATGCATTGCTTGTGCTAATATTGCGCAAGATAATAAAAAAAAATGGAACACACAAAAAAATGTTCACTCAAAAACGCTCTGAGCGGCGTGTGAAATTTTTAAGCGTCTGAAAGCAATTAGCTTAAAATTTCTAACAGCTCCGGGAAAGCGCCGACAACCTCACTGCCAAAAAGAAAGCCGGATATTTACTATCCATACTCCACGGGGGCTACAACATGCCATAAAGCTATACTGAATAACATATTTCTACAACACATCTACGAATTAAATTTTTTTAATAAAAATTATTGCAATACCGGTTAGCTATGGTTTTACTTAAAATTTCAAATCATATTCAGCGCTATCCCTTAACAAAATTCCCACAACAGCCAGAATTTAGATTTTCATTAAGTCCATTCGCTCTCAGGTTGCCCTGAAGGAATTTGGACAATTCAAAATTGTAAGCTACCTTTGTACTCGGAAATGATACAACAAGCCTAAGCATTGAGTGAATGCTTTCATATTAAAACAAATCTGGAATAGACATATAATCTAACATTAAGTACTATGTGTAAGACAAACAGAGCCGCCCGGGAGGGTGGCTCTGTTTGTCTTTTCGTTGCGCTGAATCGTCATTCTTCCGGCTTGAACTGGTCCTTGCCAACGCCGCAGACGGGGCACACCCAGTCGTCGGGAAGATCGGCGAAAGCTGTTCCGGGAGCGATTCCGTTGTCAGGATCGCCTGTTGACGGGTCATATTCCCATCCGCATACTTCACATACGTACTTTTCCATAATTCAGAGAGTTTTAGGGGTTGATTAATGTTTTCATATCTTCGTCTATGGTAGTTATCGTACCGATGTTGAATTTCTCCTGAAGTACCTTCACTACGTCGGGGGTGAAAAACGCAGGAAGCGTCGGCCCGGTATGGATGTTCTTGACTCCGAGAGCCAGAAGGGCGAGAAGTACAATCACCGCTTTCTGCTCGTACCACGCGATGTTGTACACAATCGGGAGCTCGTTCAGACTCTTCAGCCCGAAAGCATCCTTAAGCGCAGTCGCTATCACAACGAGAGAATAGCTGTCGTTGCACTGGCCGGCGTCAAGAACGCGGGGCACACCCTCGATGTCTCCGAGCGGCAGTTTGTTGTAGCGGTATTTGGCACATCCCGCAGTCAGAATCACACAGTCCTCAGGCAGTTTTTCGGCGAATTCCGTATAGTACTTTCTAGAAAGCATGCGGCCGTCGCAGCCCGCCATCACCACAAACTTGCGGATTTTGCCTCTCTTGATGAGGTCTGTCACCTTCGGCGCGAGCTCTATCACCTGGTGGTGGGCGAATCCGGCGACGATCTTACCGCTCTCGAGAGCCTTGGGTGGCTGACACTTCCGCGCGCGCTCGATTATCTCCGAGAAATCCTTCTTGCCGTCCTTTCCTGCCGTGATATGGCGGGTGCCGGGCATTCCCACCACTCCTGTCGTGTAGACACGGTCCATGTATGTGGTCGAAGGCCGCGGGGGCACGATGCAGTTGGAGGTGAAGAGGAACATTCCGTTGAACGACTCGAATTCCTCGGTCTGCCGCCACCATGCGTTGCCGTAGTTGCCGGCGAAGTGCGGAAATTTCTTGAAGAAGGGATAGCTCTGCGCGGGAAGCATTTCCGAGTGTGTGTAAATATCCACACCTTTGCCTTCCGACTGCTCGAGAAGCTCTTCCAGGTCCTTGAGGTCGTGGCCACTGACAAGGATTCCGGGGCGTTCGCGCACGCCGGTTTCCACTTCAGTGATTTCGGGGTTGCCATAGGTGGAGGTATTGGCCTCGTCAAGAAGAGCCATGGCCTTCACCCCGCCTTCGCCAACGCCGAGCACAAGAGAGAAGAGCGCGTCGGTGTCGATGTCCTGTCGGCTCACCTCGGCGAGCGCGTCCTCGATAACGGCATAGACGTCCTCGTTTTCAAATCCGAGATTCAGCGCATGCCGCGCATATGCCGCCATACCCTTGCAACCATAGATTGCGAGCTGTTTGAGACCGCGGATATCGGGGTCCTTCTCGGCGAGGACTCCGGTAAGAGCCTCGTATTTTTCATAATCCTCAGGCTTGGCCTCGAACTCCACTTCAGGCATTTCCGGGAGCGCCACGCCTTCCTTCTTGGCGCGGCCGCAGAGAAGGTTCTTCAGCTCGAAGGCGCGGCGTATATAGACGTCAAGCATGGGATTGTCGAAATTCGCGTTGGTGATTGTCGTAAACAGCGCGTCGATTAAGAAATGCGAGGCCTCGCGTGAGGCACTGTGCTTTTCGCGCAGGGCGCGGTTCACAGCCGCCATACCCCTCACTGCGTAAAGCAACAGATCCATACGGCCGGAAGTGTCGGCCTTCTTGCCGCAGACGCCCTGGATTTCACATCCTTTGCCACGTGCAGTCTCCTGGCACTGGTAGCAGAACATTTTCGGTGTGCCGTCCATAGTCCTTACGCCTTGATTTTGACAAGCATGATTTTCGTATCCGTCCTGGCAACGACGCTGTGCTGGACCTGCTGGCCCATGAGCAAAAACTCACCGGTCTTCAGCTCGTGGGGAACGCCAAGCATCGTAAACTCGACGTTTCCTTCAAGCACATACACCATCACCTCGGCGGGAGCTGTATGGGTAGGAAGATTCTGCCCGGCTTTGAAATCGAGCAGGACAACGCCGCCGTTGGCGTTTTCAAAAATTCTTTGGAACCGGACCTTTTCATCGTCCGGAGTAATGGTCGAGGACAGGTTATGAACCTCTCCGAATCTGAAATCAGTACTCAACATATCGCTTCGTTTTTTTAAATGTCAAGGGCTAAGAAGCCGTCTGCTCTAAAAACACGGAACCTGCGTTCAAAGTTCACACCTCCCGAAATGCAAAAATAAAAATACCGGGGCTTGCTTTGTTCGCATAAAAAGAGTAACTTTGCAGACCGAAAACCGCATGGCCTGGTAGTTCAATGGATAGAACGAGGGTTTCCTAAACCTTAAATCGGGGTTCGATTCCCCGCCGGGCTACGAAGAGAGAAGAGCAAATCGCTATCAATAAGCGACTTGCTCTTTCATTTAACGAATCATTGCTTGACGGAAGAGGTGTCCCTTGGAAACCTCTTCCGATTTTTTCGCAAAATAATGCAATATAATTTGGAAATTAACAATTTAATATGTAACTTTGCACCGTAAACCTTTATCTAAAAAATCAAATTCTATGAATACCCCCTTCCGGATTCTCGGCGCCGCCGCGTGGTTCGAACTCGCCACCAAAGCTGCAAACCGTGTGAAAATCTACTCAAGCTGCTGGCACGAAGGCGAATTTGCCTGCGTCCTCGGCTCCAACCCTGCCGATGCCGCCCAAAAGGCCCTTCGCGTGGCCGAAACTGTTGCCGAAACCCGCAGGGTTCTCCTTTTCGACCTCCAGGGAGACCTCCGCAACTACGCCGCCTGCGCCCGCGCCCCCCGCAAGCTCCTCCGCGTAAACCTCGACCTCGCAAGCCTGGACCCCAAGGACATCGATGGCTTAATGACCGGAATCGAACAGACCATAACCGCCTCCGGAGCAGGCGTCTGCGTCATCGACTCCCTCTTCCACCTCTGCGAGTGGCGAGGCAAGTCCGCAGGCGCGCGCTTCTTCATCCTAAAGCTCCGCGAACTGACCCGTCGCCTCGGCATTTCCCTCCTCATCGGCGCCACCGCCTGCAAACGAATCCCCAAAAACACCGGCCCCGGCGCCGAACACCTCCCAAAAGGCACAGCCCCGTTCATCGACGCGATAATAACCGAAGACCCGGCTCCGGAAGCCGAAAAAAATACCGCCATCCCGGCGCCCTCAGTCGCCGGGGCCGATAAGTCTGTCAGGGCCGACAGGTCGGTAGAACCCGGCCGGTCCGAAAAACCGGATACCCCCTCCCCTATCCGCCAAAAGCTTTCCCACCGTCTCTCCCACCCCGGCGTCAGGTACCGCTAATTGCCGCGACAAGAAGTATTCCGGACAGCGTTTCAATTGTTTTTCTTATGCCCGAAGGAAATTCAATCAAAACCGCTATCTTTGCAGTCTGATTTGGAGTTCTTATATTTTACATTTAGATTATGACTGAATCGATTTTTATTACCGGTGGAGCTTCGGGGATGGGGGCGGCCTGCGCGCGGCTGTTCCTCGAGAGAGGCTGGCGCGTGGCTGTCTATGACTTGCAGGACTCAGAAGGACTTCAGAAACTCCGGGAGCGCTTCGGGGAGGAGCGTCTGGCATTTTTCCGCGGCGACACCCTCGACCGCGGGGCGCTTGAACAGGCGGCCTCGGAAGCGGAAAAGCGCTTCGGTGGACTCGGCTCCGTGTTCGCCGGGGCCGGAGTGCATCATTCGGACACGGTCTTGTCCGTGACCGACGAGGACCTGCACCGCCTGATTGACATCAATATTGTTGGCACAATCAACACCCTGCGCGCCACTCTGCCCCACATCATCGCCTCGGGCGGGGGCTCGGCGGTGTTGAACGCTTCCGACCAGTCGTTCATCGGAAAGCCCCACAGCTTCGCATACGGACTCACCAAGGGAGCCATCGGCCAGATGTGCAAGGGCATGGCTCTCGACCTCGCACCGAAAGGCGTGCGCGTAAACGCAATATGCCCCGGGACCATACGCACACCGATGGTCGACGCTATTTTCGAGCGTTGCTCGGCCTCGGGAGCGGGGAGCATCGAAGATCTCTGGGCCGGGGAAGCCGCCCTCTTCCCGCTCGGCCGCGTCGGCCAACCGGAGGAAGTGGCAAAGCTTGTATATTTCCTTGCTTCGGACGACTCGTCGTTCACCACCGGTTCGCTCTACCCCATCGACGGCGGCATCACTGCCGGATAAGCACCGACACGGCCGAGGAATTGCGCCCCGGCATCTGGTCGACGCATATCTGCACCGGAAATCGGTCGCGGAGGCTTTCGATATGGCTTATTATTCCAACGCGGCGTCCGCCGTGGCGCCGGAGGGCGTCGAGAGTGTTGACGGCGTCCTCGAGGGCCTGACCGCTCAGGTTGCCGAACCCCTCGTCGATAAAAAGGGTGTCGACAGCGAGACCGGACGAGATGTCGGCCAGGGCGAGAGCAAGGGCAAGAGACACCACGAAAGTCTCGCCGCCGGAGATGTGCTGGGCCGAGCGCCGGGCATTGCCGTCGTAGCTGTCCACGACGTATATCGCATAGCTGTTGGGCTCGCCTTCGAGCCGATAGCGGTCCATAAGGCTCTTCATATAGAAATTGGCGCTGTGGATGAGGTTGGCAAGGACGTAGCTCTGAGCTATGGTTCTGAATTTCTTGCCGTCGGCGCTCCCGAAGAGGTCGGAGAGGCGTCTGTACATCCCGGCCCTTTTCTCAAGGACCTCGACCTGCTCCATTATTGCCTTCCGCCGGCTGGCGTTACGGGCGTCGGCATCGAGCTGCGCCTGAAGCTTGCCCACGGCCTCCCTTGCCGATGCCAGTTCGCTGTCGGCGACATCCGCAAGGGCTTTGAGTTCTTCGGGAGCCGCCCCCTCCGGAAGCTCGGGCGGACATTTATCCGCATGGGCCCGCAACGCTCTTTCGGAGTCCTCCGCGGAGGTCCGGGCGGCTGTCAGGCCGTCGGCAAGGGCCTTTTCTTCGGCTCTCTGTCCTTGAATTTCCGATCTGTCCGCAGAGCACAGCCGGGCGAAATACGCCTCGCCGTAGCCATGTTCCTTTCTGAAAGAATCGAGCACAAGCCCGAGTCTCGCGGCCTCGGCGCGGGCGGCGGCGAGGCGTGACTCGAGGGACGAGTGGCGCCCCATAAACTGCGAGGCCTCCGCCAAAAGCTTCTCGTCGAAGGATTTCGCGGGAGCCGCCGGCTCGCTGAACCATTCCGGCCTGCTCTCGCGCATGGCCTCCATCGCGGGACCGAGGGCCGCACGGCGGTTGCGCAGCGTTGTACGCTCGCTCTCGAGCTTGCCGCGGACATCGGCGAGATGGACGCGCGCGCTGTTCGTGGCATTCCGCGCAGAATCATGTACTTTCGCCGCCTCATCCCTGACTTTCAGAGCCTTGGAATGGCGGGCGTCAACTGCCTCCGCATCCTCCGGCTCCAGCGTCGCCGCAAGTTCCGCCACATCGGGGTGGCGTTCCTTGTGGGTCTTCAACCGAGCTTCAAGCTGAGGCACAGCCTTTTCCGACTGCGCAAGAATGGTCTCCAGTCTTACAATCTCATCATTGCAGGCCTTCACGGCCGCCGTGGCCTCCTCGGCAAGACGCTTCTGCCCGGCGAGAGTTGCCGAGAAAACGCTGTCGACAGCGGGTATGGCCTCTTCGATTCCCCTCAGACACACGGGACAGACATCCCCTACCTTCAGCTTCGAGCGCAGTTTGGCGATAGCCTCGCTGAAGGAGAGTTCCACGGTATTGTACGCGTGGACCGCCTTCTCCTCCCGGACTTTCAGTCCCGGAAGTTCCGCCCGTTTCCGCCCGAGGGCTACCGCATTCCGGCCAGCCTCGGCCCGCATTTCCCCGAGCATACGCTCCTCCGAGCAAATCTTCAGCGCACGGCTCACTGTGAGTTCTTTCTCGGCGCTTTCAAGCGCCTCGCGCGCCGATTTCTCCTTCTCTTCAGCCGCGGCGAGGGCCTTTTCCGCGGCCTTCTCCCTGTTTATACAGTCGTCAAGAAAATCATCCTTGCAGATAAGCGCATAAGCGCTCCTCAGCCGTCCCAGCTGTGAAGTCATCCCGGCAAGGTCGCGGTCAATCGCGGCGATTTCCTTTCTCCTCAGCGCGAGGGCCGCCGCATCGGCGCGGGGAGCCTCGGCGCCCTCCCAGTCCGTCAGGAACTTCCGGCGCTCCGCCGCCTTGTCGGAGTTATAGGCCCGCTCGGCCTCCGCAAGCCTCGTCCCCGCGGTCCTGCGGGCCGTCTCGAGCTCAATCCCCGTGCACACATATCTGTACATGGAATCCGCCTTGCGGAATCTTTCCTGAGCCGCCGCGGACTTTGCTTTTTCTTCCGCGAGGGAGGCGCGTATGGCATCCGCCTCCTCATCGCTGAGACAGCTGAGCACCGTCAGTTTTCCTTTCTCGTTCTCCAGAGCCTGACGGGCATCGGCCGCGGCATTGTATATCGCTATGCCCATGCGCGTATAATGCTGAGTGCCGGTCAGTTTTTCAAGGATTACGGCCTTGTCGTCGTCGGTCCCCTTGAGGAAGCTCGCGAACTGCCCCTGGGCGAGGACTGTCGTCCGGCAGAAGTCGGCGAAGTCGAGGCCGATAAGCCCGGTCAGCACCGGGTCTACCTCCTTGTTTCTGTATGTTGTTTCTTCGGGAGTGCCGGGGTTCACGGTCAGCAGGCGCAGGGCGGCGCGGACCTTACCCTCGGGCGATTTTTTGGCCGTGCGCCTCTCCCACGAGGCCACGCAGGGGCTGCCGTCGTTGGCCGTGAATTCCAGTTCCACCGACGAGCAAGATGTTCCCCGGCGCATTATCCGCACCGTATCGGACTCCTCGCCCTTTTTCCTTGGCGACAGGCGGGGAGTGCCGCCGAAGAGCGCGAGGCAGACGGAGTCGAGAATCGTGGATTTGCCCGCCCCGACGTTCCCGCAAATCAGAAACACGTCCGTATCGACAAGCGGCGAGGCCGAGAAGTCGATTTCCGCGTCCTCTATCGAGGCTATGTTGTGGATTTTGAGTCGCCGGATTTTCATTGGTCGTCGATCGATGTATAGATTTCACGAAAAAGCGCCTGAAGCTCGGGCGTAAAATCACAGCCGATGTCGCCGGCATAGCGGCAGGCGAGACTGAAGGGGTCAACGTCCTTGAACTCAGCCACGGAGAAACCTCTTCCCGCCTCCCCGGATTCCCTGTCGGCCCCGGCGTCGCGGGAATTTATGGCGCAAAGTATGGCTTCCTTGCCCTCCAGCGCTCTGAGAGCCTCCTCCCTCGCTCCGGCGTGGAGAAATCCGTCAACAAGCACATTAAGCCTCAGGAGGCACTTCTTTCCGGCCGGAAGCGCGACTAAAGCCGCCATGCACTCCTCCCAGCGGGCGAAGCCGCGGGCCGGAATATTGACGAGCGGACAGGGGTCGTCCATCGGCACCGTGGATATTTCCACTCCTGCGTCCTCTCCGTGGCCGCTTATGCGCACGATGCTCAGAGAGTGCGCGAACCGCTCGTCGAAGGACACACCCATCGGCGTGCCGCAGTAGCGCGCCACCGCCGGGCCTCCGGCTATCCTGAACGTGGCCGGGTGATGTATATGTCCCAGCGCGAGATAGTCGAAGCCCTCGCCGAAGTCCTCGAGACGCACCACATCGATGCCGCCGACCGAATCCGGGTTCTCCTCGTCCGTAACATCCTTGAAGTACTGCGCGTTACCGACCGAGGTATGCGCCATCGCAACCACCGGAAGGCCTTCCCGGTTTCTGCCGGATATATACGCGAGCATCGCGGGCCAGAGCCCTTCCGGCATATTCCGGGGATGGACATACGGCACCGCCAGAATAAACCCGCACCCCGGCACCTCCACAACAAGGCGCCTGTTGGCCTCGGCAAGAGCCTCGGGTCCGGCTACAGGCTCCACGCGGGAGACGGTGCCGACCATGTCGACGCCCGCGAAATCCCAGAGCTCGCGGAAGGCCTCGTGGCGGGAGGAACTGTCGTGGTTCCCCGCCGTGATGACGATGCGCATCTCCGGACCGCCGACGCGCCGCATAGCGGCGACGCCTTCGGCGAGCAGCCGCTCGGCGCGGACCGAGGGCTGGGACGTGTTGTACACGTCGCCGCTCACAAGCACGGCGTGCGGATGTGTTTCCGACACCGCCCGGACTATCTGACGCATCATATCTTCCTGTCGTTCAATACAGTTGAAGTCATGCAAACTGAGTCCGAGGTGTAGGTCGGAGGTATGGAGGATGGTGAAGGGTTCTTGCATGAAAGTGGCTTCTTTTTGCAAATTTAAGAAAAAAAACACAGCTTCCGGGCCCAAAACCCAAAAAAAAGTCGTATCTTTGCACCCTGACTTGGCAAAACGAAGCCATGCCGGATAGTTTATCCCGTCCAATCATTAAACTATAATATGAAGCTCCTTCAAGAAAAGCTCTCCAAGTATACTGCCCCCCAGGAAGCCAAGGCCGCCGGTGTATATCCCTATTTCCGCGCCATATCCTCCGAGCAGGATCCTGAAGTGATTATCAACGGCAAGCGTGTTCTTATGTTCGGCTCGAACTGCTACACCGGACTTGTCAACGACCCCAGAATCAAGGAAGCGGCCATCGAGGCCGTGAAAAAGTACGGCACAGGCTGCGCCGGCTCCCCCTTCCTCAACGGCACCCTCGACCTTCACAAGCAGCTCGAGGCCCGAATCGCCGAATACATCGGAAAGGAGGACGTGATGATCTATTCCACCGGTTTCGGCGTCAACCTCGGCGTCGTGTCCTGCCTTACCGGCCGCGAAGACTACATTCTCTGGGACGAACAGGACCACGCCTCCATTATCGAAGGCCGGCGTCTCTCCTTCTCCCAGTCGCTGAAGTACAAGCACAACGACATGGAGAGCCTCGAGAACCAGCTCCGCAAATGCGCGCCCGACAAGGTCAAGCTCATCGTCACAGACGGTGTCTTCTCGATGGAGGGCGACGTGGCCAACCTCCCCAAAATAGTCGAGCTCGCCAAGAAGTACAACGCCACCGTCATGGTCGACGAGGCTCACTCAATCGGCGTATTCGGCGAAGGCGGACGCGGTGTCTGCAACCACTTCGGTGTGACCGGCGACGTGGACCTCGTGATGGGTACCTTCTCCAAGAGCTTCGCCTCCCTCGGCGGATTCATCGCCACGGACAAGGAAATCACCAACTTCCTCCGCCACCACTCCCGCTCCTATATCTTCACGGCGTCAATCACTCCCGCCTCAACCGCAGCCGCTCTCAAGGCCATCGACATCATGATTGCCGAGCCCGAGCGCCAGCAGAACCTCTGGGACCTCACAAACTACGCCCTGGAAGGCTTCCGCAACATGGGCCTCGAAATCGGCAACACTTCCACGCCGATTATCCCCCTCTACATCCGCGACAACTTCAAGACCTTCCAGATTACCACAGACCTCTTCCACGAGGGCATTTTCGTGAACCCCGTCGTATCTCCCGCCGTGGCTCCCCAGGACACCCTCATCCGCTTCAGCCTCATGGCCACGCACACCAAGGAGCAGGTGACCGAAGCCCTCGAGAAAATCGAAAAAGTATTCCGCAAGAACGGCGTCCTCAAATAAGCCGTTTCCTGACATTTTTACGCGCGGGACGGGGCCTTCGAGCCTCGTCCCGCGTCGCTTAACCAAATATAACAGCCTGACATTTTGCGGCCACGGGAAAAATTCGTATCTTTGAGCCGCAATTCGCGAACTTCAGAAGTCTAATCAGATAACAAACTACAATACACTATGGCACAGCAAGACGACGTGTTCAAAAAGATTGTTTCCCACGCCAAGGAATACGGCTTCGTGTTCCCCTCGAGCGACATTTACGACGGCCTATCCGCCGTCTACGACTACGGCCAGAACGGCGTGGAACTCAAAAACAACATCAAGCGCTACTGGTGGGAGGCCATGACCCTTCTCCATGAGAACATCGTGGGCATCGACTCCGCGATTTTCATGCACCCCACCATCTGGAAGGCTTCCGGACACGTCGACGCCTTCAACGACCCCCTCATCGACAACCGCGACTCCAAGAAGCGCTACCGCGCAGACGTCCTCATTGAGGAACAGATCGCCAAGTACGACGACAAAATCGAGAAGGAAGTCGCCAAGGCCGCCAAGCGCTTCGGCGACAGCTTCGACGCCGAACTCTACCGCACGACCAATCCCCGCGTCCTCGAACACAAGGCCAAGCGCGACGCCCTCCACGAGCGCTTCGCAAAGGCCATGAACGACAACAACCTCGACGAGCTCCGCCAGATTATCATCGACGAGGAAATCGTCTGCCCCATTTCCGGCACCAAGAACTGGACCGAGGTGCGCCAGTTCAACCTCATGTTCAAGACCGAGATGGGCTCCACCTCCGAGGGCGCGATGACCGTATACCTCCGTCCCGAGACCGCCCAGGGCATCTTCGTAAACTATCTCAACGTCCAGAAGACGGGCCGCATGCGCATCCCCTTCGGCATAGCCCAGATCGGCAAGGCCTTCCGCAACGAAATCGTCGCCCGCCAGTTCATCTTCCGCATGCGCGAGTTCGAGCAGATGGAAATGCAGTTCTTCGTCCGTCCCGGCGAGGAGATGAAATGGTTCGCGCACTGGAAGGAATGGCGTCTCCGCTGGCACAAGGCCCTCGGCCTCGGCGACGACAAGTACCGCTACCACGACCACGAGAAGCTCGCCCACTACGCCAACGCCGCGACCGACATCGAGTTCCTCATGCCCTTCGGTTTCAAGGAAGTGGAAGGAATCCACTCCCGCACCAATTTCGACCTCTCCCAGCACGAGAAGTTCTCCGGCAAGAAAATCCAGTACTTCGACCCCGAGCTCAACGAGAGCTACACCCCCTACGTCATCGAGACCTCAATCGGCGTCGACCGCATGTTCCTCTCCGTTCTCTGCTCCAGCTATGAGGAACAGGCCCTCGAGGGCGGCGACACCCGCGTGGTGCTCCACCTCCCCGCGCCCCTCGCGCCCGTGAAGTGCGCCGTGCTCCCGCTCGTCCGCAAGGACGGACTCCCCGAGAAGGCCCGCGAGATTGTCGACGACCTCAAGTTCGACTTCGCCACCCACTACGAGGAAAAGGACACCATCGGCAAGCGCTACCGCCGTCAGGACGCCATCGGCACCCCCTACTGCATCACCGTTGACCACCAGACCCTCGAGGACAACACCGTCACCCTCCGCGAGCGCGACTCCATGGAGCAGAAGCGCGTGGCTATCGCCGACCTCCACCGCCTCATCCACGAGAACGTAAGCCTCAATTCCCTCCTCCGTAAACTCAAGTAACAGAAAATGAAGAAATCATATATCGTCATCGGCGTCATAGTTGTCCTCGCTCTCGTCCTCTTCTTCTCGGGCAAGAGCTCCTACAATTCCTTTGTCTCCCTTGACCAGACCGTCGAACAGAGCTGGGCTCAGGTCGAGAACCAGTACCAGCGCCGCCTCGACCTTATCCCCAACCTCGTCGAGACCGTCAAGGGCTATGCCGCCCACGAGAGCGAGACCTTCGAGAACGTCACCCGCGCGCGCGCCGGCCTCTCCGACGCATACAACAGCGCCAGCGCAGCCGCCGAGGGCGCAAAGGGAGCAGCAGCCCCCTCCCAGGAACAGCTCGACAGCTTCATGGACGCCCAGCAGGGCCTCCAGCGCGCACTCAGCATCTACGTCAACGCAGTGCGCGAGGCTTATCCCGACCTCAAGGCCAACGAACAGTTCGCCGACCTTCAGGTCCAGCTCGAAGGTACCGAAAACCGCATCTCCACCGAGCGCCAGCGCTATACCGAGACTGTCCGCGAGTACAATGTCCGCGTAAAGAGCTTCCCTGCAAACATCTGGGCCTCAATCTTCGGATACGGCCCCAAGGCCCAGTTCAAGGCTGACCCCGAGGCTGCCCACGCGCCGAAAGTACAGTTCTGAAAATGAAGAAAATCCTCTTTTTCATCACTCTTCTCGGCACCCTCGCCGCTGTGGTCGCCTGCAACGACGACGAACAGTCGACGTGGGACAAGTACGCCGACTGGCGCGAGCTCAACAACGCATGGCTCGCCGAGCTTCAGGCCAAGACCAACGCAGACGGCACTCCTTACTATAAGGTAGTCGTCCCCCAGTGGAATCCCGCGAACTTCATCCTCATCCACTACTTCAACGACCGCGCGGAGACCGAGGGCAAGCTCTCGCCTCTCTACACCAGCTACACCGACACGCGCTACGTCGTCCACAACTGTCAGGGCCTCGGCATCGACTCCTCCACCCTCCTCACCAACGCCGGAGTGAAGGGAATCTACCGCAGCCAGGTGTCGGCCAACGTTCAGGGATTCTCCGCGGCAGTCATGGACATGCGCTGCGGCGACACCGCCGAAGTCATCGTGCCCTACGGCCTCGCCTACGGAGCCCAGGAGCGCGGCATCATCAAGCCCTACTCCACTCTCCGCTTCAATATCCGCCTCGTGGACATTCCTTACTACGAGACTATCCCCTGACCCGAAGAGCGGCAGTACTGCGGATTATTCCGGGACACTCCATTCCTGACGAACTGATTTTAAATTCTTACTGTAAGGACGCACGGTTCGTGCGTCCTTTTCGATGTATCACGTGACTTTCCCTGATTTCGGATTATGAGCAAATCCGGCAAAGGTTTCATTCTCGGCGTCGTCGCAGCTGTAAGCTACGGCACAAATCCCCTTTTCGCTGTGCCCCTCTATGCCTCCGGGATGTCAACGGAATCGGTTCTGTTCTACCGCTACGGCTTCGCCACCCTTATTCTCGCGGCGATAATGCTCATTCGCGGCGAGAGCTTCCGCCTGCCCCGTCGCGCCCTTCTCCCCATGGCCGCGATGGGCATCGTCTTCGCCCTCTCCTCCCTCCTCCTCTTCGAGGCGTACAGGCATATGGACGTCGGCATCGCGTCGACCCTCCTTTTCATGGAGCCCGTATTCCTCGCGCTGATTATGCGCGTGGTCTATCACGAACACCTCTCCACGGGCACCGTCGCCTCCATCGCAATCTGCGTCCTCGGCATAATCCTCCTCTGCAACCCGGGCCCGGGCGCCAGAGTCACGGACACTGGAGTCCTGCTCGTAATGCTCTCCGCAATCGCTTACGGCATCTACATGGCCATGGTCAACAAGTCGGCCGCCGGGCGGCTCCCGGGCATGCCCCTGACCTTCTACTCCCTCCTTTTCGGAATGACGGTCTTCGCATTCGCCACGCGGGGCTTCACCGCCGTGCAGCCCGTGAGTCCTGACATCGTGAGCATTGTCTGCGTGGCGGGAATAGCCGTCGTGCCCACAATCGTCTCGCTCGTGGCCGTAAACGTGGCCATTCAGGACATAGGCGCTGTCCCCGTCTCCATCCTCGGTGCCCTCGAGCCAATCACGGGCGCCCTCGTCGGCGTCCTTCTCTTCGGAGAAGTGCTCACTCCGAGAGGAGCGGCCGGAATGGTCCTCATCATCGGAGCCGTCATGCTCCTCGTCTACAGCAAGCGCAGGAAATGAATCTCCATCTCTTCAATCCCGAGAACGACCTCGCCCTCGCCCGCGACCTTGCCAACTACACGGCTCCTCCGGCCGCCGTCGCGCTCGCGCGTGCAGGAGCCGTCCTCCCCCTATGGTACGGCGAGCCCGGGGACTCCTTCGTCTGCGACGGACTGAACGCCGGCTGGCTCAGGCGCATGACCGACACTTTCGGCCTCCGGACGCGTCTCTGGGACCATTCCGGCGCTGGTATCACACCTGCGCCCTGGGGATGGTCAAAGGCCGTGCGAAGCCGTTTCAAAAACCTCGGTTTCGGCCCGGAAACACTGCCTTCCGACGAAATCCTCGACCGCCTGCGCCTCCTCTCAAGCCGCCGGAGCGCCTGCTTTCTCGGCGCAGACCTCGCCCGGGCAGGTCTGATGCGCCCAGCGTTCGTCCCTCGCGAAATCTCGTCTCTCCCTCAGGCGAAGGAATATTGCCGGGAGTACCCCGACGCCCTTTTCAAGCTTCCCTGGTCGTCGAGCGGAAGAGGACAGATCCGCGTAAACAGCGAGGCCGCCTTCGACGCACGCGCCACGGCCATCGAAGGCGCTCTCCGCCGCTACGGCTTCCTCACCGCCGAACCCTTCCACCGCGACAAGGCCCTCGACCTTGCCCTGCTCTTCACAGCCCGTACATCCGGCGCAGTCACCCCTGCCGGCATATCACTTTTCCGAACTTTCCCTAACGGCGACTACGCCGGAAACATCCTCGCCTCCGACGAAGACCTGCTCCGCTCAATCGACAGCCCCTTCGGCATCGCCGGCACGCTCGGGGCTATAAGCCACAGGCTTTGCGAATCCCTCGGGACCCTCCTCGGGGGCGACTACTCCGGTCCTCTCGGTGTCGACATGATGGTGCTCCGCAGCGGCGAGACCGTCCCGTGCGTCGAACTGAACCTCCGCATGACAATGGGCCACGTCGCCCGCCACTTCCACGACCGCTTCTGCGCGCAGGACTCCACCGGTCTTTTCTCCATTTCCTCCCTGAAGCCTGATGCTCCCGGCGAGCCGGAGATCTCGGGCGGACGCCTTGTCCGCGGCGACCTAAGGCTCAATCCTCCCGGACCCGCAATTGCCTTTACCGCCTCAGTTGACACCGGCAAAATTGTTCTCATCTGAAAATACACTGTATTGATTTTTTTTGTAAATTTGCCTTCGGATTATATCCGCCGTACTTACTTACTATTTTAATCAATCTTTTACCAAAACTCACCATGAAAAAAGCAATTTTGGGTGCGGCTCTGCTGGCTTGCCTTTCCGCAGGAGCGCAGCAGCCTAAGATCTACATTGCCTTCCAATGGCACATGCACCAGCCGATCTACACCCCCGGCGAGACAGTTCTCGAAACCCACGAGGGAGGCTCCCTCAGCTACGACCTCCTCGACGTCTTCACATCACGCACCGGCGCCTACACCAACTGGCCCGCGCAGGCCGTCGACAAGCTCATTGCCGCAAATCTCCCCGGAGGCGCGCAGGTGTCCTTCTCCGGCTCCCTCGTCGAGAACCTCAACGTAATCGAGAAATCCACAAGCCACTTCCAGAACTGGAAAAAACACTGGACCGACTTCGTCTCCAAGAAAACCGACCTCGGCAACCAGCGAATCGACATGGTAGGCTTCGGCTACTACCATCCCCTCATGGCTCTCATCGACGAGGAGGACGCCCGCAAGCAGATTCAGAAACACCGCGAGTGCTTCGCCGAGAACTTCCCCGGCATGGCATATTCCAAAGGCATCTTCCCGCCTGAGAACGCCTTCGAGGAGCACATGATTCCCGCTCTCGTAAAAGAAGGCATCGAGTGGGCCATGGTCGACAACTCCCACTTCGACCGCACAGCCAAAAACTACCCCTGGGTAAAGGGCTTCTCCATGGTCGAGCCCAACAAGGCCGACGTTCTCAACGATAATCCCGCCGACTGGACCCACATCGACGGACTCTACTGCCCCGGACAGATTTCCGCCGGATGGGGCCACCGGCCCCACTGGATGAAGTACGTCGACCCCACAGACGGACACGAGTACAAAATGATTGCCGTGCCCACCTCCCTCGTCTTCGGCAATGAGGACGGCCGCGGCGGCTTCGGCGCTCTCCAGTACGAGAAGTGCATCAGCCAGCTCGAGGCCTTCAACGACGACCCCGAACACCCCATCCTCGTTGTCCTCCACCACGACGGCGACAACCACGGCGGCGGCTCAGCAAGCTACTACGGCTCGAACTTCCAGAACTTCGTCGACTGGCTCAGGGCAAACCCCGACCGCTTCGAATGCACCACCATCCAGGACTACCTCGACCGCTTCCCGCCCGAGGACAACGACATAATCCACGTCGAGAGCGGCAGCTGGTGGGGAGCCGGAGCTGACCCCGAATTCCTCAAGTGGAACGGCGACAAAGGCACATACGCCGGAGCTTCCGAGCCCTACAGCCCCGACCACAACAGCTGGGGAATCATCACCGCCGCCTCCAACCACGTGAAGACCGCCGCCGCCATTGCCCCCGACAATGCCGACGTCCGCGCCGCCTGGAACGAGCTCATGTGCGGCGAGACAAGCTGCTACTGGTACTGGGACGGCACCGAGGAATGGGACTCCAAGCCCGCCACCGCCGCTAACCTCGCTGTAGCCAAAGTAGCCTCCGTCCTCGCCTCCGGCGCCGACAAGACCGGCCCCTCCATCTACCATCCCCAGCGCGAACCCTACAACCCCGGCGCCACCGAATGGGGAATCGTACAGTCCTCCGACTTCACCGTCTGGAGCTACGTCTACGACCTCAGCGGCCTCGCCTCCGTCAAGCTCAAGTACCGCCTCGACAAAGACGGCGTCAACCCCCTCGCCTCCAACCAGAACGAGACATACGCAGGCGGCGACGAAGTAGGCCCCTGGCAGGAAATCGAGATGACAGGCAAGACCATCGCTTCCATCACAAATCCCCTCCCCGCACACAAGGCTCAGGAATTCTCCGCAAAGGTCCAGGGAGTCAAGGACGCACTCGTCGACTACTACATCGAGGCAACCGACGCCAAAGGCAACGTAGCCCGTTCCCAGATTCTCCACGTATACGTAGGCAACGGCAACGGCTCCGATCCCATCGACCCGGAGGACCCCGACAAGCCCTCGGTACTCGGCTCATACACCGTATCCCCCGCACAGCCCACCGTGGACGACGTAATCACCATCACGGCCTCCAACGGCCGCGAAGGCATCATCCTCCACTGGGGTGTGAATAAATTCGAGAAACCCATCCAGGCATACCTCCCCGACGGTTCCACATACCATACCGACGGAAAAGCAGCCCGCACCCCCTTCACCCGCAATGCCGAAGGCAAATACGAAGTAAAGATCGGCCCCTTCAACAACCCCGAACAGGCCGTCAGCTACATCAGCTTCGTCACCAACACCGGCAGCCAGTGGGACAACAACGGCGGAAGCGACTACCGCATCAACCTCAACCGCCCGACCGGCATTGACGCCGTAGAGGCTCCCGCCGACGCTCCCGCCGAATATTACACCCTCCAGGGCGTACGCGTCGACAGCCCCACCTCCGGCATCTACCTCTGCCGCAAAGGCGCCAAAGTCACGAAAGTAATCATCCGCTGATCCCAACCCTCCCCCACCCAATAGCCGCGCCCGGTTGGCGCGGCTATTTTTTCATCTCAATGATTCAATACCTCGTTGAAAATAATGTTGGACCAATGTTGCAGAACGGCAAAATCAATAATCGAATTGTAAGGACGCACGGCTCGTGCGTCGGGATAACCACCTAATGTGCAGGGCGTTGCCAACGGACGCACGAGCCGTGCATTACGAGGTTCTGCGACACCCCCCCAAAAAATCCCTGTCCGATAAGTCCGAGCAGGCTTAGCCTCGTCCGAGCCTTCTGGTCCAAGTGGCAGAGCATCAGCTCTGCGTGTAACCCGGGCGCCCAAAGGCGGCAGCGAAGCGCCCCGCCTCCCCTATCGACTGAAAACCACTGCCTTCTGTGTGCCCGAATAAAATTTCCGCAAAAAACTCCCCGAAAAATTTGGCAGACTCAAAAATAATTCCTAACTTTGCATCGCAAAACCGAGGAACACACCTCCGGGGCGTGCAAAAAGGTGCCATAGCTCAGTTGGTAGAGCAAAGGACTGAAAATCCTTGTGTCACTGGTTCGATTCCCGTTGGCACCACAAAAGACCGCTAATTCTCATAGAGTTAGCGGTCTTTTGTTTAATAGCTCATGGCAGAAAGGAGCTGTCGAAAATATCAACAAGTTAATAAGGCAATACATTCCTAAAAAATCTAACTTCAATGAATTTTCTGACCTTTATATCAAGAACGTGGCAAAGAAACTGAACCTCAGACCTCGTAAAAAACTCGGTTTTTCAAACCCAAAGACTGAGTTCTTCAAACAAATCGCTAATTTTGCACTTGCCAGTTGAACCTGCAGGGTACTTTTTTTGTCACAAAATCTTGCACTTTTCTCGATTTTATTTGTTAACTTTGCGGTGTTTTTTTTACTTTTAGGCAATTAACCAACTTTTGTTTAACCTTCAAACCTTACTAATTACCATCCAAAATGAAGAGAGGATTAATCCCAATCGCCTTGGGAATGCTCGCCGTGATGCCGGCCTATGCCGACGGCGATCAGGCGACGGTCACCTCGACGCCCTCGCCGATTGTATCGACCAAGGCTTTCGAAGTGAAAATCCAGACCTCCGATTTCGGACCAGACGTGTATTGCTACACCTGGGCAATCATCGGAGGCACTGAAAAAGAGGTCACTAACTGGGCCGGAAGCATCAACCCGAAGTTCAAAATGCAGGGCAGCGGCGGCACATACACCCTGAAAGTCGCTGACATCCAGGCCTTCTACAACCTTATGGACAGCGAACTCGAACAGCTCACGCGTCTTGGATTCATCGCCCGTACCTCCGACGGCCGTCAGACAGCCAACTGCTTCGCCGAGGTGGTGCAGGGGCGCCGCAACGCCTATTCGGGCGGCGAAGGCACCCAGGAGTCGCCATTTATCCTCACCACCGCCGATGACCTCGCCGCGCTCGCAGCCACACCCGCCGACTGGGAGTCAGACGTATGGATGCGCCTCGACGCGGACATCGCCCTCTCCTCATTCGCCGGAATCGGATCGAAAGGCAGCCCCTTCAAGGGCCACTTCGACGGCAACGGCCACGTCGTGAAGGGAGCCGTGATCTCAGGCGCCACGCTCGGCGGCGCCACAGGCTTCTTCAACGCCATCGACGGCGCCACAATCACCCGCCTCGGCCTCACCGGCGCCGAAGTCTCCGGCGTAACATTCACCGGCGCGCTCGTCGGCTACGCCGCCTCCGGCTCGATAAGCCGCTGCTTCACAGCCGGAAAAGTTTCTGCCACGTCGATTTGCGTCGGCGGTCTGGTAGGCGAGAACCACGCCTCGATTTCCGACTGCTACTCGACCGCCACCGTCACCAACGTCACCGACTACGTGGCCGGGGGCCTCGTGGGCAAGAACAAAGGCACCGTGGCCAACTGCTATGCCTCGGGCAAAGTCGCGGCCTACAACTACGCCGGCGGACTCGTAGGCGCCAACTACGGCAACGTGGCGACCTCAACCAGCTTCAACCCGCAGGTGAACATCAGCACCGGCAACTACGCCGGCCGCTTCGGCGGCAACGACAACCCTCGGAATTCCACCACGATGGTGCTGGGCTGGGCCGCCATGAAATTGGACCTCACCGCCACGCACGGCCACAACGCCGACGGCCACTCGTATAGGTTCATCGACAAAGCCACCTACGCCGACGTGCTCGGTTGGGACTTCGACTCCGTCTGGGAGTGGAAAGTCGAAGGCCAGCACCAGTATCCCGTGCTGGCCGGCCTCGCCGGACAGACCGACCCTGGCCACAGCTCATTCTATGAAACCGTGACCGGCATCGACATCATCGACACCGACAGCAACGCGCTCAGCGTCTTCCCCAATCCGGTGGGCGACATCCTGCATGTTGCCTCAGCCAAGGGAATGACACGCATCGGTCTCTTCAATCTCAACGGTGTCACCGCCGGCATCGCCGAGCCCCGGGGAGCGGCCGACGCCGAAATCGACTGCTCAAGCCTCGAGAGCGGCATGTATCTGCTCGACGTCGCATTCTCCGACGGCTCGCACGCCGTCAAGAAAATCATCAAGAAATAACCGGTCTCCTTTTTAGAATCCACAGCAATGAATTTCCATAATATATCGCGCAGGCTCGGCGCTGCCCTGTCGGCTCTGCTGCTGGCAGGCACGCTGTCGGCCGCCGCAGCCGTCAATTCAGGCAACCCCGCCCTATCCGACCTCGAGATTAGGGCCAACGGCGTCAACCTCATCAACTTCGACCCGTCCACGACATCATATTCGATCGAGGTCGAGGATGTCTCGATGATCACCCTCTCGGCCGCCCCTCAGGCCTCGGACGCCACCGTCGACATCACCGTCAACGGCCGGGCATACGACAACCACTCGCTCTCCTCGCTCGACGGCGGCGAGAACGTAATCGTCTACACCGTGAAGTCGGCCGGCTCCGAACGCGCCTACACCATCAACGTCAAGACACCCCTCGTGGTGCGCTCGGAGCATTTCAGCTGGAAGAACGCCACGATTTACTTCGTCATCACCGACCGCTTCTACAACGGCGACACCTCCAACGACAAGAGCTACCACCGCCAGCGCGGCGATAATTTTCGACATCATATCAGTCAGTTAGGAATTGTTGGTCAACAGTTGGTCAACAAAATCGACGATTCGATGCTTGACTTGAAAATTCTCTCGCGGGCGGTGTCTAACTTGCAGTTATCCACGGCGTTATATGTTGTGGCTACATTCATATATTATCTGATGTTTGTTTTTTTACTTCTTTAATAGGTTAATTATCTCGTCCTTGTCGTGCAGGTTGGACTTCAACTGCTCGACATTATCTTTGAGACCGTTAATCTGGTCGCGCAAGTCCTTTTCAGTACCTTCCGCTTTTTCCAACTTTACTTTCATCACTTCAAGTTGAGACAAGACTGCGGTCTCGCCGAGGCTATTGTTCGCATCTCCATCGCCCAACGCGACTGCCGAGAGGTAGGCGCTGATGTTGGTCGGGAACTGACAGAACAACGCGAAGAAATTGAAGTCAAGTGCTCGACTTATCTTCACCAGCTTCTTCGTCTCAATCGTCTCTCTTTCAAAGATTCGATTGACGTGCTGCTGAGGAACACCAATGAGACGACCAAACTCTGTCTTGGTCATCTTCAATGCGTCAAGGCGCTCTTTGATAGCCTTTCCGATGTGTACCTCTTTTAGTTCAATATTAAACATTAAACAGTGAATAAATCTTAAAACGACAAACCATTTCTTGTTTAGATAAACATTAAATGGTTACTTTGCGTTCTCAAATTAAGCTAATATTCTGAGTGCAAAGTTAATCATTAATCATTAAACAAACAAATAAAACGGCACAAAAATGACAAATACTGCTCAAAAAATCCGCCCGACTCTCTACGAGATGGCGGTTGGGGCAACGGTTCAGTTCCCCATAACTCGGCTAAAGAGTGTTCGCACACAGGCTTCTGAGCTTGGTATCATGTACGAACGCCAGTACACGACCAGAACCGACCGCGAGGCTAAGATAATCGAGGTAACAAGAATTGCGTAACCCTCTGGACTATGGCATTTCTTCAATTCCTCGACCATCTCATCCCTTACGACACCTTCCTCAACGATGTTGCGGCAAGGGTCGTAAAGATGTTGAAAACCGACAAGGACGACCCGGAATATGTTAGCCAAAGAAAGGCTTATGAGATGTTTGGTCGCCGCAATGTCGAGCGTTGGAGAAAACAAGGTAAGGTTGAGCCGTGCAAGCGTCCCGGCAAACTGGAGTACCGTACCGCCGACCTTCGCCTTCTCCAACGAGTTACACAAGACTACTTCAAATCTCCTGACAGCGATGTATAATAACAATATCAAACACAGGGAGGCGGCTCAACTGACCGCCTATCTGAATACCCTGAACCGTCGCAACCGAGCTAACTTCATCAAGTGGGTAGCGGAGGAATGCGACGTTACAAGGCCGGTCGTTTACAGCTGGCGATATATGTGTGCCCGCATCCCCGAATATGCCAAAGCCATTATCGAGAAGTGTGCAGGGCAAGAAATATTTACCGAAGAAACTGATGCAGACCATGACTCGCCCCAAACCTGACGTTGACCTTGACCGCAGGTATAGCGTCAAAGAAATATGCGGCCTTCTTAATATTTGCCGTGACACCGTCACGAAATATACGAAGCTCGATATAATCGTACCAATCAGAATTTCGAGCCGGGAGATATACTATCTCGGCTCGGAAATTATCATACTCTGGGAAGTCCTGACAAAGAAGAAACACGACAATGATTGAAGACTCAACCATCCGACAGGTCCACGATAGAATTGACATCGTGGACGTCGTGTCGCGTTTCAATATCACGCTGACACGCAAGGGAGCACATTATATCGGTCTATGCCCGTTCCACAATGAAAAAACAGGTTCTTTCATTGTCAGTCCGAGCCGCAACACCTACCACTGTTTCGGCTGCGGGGCCCACGGCGACGGCATAGACTTCGTGATGAAGCTCGACAACCGCACTTATCCCGAAGCCATTGAATACCTTGCAAATATGTACGGTATTCAAATTCTCCACAGCGAGAAGCCTATGACCGACGAGCAACGCGACGCCGCCCGGCATCGAGAGTCGTTGTTCGTGGCCGTCAGCCGTGTTCAGGAGTATTTTGTCGAACAGCTTGCCGCTGATACTCATGAGGCTGAAAAGGCTCGTCAATATGCTTACAATCGTTGGGGCGAGGAATACTGCAAGGAAGTCGGCATCGGGTACTGTCCTGCATCCTGGGACTCGTTACCCGATTATTGCCGGAATAATTGTCTCGACGAACACGCCCTTCAGGAGGTCGGTATTCTACGCTTCTCCGAGAAATCGAAGAAGTTCTATACAATATTCCGTGAGCGGGTAACTATCCCCATTACAGACAAATTCGGTCGCATCATAGGTTTTACAGCACGATACGTCGGCGACGAACCGGACGCTCCCAAGTACATAAATTCCTCGGACTCTCCGCTTTTCAAAAAGGGAGAGGTCGTTTTCGGAATCAGAAACGCACAGCGACAGGCTTCAAAAGCCGGCCGCTTCGTTATCGTCGAGGGTGCTCCAGATGTCCTCAAACTGCAATCTGACGCCGTGGGGCTGACCGAAACGGTCGCAACCCTCGGCACAGCCTGGAACGAGGCGCAGTTCCGGCAACTGCAACGCTACGCTCCCTCGTTGGTCTTTCTCCCCGACGCGGATCCGCCAAAGGATGGCGAGCCTTTCGGGGCCGGTGTCAAGGCGGTAATGCGCAACGGACTGACGGCTCTCCGCCTGGGCTTCGATGTCAGTGTCCGTGAGATTCCTTTCGAGAAAGAAAATATATATGGCCCCATCACGGATGAAGAACTCGAAGGCGCCAAAGCCGTACTTCTCGAACAGAAACGCGATGAAGCCAGGAAAGCCGGAGTCAGACCGAAAGACCGGGCCGCTCTCGAACTCACGGAAGATGAGATCGAGGCTATTCCCAAGCAGAAAGTTGTGGAGGTAATTCTTAAAAAGAACGACCCCGACAGTTTCATCACAGGTCCGGACATCTTCAACACTCTCGAAGATGTACATTTTGCCGTATGGTACGGACTCAAACTGCTCGGCACCTGCCTCACAGAGTCCGACCACGTCAAGGCCCTGAACGAGATATGCCGCGATGTGCTTGTGCATATCTCTGATGAAACTATGCTGAACCGGTGCCTCGAACCACTTGCCAAGGCTTACGGCAAGCTCAAACTATGGCGCGACGCCCTGCAACGCTCGCAAGGCGAGATACGCCGCGAGAGGGAGCAGAAAGCGAAGGAGTCGCTATCGGCTGAGCAAGCGGCCATGAGGGAACTCGGCATCATCGTCAAGAACGGATGCTATTGCTCCTATGAGAAAGATGAACTTGAACGGTGGAGCAACTTCACTATGCAGCCGTTGTTCCACATCATCGACGGAGACAATGCAATCCGTATCTTCCGGCTCAAAAACGAGCGCGGTACGATAAAGGAACTGGAGCTGAGACAAGAGGAACTTGTCTCGCTCAACCGTTTCAAACAACGTGTCGAGTCCTTGGGATTCTTTTCATTCAAGGGGGACGCCATTAAACTCGATAACCTCAAGGAATATCTGTATTCCATAACCGACAGCGCCGTTCAGCTATCCAAGATGGGCTGGAACAGCGCGGAAGAACTGTATGCCTTCGGTGACGGCATATTCGCCGACAACGTGCTTTACGAGGTCAACGACCTCGGTATCGTCAAGATTGCCGACCGCACCTTCTATCTCCCGGCCTTCTCGAAGATGCACCTCGATCAGCGCGACGCCTACCAGTTCGAGCGTAGCTTCTCTTGCCGTGAGCACGGCGAAGTAACGCTCTACGAATACGTGCGCCGTATGGTGCAGGTATTCGGCGATAACGCCAAGGTAGGCTTCGCTTTCGTGCTTGCCACGCTCTTTCTGGACGTTGTGAAACAAACATCCAAACGCCTCGCCCTGCTGAATATATTCGGTCGCAAGGGCACCGGCAAAACGGAGCTTGGCACGGCTCTGATGTCGTTCTTTGTCCGGCTCAACGACCCGCCTTCGCTCGCCACGACCTCGATGGCTTCGCTCAATGAAATGCTGTCGTGCGCCGAGAACAACCTGGTGCATCTCGACGAGTACAAGAACGAGCTTGACTTCCGTAAGATAGAACTTCTCAAACAGATTTGGGGCGGCAGCGGTCAGACCAAAAAGAATATGGACGGCGACAAAAAGGTGCAGCGCACTTTTGTTCGCTCCGGAGTAATTCTTACAGGTCAGGACGCGCCGACCCGTGATGACGCTCTTTTCTCCCGCGTCATCCACTTGTCTTACTCGGAGGTAACGTTCTCCAAGGAAGCCAAGCGTAATTTCGAGGAGTTTCAGGCTATCAGCGCACGTGGCGCCGTACACCTTACGGTGCAACTGCTGAAACTCCGCAAACTGTTTGAGGCCGACTATGCCGCCCACTATGCGGTCTGCAAGCGTCAGCTTGTGGCCGCTCTCTCCGAAGACAGCGTCGAGGACCGATTGCTCAACAACTGGCTCGCTCCGCTTGCCGCGTTTCACACGGTACAGACTTCGCTCGAACTTCCTTTTGAGTACACCGATCTGTTCAACATCTGCGTCGGCGGCATACGCCGCCAGAACGAGCAGTTGAAGAAGAACAGCGACATCGCAGTGTTCTGGTCGATGCTCGACTCCAACCACATGCAGGGTCGAATTGTCGCCAAGGCGCACTTCGCCATCAAGCAGATGTCGCAGTTCAAGCGCAACAACGGTGAGACCATCGACTTCGGACGCGACAAGACTATCCTCTTTCTCAACTATCAGAACGTTGTCAACGCCCTGGGCCAACGTGTCAACGGTTCCAACGTCATAGGCAAGCTCGACACCGTCTCGCTTGAATCCTACCTGCGGACGCATCCGGCGTTCCTCGGTACTCGTCAGCACCGTTTCCAAGTGCTACTACCCAACGGCACGCCTGATTACACTTACGAGAACCGTGCGGACGGCAAAAGCATCCGCAGGGTCAAGGAAGTGCGGCCAATGGCCTTCGTTTTCGACTACGAACTTCTCAAAGAGAGTTACGAATTAAATCTCGAAACCATCGAGAGAGCTGAAAACGAACTCACGGAAGATGATCTGGAACCGGAGTCCAAAGCATCTTCCGAGCCGGAGACAGTCGCACCTCCCGTTCAGCCGGGCATCTTCGATGACCAAAGAGATGATGATATGCCGTTCTAACCGTTACAACCTACCATCATGAGATTGCCAACGTCTGAATATCCGTTGGTAATCTCTTTTTTTCTGTACTCATTTTCATTCGTTTGCAACGACCCGAAATGTAGCACAGACAAATTAGACAATATAGCCAACACTGACAATCAGCGAATTAAAGCCTTTTTGCAATAGCCAAAGGCTTGACACGATTAGACAACGGCCAGCAATTTTCGGATTTCACAGCCGAAAATAGCCAACGAAAGACAAGGGAGCAGCCCCCTTATATATCTATATTTTTTGTCTGACAAAATATATCTATCTATATATAAGGGCGTTCCGCCCGCTTGCCCCCTTTCTTTCCTCGCGGTGTCTACATCGCTAAATTCGCTTACCCGCAGGTATCTTCACATGTACGCGAGGCAAAACTCTTTTCCTCTCTCTATGATTTTTCGGGCCGTGCGCCACCGCCGCACTTCGTTGCCGATTTTCGGCAACGAAGTGCCCGAAAAACTATGTTAATCCGTTGATTTTCGGTAACTTTGCATATATAATTATATGCACGTTATGAGTCAGATTTGCCTCTATATTCCTCTCGAAGACTATCTCGCCCAGTGGTTCATTCATGAACACGGGGGCGAAGTGCCGGTGCATCTCATCCGCGGCTCGGTCGAGAGCAAGATTCTGGAGGTGTATCTTACTCACAGGCCCGAAGATCTGTTGCCGGACATCGGGGGCGAGGGCAAACTTGCCATCGCCATTCCCTCGTTCCGCAATCGACCGCCGGAAGTTTTCAACTACCTGCCGCAACGTGCGCTCTCGTCGCTGCTGAATATCATCCGCAACCGCTTCGATATTCAGCTGTGGGGCGACCTGCATCACTTCGGCAAGATAAGCAAACGTCAGGACGAGCTTATCTATGCGTGGATGGAGAAGCACGGTATCGAGATGACAGAGACAAATTGGAACGCCATCGCCAAACGCTATCAGCGTCAGCGAACCATCTACATCAAGCGCCAGTGGTCAAAAAGTTCATATTCTCGCAAAAAATCTACTTGATTTCAGCACCCGAAAATTTCAATTCTGAATTTTCTGAAATTTTTGCTCGACATGAAGACTTCGACACAAATACTTCCCGGAATTAAGGCTATCGGCTGGCTCGACTGCCGACATCTGCCGAGGCGCGTTGACCTCTCCGGCATCTGCGGTATGCCGGTGCCTATCTTTACCGATATTCACCCCATACCTTTCTTCGACGAGCCGACCTGCGAGTGCAAGACCAAGAAGGACGGCGGCGGGTACGAGGACACCGCCACCTTGAAGTTCCTGACAAGTGCGGAACTTCCCCGGTCTGCCTTCCTCGGTTTTGTCGTTACAGATGTCAACGACAACTCTTTCCTTCTCGGCTCTTTGGAACATCCGGTGCCGGTGCCCGAATGTTCTCGAAGCCTCGGTCTGCCCGACGGCGACGCTGCGGGCTTCCTCTACGAAATTAAGCACGTCGCCATAAAGTCTATGGTGCCGTGCATGATATGATATTTTGCATCAGAAACATTCCAATCCAGTTTAAACCGCAGTGATGCGGCATGGTCATTACAGATTTTGAAGTAAGGAATCCGCTTGCCTGAGATAGGTAGGCGGTTTCTTTTTATAGGTATGTCGAGCCTTCCCTTTCGGAAAAGCCGTGGGAGCGAGGGCTGGGGTCAGAATATGCGGAACACTGTTTGCGCCTATCGGTAGTCGTAAAGGTGGTGTCCGAGCTCCGTGGTCGGTAGCGGTCATTGTCGCCTTTTGATAGCGGTCGTCTATGATGCGCCGGGTTCCTGACTCACGCACCGCAGTAGCCCTGCGGGTGTCGGGCCCGTGGTGGTACTCCTTTTTAGCGGTGGCTCCCTAACCGCACTTGTCGCACGTTTCCGCTTATCAGCGGAGAAGTCAGCCTCCGACTTGTGGCCCTCGTATGTCAGCGGTAGCGGTGGATTCCATCATGGTCCTTCGCCTTTATCAAGGTGTGGGTCTACCACGTCTATGTGGAACGCTTGCAGGTGGATGGTGTCGCGGGTTGAGCCGCACCGGCCATTCCACAACGACACGCCGCCATTGTACTTGCCAACATTGTAAGCACCGACGCATAGGGCTCACCTGCATCGCTCTTGGCGACTGCATCACGAGTCCGGCCACGCCCATGTTCTTCGGTTCTTCTGACTCTTGGATGTTGAGCCCTCCTGTATTCCCATCTTGGAAATCTTCGGGACATCGGGTTCATTTAGTTTTCCTGTCGCAAAGGTAGGGCTGACCGCGCATCTGCGCCCGATTGTTCCAATCGGCTTGACCCTCCGGGCTTGCAAGCAACATTTCATAAATTCTTCACCCTCCAGGACCCAAGAATTTAACGGCAGGGCTTGAAATAACGCTTGCAACTACGCTTCCACAGCTCTCCCAGATATTGCAACGTAAAACTTAAAAAATGAACCCAATGTCAAACCCTCAAATTTCTACCAAGATGAGACTACAATTCGGAGAACTCAACATCACTCCAAGAGTCGAAGAACGACTCGAAGAACTGGGCTACACTGTAGCCGAACTCGCAGATGCCATCGCTGAACACAAGAGCGAATGCGACGGCGAACCCTCTGTTTACGTCGGTACTTACGGCAAGTACAACGACGGCTCGCTCTGCGGTCTGTGGATTGACCTCAGCAGCTTCAACGCCTACGACGATTTTATCGACTTCTGCAAGGCGATCCACGCCGACGAGGAAGACCCCGAGCTGATGGCTCAAGACTACGAGGGCTTCCCCCGTCAGTGGTACAACGAGGGCTTCATGTCGGAGGACGACTTCGACAATATCCTCGAATACTCGGATATGTGCGACAAGCACGGTCAGGAAGCCGTCGATGACTATATGGAGTTCCACGACGAGCTCGACAACTTCGAGGAAGCCTACTGCGGCGAGTGGGACAGCGAAGAAGACTTCGCCCGGCACATCATCGACGAGTGCTACAATCTCGAAAGCGAGATGGGCGATCTTGCCCGCTACTTCGACTACGAAGCCTTCGGACGCGACCTGTTCATGTACGACTACTCGATGGGCGCAAACAACAACGTGTTCCGAAACGTCTGACCCCGAATCTCCCTCTCTCCACAACAAGGGCTTTTCCGAAAGGAAAGGCTCTTTTGGTGTGCTAAACCGCCGATTTTTAATTAATTTTTCGTAATTTTGTACCATCAAAGGCACAAAATATCATGGAACGTAAAATACTCCGTATTCCCGAAATACCGAACGACAAGGTCGTTCTTCTTAATATATCCAAGTCGTACAACGCCGACAAGGATACTGACCCTATGTTTGTCCGTGAGAACGACTACGAAATGACCCGTAAATATTGGACGGTCAACCTCGATATTGTGAGGGAGGCCGAGTATGCTTTCGGTGTCGCCAATGGCATCGTTGTTGCAGTCTTTACTGATTTGAAGTGGGATTATATAGAATCCCCTCACTTCGGCACTATGCGCAAAGCCTTCACCGGGCGACGTGTGGATGACAGCCCTTATCTCGGTTTAGACCTTTCCGAATATATGTCAGTCCGTAATCCCTTCCGCTATGTAAACATCGAAGTTACAAGGTAGTAACTTCTCTTAAATATCATATTATCAGGCTCGCAGTTTCCCGGATGTGAGCTTTTTTGTGTCTTTTTCCCTCCTTATATATAGCGGTAATTTCGTGGCAAAGTTAGTTTTGCCATGTCGAAAACCGCATATCATATTTCGCTTAAAGGCTACGTCGGAGGCTATGACTTCGACCGTAGCGACGTGGACGCCATTCTTGCCGAAAACGAGGGCAAGCGCGTCAACGTCCTTATCGACTCGCTCGGTGGCTCGCTCGCTACCGGCCTCTCTATCTCTGCCGCCTTCCGTAACCACGGCGATGTGGCGGTGCATTTCGTCGGACTCAATGCTTCTGCCGCCACCATCGCTTCGCTCGGTGCGGCCCACATCTCCATTGATACCGGCGGCATGTATCTCGTCCACAAGTGTTCAACCGCCTTCTTCGAGTGGGGCTCTCTCAACAGCGACCAGTTCGCTACGCTCATCGCCGACTGTGAGAAGATTAAGGCCGACCTTGACAAGCTCGACCTCAATGTGGCCCAACTCTACGCCAAGAAGTGCCGCAAGCCTGTTGCGGATCTTCTCGGTCTGATGAAAGTCGGCGGCTGGCTCACTGCCAAGGAAGCCCTCGACTGGGGCTTCGTCGATGAAATCACCGACCTTGAAGATGAACCCGCTCCGCGTCTGACCGACGCGCTCGCTTCCGCTATGGCCAACGTGGGTATGCCTATCCCCAACATCCCCCTTGCCGAAACCGACCGAGACGGTCTGTTCGGCAAATTCCTCACTGCCATCGCATCGCTTTTCTCTGCAAAGGCAGAGCGGCAAGCCGATAACAAACCATCCACAAATCCCATTTCCACCGCAATGATCAAGACTTACACGTTCCTGTCGGCTATCCTCGCCGACAAGCCGCTGACCGTCTCCAACGGTACAGCGTCAGTTACCGCCGAGCAGCTTGACGCTATCGAAAACGCGCTCGCTGACAAGGATAAGACCGTCAACGAGCAGAAAGCCGCTCTCGAAGCCAAGGATGCCGACATCAAGGCTAAGGACGCGACCATCGCCGACCTCCAGGAGAAGCTCGCCGCCAAGCCCGCAGCCTCGACCACTACCGTTGTCGAGCAGTCAAAGCCCGGCGAGAAGACCGAGCCCAAGACTGAGGCCGAGGCCTACTGCGAGACGGTCAACTCTGCCCGCAAACTCTACAATCTCGTCTAACATCTAACCCTACGCATACTATGGCAGGTAAACTTTCATTCACTCTCGCACAGTATCAGGAAGCCGCGACCATCTACCGCAAAGACCTTCTCATGCTGCCGATTATCGGCATACAGGAGTCCCTGCAGTATATGACAGGCCGCCCCGGCATCCGATACAAGGAAGAGGTCGCCTCTATCAGCGGCGACGCTCAGTTCGCTCCCTACAAGCCTTCGCGCTCTCAGGACTTCAACCTCAATCTCGACTTCCGAACTCTGGAGACATACTTCGGTTCGGTTGTCGCCAAGTTCGAGCCTAACTCGGCTATCTCCACGCTTCTCGGTACCGGCGCGACCAAGGGCGACGGTCAGATGACCACGCCCACGGCACTCCACGTGCTCGCCCTTATCGCCAAGGGCCTCGCCGAGCATCTGAACGATGCTCTGTGGAGCGGCAAGCGCAATCCCGGCGGCGATACCACCGCTGATCTCTTTGACGGTTTCGATACCATCACAGAGAACGAGATTGCCGCTGGTGCCATCGCTGCCGACCTCGGCAACTACATGAAGATTGACGAGGCCATCACTTCGGCTAACGCCGTCGATGTCGCCAAGTCCATCCTGTTCTCGCTCGACCCGCGCCTCCGCAAGGAGGAACTGTATATGTTCTGCTCACAGGACTTCGCAGACAAATACAACGAGGGCTATCTTATGACCCACGGCGGAATCTCGTACAACACGCAGTACGACCAGACTGCGGTTGAAGGCTCCAACGGTCGCCTCAAACTCATTCCGCTCTACAATAAGATGGACTCGAAGTTCATCCACGTATGCCCGAAGTCCAATATGCTCGTCGGCTACGACCAGATGGGCGACATCGAGAACATTCTTGTCAAGGAGTATGAGCCGTTTATCCTCTCGTATATCGCCACTATGTTCTTCGGCGTTCAGTTCGAGTCCATCGACAAGCGACGCTTCAAGGCTATCGAAATCACCGTCTAACCCCAAACACCCATTCAGATATGGCTACAAAATGTACCTCTATCCAAAAGTCGCTCGGTTGGTGCCAAGGCACCCCCGAGCTTCCGGGTGTGAAGCGTCGCATATACTTCCTCGCAAAGTCGTTCATCCTCGGCTTCCCGCAGTTGCCGCGTGATGAACTTGGCCGCGCCACTTCGGCGATTCTCACCGGCGAGTTCACTCTTGCCGCTGATGCCAAGTGGAAGTATATCGACATTCTCCCCGACAAGTCGCAGCTGACTTCCGAGGCGCAGGGAGAACTCCCTTCACAGACGCAGCTTAACAAGCTCGTTGCCGTTCATCCCGGTGTTGGCGCCGAGGCTTCCGCTGCCGCCGCCTACATCAACAATACCGACAATGTCTTTATTGTCGAGGATATGAAAGGCAACTACCGTGTTCTCGGCAACGACAAGTGGACCACAAAGGCCACTGTCGCCCAGGATCTCGGCCAGGGTGCCACCGGCACTACCTCGACCACCATCAATGTCGAGGCTACCGACGAAGTGCCCGCGCCCTTCTTTGTCGGAACCCTTGAAACCGAGGACGGCGACATTCAGTGCGGTAAAGCCGCGTAATCTCCACGCTCTATGAATAACAGAAGTGTCAGGGAGGGAGCAATAGCGTTGGACGACGTGTTGAACGACATCGAAGTGCCTTCGCTCGACGTTCCTGACCTCGACGCTTCTTTTGTTCCCTCGGCTCAAAGCAAAGACCTTTTCGCCGAGAAAAAGCGGGCGGCATGGAAAGACGTGCAGCAAGCCGAGGCTCGCTGCGACTTCGCTCCTAACAAGGTGCGAATTTCCTACCGCAAACCCGCTTTCGGTATCATATCGCTCTGGAAAAAGTCGCTCTATGGCCGGACGCTGACCGACATTAAGAGCGACCCCGATATGGTCGAGAAGTTTGCCGAGGGTATGAACACCCTTATCCGGCAAATCCTCGGCCATTCTCTCGCTTCCGGCGACTGGTGCATCGTTACCTCGCCCAAGCGTCGCCACAAGGAGCGCAACTTTGCTTCGCTCATTTCCGCTCGGCTCGCTACACTCTTAGGCGTGAACTTCTACGAAGATCTCGCCGAGTGTCACTCGAAGCATCGTGTCGGGGCTGTCTTTACCCTTGGCAAAGAAGCACCCAAGGAGCGAAACATAATCGTGTTCGACGATTTTGTTACGACCGGTGCCACGATGATCTCGATGCGCGAGTTGTTGATGCCACTCGGCTACAACCTCGTATTCTTCACAGGCATAAACAACAAGTTATAATGGACCACAAATTCACCCAACAGATAAGGGAGTGGCTGGAGCAGCCACACGACGAGCGCGACTATTCAGTCGGCGCTCTCTATCTCCTGAAACTCTCCGGCAATCAGATTATGTACCGTAATCTTATTGCCAATCCGTCAGCCAAGGCTGACTTCATCGAGTATCAGATTCAGAAATACTACAATTTCCGTGTCCAGGCTCTCACTCACGAGCAGGTCGAGGATATGGCCGCGCAGGTGCAAACCATCGCCGACGAGCATCATCTGACAGACGATGCTTCTACCGTGCCGGAAGATGAACGTCGCCTCGGCAAGCGCGAAGACCACGATTCACTCCCTGACGAAATCAAGGCGAAATACGTTGAGAACCTTTCGATTCTCCAAAGTATGCGCGAGCTGCATCTACGCCTCCGCTCGCTTTCGCTTGAAAACGCGACCTGCCCGGACTCCGAGCGTTATCCGTTCCTGAAAGAACTTATATCGCTCGACAAGAAACTTCACTCCAACTGGGAGGAATACGACCACTTTGTTGCCCCCGGCCCCGATACCGTACCCTCGCGATCTGCAAAAGCAAAACGCACCGCCGCCGGTGAAACTAAGAAATCCACCAAGAAGTCCGCGAAATGAAAAGGAGTGCCAACATTGACCAAATCCTTCGTCCGTTGAAAGAGACGCCACATCAGGCTTACCTTTCAAATGCCGTCCAAGTGGCCGACATTCTCGGATGGATTTTGGGCCAAGTCGGCGTGGCCGAGGTATGGCAGACTTCTTTCTCCATATCGGAAGAATTTCTTCGGCGCTTATTCTTTATAACAAAGGATAAGCGCGTGAGCCGGATTAACCTTGTGCTCGACCACAAGGCTACCAACAAGACGCTCAAACTTTGGGCGTTCATCACCCAAGTTATTGAGCGTACATATCTTGCTGACAATCACAGCAAGATTTTGTTGGTAAAATCCGAAGCCGGAGATACTGTTTCGGTCATAACCTCACAGAACTTGACCCGTGGCAACCGCCACGAATCTGCGTTTATCTCCACCGATATGGCAATCTTCGACCGGCTCCACGAGCAGGTCAACGATTTAATAACCAATCACAGCGTACCACTCCATGACCTATTCAGAGAACGAATTGCAGCAGATTGAGAAGTATGCCTCAATCTACTTGAAGATTTCCGATATGGCAGTCATTCTCGACATTCCGGCTGATGTGCTTCGCGAAGACATCGCCGACCGCTCCAAGGACGTTTCCAAGGCGTACCGCCGTGGCAAAGCCGCCTCAAAGGTCAAGCTTCATTCTCAGGAAATGATGCTTGCACAGGTCGGCTCACCGCTCGCTATCGAGAACGCCCACCGCAATCTCCTTGACATGGAAGATGACGAGTAATTACTATGAGCTATCCTAACGCTATCGAAGTTTGCCGCGCCGAACTCTTTACAAAAGAGGTCGAACTGCGCGAACGCTATCCACAAGCTCTTGTGGATAAGGTGCTTCGTGTACGCGAAATGTATAACTGGTTCATCGCCAACCCCGACGGCACCGACCGCGAGTTTGTCGCTGAAGTGTGCCAACGTCACGGAATACACCGCACAACGGCGTATTCTGACCTTGCCGTGGTGAAGTCGCTGCTGCCGATGCTCGGCTCCGCTTCTCGCGACTTCCACCGTTGGCGCACCAATGAAATGCTCATTGCCACTTATAAGATGGCGGAGAAGCGAAAGGATAGCAAGACAATGGAACGCGCCGCTACCGCCTACGGCAAGCTCAACCGCGTTGACCTCGAAGACGAGCAGGCTATTCCGCTCGACCAAATTCTCGTTCAGCCTTTCACGGCTACCGATGATCCTCGTGTCCTCGGCATCGAGCCTATTCCCAACATCGCCGAGAAAATCTCGTCGATGATTGAGAAATACCGAAAGGAAACTATCGACATTGAAGACGTCGAGTTTGAGGAATACGACCTCGAATTTGATACTCTGTTCCCGGACCCGAAACAGACTGAATTTAACGACGAAAGCGACCCTCAGGATTGAGAGCCGCTTTTGGGTCATTGTATCCGACCATCTGGTATTTTCCACATGCCTTGCACTCTATGAACACCCCACAGCCTAAACAAGTTTATTTCAACAAACCGCAGCGATTGACACAACTTATCGGTGCCAACACCACCGTTATTGTGGCCGGTCGCCGTACCGGCAAGACCGACTCAATCGCCGCGCCTTTCGTGCTCCGCAATATGCAGCGTATGCCCGGCTCAACAGGCGGCATCGTTGTGCCTACCTTCAAGCACGGATTGACTAACACAATTCCGGGCTTGCTCGCCGCGTGGAAGCGATGGGGCTTCATCGAGGGAATACACTATGTGGTCGGCAAAAAGCCGCCCAAATCTTTTCGCAAGCCTATCACGCCGCCGCACGATTATGAACACGTCATATCGTTCTATAACGGCAGCGTGGCTATTATCATATCCCAGGATAGGCCCGGCTCGTCGAACTCGCTCACGCTATCTTGGCTTCTCGTGGACGAGGCCAAGTTTATCGACTACGCCAAACTCAAAGATGAAACACTCCCGGCCAACGGCGGCATAAAGTCGCACTTTGGCAAGCACTCCTGTAATCACTCAATTATGATATTGAGCGATATGCCGCAGACCCAAAAGGGCAGTTGGTTCTTGCACTACCGCGACAAGATGGACGTGGAGCTTATCAAGACTATCGAGGCCACGGTCTATGAGATATGGCGAACAAAGGAGCGCATACGCGCCCTTAACGCCAAAGGCGAAACTGTGCCCCCGTATCTCAAAGGCTACCTCCGTCGCCTTGACCGCGACCTCAATAAGATGCGCTCCGTCGCTGTCTACTACCGCGAATACAGCAGCATCGAGAACTTGCAGCTTCTCGGCGAGAACTACATAAAGCAGATGAAGCGCGACCTTACTCCTTTGACCTTCCAAACCTCTATCCTTTGTCAGAGGATCGGAATTGCAAAGGACGGTTTCTATTCCTCGATGCGCGAGGGGCATAAGTACGACGCCAACGATAATCAGTACCTCGATACTCTCGGCTACGATTATGACTTCTCGACGCTCGACGCTCGCGCCGACAAGGACGTTGACCCCGATGCGCCCATCTGTATCGGTATGGACTACAACGCCAACATCAACTGGATTGTCGCCGGTCAGCCGCGCGACCGCCGCCTGAATGTCATTAAGTCGTTCTACGTCAAGTTCGAGCGTAAGATTCCGGCACTCGTCGAGGACTTCTGCCGATACTATGCAGAGCATCGCAACAAGACCGTGGTCTATTATTATGATGCTACCGCCCTCGGCTCGAACTATGCGGTCAACGACCAGGACTTCCACTATAACGTGGTAAGGGAGTTTGAACGGCATGGCTGGCGCGTCGAGTCCGTGTACCTCGGAAACCCGATGCACCACCACGAGAAGTACCTTCTCATCAATAATGCGTTTGCCGGAAAGCAACGCCTTATGCCGTTCTTCAACCGCTCGAACAACGAGGACTTGATTCTCGCGGTGCAGTCAGCCGGTGTCTCCAATGGTCGCAACGGCTTCAAGAAAGATAAGTCCGGAGAGAAACTTGCCGAGTCCGAGGAAGACCTGCTCGAGCACCGCACCGACGGAACCGATGCCTTCGATACTCTCTACATCGGTTGCGAAAAGTTCCCGTTCCACGATACCTTCTCGCTGTCGATGAGCGGTGTTCTCTGATTATTTTTGTAAATTTGTGGTCATAAAATCTTTATGACCATGGCAAATTTACCCACATACGTCCTTGGAGCAATCGGTGAACATCAAGTGTTATCCCGGCTGCTCCTTCTCGGATACAATGCCGCTATCACAAATCTATCGGTAGAAAATACTGAAAGCACAGACATCTTATGCCGCGACTATAAAGGTCGCTTCTGTGCTATTCAAGTTAAAACAACGGCAGAAGATAACTGGAAAACCGGTATCTCGCACAAGGAATTTTACGATGATAACGGACAAATAGATTTAGCCAAAGGTCGCAAGTTTCTTGAAAAGAAAATTGTTGGACCTTGGGTATTTGTTCAGGTTGGTGGCTCGTCGGTTTTCCCCACATTTGATTTCTTCGTGTTGTCTCGTTCTGAGGTTATCGAAATGATATACAGCAACGAGGAATGGTATTTGACAGGCTACAATCGCAAGAATCCACTCAAAGGCTCAGGCCCAATCTGTATTTATAAACCGTGGCTTTGTGGTCTTGGTGTTCCAGCGAACAGTAATCATATTGAGTGGGTTAATCCTTTCGCTTCTCCTGATTATAAATTCGATAACGCATGGCATAATCTTTGGATAGATTGATGGCGATGCGGCACTGCCGCCGGGCTATCGTTAATCGAGCCTAAGGTCTCGACCGTTCGGCTTCTATCCCTATCGCATAAGCGAGCCTCGGCACCACCTTCCCGGTGGATCCGAAGCTCGCTCTCTTTTTGTGCGGTATGTCGCTCCGGGAGTGGTGACATTTCGCAGGTCAAGGTATTTTTTCATGTTTCATCTCCTTTGGGAGTGGGAGGATTACCAACCGGGCCTTAGAGCATAGGTGTTACATCGACTTCGTATCTCGGAGCGATTTGCCTCATGTATAAATGATTTTATAGGTATTCGGCGATTGCTTCGCAATTCTTCCCTGCACTTCCTCTGCCGGGCTTCACGGTATGGATTTACGCTCTGGCCGTCGGTGATTACTTCACGGTGTAGATAGGTTTTGAATTGCGGTCGGACGTTCGCGGTTTACGATGTAACGTATAGGTCAGATTTTGACGAGACGTTCTTGGAGGAATTAACTGATGTAAAGCACCTGAGCGCAGATGATATTTCACTGTCGCAAAGGTAGGGCTGACCGCGCATCCGCTCCTGATTGTGCCAATCGGCTTGACCCTCCGGGCTTGCAATCAACATTTCATAAATTCTTCACCCTCCAGGACCCAAGAATTTAACGCTGCTCTTGAAATAACATTTGCAACTACGCTTTCTCAGCTCTCCCTGATATTGCAACGTAAAAATCAAACGCGCCCCGGCGCATAGTTAAAAACCTCCAAAAACTTCAAAATCATGACATACGTTAGCAACATCTTCAACAGCTCTCTCAACTCCAACCGCAAGCTCAAATATTTTTCAGTAGAAGTAATCACTTTCGACGGCGAGAGCTTCATCGAAGAAGTCGAAGCCCGCAGCGCAGAGGAAGCACAGGAAATCGCAGCTTCCGGATACGAGAACGTCGATTACACGATGGTTCAAGGCTGCTTCGCAGGTTGGTAATCCTCCTTCTCCCTCTCAAAGGGTGGCTGTCCGCCGGGGCAGCCTTTACCCCTGCTTATGTCGCCACACCCTCCGCGACCATTTGTTTAGCCGTTCAGGACTCTGTCGATGTTATCGTCATATTCCTTCTCGGTGAGTCCGAACTTCTCCAGGGCTTCTTCTTTTGTCGCGCCTCTACGCATCGCTCCGAATACGCCCATTACCTTCGTATCGTACACGCCGACTTCATCGGCTGTCAGCCCAAAGGCTTCTTCATACGTCGGTACTTCTTCTGTCTGTTTCTTATATCGCTGGCCACACTCTTTACATACCCAATCTTCAAGTTTATCAAAGTCATCAGGTATGCAACATCCTCCGAGTATTATTTCCCCACGCGCTGCTGCTTTGAATGTCTCGCGTGCAGGGTATCCATATACAATCGGGAGCACTGCGCCACCGCATCGTTGGCACTTGCGGGGCTTTAGTTTCTTACTAATTATTGGGCTGTCTGTCATATCCATATAGCAAAGTTAGTCAATTATTACGAATAATTGCCACGCACCACATTTTATTTAATGTTTAAGTCCTCAAATCTCGTCGTTTTTTAGTAACTTTGCGCATTAAACATCTCAATTTTAGCCTCAAAATGAAGCCCATAAAAATACCGTCCGAAGTCCTCGATGCTCTTGAACGAGCTATTTATCGCGCTGTTCAAGACCGCATAGACAATGACCCCGACGTTGCCGATACTTACTTACGCATCACCGCTGAGGATAACAAGTTCACAGTAAAGGTAATGTACCTTGAAGAAAGCAACTTGAAGTTCCCGAACAACGATGTTGCTTTGCTCAATCTTATGTTCGATACCAGCGGTGAAAACTGGGTGCCTCGCGATGAAGCAATACACGACCTCGCACAGTCATACTCCGAAATGATTGCAGTCCAACTTTGCCCGAACTGATATGAAGCCTTCGCGTAAGTATTTCATCATCCCATTTTCCATAGTAGCCTTCTTTGCTGTCTGCTATGGATTATTTTCTTACGCAACCAACCGTCCTGAATATCTCGCTTCCCGTGCTGACCTCATTCCCAAATTCTTCGGCATTTCTTCTTCGGCTATCGGCTCCGATGATCCCGATTTTTGCCTCGATGAAATTCATAGTCAGGGACGCGACTTCAACGACTTCGGTAGTGCCGGATATAGCTTCATTATTACTCCTGGCCCAAACGGTGTATATTCTGATGACCTTTACAGACATCCCAATTCTTCAATTAACGACTCTACTTTGATAATCTCTGTTCGACGTGGTAATATCAATGGCACACTGACCTTAGAATTTGACACCGGCCAGGCATACGTCATATACGAACAGGTATACTGATTTTTCGGCGTTGCGCTGAAATGATATAGCCCTCGCAATCGTTGTGCTCCGGGCGGTTCCTGTCGGACATCCGAGTATATCATTACATCGCCGGGCTATCGTAAATCGAGCCTATGGTATCGACCGTTCGGCTTCTATCCCTAACGCACGCTGATATTATGCTTCGATAATGTTCTGACGATTGGACTTTTTACCAATCGTCATCATCATCTTCTTCATAATCTCTTTCAGCCACTTCTACGCTTTCAAATCTTTCTATTTTGAAAGTGTAAGTGTCATTGTATTCTTCATCATCCTTCGTCCCACAGTAAGCCTGTATATATCCGTCCTCGGATATTGTTCCATCACCATATTCACTGTCGGGTTCTACGTCCCATATTTTATATTCGTTGGTTGTCCCATACGAATTGGTATATACGACATCCAAGGTGAGTTCCTCATCCCATGCTCGTTCGAGCAATTCAAGTATTTTGCGCATTCTCATTTTTTGGCTGTTTTATTCTGTTGTCAATTTCCTCCCATAATTGGGGGTTATGTGTTTTTATGTATTCACTGGCTATCTCGATTACACGCTTGCAATCTTCTTCGTCGAATAACCCCATGTGAGTATAGTTCTTATTCATACCAAGACGCAACGAAAGCCAGGAATAGGCATTATACCTTGACTTCTTTAATTTGTTTTGCCAAAGGGCATCGAACCATTCGTGTGCTAAATGACGCAACCTCCTTAATTCTGCATTTGCGACACTTCCCATTGCGGTCTCCGTGCCTTTATGACATGATACGTATGCCTGACATTTTCGACAAAGGTATATCTTTCCATAGCTTATACCATTGTATATTTCCGAGCTGTCTACAAATACTGTGGGCTCTCCACAATACTTGCAAACCAGCCCTCTGTTAATAGCGTCAGTTTTATCCATAATGCAAAATTAAGAAGAATATTTGATATTTAATGTTTAATGGCGTTGCGCTGTAATGATATAGCCCTCGCAATCGCTGTGCTCCGGGCGGTGCCTGTCGGCCATCCGAGTATATCATTTCAACGCCGGGCTATCGTAAAATCGAGCCTAAGGTCTCGACCGTCCGGCTTCTATCCCTAACGCAAAATTAACTGCATTAATTTTTATTAACATTACAGTGCCTTATTCTTGCACGCCCTCAGTCGTACCTTTGTGCGCGTGTGCATTTTTAGCCATTTGATACCTTCGGTATCAGAAATTTTCGTTAACTTTGCATATACAAAGCGTTACTTAATCTGAAAATGGCCAACCGATTATCACAAAGGCATACGGCGAGAGCCGAAAACTTTGAGGACTTCTTTGTTGTCGCACAGGCTTTGGTCAGCCTTCAGATGCTACATTGAAGTCCTCTTTATTTTTATGAGAGAGAAAATCGCTCAATACTTTAACTATGATCCTCGGAACAAACTAATCTTTGCTCCGAGCCTTGACCAACATCTACAATCAATAGATGTTGGCTTTGAGCTTGCCAAAAGTATTGAGAACGATTTATCCTCGCCCCATCTCCCGATGATTGCCGAAGACTGCTTTAATGCTATTCTTCGCCGGGCCATCAAGGAAGACCCGATTATCGGTGATTATATCGCTCTTGAAAATTGGGGAATATTGTTTGAACCTGCCCTAAAGCTGAATCTCGTTTCGATTTTTGACTCTCATTCAAAATCGAACGCTCTCATTTTAGTGAACTGTGGTCAGGCTGACTACGAGAACTTCCATCTCGTCAGCAAGCATTTCAACACAACATTCCCCATTGGAAATCTCCACCCATATATACTCCAGTAAAATCTATCGCACATGAAATACAGTGAACTTCTACATTTTGAGCCGATAACGGAGGTCGTTAAATTCGACCGACTGAATGATGTTTCTTACCAAGAATCGTTGGTAAGAACTTTCGTTTTCTCAAAAGAATACGAAGACACCATCATTCCCTTTATCTGCTCAAATCTCGATTATACTACAACAGCAGATACATTCGGCTTGCAGATTGTCGGTAACTACGGCACCGGTAAATCTCACCTTATGTCGCTTTTCACGCTCATTGCCGAGAATCCGGATTACCTTACTCTCGTGAGCAATGATAAAGCGCGTGAAAATCTCGCTAAGATTGCCGGGAAATACAACGTGCTCCGTTTCGAGCTTGGCAACAGTCAAGAACTTTGGTCGATTGTATGCTACCAAATCGACAAATATCTTCGCTCCGTCGGTATTGATTACTCAATTACCGACGCTTGCCCGCTCGAACCTTACGCAGTGCAGTTGTCGCGCATGATGGCACACTACGAGGCTAAGTTCCCTGACAAAGGCTTCCTTCTCGTAATTGATGAGATGCTTTCTTACCTCAAAGGCAGAAGCGCATCCGACAAACTGAACCGCGACCTTGCCGTGCTTCAAGCCCTCGGCCAAGTTTCCGACCACTCGAAGTTCCGTATCGTGTTCGGTGTTCAGGAAGTTATCTATAACTCTCCCGAATTTCAGTTTGCCGGCGATATGCTTAATAAGGTCAATGACCGTTATAAGCAAATCACAATTACCAAGCAAGAGGTTAAGTTCGTGACCGAACAGCGCTTGCTCCGAAAGACTGACGAGCAGAAAGCATGGATAAGAAACCACCTCTCGCAGTTCACCCAGTTCTTCAATGATCTGCACGCAAACATTGACGAATATGTAGAGCTATTTCCCGTTCACCCTGCCTTCTTCGACAACTTCCAGTTGGTGCAGGTAAAGAACGGTCAGCGTGAAATCCTCAAAACGTTATCGTCGAAATTCGAGAGCCTTAAAGGTGAAGACGTGCCAAGCACTTGCCCCGGCCTCATTTCTTACGATAGCTATTGGATAGACCTTACCGCACCTAAGATGCAGACCGACCCGGACGTGCATCGCATCAACGAGATTATGGCTATCGTCTCCCAAAAGATTGATGACAACTTTGTGGGAGTCCAAGCCAAGAAGAACGCTTTGGCACACCGCATCGCCAATGCTTGTGCTGTTAAGATTCTTCAATCTTCGCTCAGTGCCACCAATGGTGTCACTGCCGAAACTCTCGTCGATGATCTGTGCTGGCTCGATTCAACCTGTTTCGACCGCGAAATACTCCAGGATGTTATCGACAATACCGCAAACAAGATTGTCTCGGCTACTGTCGGTCAATACTTCGAGAAGAACGAATTTAATCAGGAGTATCATCTGCGCATAGTCGGAGGTATCAACTATGAGCAGAAGATTAAAGATTATGCTGCGCAAATGACCCCGGAGGTCAAAGACCAGTTCTTCTTCAACTTCCTCGTCGAGTTCCTTCCCATCGAGATTGACCAGTACCGCCTCGGCTTCCCAATTTGGGCTCACCGCATCGACTGGATTTCTCACAAGACGATGATTGACGGCTACATCTTTATGGGCAACCCCAACGAGCGTAGCACCACCCATCCGCAGCAGCACTTCTACATCTACTTCATGCCTATCTTTACCGAGTCGGCAAAGACTCGCGGCAACGAAGAAGATAGCGTGTACTTCGTTTTCGACAATATCAGTCAGGAAATGAAGGACTACATCGCTCTCTATGCCGCCGCCGAATCCTTGAAGGCTTCGGTCGACAGCTCGCAGAAGCGTTTCTACGAGAGCTTCATCAATCAGTATAAGAACAAACTTAAGCAGTTGTTCAATACTGAGTTCAAGGAAAACATGGAGGTCTACTATCGCGACGAGAAGCAAACGCTCTCGCCCGAACTTCTCAACGGCCCGTCAAAAGAAATGGTTGTCAGCAAAATCACTTCGTTCTTGCTCGAAGACCATTTCAACACCGCCCGTCCTAACTATCCGAAGTTTACCGCCCTGCGTCAGCCTCTGACATTCGGACCGCAAGGCAACTTCGATACCCACATCAAACAGGCAAAGCAGAAAATCGCCAATCCCAATCAGTCCATATCAAATGGCGAGGCCATTCTTCACGGACTGGGATTGCTCCATGAGGGTCGTCTTTCTATCGACCACTCAATCTACGCCAAGACCATCAAAGACTTGTTGGAGCAGAAAGGCCCCAACCAAGTCATCAACCGCGATGAAATCCTCGAATGTTTTTGGGAGGCGACCCACTCTTATCGCTCCAAGGACTACCAAATCGAAGCAGACTTCGAGTATCTTGTTCTTGCCGCGATGGTGGCTCTCGGCTACATCGAGATTGACGTTTCCGGCAAAATTATCAACGCCGCAAACATCGGTGAAATCGTCAACTGTGCCAAGGAGGACTACTATTGCTTCAACTGCGTTCGTCGGCCTCGCGGTGTAGATCACGCTGCTATGCGTGAACTTTCGCTCGGCATTTCCGGTGTTGACCTTTCCGCTCAAATACCCGACATTGATTCGGGTGCCCTGTCTCGCTTGCTTAGCGACGCTCGACAGGTTGCCGAGAAGTGCGCCCGTGCTTTGCACGATATATCAGGCGGCATCCAGTTCCAAGGAATAGAACTGATTTCGCAATCTGCCGCCATTACACTGCGCTCACATCTCGACCGCATGAAAGGTATCGCTGACCGCATGGCGTCGTTTAACACCGTTCCGAAGTTGAAAAACTTCCCGTTCAATGCCGACCAGATACGAGAAGCCTTCTCGCATCTTGTCGACCTTGATGTTATCAAAAACGCACAAGCCATCGTCAACGAGTTCTCTCCGATAATCTCTTATCTGGAGCAAGCCCGTCAGTACATCTATGACGATGCCTTTGTTGCTGAAATTGATGCTGCAATCCGTGAATTTGAAGGTCTTTCTCCCGATGAGACTTCAAAGATTGCCGCATCGCGTCAGCGCATGACTGCTCTCAAAGAGCGTTACGCTGACTGGTATATGCAGGAGTACAAGAAGAACCACATCACCAACATTCAGGAGTCCGAACGTCAAAGACTTCTCAACTCACCTAAACTGGCGGCCCTCAAACTGGCTACTCAGTCAAACTATGTAGCCATTGAGCCGAAGCTTGCTCCATGGCTCGTTGACATGAGAATGTTGCGTCCGGCTGAAACAATCACCAAGGAGTTGATGATGGCTACTCCCTACAAGGACTTCAACCCGCGTGAGTTCAAAGATAAGACGCTTCCAAATCTCAACGATTTGAAAACTCAGCTCGACGAGATTTTCGACTTCGCCGACGCTCAGTATCATCTCATCCTCACTGACGATAATCTGCTAAAGAATATGGATGCGCTCACTGATGCACAGGTCGCTTTCCTTGAAGATTTTAAGGGCAAGCACATCACCGAGCAAAACTTTCCCACAGTGATGCAGATTATCCAAAAACTCACTCGTGGTATCACTCCGGTTTCTATAAAGCGCGACGAGATATTCTCGCTTTTCAACCGTCCGCTTACTCCCGAGGAACTTATTCAGAAATTCAATCAGCTTGTCAACGGCAAACTTACCGGCATTGACCGCTCTAACGCTCGCATATCATTAGACTAATGGCTAAGAAACATAAATCATACCCGGGCGAACCTACTCTCGACATGGGCTTTGACGAGATGGATGCCGTTTCCCAAGAGGAAACCGGCCCCGTCACAGTCCTTGGCATGACGTTCTCCAACGATGAAGAACGCCGAGCCTATTTCCGTGAGCAGCTTCGCGCAAAGCTCCCCGAACTTCGCAGTATCGAGGGCTTTCCTATTGGCTCTGACGAAGACATCGTCAACCTGTCAGACCCTCCATATTACACCGCTTGCCCCAATCCTTGGCTCAACGATTTCATCGCCGAGTGGGAGCAAGAAAAGCTCCAACTCGAAGCCGAGGGAAAACGCCATCCAAATGTCGTTGTCAACGAGCCGTATGCCGCCGACGTGAGCGAGGGTAAAAGTAACCCAGTTTATACTGTTCATACATATCATACTAAAGTTCCACATCCAGCAATTATGAGGTATATTCTTAACTATACCCAACCTGGAGACATTATATTAGATGCATTTGGAGGAACTGGTATGACAGGATTAGCTGCTCAGTCTTGCGCAAATTCAGTTTCCCCTTTTTCTGATAAATTAGATAGAGAATGGAGAAGCCTATTTGGTCATTCACCTAATTTTGGTGAACGTCATGCTATTTGTGGGGATTTGTCTCCGTATGCAGCGAATATTTCTTATTTTTATAATTCGCCTTTTAATGCAAATCTCTTTAAGAATGAGGTTTTGAGAATTTTAGATGTAGTCAATGAAAAGTGTTCTTGGCTTTACGATGTAAAAGACGAATCAGGGAAAAAGATAGGACGTATTAATTTTGTCGTATGGAGTGACGTTTTTATATGTCCTTCTTGTGGTGAAGAATATGTTTTTTGGGATGCTTCGATAGACAATGAAAACAAATGTATGAAAGATACATTTGAATGTCCCCATTGCAAAGCAACTCAATCAAAAAAGACTGCCACACCTACTTTAGAGACAAAATTTGACACTAAGTTAAACAAGTCTGTTAAACAAATTAAATCTATTCCTGTTATCATTGTCTATAAAGACATAAATAACAAAACTATTCAAAGGACTCCAACTAAATCTGATATTGATTTGATTAATCAAATCAACGAAATCGATTTAGATTTGTTTTATCCAACTTCGGAACTTCCTGCTGGATATAACACCGAACAACCTAAACGTTCGAGACACATTTTCAATGTTCATCAATTCTTTACAAAACGCAATCTAATTGCGTTATCTACATTGTTTGATGAGATTGAAAAGTCTCCACTTTCCTCTAAACTACGTTTTCTATTTACCGCATTGCTGCAACGCTCGACTGTTATGAATCGAGTGCATGTAAATAACTACTTCCACGGGGGAGGTGGTTGGAATGGTGGGTTCCTAAAAGGAACATTGTATATTCCTAACGCACCAACAGAAACATCAGTTATCGAGCAAATCTCTGATAAATTATCTTCCATATTAAGTGCGGCTCCTTATCTTCCTACTACTCATGGCAACCTGCAATATGTTGGATCTGCCGATAGCATACCTATGGAGTCGTCCTCTATAGACTATATTTTTGTCGACCCACCTTTTGGAGCTAACATTAATTACTCGGAACTCAATTTCTTGATAGAACCTTGGTTGAAGGTCGTTACAAATAACTCGGTAGAGGCGATAGAAAATAAAGCACAAAATAAAGATGCTTCTTTCTATCATACTATGATGGCAAGTTGCTTTTCTGAGTTTTTTAGGGTCTTGAAACCTGGCAAATGGATGACCGTTGAGTTCAGCAACACATCCGCTTCTGTATGGAATTCTTTACAAACAGCTATTCAGCAAGCAGGTTTTGTTATAGCTAATGTCTCAGCACTTGATAAGAAACAAGGTTCTTTCAAGGCTGTAACTACCACCACCGCTGTAAAGCAAGACCTTATCATTTCTTGCTTCAAGCCGACTGAGCAGTTACTTTATAAGTTCGAAAATGAAGCCTCGGAAACCAATGTATGGGACTTCATCGACGAATTGCTCTCACGTCTGCCCGTTCATCTGGAGCATAGTAACAAAACCACAGCAGTCGTTGAGCGTAGTCCCAAAATCCTTTACGACCGTCTTATCTCATTCTACGTTCAACACGGCTTCCCGGTACCGTTGAACGCGCAAGAGTTCCAAGCCGGTCTGCGCGAACGTTACGCCGAGCGCGACGGTATGTATTTCACGCCATCGCAAGCCGCAAAGTATGACGAGCTGCGTAAACGCACCGATGGCTTCCAAGCATCGCTTTTCTTCGTCGATAGCGAGCAGGGAGGTATTGCATGGCTCAACAATGAGTTGAGCACTCCGCAAACCTACCAAGACTTGCAGCCCAAATGGATGCAAGCTATCAACGGTGTTCGCAAGGGCGACATTTTGCCGGAACTCATGCAGATTCTTGAAGAAAACTTCATCAAGGAATCTGACGGCAAATGGCGTAAGCCCAACCTTCAAGATGATGTTGACCTCGCTGCACTTCGCCATAAGGCTCTGATGCGCGAGTTTAAGGTTTATGTGGAAGTCGCTCAGAAACCTCGCGGCAAAATCAAAGAGGCTCGCGTAGAGGCTCTGCGAGCCGGTTTCAAGCAGTGCTATCAGGACAAAGATTTTGCCACCATCGTCGCTGTCGGCGACCGTATTCCGCAAAATCTTCTGACCGAAGACGAGCAGCTTCTTCAGTTCTACGAAATCGCTTCATCGCGCGTATAATTTATGACGGAACTTATCAACGAAATATTAGACTCTATCAGTCGAGGCTTTCATCCGCTTACCATCGTCAGCAATCCTGACGGGTTCTTGGCACATGAAGATGTGCTCCAAGAATTAAAGCGTGAAAGCACGGCTGAGGTCGTTGCGGGTTCTGCTATTCAGCTCCGTGTTCACTTTGAGCTTCATCTTCGCAGAAACCCGGAGCGCCCGGCTATCTATATCCTGACTGCCGGTGATATGCTCCCCGACATCAGCACGAAAGCGAACAATGTTCGCTTTAAGATAGCCGAACTTTTCCCGAATTTCGTTGATAAAGAGACGATCTCACGACAGTCGCTTGATATTCTCACAAAATTATACGACAAGCACATACAGGGTATTGTTACCGCTCAACGGCTTCAAGACCTAATTGGTGACTTGACTTCTTCGCGCGTTGCCGAGCCTGTCAAAGATTTTGGAGAGGCTGTTGCCAATCTCAAAAATCTTGTCAATCCGGACTGGTCGGATGTTGCCACAATTCGCCGCATCAGTGAATTGTTTATCAAGGTAGTTGAGAATGACCGCTACGACGAGATAGCTGAAACCATCGGCTATCTTAATTTCGATTTCCAACATTATCTCGATGAGACATATTGGAACTCGATTAACGCCAATCCTTACTTAAAGCCCCGATGCGTCAACGGTATTGTATCGCATATCCGCGACAATTACCAATCGAGCCAAAAAGTGGCTCTCATTGTCGTTGACGGCATGGCCTTTTGGCAATATGAAGTGCTTCGCGCTGCGCTCGAAGATCTTCATATTTTCCCGACCAAAGAAGATTGGACTTACTCGTGGATCCCGTCAATCACTTGCCTTTCGCGACAGGCAATTTTCGCCGGGCAACATCCTACAATCGACTATACTCAATCTCCCAACAATGAGAGATTGGCATGGCAATCTCAATGGCAGACCGGTTTTCCTCAATATTTCTACGACAACGGAGATGAACCGTTGCACATCAGTAATGATTGCAAGCGTCTCGCTCTCGTCACTGTTGCACTCGACGAGAAAATGCACAGCTCAACATCTTATCTTGAACTGCTTGCCTTGACAAAGATTTGGGTCAAATCGTTTGCCAAGCGTTTCCAACAGTTGAAGGAGGCCGGGTTCGATATAATCCTCACTACCGACCACGGTAATGTGCTTGCCAAAGGCTGGCGCCCTTTTACTTCAACTGAGAAAGCTCATCTTTATGGCAAAGCGAGCCGTGGCCACCGACACGCCATCTTCATGCAACATGATGCGAGCGACCAGTTTGTTTCTGACCTTGGATATTCCATCCAATATCTTCACAAACAATTATGGTTCGCCATTCGTGACAACCATAGCTTCACGTCAACCGACAAAGTAGAAATCACTCATGGAGGCTCACACCTCTTTGAGTGTATGATTCCATTCGTCAAATTTTAGATATGTCAGATAAAATCACCATAGGACTACGTCAACGAATACCGATGTCATTGCTTGAAATGGCTCTGACTGCGGTTTTGTCGGGCGATTATTCGAGAGAATACTTCGCCGAACTCGCTGCAACCGAGTACAACGGACAAAACCGCATCGCCAAGACAGTAACGGCAATCTCGCAGTTGACCGACCAAAATCCGCTGATTGACCTCTTGCGTGAAAATAAAGACGAAGTGCTTCTCGCGCTCCGCAATCGCGCTGACCGTACATTGATATTATCATCGCTCATCATAGCCAAATTTGAATTTGCCTATGATATTTTCACGCTCCTTGGCAAATATTTCCATGTGCAAGACCAGGTCGTTACCGCGCTCATCACTCAGAAGATGTCGCAAAAGTATGGCTCCAACCGCTCATTACCCAATGCGATGAACTGCGCTCTGCCCATGTTCATCGAGGCAGGAATACTTCATCGCCCCAAAATCGGCTTCTTTGAAATTCGCAAAGTCGCTCCCGGCACCGCTATCGCTCGCCGCGCTTTCGACGAAGCCTTCTTCCACTGGAACCCCAATCTCTCCCGTGAACTCACATACCCCTCTCATCCTTATTACGAATACCTCGATTTAACTATTTTATGACCGACTACGACGATTTAGGTACTTACGACGGCGACCCGGTGCATGACGGTTGGGTTGACTTCGACTATAACGAGAACACGGGCGAGCTGTCGGACATCTTCGATGATACCGACCTCGACCAATTCATTGACAACTTAAACGACTGGGACTAAATTTTACTAACTCGAAATATAAATACTCCAGATATGGGATTCTTAGATTTTTTATTCGGAAAAAACAAAGATGAACAGACTAAAACTGGTTCTTCTATTTATCAGTCGGCTCAAAAGCCAGTAACTCCGAAACCTACGCAATCGCAGGCGAAACCTGCAACTCCAATGTCTTCCGCGCCGACGTTGGAACCGTTCGTATTCAAATCTGATTGTCACCAACGGTTTGAAAACGGTAGCGAAGTAATGGGTTTACAACAGTGCATCCGAACGGTTAGCGTTGAGAAAAACACAAACGGATGCCGCGGTTATAAACTAACCCCCGGTGACGGCTACATCGTTAAAGTATTTAATGATGATCTTGGCAAACCTAATATGTCGGATAAGCCGATGCGCATTGTGAGTAAGACCGCCGATAAAGTTGAACTTCGAGGGTTCCCTATTGAAGCACAAACACCTTTCGGCTGGCAAGAGGTTGACTATCGCGACTACGGATTAACCGTATATTACACAAATGGCAATGTTACTAAGTGCGTTCTCCATATGTTCGACCGCAATATTGACTTGGAATATCGCAAGTCAGTTTCACTGAAATCAACTCAATCGACGAGTAAAGTGGATAACGAATCTTCACATAATAGCAGTTCCGTAAATCCACGAAACTCAGCTTTGAGGGGTGTTACAAAGACCAAACCTCAAGTTGAGATTCTCGCCCAAGAAGCCATGGATAATCTAAAAAGAGGTAACGACGGAGATGCTGTTTATCATCCTATGTTCAAAGCATGGCGTGAAATTCAGCGTAACCCATCGTCGTTAAAGGACGTTCACGATAAATCAATAGTGGGTAATGGTTTATTTGTGTTTATCTCTTACGGAACGGTACAGGACATCGACGATAGGCAACAAATACTCAGTCTCGCTTACTTACTTATTAGTGACGCGTTACAATCGAATCCTAACGACCTGAACCTAATCCGCAATAGGCTTCTGATTATGCTTCAAGATCGGGAGGCGTTTCAATACACTGTTTCGTCAGCAACAAATAAAGGCGGAGGATTTGATTTTATGGGTCTATCTCAATTTGAAAGCCGTGACGCACTACTTTCAATGATTTATAGCGATTTATCCAAATCGGCCGCCTTCAGAAGTATTCCTATTCTAAATTCACAATTCATCGACCTTGAAAGAAAGATCGATAGCGGCTTTTTCGGTCAAAATAAAACTCGTTCAAGTGTAGCTGCCGAAGGACAGCATAATCATTCAAAGGTGTTTACATTCTTGTCTGATAAAGTATATGACAATGAGGATGTAGATTTCTAACTATGGCAAAGAAGCAAGAAGATAGATTCGTTACTCTGGATAATGGAGAAGTGGCAAAAGCCACTTTCCCTATTGTCGTATCCGCAAGCAGAAGCACGGATATTCCGGCGTTCTATGCTGATTGGTTCTTTCACAGGTTGGAAAAAGGCTATTCAGCATGGACTAATCCGTTCAATGGTGTTAAGAGCTATGTTGGCTATGCGGATACCAAGTTCATAGTATTTTGGTCGAAGAATCCTCGCCCATTGCTTAAGCATCTCGATGAACTTGAAAAGAGAGGGATTGGATGCTACATCCAATATACCATCAATGACTATGAGGCTGAAGGGCTGGAGAGAGGTGTACGTCCCCTTGCCGAACGAATCGAGACGTTCAAGCTGTTGGTTGAACGTCTTGGCAAAGGGGCCGTTGTCTGGAGATTTGACCCACTTATCCTTACCGATAAGATAGATATGGATAAACTATTATCCAAAATCGAAAAAATTGGAGACCAACTTAAAGGTTACACTGAAAAACTCGTTTTCAGTTTCGCCGACATCGTTTCATATCGGAAAGTAAAGTCAAATCTTGAACGGAGCCATATCAATTATATTGATTGGACTCCGGAGCAAATGCTTGAGGTTGCAGGTCGCCTTGTTGAACTAAACAAGCGAAAAGGTTGGAACTTTATCCTTGCTACCTGCGGTGAAGCAGCAAATCTTCCCGGAGTAGAACACAACCATTGCGTCGATGACAGACTAATGGTGCGTTTCGGCTCTCATTCGCCCGAATTATTGAAATTTCTTGGCGCTGAAGTTATCGACACCGCTCATTCAGATAATCTATTTGCCGAGATTGAGCCGGTCGATATTCCGGAAGATGCAGTAGAAATAAGCAACGGCAAATATATTGCCATTCGTCAAAATAATAGAGATAAGGGGCAGCGCATTGCATGTGGCTGTATGAAAAGCAAAGATATTGGAGAGTACAATACTTGTCCACATCTTTGTGAGTATTGCTATGCCAATTCAAGCAAAGAGGTTGCCGTTAGAAATTGGCAGCAACACAAGGCAAATCCCCTGCAAGACACTATAACAGGAAAATGATATGTATTCTGATATAATATCGAAATATAATCCTTTGACGATTGACGCTGTTATTGAAACTGCCAAATCGTTGGTACCTCCTGAATATCAAAGGTATCCCTATCCTTGGTCTCATCCGGAGGTAAACCACGGAGTCAGCCTTTTAAGAACTGATGACGGCTTAAACTGTTACATTGCCGCCTATGGCGAAAGCCACAAGCGCAAAGTATTTCGTGCTATTGAGGATTTACCATTTGCTGAACTTAGAGAATCTATTGAGGTAGTAGATTGGGGTTGCGGGCAAGGTCTCGCATCGGTATGCCTTGTTGAAAAGATGAAAGAGCGTAATCTTTTTCAAAACATTAAAAAGATTACGCTCATTGAACCGTCTACCGCCGCAATACACAGAGCTGAATTGAACGTTTCGTTAGCGGCTCCCGGGGTTCAAATCACAAAGAAGCAACTCGGGTTACCGCCGACAATGCCGCTGGACTTTGATTGTATATCCGATATTGAATACAAGAAGCCAATAACAATACACCTTTTTTCAAATATTCTCGACATCGAGACTATTGACTTGAAAAAACTTGCCGAGCTTATTACCTCCTCAGGTCATAAGCATTACGTATTGTGTATCGGTCCGGCAAATCGCAGAGAAGATCGTATAAATGCGTTTTGCCGTTACTTTCAACTCCCTTCCTCCGCATACTTTTCAAGTTATCGGAATACTGAGTTTTTCACGCGCACCGATTATAACAAATATACATTTGGCTGCTTTATTAAAGGATTCAAATATCGAGTTGATCAAGGGGAGCAAATCCTTATTCCATATCGCTTCTATGCGCCTAAACAATATTTTGCGGCATACAAGTCCGATATGTCTATCCTTGATGTCGCTCCGCTTGAAACGGCTTTTGAGGTGCTTGCACCATTCGATATTGGAGCAAACGTTTATGATGATGTAAACCCGATTCTTGCAGTACTTAACAATGTAGTGGAGCGTGGACTCCCGACAAAAGCAAGTCCGTGGCTTGAAAGTCTTTTATCAGATGTTCTTAACGCTGGAACTAAGGATGCTGATGAAGCGCAGTATGGCGGAATTCGTTACATTCCGAATAACGGCATAAGTAGCGAAGCCGCTCAGCTCGTTAAGGATGTGCCCTTGGCGGTTGCAAGAATTGAAAAAACAATTTTGGAAGCACTTCTCACCAATCATCTTTCACTTGATAAAGAAATTTGGAATGTATTGGTGAAAGAAGCAGATGTGCCATGCGCAGCTATCGCTTTGCATGAACTATCTGAAATGCTTAATCATTTAGCTTCGGCATCACACGATTTCTCTGATATGAAATTCCCGGAAGTCAATCTTTCGGTAATCAATTCTAAATATCCAGATTCAAGACTTCACCTCGGAGCAAACGTATATGCGGATTCATGCAAGCAACTTACCGACCAAACGTTTGACATTGTAATAGATTTTTCGCTCTACGAAAAATCAAATCCTCGTGAAGTCGAATTCTCTCAATTCAAGGCTGAAAATAATTGCTACTTTAACGTTCGAGCTTCCGAAAACATATACTCAGAGCGTTATATCTATACGACTGACCGCATAGTATATAAACCGCTGACGAAACTTAATCATCAAGGCACCCACGATAATATCGAAGAGAATGTTACACACCTTCGATATTTTATTCAGTTGCTTTTCAGAAAAGAAAACTTCCGTGAAGGTCAACTTCCGATAATATCTCGTGCATTACAGCTTAAAAGTGTTATTGGTCTTTTACCGACCGGCGGCGGTAAATCTCTCACGTATCAGATTGCCGCAATGCTTCAACCGGGCGTCACTATCATCATCGACCCTCTGATGTCGCTGATGAAAGACCAATACGACGGCCTTTTGAAAAATGGCATTGACTTCTGCACATTCATTAATTCTGCAGTACAGAATAAGGCTGAACGTGAGAATATGATGAAAGACTCCAGACTATTGTTTGTATTCCTTTCTCCTGAGCGACTTGCCATATTTAAGTTTAGAGAAAGCCTACGTGCAATGGCTGACAACCATGTCTATTTTTCTTATGGTATCATCGATGAAGTCCACTGTGTTTCTGAGTGGGGGCATGATTTTCGTTTTACCTATTTGCATTTGGGTAGAAATCTTTATAATTATGTTCTGCCAAAGCAAACTGAAGATGATACACGAAATCATGTTACGCTTGTCGGTTTGACGGCTACCGCATCATTTGATGTACTTGCCGACGTGGAACGTGAATTATCCGGTAATAATGCATTTCCACTTGATCCTGAAGCTACAGTACGATATGAAAATACGAACCGTCTTGAACTTCAGTATCGTATAGTCAAAGTAGATGACGATACTGCTCACGATAAATGGGATGTATATTCGGCAAAGAATATGACATGCCCAAAAATAGTTAAGGATGTATTCTTTTCTTCGCTCCAAGAATTACAGAAGCCGGAATCTATTGAGCGAATTAAGAAGCGCTTTATTGAACGAGAGAACATTGAACCCACATCCGACTTTGCTCAAAGTATTCTCAGTCGCGACATTCAAGTTGATGTAAACCCCGAATGGTACACAGACCCGAGCGACACATCATCAGCCATAATATTTTGTCCTCACCGCAGAGGTACATTAGGCGTTCACAATGGTTCTCGCATTGGTATTGCCGGACAAATTAAGGACTCGTTGAACATTCAACAAGTCAGCGAATTTGTTGGAGGCGATGATCCCTCCGCGCAGGACGATTTTATTCAAAATCGTACTAATATTATGGTCGCCACTAAAGCGTTTGGTATGGGCATAGATAAGCCTCATGTCAGATTTACGCTCAACGTAAATCATTCCGGCTCACTCGAAGCTTTCGTCCAGGAGGCCGGTCGTGCAGGACGTGATAGGAAAATGGCTCTTGCTGTCGTTCTTTATTCAGATCGTGTGTTTAATGAGCAAGACGAGTTTACACGTTTAATTGAGCCTGTCAAGGTTGACTTTGGCGTTCATAAATTCTTTTACGATGGCAACTTCCTCGGAGAAAACACAGAATGGATGGTAATGGACTATTTGATGAATCATCAAATGACTGTTACCGAAGATACCGATGAAGTTTCACGTCAAAATAAAACCGTAACCGGTTTCCTTTCCAAACTTAATCAAGCGTCGGAGGGAGAAGCCGTTGTGTCTTATATTTCGTACCGTTATCCATCAAGGGATTCTGAAACCCTTGACGGATATTTAAGACAGGCTCAACTGCGCACTATTACTCAACAGCCCCGTAATCCTAAGGAAAATACTGCGGCATTGCGCGATATAAACCAGGAGCAATATCAAGCGGCACTTATGAAAGCAATATATCGTATGTGTTGCATTGGCTTGATTGAAGATTTTACTCAGGACTACATCAATCAGGAGTTTCGTATCGTTACCCGTAAGAGGCCTGAGGGTTCTTATTACGAAGGGCTAAAGCAGTTTTTCATGCGCTACTACAACGAAACTCGTGCCAACGCTCAGATTGCGTATTGCAAGCGATATAATGGCTCTGAAATTGCTAATTGCTTGTACTTTCTTACGCAATTTATTTATAAGAAGATTGCCACTAAGAGGAAACAAGCAATACTCGACATTGAACAATTTTGTGAGGAAGCCACTTCGGAACCCCGTAACTGGCTTGACACAAACGAAGAATTGAAAGATACACTGTATTACTATTTCAATTCCAAATATGCTCGGCACGAGTATAAAGATGAAAACGGCAGGGATTTTTCTTTAGTAGATGATACACAATCTGGCCGTGAATGGTACTTTAATGGGCAATTTGCCGATAAAGATGACTCTCACGGTTTAGACTTCGAAAAATCAATTTTGGCTAAATATATGTCTATCGTCAACAGTGATGGTACATCCTCGCCTAAGGATAATATTAAACATCTTCGCGGTGCTGTCCGTCTCATTCGCCGAGGCATACTTTCACCAAATCCAACGCTCAGTTTACTTAATGTTTTTTGTTTGCTTTTCTTAAAAGCCGATGAAACTTCTGACTCATTGAAACAAGAAGTTGAGTCCTCATTTATTGAGGCTTACGAGGAACTGCGAAATAACCTCCCACAACAGGAGCTTAACAACTATTTCAACTACTATTTTGAGGCCCTGACAAAATATCATGTTACCGACAAAGTGCACATTGATAATTTCGGACTCCTTATTATGATGTGCGAAGCCGTAGGACATGCAGAATGGGCGCACAGATTCAAAGAACACTTCACAGCATAAAATAGTCAAGATATGACTCCACAAGAAATTCTCGCGAGCCTTTCACGACTCGAATCCGAACTTAATGAAGTCGCTTCCGCTCGACTTCTTGTTGAACAAACCGCCAATTCCTATAAGGAAGTACAAAAGGAACTCAGTTCTTTTGTCGGTGAATTTCAAATTGTTATCAATTCTTTAAATACGGTTGCCAAAGCGTTTGACAATGAGAACCAAACGCTATCCAATGACATCCAGAATTCCATCAAAGTGGTTAAAGGTCAACTCGATTCTTTAAACACTGCGTTCGCAAACCAATGCAACTCCATTATCCTTAAATTCATGGAGTCAATAAATTCTTCTGCTGACTCCTTTAAGGATAAAACTGAATCGCTTTTCAACACCTATGAGTCTCACAATAATGTGTTCAAAGATAGAATTGATGAACTCACCGCCGTTCACAATTCTCTGATAAAGGCGACAGAAACCATCCTTTCTCTGAAATCTGACGTTGCCAATCTTCAGCAACAACTTATTGATTCTCAGAAAGACCAGGATAAGACTCTCGAAAAAATCGCGACTGACCTTGAAAAGACCGGTACCGAACATGCAGAAATTCTCTCTCAGATAGCATCCGACTTAAAGACTTCTCAAGATTCACAAGATGTAGATCTTGCCAATCTCAAGGATGCAGTTGCCTCAAACGCAGGAAAGCTGGACAAAATCATTTCAGAAATCAGAGTGGTTGCTTCTGCTATCTCCGAAAAATCCACTTCTTTAGAAACAAGTATTTCCACACTTACTTCAATGTGTAAAACCAACCGGACATTGATTGTGGTAAATATTTTAATCACTCTTGTCGCGGTGGCCATTGTTTTGCTAAAGTAAATGGTGCTTACCTTCGCTGTTCATTAATTACGTCAAAATATTTTTCGACTACAATACCAAACGCGTTAATGATCTATTTATATATTTATATCGGCTGTTTTGCCCTTATGTCAATCATCTTCCTTGTTGCACGAGGAGACAGCGACTTTAAGTGGTGGCATAAAATATTAATGATTGTTTTGTCACCCTTGGTAATTGCTTTTGTCATTATTGCTTTTATATGCATTCTTCTGAAGCATATTAAAGAAAATGGCTTTAGACGATTTTGGCCACGAAGAAAGGGTAAGGCTTATCCACTTGATAAGGCTGACTTTAATTATTGGTCGAAAGACACCGTTTGTGACGGCGAAAAAGATAAAATGACACTCACAGAGTTTAATAAAAAATATAATAAAACTCTGACTCTCGACGATGTTTATGGTACAGGATATACTGAATCGATAACTCCCGAAGAATATTTGAAATGTGATTGCCAGATTCCAAATATATATGGACGCGAGGCTAATTTACCCAATTATCCTTACACAAAAGTAGCAGACGCTTTAGCGAAAGGAATAATCTCAGACAATTATTCTGAATTTTTCAAGTTATTATCGCCCAATCCCTATCTTATACTTACGAATAATTTAGAGATTAACGGTTGGGAAGAAGTTTCAGGATTTATTTCAAGGTATTTCAGCAATATTAAATCTAAAGATAATTCCTTTAGAGTTAATGTCGAGTGGAACGTATCACAGTGTCGTCCTGCCGTATATCTTCGATTTACTCAATACTTTCCCATAATTATTCTGTTTCATCTAAATCATGAAAGGGTATCAACAATAACTATTGCCCAAAAGTATTTGTCAAAGTTCAAGTCAGAACTATGCGATATTGAAAGTCCTGGTTTTTGCTGTCGTGCAATAATACCATATCTTGGAGAAAACGAAGAATCCAAGGAATACCAACTCTGTTGCCCCATTTGCGGTACTGATTCCGCCTTACTTGATTGGTACAGCTTTGCTATGCCGGAGGGTAAGTTTGGAAGAGCGGGACAACTATCAATTTGTCCTACTTGTGCCAAGGTCGTTCAGTTGAATCCTGAAAAGAATGTACCGTTAAATAGTATCATTCCAACTCCGTTTAATCCCCCTATTAGACCCAAACGTGAATTTGCAAACCCCGCATTAGTAGGAACTTTCACGTTTGAAACAAATGATGAACAAATGGACTTCTATTCCAATGAAGACCTACTCAATATCCTTAGGAAAAACCTTGAAGCTTATCACAACCATAACGACTTAGATAAGGGTAACGACGCTGCTATTATTTTAGCAAATCAGGGTCATACTAAGGATGCGATTTCGCTCTTTACCGAACTTTCGGAAAATGGTAATCAGTTATCAATGGTGAATTTGTTCTCAGTTCTTTGGGCCAATGAACAGGACTATACAAAAGCGACTGACTGGCTTCGTTATGTGGAAGGCTTTGATTATCCTTCTGTAAGATGCTTATGGAACTTATCAGTCATGTATTATTCAGGAGACCAATTGTCTCATAATGTACTTTCTAAAGACTTGACTCGTTCCAAATCTCTTTTGCAGAGAATTATTCAATTGGCTCAGATTTCCAATGATAATGATGATATGAAAATTGCAGAAAAAGCTAAACTTTTCCTTGAGCAATTCGATTTCATTAATCTATTCTCATTGAATGGAAAATCTATCCACGATATTATAACTAATAGTATTGTCAAAACAGAGACTATAAAGGACAAAGGAGAATTATTCTTCAGAGCAAAAAGTATTTCTCCGAAACCCGGACTTATACTTGGTGCTAAAATAGCATCTAATGACACTGACGATATAGGCGACGAAAGTAAATTCTATTTCTATAATAATCGTGGAGAGCAATTCGATTTCTCTCCGAGTCTGCTTAATGTCGAGCGCTCAGAACTCGGAGCTTGGCAAGTATACTTGATGCTTACTGCTCCAACTATAATGCCAGTGTTTTGGCATGGTGGATATATTTGCCGAACCTTTATTTTCGAGGTCGAAGACCTTGAAAAAATCACGGCTATTGAAGATTACGACTTCACTATATTGGCAATGGATGATATTCTTTTGCCTGTCGTTAATATGTCTCCAGACCGAAAATTTGCTGACGTATATTGTACATATTGGAATGATTGGGAGGGCCTAATTCGTGAGCATGTGCGTGTATTCTTCAACGAAGATGGTTCTGCCGAGGTTAGTACCGCAGATAAATTCGAGTATTACAAATACGATTGTGGCATATGCTTCTAATGTTGGAACTACATAAAACAAACTACTTAAACAATTCTATATATGATGAGATTAATCAATAATGGTGAACCCTATATCTATTCTCACCAATGTACCAATGGCGAGAAAATGGGAGACCCATTGACCGGCGAAAAGCTGAGGCAATTTTTAATTGAGACTCTATACGAGAGTTTCCGCCAGTGCAATTCTAACATAACCAAGATTAATGATTCATGGTCGATTGATGATGCTGATTCGCTCAAACAGAAACCTGACCTCATTTATCGAATGAGTGGTGCCTCATCCGACACTTGGCTATATGTTATGCCTAATTGTGACGACAAGAATTTGATTGATTTATCTTTCATCAATGAAAAGATAAACCACGAAAAATTAAGATTGCATGATATAATACCTGTTTTGGTAATCGGGAGTCTATGGTGTTTTGAAACCGACGGGACACATTATATTTGCGGAGGCTCCTATGCCGCAAAATACGATACTATTTCTCTTTTGCCACATGGGGACTTACCATTACCATTGCATCTAAGTCAGAGACAACTCGTCGAGAAAGTCGCTTTAAGTTGGCAAAATTTAGACGTAAATATTTTAGAGCCTTTTCTTGATAATGACTTTCATTATGCTTCTGATGCGGTATTTTATGAGATGTCAAGCAAGCGTGAATATGTTGATTATTTAAAAGGTAAATTTGAAACCTTGAAACGCGGTTCTAATCCCATTCACGTTCAAATGGGTCGCATGGAAAATTCAGATACTTTTGCATTGCTCCTCCATCAAGATGCTTACAATCAATCATTGCTTTTAACTGTCGAAGCAATCAATGGAAGAATCATATCTATGCGCATGAGCGAGTATCAATAAATATTGGATTTAATACTTCATGATATGCATCTCGACTCGTAATGAAGAGGTTTTACTTTATTCTTTTGATTGCTTTAGTTTCAGTAATGTGCTATGGTTACTTTTACCTGACAAATCGTCCTGAATATTTAGCATCTAAATCAGAATACATCCCAACATTTTTTTCTCTGCCTAAAGAAGATTTTACGAACCTCGGAAACCAGTTCTGTATTGACGAACTACATTCTCAGGGTCGGGAATTTGAAGACTTTGGCTCTGCTCATTATGTCCTTAGAATTTCTGAGCTACACCCAAATATTAGAGAAGTCATGATGAAAAATCCAAATACGATACGAACTGATTCGTCTTTGATTTTGACTGTTAGACGAGGAAATATTATTGGCACTTTTGAATTGAAACATAATTCTTGTAAAGCTACTGCTAATTACGAACAGATATATTTTGATTGATTAAGAAAGTTGCGGCACCGCCGCCGCGCTTTCGTGAATCGAGCCTAAAGTCTCGACCGTAAGGCTTCAATCGCTAACTCATTCAACGGACTTCGGCACCACTTTATCGTGGATCCGGGGTCCGTTTTTATTTATTACTGTCCGCTAAACTTTTTTAGAATCTAAAAAAATAGGGCTGGCACCTA
>CABUIC010000010.1 GCA_902491515.1 uncultured Porphyromonadaceae bacterium
TTTTCAAGCTGCCGATTCAACTTTTTTCAGGGCATTCTTATCCCGAACTCGCGTTTTGTCGTTCCGTAGGAGTAGTTGATGCCTGTGGTGTACTTCACGGGTCCGCTGACCACGACGTCGCCGGTGAGAGCGAGTTCGACGCCGGTGTTCTTCGTTGTGCCGACGTTCACGAGGATTGTCGAGTATACGAAAGGAGGCTGCGGGGCCGTGTAGTTGTAGAGGAGGTCCTGCGAGCGGCGGTCGAAGTATTCGATCGAACCGTAGAGGCGGTTCCAGAACATGAAGTCGATGCCGTAGTTGGCGCTGGTGCTCTTTTCCCAGCCGAGCTGGGGATTGGCGTTGTTGGAGGGGCGGTAGCCCGTAGTCCAGTTGCCGTCGATGAGGTAGTTGCCGTTGGAGGTGTATGTGGCGAGCGACTGGTATGCGTCGAAGTCGGAGCGTCCTGTCACGCCGTAGGAGAATCGGGGCTTGAGGCTCTGGACCACGTGGCTGTAGTCGGCCATGAAGGGCGCGCGTGCCATTTCCCAGGCGATGGATGCTGCGGGGAAGTAACCCCACTTCTTGTCGGCGCCGAATTTGGTGGAGCCTTCGTAGCGGAGGGAGGCGGAGGCGATGATCATGCTGCGCCAGCTGTAGTTGGCGCGTCCGAAGAAGCCGATGAGGGTCGACTCGCTCTTTCCGGCGTACATCACGGCTTTGCCTTCGGTGAGGTAGGAGCCGGAACCGATTCCGTGCCAGAGGGGATTGTCGAAGGTGAAGTTGTTGTTCTGCTCGAACATCTGCTCCCAGTTGGAGCGCTCGTAGCTGTATCCGCCGACAAACTTGAAGTCGTGGTCGCCGGAGGTGAAGCTGTAGTTGGCGAGCCATTCCACGGAGTTTGTCCACCATTTCTGGTAGCGGATGCTCGCGCGGCCGGCGTAGCCGCCCCAGTAGGACTCGCCCGAGGTCGAGGGCGTGTAGTAGTCGCTCTTGAGGTCGTTGTAGTTATAGGAATAGGAGACTGAAGTGCTTACGGCGTGCTTGTCGTTGTGCCAGATGTTGTACTTCAGGTCGGCCGTGCCGAGGAGGTATGTGCGGTTGCCCTGCGAGGTGTTCACCGTGAGCTGCTGCACCGGGTTGCGGACGTCGGTGGGGGATGTGGGCTGGTAGTAGGTGCCGTCCTCGTTGAAGACGGGGAGTGTGGGGTTCATGCCCAGGGCTGTGTCGAACATTCCATCGTCGCCCCAGTCCTCCTTCACTTTGCGGGCGTTGATGCTCGCGGATATGCGGAGATGGCTGTCGAGAGTGTTTGCGCTGACGGCGGCGCGTCCGCCGAATTCCTCGCGCTTGCTGACGATGTCGAGGCCGTTGGCGCGCTTGTAGTTGACGGAGGCGCTGTAGTAGCCGCCGTCCTTCAGGGAGCCGTCGATGGCGAGGTACTGGTTGGTGTCGTAGGAGTACTTGCGGGTGATGAGGTCGTACCAGTCAGTGGAGTGGCCGTAGTCGTTGCCGCGGCGGCTGCGACGCCATTCGTCAGGCGAGAGGACTTCGGGACGGTCCTTGGCGATGCCGAGGGAGGCGTAGCTGTCGTAGGTGATGACGGGGCGTCCGCCGTCATCGCCGGAGCCCTTCTTTGTGGTGATGAGAATGACGCCGTTGGCGCCGCGTGTGCCGTAGATGGCCGCGGAAGCTGCGTCCTTGAGTACCGACATGGATTCGATGTCCTGAGGAGCGAGGGTGCGGATGTCGCCGCCTGCCACACCGTCGATTACAATCAGCGGGCCGTTGCCTGCGGAGATGGACGTGGCGCCGCGCACCTGGAGGTCGGAGCTGCTGTTGGGGTTGGCTGCCGCCGTGGTCGACACGTTCAGGCCGGCAACCTTGCCGGAGAGCATCTCCATGGGGTTGTTCATCGCGCCCTGGTTGAAGTCGTCCTTGTTGATCTGTACGATGGAGCTGGAGAGTTCCTTGCGCGAGAGGGAGCCGTAGCCAACGACCACCACTTCGTCGAGAAGCTCGTTGTCTTCGCGCATCACGACGTCGATTTTCGTGCGTCCCTTGACAGCTTCCTCAATCGGCTCGAAGCCTACGTATGAGAAAAGGAGGGTCGCTTTGTCGTCGATGCCCGTAATGGTATAGTTTCCGTCGATGTCCGTGGTCACGCCGGTGGGCTGGCCTTTGACGGTGACGCTTACGCCAATCAGCGGTTCGCCTGTGGGATCGGTCACTGTTCCCGACACGCTGAGCGAGGCGGCGAGGAGGTCGGGCGAGAATGCGAGCGCGCATATCCCTAAGAGGGCGAGCGCGAGGGCCCGAAGTTTCCTTGGAACTTTTTTCATGGTTTGCATTTGAATGGTTTTGTGATGATGATTGGATTGAATTTTCAAGGCCGGGAGCCGGGCTGTGCGCCCTTCTCGACTGCAAAATTCACTAACTTTCACCTCACGCGCAAGAGCCTCAAATGCAAATCTAAATTCTTAAAATTGTTAACGCGCTTGTATACAGTGGTGTATGCAGGCGCGTTGTAGAGAAAAATCTAAATCAGTTCCACGTGTATTTTCGCTGTTTCCCGAGGCGCGAGCGCACGAGATAGGCGACTTTTCTCAGCGGATATGTCATGCTGAACCAGGGGATGGAGAGGCAGAGGGTCCGGGCGCCGAGTGCCCGCATGGCCGCGCGCCAGACAAGGATGTCCATCGTCCAGACCGCAAGCATCAGCACCAGCCCGGCGGCGGCTCCCGCCAGGTTCGGCCAAGCGAGAGCGCTGGCGGCAACCGAACAGCCGAGAGCGGCCAACTGGAGCCAGCCGGTAAGGGACGCCAGAAAGAAAGGCCTGCGGCTGATGAAACTCTCCGTGAAGCACCGGCGCACCATCCTTTCCCGGAAGATGCGCGGTGAGTTGCCTCCCCGCAGAGTCACGAGCGACTCGGGCGCAAGCTCGACGGCCGTGTTGTCGCCCCGCGCAATTTCACTGATGAATATGTCGTCGTCACCGTAGTGGAGGTTGAGGGAGCGGGCGAAGCCGCTGTTTTTCAGAAAGAGGTCCTTGCGGTAGGCGAGATTGTATTCAACGCCTCTGAAAGGCTTGCCGGCGAGAGCGGGCGCGAGCCAGCGGCAGCTTTCGGCCGTGAAGTCGAATGCCCGGCGCCGTTTGCCGCGCGCCTGGTCTTCGCCGGGGTCAATGGCGGCGAAACCGAGCACTACGCCTATTGGTCCGCCGGGAGTGAATGAGCGTGTCAGAGCGCTGAGCCAATGTTTCGAGGGGATGGTGACGGCGGTGGTGGTGAGGGCGACGGTGTCGTAGCGCGCGGCCTTGACCCCGAGTGTGATTCCGAGTTTCTTGCGGCTGAGATTGCGGACGCCGTCGGGTGTGGAGGTGAGGTAGAGGTTGGAGTGCGAAGCGCGCAGCATGGCCACAAGGTCGCGGACGTCGGAGCTCTCCCCTTCGTTCACGACTATTATTTCATATGGGCCGGAGTATTCCTGGCTCAGGAGCGACAGGAGCAGGGGCTCGAGATTGACGGCGTCATCCTGTGAATATACTATCACCGAGACAGCCTCGCGCGAGCCCGTATCGTCGGACTTGGGCAGCCTCGCGCGTCCTACGGCACGGATTACCGTGCGCGTCCGGAACAGATAGATGAGTCCCGTGGCAAGAATGCATGCCAGCGCGCCTGCAAGCAGCGCGAGGGCTTCGGGAGACATCGTAAATGAGAAATATAGCATTGCTTGAACAGTTTCCGTCCTGCGGAGGCGCAGGGCATTTTCCGTATGCAAAATTATCAAAATCCCGGCAATAATCGGCACATGACACCGCATTTTTTGACGCACCGGTCATATGCGCCTAAAAAATAATCGGTTGTCTCACGACAACCGACAATCATTAGCCTTAAATCTATTACCATGAAAAAACACAGTGCAAATACTTGTTTGACTATAATACGCCCGTGAGGCTGTTAAAGTTCGGTTACAATATTGGCGTTTAACATGGTTTAACACAAACTAATGCCGGAAGTTTTGTAATTTAGTGGCGGAAACACCAACAAACACAAATGAACGCCAAGATATTAGTAATCGACGATGAGGAGTCGTTGTGCGAGATTCTGAAATTCAACCTTGAAAAAGAAGGCTACGAGGTTGACACGGCATACAGTGCCGAGGAGGCTCTCGACATGGATCTCAGACCCTACTCCTTGTTTATCGTCGATATCATGATGGACCACCTGAGTGGCTTCGATTTCGCGAAGCGAGTACGGAATGTCACTGAAACAGAAAACACACCAATTCTCTTCTGCTCGGCGATGAGCGACGAGGACTGCGTGGTCATGGGCCTCAACATCGGGGGCGATGATTACGTCACAAAGCCTTTCGTCATCGGCGAGGTTCTCGCCCGCGTGCGGGCCCTTCTGCGCCGCTCCGCCCGGCAGGCGGCTGTTGCCGCAGAGGCCGACGTGCAGGAGAAGCTCGAGTCCGACATCGTTTTCCGTGGCCTGCGCATTGACCGCAACGACAAGACTGTTCATCTCGACGGCGAAGAAATCCAGCTCACCCGGAAAGAATACGACCTACTTCTTTATTTCCTGACCCACCGCAACAGGATTTATTCCCGCGCTGAAATCATAGAGAAGGTATGGGGCGACGACGTCGTTGTCTCCGACCGCACTATCGACACGAACATTACCCGCCTCCGTGGCAAAATCGGCGAGTACTCCAACAATATTGTCACTCGTCAGGGTTTCGGGTATGGGTTCAAGGAGACGAATTAGTTACAGGCTTCAGCTTTTCGTGCCGATGACCGTGACCCTGTGGGTCATGATTATCGCTTTCGCTGTCTGGCAGTACAACAACATCCGCCAGAACCAGATAGACCAGATCCGTCTTCAGCTTGCTGTCATAAACGCCCGCATCATCGACCAGTATGAGACGAACAAGGACGTGACCCCCTTCCTGAACTTCGTTACAAGGTACTACCGCGACAGTCCGGAGTACAAGGCTCTCAGAGTGTCGATTTACAAGGACGGCATGCTTCACCGCAGCTACGGCGAGCCTATCCCCCTTTCCCGGGAGAAGTTCACAAAGGTAAAGGGCGTCAACCAGGGCCTTTCGTACGAGCGTGAGGTTTACGCCGCGGAAGACAGCGCCGACAGCGACCCCGTTGAAAACTCCCGAAACTATTATGCATACGACGTAAGCTCGGACGGGCGCCTCAGCGTGTATACGATGGTCCCCGTCACTCAGCAGTCGGGTAAGGAGTTCCTCCGTACCAACGCTTTTCTTTTCGCTCTCCTTGTCGTAGCCATTTCGCTTACAGTTTTCAGCGCCCTTTCCTCGCGTTATTTCAGCCGGAATATCCGCAGCCTTCTCGACTTTGCCGAAAGGGCAGCCAAAGGCGAGCCGGGAGGTGACTTCAAGTTTACTCACGACGAACTCGGCGACATATCCAGGCGCATCGTCGACCTCTACGAACAGACCGTGGAAGCCTCCAGGCGCACGGCCGAAGAGCATGCCGTGGCAATGCATGCCATCGAGGAGCGAGCGCTCAACAAACGTCAGCTCACAAACAACATCAACCACGAGCTCCGCACGCCAATCGGTGTGATAAAGGGGTATCTCGACACTATTCTCGACAATCCCGACATGGACGAGACTTCGCGCACCCACTTTCTCCGAAAGGCTCAGGAGCACGTCAACCGTCTCGCCCAGCTTATCTCCGACGTCTCGGCCCTCTCGCGCCTCGAGGACGGCGGAGACCTCATCAGCACCGAGAGACTGAATTTCCACGACCTCGTTTTCACCGTAGCCAGCGACCTTCAGGAAGCCGGCTCGCTCAAGGGACTGAAATTTACATTCGACATACCGCTTGACTGCATGATCGAGGGCAATTACAACCTTCTCTCGAGCGGCGTGACCAATCTCGCCAAGAACGCGGCGAACTATTCCAAGGGCACTCACTGCGAGCTGATAATGACGAAGGACGACGGCGCATTCTATCATTTCGTTTTCCGCGACGACGGCGTGGGAGTAGCGCCCGAACATCTCCCGCACCTTTTCGAGCGCTTCTACCGCGTCGATTCCGGACGTGCCCGAAAGGCCGGAGGCACCGGGCTCGGACTCCCTATTGTCCACAACACAATAATTGTCCACGGCGGCGAAATCGACGTCCGCAACCGCAACGACGGTCTTACCGGACTCGAGTTCGTCTTTACCCTCCCCAAGGCCAAAAAATAAGGCGAGTTTCAGCAGAATAATAAAAAATCGCCTTGTTGCAAAATTGTAACACTATTATCTTTGTAAAGCCATAACCGTGTGCTAACTTTGCGAAGTCAAGCGACAATCAAGCCTTATCAAGACCAATCATCATAAGATATATACTTGGCGAAAAGCCAATCATTATCACACTTTATACAGTCCGGACGCTCGTGAAGAGCGCCCGGATTTGTTTTTGGGCGCTTCTCTTGTTTTAATCGTATTTAATGATTAATTTTGCTGACGGAAATCTAACACGTCCGGATGCTGATCAGCCCCGGACCCTTCTCATGACAGAAATGAACGAAGAAATCAATTGGGCATCACTGCCTTTCGGGTATTACCCGACGGATTTCAATGTCCGCTGCACTTTCCGCGACGGTAAGTGGGGCGAGATTGAAGTTTCGCAATCCGACACGCTGAACATACACATGGCCGCCACCTGCCTCCACTACGGTCAGGAAATCTTCGAAGGTCTCAAGGCTTTCCGGGGAAAGGACGGCAAGATCCGCATCTTCCGTATGGAAGAGAACGCCAGGCGTATCCGCCGCTCGGCGGAGGGACTTATGATGGAGCCGATTCCCGAAAGACTCTTCAAAATGATGTGCGTGATGGCTGTCAAGCTGAACAACCGTTTCGTGCCTCCGTATGAAAGCGGCGCATCGCTTTACATCCGCCCTCTCGAAATCGGCCTCACTCCCCGCATCGGCGTCAAGCCGGCCACCGAATATATGTTCATCATAATGGTTTCGCCCGTAGGACCTTACTTCAAGCAGGGATTCGGGGTGTCGAACTATTGCATCTCCCGCGCGCACGACCGCGTGGCCCCCAAGGGTACAGGGCAGTTCAAGTGCGGCGGCAACTATGCGGCGGCCATGCGTGCCGGCGAGGAGGCCCACGACAAGGGCTATTCCGCCGTCCTCTTCCTTGATCCGCTTGAGAAGAAGTACCTCGACGAGTGCGGTCCCGCCAACTTCTTCGCCGTGAAGGACGGCAAGTACATCACACCGGCGTCGGAGTCGATTCTCCCCTCCATCACCAATATGAGCCTCATGACGCTCTGTGAGGACATGGGCATTCCCGTAGAACGGCGTCACATCCTCGTGGAGGAGCTCGCCGACTGTACAGAGGCCGCTGCCATCGGCACAGCCGCGGTAGCCTCCCCGATAGGCAATATCGACGACCTCGACACGGGCAAGACCTACGTCATGGCCCGCGACGGCAAGCCCGGACCCGTCACCACCGCGCTCTATAACAAGCTCAACGGCATCCGCTACGGCCTCGAGGAGGACGTCCACGGATGGAACTTTATTCTCGACGAGGACAGAATCGACAAGTGATGGAGCGCTCCCCTCGTGAAATTATTGACAAATATTATCCCGCGGACTCGGAAGTCCGCGGGATTTTGATTACCCATAGCCGCATGGTCGCCTCCGAGGCTCTGGCCATAGCCGCCAGAAAAGGACTTGACCTCGACGAAGTGGATATTGTCGCGGCCGCCATGCTTCATGATGTCGGAATAGTCTTCACGGATGCCGCGGGCATCGGGTGCTTCGGGCAGGAACCGTATATCCGCCACGGCGTAATCGGCGCCGACCTTCTCAGGCGCGAGGGATATCCGGAAAAATTCGCCCGCGTGGCCGAGCGCCATACAGGCGCGGGGCTGACGGCAGAAGAAGTGCTGGACAGAGAGCTGCCCCTTCCGGCGGACCGCTCGTATATGCCGGAGACTTTATTGGAACGCCTTATCTGCTACGCCGACTGCTTCTGGTCGAAGCCTCGGCCTGTCGAACGCAAGACTCTCGAGCGCGTGCGCTCCTCAATGGCGCGCCACGGAAGCGCCATTCTTGGCCGCTTCGAGGCCCTGCACAAGGAATTCGGCGATTAAGCCCTCTCCTTTTCTGTTATCTCGTCAGTTCAATCTGCTTTTCCTTCGCTATACGGCGCAGGTTCAGGATGGCGTAACGCATGCGGCCGAGTGCCGTGTTGATGCTTACGCCCGTGATGTCGGCGATTTCCTTGAAGGAGAGGTCGCGGTAGAAACGCATCTCCAGCACCTCGCGCTGGGGTTCGGGGAGATGCTTGACAAGACGGCGCACATCGTCCTTTATCTGCACGTCGATAAGGCGGTCCTCCACGGTGGGATCCGCCAGCTCCTTGCGGTTGAGTATGTCGCAGTCCGAATCGTCGGCCGATATGGCGGCCTCGCAGCGGTCCTGACGGAAGGAGTCCACCACGAGGTTGCGGGCTATGCGGCAAAGCCATGCGCCGAAGCGTCCGGATTCCTGATAGCGGCCCTGACGGATGGTCATAATGGCTTTGACGAAAGTTTCCTGAAAGATATCGTCGGTCTGGTCCTTGTCCTTTACGAGTTGGAGGATGAAACCGAAAAGCTTGTTCTTGTAGCGACTGAGGAGTTCGTCGAAAGCTTCGTTGCATCCCCGGGCATAGGAAGCCACCAACTGTTCGTCGGTGAGCTTGGCTAAATTTTGCATTGTTCTATTCCTTAAATATTAGAGTAGAGATATGCGATAGGCTGTAAATGGGGGAATAAGTGATTGGGTGAATTTTCGTATGAGTTATTTGTCGTAATTACAAAATTACAATAAAATCAGCGCCCGAACAAAAACCGGACGCTGATTTAACCTTGTTTAACTTGTGAAATACAATAAATCGGGCTACACTCCCTCATCGACGCTCCAGACGAAGGCGCGGAGGCCGAGCTTGGGGCGCTCGGCGTCGAGGGCGCGGAGTTTTTCGAGAATCAGAGGGACGCGGTGGTCATCGACCATGGTGATGATTGCAGAGGCCTGGGACGGCCAGGCGTGTGAGCCGTAATGGGGCTCGCCGTCGTGTGAGCCACGGCCCTGGACGCTCTGCCAGGCCGTGAATCCCCGGCAGTTGTTGCGCTCGAGGAGCTCTATGATACGGTCGTAGTGGGCCTGATCGAATGCTATGAATATTGATTTCATCTTGATTTGTTTGCTAAGAGTTTACGGGCGTGCAGACGCCGCTGGCGCTTAACGCCGCAGTGGGCGAAGACGCAATAGAGCATAGGCACGAAGAGGAGGGTGAGGATGGTCGAGAAGGTGAGGCCGCCGATTACGGCGGTACCCATCGGGCGCCACATTTCGGAGCCCTGTCCGGAGCCTACGGCCATCGGCACCATGCCGAGGATGGTGGTGAGTGTGGTCATCACCACGGGGCGCAGACGCGAGCGGCCGCCGTCGATGACGGCGCGCCTGATGCCCATGCCGCGTTCGCGGTTGAGCGAGATGTAGTCGATGAGCACGATGCCGTTCTTCACGACGATGCCTATGAGCATAATGGCGCCGATCATGCTCATCACATTCAGTGTGTGGCCCGTAATCCAGAGGATTATGAACACGCCCGAGAATGCGAACAGCAGGGAGGTCATGATGATGGCGGGGTAGGTGTAGCTCTCGAACTGCGCGGCCATGACGATGTACACGAGTATGATTATGAGTACGGCGAGGGTCAGGAGGTCGCTGAAGGAGTCCTGCTGGTCTTCATATGAGCCTGCGAGCTGTAAGGACACGCCCTGAGGGATTTCGAGTTTCTCCATTTCTATGGCCGCAGCCTTGACAATCTGGCTCATAGGCACGTCCTGGACGACGGCGGAAACCGTGACGATTCGCTCGCGGTCCTTGCGTTCGATGGTCGGGGGAGTGAAACGCTCGACCACGCGGCCGACGTCGCGGATTCGGACGCCCTCGCCGCGGGCGTTGTAGATGAGTATATTCTCGATGTCCTCGATGGATGTGCGGTGCTCGGGAGCGTACATCACCTTGATGTCGTACTCCTCGCCGTCCTCGCGGAACTGCGATGCCAGCTGGCCGTTGATGCGGTTGCGGAGAGCGTTGGCGGCTGTCGAAAGGTTCAGGCCGTACATTGCGAGCTTCTCGCGGTCGAAGTCCACCTGATACTCGGGCTGGTAGTCCGCGCGGGAGATGATTATGTCGGCGGTGCCCGGGATAGCCTCGAGCATGCGCTTCATGAGCCGGGCGGTCGAGTCGGTCTCGGCGAAGTCGTAGCCGTAGATTTCATAGTCGAGGGTTGCCTGTCCGCCCATGCTTCCGCCCATGCCTCCGACGCTCACCTGAGCCTTCTTGAACTCGGGATAGCGCTCGCGGAGATCGCGGCGCATGAGTTCGGCGATTTCTGTGATGCGGCGCTCGCGGTCGCCGGGGTCGGTGAGCGAGACGTTCATGGATATGATGTGGGGGCCGTTGTCCTGAAGGGAGGCGAAGGTGTTGTCGCTGGAGGCGGTGCCGGTGGTGTAGTTGAGAACCCTGATTTCCGGGTACTTCTCGAGCCATTCGTCGGAGAGGCGTTTCACGGCTTCCTTGGCGGTCTCCACGCGGGTCCCAATTGGAAGCTCAAGCGACACGCGCAGACGGCCGTCGTCGGCCGTGGGGAAGAATTCGGTGCCTACGCTCTTCATCAGCACGAGGGAGCCGGCGAAGATGCCGATGCAGACGATGAATGTGAGGGCCTTGTGGCTCACTACGAAGCCGAGGAGTCGCGCATATCCGTTGTCGAAGGCGTCGAGGCCGCGGTTGACGGGCGTGAAGAAGAGGTTGTAGAATTTCGAGTGGGAAGTCTGCCGGCGGAGGAGCACGCTGCAGAGCATGGGTGTGAGCGAGAGGGCGCAGACCGTAGAGATAATCATCATTATGGTCACCATCCAGCCGAGCTGGCGGAAGAGGACGCCGGTCATGCCCGTGACGAGTGTCAGCGGGAAGAACACTGCTATGAGCGTGAGGGTAGAGGCTATTACGGAGACGGCTACCTCGTTTGTGCCGTGCACGGCCGCCTGCTTCGGGTCGGAGCCTCTCTCGATGTGGGTGGTGACGTTCTCGAGGACCACGATGGCGTCGTCCACTACCATGCCGATTGAGATTGACAGCGCCGAGAGCGAGACGATGTTTAGCGTGTTGCCCGTGGCGGCAAGGTAGATGAAGGAGGCGATCAGCGAGATCGGGATGGTGATGGTGATGATGAGCGTGGCTCGCCAGCGGCCGAGGAAGAAGAACACCACGATGACGACGAAGAGCAGGGCGTATAGCACTGTCTCGACGAGGGAGGCGATGGTGTTGCGGATATTATCGGAGGTGTCGACGATGATGCCGAGCTTCACGTCGGATGGCAGGCGCTTCTGCAGAGAGGGGAGCATCTTGAGCACCTTGTCGGAAATCTCCACTGAGTTCGCGCCGCTCTGCTTCTGGATGACGATCATCGCGCCGCGGCGACCGTCGTTGAAGGTCTCCTGAGTGCGCTCCTCGAGGGAGTCGTCGATGCGTGCCACGTCGCGGAGGTAGATGTTGCGTCCTTCCACGGAGCCCACGACGATGTCGGACATCTCCTCGGAGTTCTTGAATTCGCCCTGCACGCGGAGGGAATAGGTGTCGGAACCAATGTCGAAGGAGCCGCCGGGGATGTTCCGGTTCTCGGCGCCGATGAGGCTGCCGATTTGCTCGACGCTGAGATTGTATGCTTCGAGGCGCGCGGGGTCGACGTAGACGTGGATTTCACGCTTGGGGGCGCCGGAGATGCTCACGGAGCCCACGCCCGATATGCGGGCCAGGGGGTTCGCCACGGCATCGTCGAGAATCTTGTAGAGACCCGGCATGCTCTCGTCGGCCTGCACGGAGAGCAGGATGATGGGTATCATGTCGGTGGAGAACTTGAAGATGATGGGCGTCTCGGCGTCGTCGGGGAGCATGGACGAGACCATGTCGAGCTTGTCGCGCACGTCGTTGGTAAGGACGTCGATGTCCTTGCCGTATTCGAACTCGAGGGTGATGACCGAGATGTTCTCGCGGCTCTTGGAGGTGATGTGCTTGAGGTCGCTGACGGCGTTGAGCACGTTCTCGAGCGGGCGCGTCACATTCTGCTCGATGTCGGCGGCGCTCGCGCCCTGATATGTGGTCATCACCATCAGGGTGTTCGTCTCGATATCGGGATAGAGGTCAATCGGAAGGGTTTTGAGGGAAAAGAGGCCCAGAATGACCACGGTCACGAAACACAGCGTGGTCATGATCGGGCGCTTCACCGCACTGCCGTACAGACTCATATGGCTTTACTTATATATAAAAGGAGTGTTAAATCGGGAGGAGAAATTTATTTAATTACTTCGACTTCAACGCCGTCGGCGAGGCGGCTCTGGCCGGAGACGACCACCGTGTCGCCGTCGTTGACGCCGCTGAGGAGCTCGTAGGACGTGTCGAGACGTCGTCCGAGCTCGACGCGCTCGTAGCTCACGCGCTTGCCATGGAGGACGTACACGTACTTGTTGCCCGATCCGGTCTGTTTGACTACCGCGCGGTCGGGAACCACGACGCGGTTGTTCTTGCCGAGGTTGAACTCCACGCGGCCGAACATGCCGGGGAGTATGCGCTCTTTGGGGTTGTCGATGCTGACTTCCACCTGGAATGTGCGTGTGGCGGGGTCGACGGTGGGATAGACGCGGGCAATTGTGCCGGTGAACTCTTCGTCGGGGTAGGCGTCGAAGCTCACTTTCACCTGCATTACCCTGCGTACCAGCGAGAGGTCTGTCTCGCTGACGTTTATCATCACCTTGACGCGCGGGGAAAGCTGGCCGACGGTCAGAACCGGGAGCGAGCCGGTCATGTCGCCCGGGTCGTAGTTGCGGGCTGTCACCACCCCGTTTATCGGAGAGACGAGGACAGTGTTCTCCATTACGTTGGCGTACTGGGTCCGAGCAGCGTCGAGCTGAGCCTTCAGCTGGTCGACGGCCTGCTGGGTCCCTGCGCCGATGTTTAGGAGTTCTACGGCACGCTTGTACTCGCGTTCAATCTCGTCGAGGTTGATTTTGAGCTGGTCGGCCGTGGCGGAGTCGAGCGTCACGAGTCTCTGGCCTCGGCGCACTCTGTCGCCCACTTCTACAGCGATGGTCTTTATGCGGTTTGGGCTCGCGGGGGCTATGTTGTTGAGATTGTCGGCCTCGATGGTGGCCGTATAGCTCTTGAGCTGGTCGACGTCGGTCGCGTGGACCACGTCTGTGCGCACGATGGGAAGTTCTTCGGCAGCGGCGGCTGCTGTTTTTTCGCTGTCGTCGTTTCCGGAGCAGGAGGCTGCGGCGCCGGCGGCGAGAAGGAGAATGATGGCGGTGAGTGGGCGTGTCATTTTATCTGTTCTTTGCGTATTGTTCGACGGAGACGTTGCCGAGGAGCTGTTCGAAATCGCTGTCGGCCACGAGATAGTTGTAGATTGCCTGATAGTAGGCGAGGCGGGCGCGGGTGAGCGCGAGCTCTGAGTCGCGAAGGTCGAGGTAGGAGGCTGCTCCGAGATTGAAGCTCTTGCTCATAATGTCGTGGGCGCGCTCGGCCTGGAGGACGCTTTCGTGGCAGGAACCAATCTGCTTGACGTTGATTCTGATGTTGTCCACGGCAAGGTCAACCTGCATGTTGACGGTTCTTTCGAGATTCTCGCGCTGGAGCTCGAGCTCGGTGAGCTGCACCTGTGCCTGCTTGACGCGCGAGTAGCGCTGTCCCCCCGAAAAGATGGGCACGCTAAGCTGGAGCCCGATCATGGAATAGGGGTTCCAGCGCAGATCCTTGAAGGGCGTTCCGTTGTTCATGGAGGTCCAGTTGTAGTTGGCTGTAAGGGCCAGGGTGGGGGCGTATGCCAGTTTCTGCGAGGCGAGTGCCTTGCGCTGGAGGTCGAGCTGGATTGAGTTCAGACGCAGGGTCGTGTTGCCGCTGAGGTCGGGGTCGGCTCCGAGGAGGGGCTCGCTCATGGTGCCTTCATAGTCGGAGAGGGCACCTGCGGTGCGGAAAACGAATGAGGCGTCGACGCCCATGAGAATCTGGAGCTGCAGGCGCGCCTGCTTGATGGCTATGTCGGCCTGAAGGAGCTCGGGCTCGATGTTTTTCATCGCCACGGAGGTGCGGAGCACGTCGTAGTCCGAGGCGGCGCCGGCGGCGTATTGCTTGGTATAGGTCTCGTGGGTGAGGGCGGCCATGTCGTAGCTTTCCTGAATCACCGTGCGTGACACTTCCGCCAGCATGAAGGCGTAGTAAGCGCCTTTTACTTGTCTGATGAGTTCGAGTTTCGAGCTGCGCGACTGTTCGAGAGCCTGGGCAATCTGCACGTCGGAGATGCTCAGCGCCTTCCATAGCTGCGGGGCTATGAGCGGCAGTGTGGCGGAGAAGCCCGCGGAGTAGGAGTTGTCGAGGCCCACTTTCATTCCTGTGTCTTTACCGCCGGAGGCGCGGCTTGCGGGAGTCTCGGTCTCGTCGGAGCCTCCTCCGCCCATTCCGCCGAAGGCGCCGAGGTCCATGTACATCGTCTGTTTCGCCAGGGTGCGGCTGTAGCTGCCGGAGAAGTCAATCGACGGCAGGAGCTGGCCGATTACTTCCTTCTTGGAGTAATCCATGCGGGTCACTTCCATGTCGGCTATGCGGACCGTCGGATTGTCGCTGAGGGCAATCGCGAGGCATTCGTCGAGCGTCAGGGCAGGCTCCGTGTTTTCGGATGCCTGAAGGACTTGCGGGAGGCATAACGCCGCAGCCGCAAGCATGAATATCTTGATACGATTGGAATACATAAGTAAATGCGATAATTCAAGTTGCAAAAATAGCTGATAATCTCCGAATTAGTAGGTAATAAACGTTAAAAAGGAAAAATGTGCCAATTTTGTTCCAAATCAAGCGAATATTCCTGCCCGAAACCTGAGTTATCCTTCACTTCTCTATGGTAAAGCAAAGAAAAAATCGTATTTTTGCAGGAAACAACAATCCATAGCCTCCGATCGCCGATGCTGAACGATAATATTTCGTTGCTGATCAGAAGAATCCGCTTCCCTCTTATGTTGGGCGTGCTTCTTATTCATTCTTCCAATATAGCCCTTGTCCCCGGGGGCACTCCGGGTGTTGACGCCGCTCTGAGCCTTGAGAAATTCATGAACTCCGTGATGCTCGACCCGATTGTTCCCCTGTTTTTCTTCATCTCCGGACTTCTCAACCTGAAAGAGTCGAATTTCATGCGTAAGGGCTATGCCGCATTCCTGAAAAAGCGCTTCGCGACTCTTCTTGTTCCCTTTGTGCTGTGGAATATTCTGGCTTTCGCCATCCGCAACGTTATAAAGATTATCCCCTTCACGCGGCAGTTCTGCGACTCTCAGGCACTCGACGCCCCCTCTTTCTGGTCGCTTTTCGTAGCTCCGGAACTCGTGCCCATGTGGTTTATCCGCAACCTGCTCCTTTTGTTGGCCTTCGCACCGCTGATATGGTATATTCTTCGGAAACTCCGATGGTTCGGCCTCGTGCTTCTCTTCTTTGTCGATATTTCTTCGGCTTACCTCGCCGGAATCTTCTATTTTGGCTTGGGGCAACTGCTTCGCGACGGGCTGAACCGTACTGCGCCGGAGCGGCTGACTATGGTTCTGAGAATAATTTCAGGCTCATGGCTGACGGTCGTGGCGCTCTGTCTGGTCTTTACGCTGTTCTTCCCGGAAATCCGTCCGGGAGTGCCTGCTTTCCCCCGGGAAGTTTTGCTTGCATGTCTGACCGTCGGCGGCCTTGCCTTCTATGCCTTGTGGTTCGGCAGGATTGAAGTTCCCGGGGCTCTGGCGTCGTCGGCGTTTTTCATCTATGCTTTCCACGGCATCATCAGCCCCTATGTCAACAAAATAGTGACAAAGGCCGTCGACCCTCAGGCTTTCCTGACCGTAATGCTTTCATACGCGCTCGATTTCGTTTTGGTCGCCATAGTGTCTGTTGCTCTTTACTTCCTTATGAAAAAGGTGTTTCCTCGGACTTTGGGCCTCCTTACCGGGAGCAGGGCGTGAAAGGGCATTGCATTTTCAGGTTTATTTGAGTACCTTTGTGGCACCTGATGAATTAATAAAATATGACCCGAGTCCTGACAGCGTTGTTGATATTGGCCATGACCGTACTTCCGGCACTCGGCCGCCGGGGGCAGACACTCCTCGACAGCCTCGATGCGATGCTCCCGGTCCGTCATCTGTATGAGCTTGACCGCCGTCAGGCAATAGACAGGGCGCGCGGGAGCTTTGAGCGCTCAAGCACCGACGAGGACCGCTACCGCTCGCTCCGGGGGCTCTACGAGGCATACAGGTCCTACCGTATCGACTCGGCGCTGACCGTGGCGGAATGGCGTCTCAACATCGCCAGACGCCTCGGCGACAAGTCCAAAATAGCCTCCGCCACAATCAACCTCGCGGAAGGATATGCGAAATACGGCGCTCCCGCGGCCGCCGTGGATATCCTCGACACCCTCGATGAGTCTGCCCTGGAGGATTACCACCGCAAGTACCGCAACAGCGTCTGCCGAAGCGCGTATTCGCTCCTTGCGGAAACCGCGGTGCTCGGTTCCGACCGCGTGGAGGCTCTGGAAAAACTGCGCCACTACCGCGACGAGGCGATGAAGGAGACTCGTCCGGGCTCGCGCGGAGAGTACACCCTGAAGGCCGAGCGGCTGATGGAAGCCGGGATGTACAGTGAAGCGGTCGGGGTAATGGAAGAGGCTGACAGACTTTTCTCATTCAGGGAGGACGCCGCCATGCAGTATACTCTCGGGAAGGTGTATCTTGCGGCCGGCAGACGCGATAAGGCGGTGGAGGCTCTGGCGCACTCGGCAATGCTCGACATTGCCTCCGGAACCAAGGAATATATGTCGCTGATTCTGCTGGCTTCGATACTTTTCGAGGACGGCGATGTGGAGCGGGCTTTCGACTATATAAACTGCGCCTTTGAGGACGCCGATTTTTCAAAGGCCAATATCCGCGCCGCGGAGATTATGAAGAACATGCCTGTGATTGACCGGGCATTCCATGCGGCACGGGAGGCTGCCGACGAGCGTACGCGCCGTCTTGCCGTGGGGCTGGGGCTGCTCGGAGCGCTCCTGCTTGCCACGCTCCTGTTGCTTGCGAGGGCTCTGCGCTCGAACCGGCGGATGCTGTCGACTATCGGAAGAATCAATGAGAGCCTTGAGGTAAAGAACGCGGCCCTCGTCAGGGCTGACTCTCTAAAGCTCGCCCACATCAACACCCTCATGAAGGCTTATGCCGGGTATATAGAGAGAATCAGGGACTCCCGCAAGGGCATATACCGCCTGCTCAAGACCGGCAGCTACGCGAAGGCGATGGATGCCGTGAAGTCCCCGAAGGCAGAGGAGGCGGATGTCGCCGCTTTTCTGGAGTTCTTCGACGAGGCTTTCCTGTCGATGTTCCCGGACTTTGTGGACAAGACCAATGCTTTGCTCCGGGAGCCCATAGTGCTCCGTGAGCCTTCGCGGCTCACACCCGAGCTCAGAGTCGCTGCCCTGATGAGGCTCGGAATAAAGTCTACGGACGAGATTGCCTCTATGCTCCATTATTCCGCGCAGACCGTCTACAATCTCCGTTCGTCGCTTCGCTCGATGTCCGACCTCCCCAAGGCGGAGTTCGAGGCCAGGATTGTCTCTCTCTGAGCTCTTCTGCGAACTATTCCGACGCTTCTGAATTTCTACTTTGCCGCCGGATGTTTTGTTTGGCCTTTTGCTGATAATAAATACGATGAATCTATATCCGGTCTACTCCTCTACTCTAATCGGAGAAGGTAAGGGTGTCATGGCGCGCTAACTTTGCAGAGTCAAACCAAAAAAATCATTGACCATGAAGAAAACATTGATTCTGCTGTCGGCGCTGTTCGCCGGCTGCCTTTTCGGCGAGGCCGCGACCTTCAGGGCGCAGGTGCCGGAAGGTACTAAAAAATGCTACGTCTGCGGTTCGTTCAACGGCTGGTCCGCCGACGGCGCGGAGGAGATGACTTCCGCGGGCGGCAACCTTTTCACTCTCGAGCTCCCGGAGGTGACGGACGCCCAGGTCGCCGGCGGTTTCAAGTATCTCTGCGGGCAAGACTGGGCCTACGTGGAGAAGGATGCCTCGGGAGGCGAAATCAGCAACCGCACATCAACAGGCGACCCTGACATCGTGGGCTCATGGGCCGCAGTGCCCGAGTGGGACATCGATTCCTTCGAACTGACTCTGAACGGGATTCCGCGCCTCGTGAAGGTCTATGTCCCGCAAGGCTACGATGAGTCCGGTGTTTCTTACCCCGTCATTTATTACAACACCGTCCAGCAGCGCTTCAATGATGCCGGCTCCGACACCGATCCCGGCGACTTCTTCTTTGGCTCGAAGTCCTGGAACGCACATGCCGTGATGGAGGAGCTCCGCGGAACGGACGGAAAGGCCTACGTGATGGTGCAGGTATGCAGTCTGCTTGGCGAGAACACACCCGGACATAACCCCGAATTCATGGGCACGGGAGAAGCTGCCTCATGGCTGAAGGCCTTCACTGAAGAGCTGATGCCGTATGTGTCGGACCACTGGCGTGTGGCCGCCGGAGCGGCATCGACTACGATTGTCGGGGCCGACTACGGCGCGCTGTTCAGTCTCTATGCCGCTCTGGAGCGTCCCGACCTTTTCGGAACATGTGTTGCCATGTCGCCCATGCTGTGGGTTAACGAAGGGACAATCGAGGGGCTTGCGGCGGAGGCTAAGCCCCGCACGGAGGCTCAGGAGTTCTACCTCTCGGCCGGCTCGCTCGAGCCTTCCTGGATGATTTCAGGCGTGGAGGCCCTCGCTGAGGCTATGAAGGGTGTTGAGAATGCGCGCGTTCACCATACGCTCTTTGCCGGTGCCTCTCACGAGGACGAATCCTGGGGCGCGTCCTTCAGGAATGTGCTTGGCGCTATGGCTTCCGGCGGCGAGCCCGCGCCGGAGGTGAAGCTTGCCGGGAGGCGGAAAGCAGGCGCCATCGACAATTTCGAGGCACAGGTCTATACCCTCTACGGAGGCGAGGACAACAATGCTCTCGAGCCCGTAGGCCGGCTACTCTATACAACTGACTTCCGCAAGAAAGGCACCGACACTCCCGTGAAAGCCTTCGTAATCACCAACGATATTGCGGCATCCATCAAAGGAAAATACTATTGGAACATAGCCTGTGGCGCGGACGCCTCCGACGGCTGGTTCTACTCCTCGAACAAGAATATCGGCTTCTCTTCAAAGAAGACCGAGCTCTCGTGGCACAACATCGCCATCTTTGAGGACGGCTCCCTCGCCAACATCGCCGCCCATTCAAAGGCTTTCAAGGTCGTGACTGCCGATGGGTCCACGCTCATGACCCGCGGTGAGGAGCATCTCTCCGAAGCTACCGTGAAATTCCCCGGCAAGGACAAGTCGTTCAAGATTAATTTCGGCAGTGTCAATTCAGCCTCCGACATGGGCGCCCTCACGCCTTCGATTTCCGTCAGTGAGCGTTGCGTCGAGGCCGTAATTACCTACGACTTCAATCTCAATAAGGTCAGTGTGCGCGAGACCCGCTTCGGCGACAATCTCGACAACGTGACCGTGACGGCCTTTACGGCATCCCCGGCCGTCTGCCGGGCAGGGGTCGCTGTCGACATCGCTCTCGAGCTCAGCGCTGTTTGCGGCGTGGAGATTTCCTGCACCCGCGATTTTACGGAAAGTGTAGCCGTCGCTCCTGAAAAACTCGGAGAGACCTCCTACAGCATTCGTCTCGCGGACACCCGCGAGGGTATATACACCGTGTCCGTCTCGCTTGTCTCGGGCGAGAACAGGATAGACAACGTCGCGGAAGTGAACGTCCGTGTCCTTCCCGCCGGAGAAAGCGGCCGAACCACGCTCGCGGTCAACCCCTACAGCTTCATCGACTGGGCTACCACCGGACGATACAAGTCCAATTTCCACACCCACACCTCCCAGTCCTTCGACACGAAGTTCGCCACCTCGGAAGTCGTGGACCGCTACCACAATGCGGGTTACAGCATCCTCGCCCTTACCGACCACGATGCCAACTCTTATCCCTGGTCGATGTTCAGCCTCTATAACCCCCAGGCTGAGGACCGCGACCCCGCCGCTCTCGGTATGCTGGCGATTCCCGGCATCGAGCTGAGCAAGGACCGTCGCAACTCATGGAGCGAAAAGTCCGGGGGCGAGTTCAACCACCACAACGATTTCTTCACAGGCCGTAAGGGTCAGGAATTCATGTCGCTCCGCGAATCCTACGCATATACCCAGGCTATCGGCGGCCTCCAGATCATCAACCACCCCGGACAGTACTGGAACCTTGCCACCGAATATCAGGCAGGTGCCAAAAACTCTCCCGAATGGCACGCCGAGAACTTCCGGCTTTACAGCTCGCTCATCGGTCTTGAAGTCTACAATCAGGGCAACCGTCGCCCCAACGACCGTATTCTCTGGGACCAGATTCTCTCCATGACCATGCCCGCGCGGCCGGTCTGGGGCTACTCCTGCGACGACACCCACACCGCCGAGCAGTATTTCCGCAACTACCAGTTCATGCTCATGCCCGAACTCAGCGTAGACGCCCTCAAGGAAGCAATGGCCGCGGGAACAACCGTGTTCTCATACGAATACACCGGCTCCGGCAAGGCTCTCGCCCCGAGAATCAACTCAATCACCGTCGACGAGACAGCGGGAACCATTACTGTGGATACGGACGACGCCGACACCGTGGAATGGATCTACTCGACGCACCGCACCAAGGCCTCCGACCCCTCTTCGCGCAGGAGCACCGTCGTGGGCATGGGCAAGACCTTCGACTATAACGGATTCCAGGGCTCTTATGTCCGCGCGCGCCTCGTCAATAAATACGGTGAGACGGCAACACAACCCTTCGGCTTCGAAAACTCCGGAGCGACGGATGTGGAAACTGTCGCTGCGAAGACTTCAGCGCTGACCCTCGAATACGACAGCGCCGCGCGCGAGGTTAAGGCCACCTGCTCTGAAGGACTCGAGCGCGTCTCGCTCGTCAACGCCGCGGGAGCCGTCGTGAAGGTCGTGGAATGCGGAGGAGCCACTTCCGTGACTATTCCCGCCGCAGACCTCGCTGTAGGAGTATACATTGCCGTGGCAGCCACAGACCGCGCCGCCTACACCGCCAAGTTCACAGTCCGCTGAACCTTCCCTCTCCTTTATTATAATAAGAAGTAAGCGCCTCCGGACCGGGATAACACCGGCCCGGAGGTTTTTTGCGCAGTGATGAACGACAACCATTCTGTCAGGAAAAGGTTGTGCAAAATTAAAAACAACATCTTATTATGAAGAAAATTTGGAGATTGTGGAAAAAAGTCGTACCTTTGCGGACCGATTATGTCCAACTAATTACCGACAGCGGTCGCGCGCAGGGCTTTTGGCCGAGCCCGAGGTGTGATGCTGTCACAGTTATGTAAACTATTAATCAAACATTTACAAGTGGATACTTTAAGCTACAAGACCGCTACGCCCAACGCTCAGGAAGTTGAACACCAGTGGGTGGTTATCGATGCCACCGACCAGGTTCTCGGCCGCCTCTGCGCCAAGGTAGCGAAAATTCTCCGCGGCAAGAACAAGCCGTCTTACTCTCCCTTCGTCGAGTGCGGAGACAACGTAATCATCATCAACGCCGACAAGGTACGCCTCACCGGCAAGAAGATGACCGACCGCATCTACCTCAACTTCACCGGTTACCCCGGCGGCCAGCGCGAGCTCACCCCCGAGGTCCTCATGAAGAAGAGCTTCAACAAGCACCTCAAACCCGGTATGCACCCCCTCTTCATCCGCGTTATGAAGGGAATGCTCCCCAAAAACCGTCTCGGCCGTCGCCTCATCGAGAACATGCACGTCTACAACGGTCCTACTCACCCCCACGAAGCACAGAATCCCGTGGTGCTCGATATTAACAAAATGAAATAATTGAAGCATGGAAACAGTTAATGCAGTTGGCCGTCGTAAGGCCGCAGTAGCACGCGTAATCGTCAAGGAAGGCAACGGTGACATCACCATCAACAAGCGCGCCCTCGCTGTTTACTTCCCCTCTTCGATTCTTCAGTATATCGTTAAGCAGCCCCTCACCACACTCGACGTCGCCGAAAAGTACGACATCCACGTGAACCTTGACGGCGGCGGCTACAAAGGCCAGGCCGAGGCTCTCCGTCTCGCCATCGCCCGCGCACTCGTCAAGATCAACCCCGAGGACAAGAGCGTGCTCCGCAAGCACGGCTTCATGACTCGCGACCCCCGCGCCGTCGAGCGCAAGAAGCCCGGTCAGCCCAAGGCTCGCAAGCGCTTCCAGTTCTCCAAGCGTTAATCTCCGCCTTCTTCCCTGGCCCCTCTCTCCCCGAGAGTATAAGTGTTTAGCATCTAAACTTGCCGGATGGAAACGTTCTTCCCTACCGGCCGGTTGATTTCAAAATCCCCAAGAACGTAAACCTCTTTAAAGACCCCGACTTCATAAGTTATGGCAACTCTTAATTTCGATCAGCTCCTTGAAGCAGGCTGCCACTTCGGACACCTCAAACGCAAATGGAACCCCGCAATGGCACCGTACATCTTCATCGAGAGAAACGGTATCCACATAATCGACCTCTACAAGACCGCAGCAAAAGTTGACGAAGCCGCAGCTGCGCTCAAGAACATCGCCAAGCAGGGCAAGAAAGTGCTCTTCGTGGCAACCAAGAAGCAGGCCAAGCAGGTGATTGCCGACCTCGCCTCGTCCATCAACATGCCCTACGTTATCGAACGCTGGCCCGGCGGCATGCTCACCAACTTCCCGACAATCCGCAAGGCCGTGCGCAAGATGACTAACATCGACAAGATGCTCAAGGACGGCACATTCGACAATCTTTCCAAGCGCGAGCGCCTTCAGGTGACCCGTCAGCGCGCAAAGCTCGAGAAGACTCTCGGCTCCATCGCCGACCTCAACCGCCTTCCCTCCGCTCTCTTCGTCGTTGACGTTCATAAGGAACACATCGCCGTGGCTGAGGCCAACCGTCTCGGCATTCCCGTCTTCGCTATGGTCGACACCAACTCCGACCCCACCAACGTGGACTTCGTGATTCCCGCTAACGACGACGCATCCAAGAGCATCGAGCTCATCGCCGGCACCCTCGTGAAGGCTATGGCCGAAGGTCTCGAAGAGCGCAAGGCCGAGAAGCTCGACGCCCCCGCAGAGGAAGAGGCTCCCGCTGCCGCCGCTCCCAAGCGTGAGCGCCGTCGCGTGCGCCGCAATGCTCCCGAAGCCGAGGCTCCTGCCGCTGAGGCCGCAGAGGCTCCCGCTGCCGAAGCTCCCGCCGCTGAATAAGCTCCAATTTTTCAAACCGTACAAAAAACACTCAACAACAATATGGCTGTTACACTCGCAGACATCACCAAGCTCCGCAACATCACGAGCGCAGGCATGATGGACTGCAAAAAAGCACTCACGGAAACCAACGGCGACATCGAGGCCGCCGTCGAGATTCTCCGCAAGAAGGGACAGGCCGTTGCCGCCAAGCGCGAAGACCGCCAGGCTTCCGAAGGCTGCGTCCTTTCCGCACACGAAGGAAACTTCGCCGCCATCGTGGCTCTCAACTGCGAAACCGACTTCGTAGCAAAGAACGCCACTTTCGTAGCCGCTACCCAGAAACTTCTTGATGCCGCAATGGCTGCAAAGGCCAAGTCGCTCGACGAAGTTAAGGCTCTCACTATCGATGGTCTCACCGTTGCCGACTTCATCACTGAAGAGTCCGGCAAGACCGGCGAGAAGGTCGAGCTCAGCGTTTACGAATGGCTTGAGGCTCCCGCCACCGCTTCTTACAACCACCTCGGCAACAAGCTCTCCACCATCGTTGGCTTCAACGAAGAGGGCGTAGACGCCCAGGTTGCAAAGGACGTGGCAATGCAGGTCGCTTCCATGAACCCCGTGGCTGTATGCCGTGAGGAAGTGCCCGCACACATCATCGAGACAGAGCGCACCGTCGCTATCGAGAAGACCAAGGAAGAGCAGATCCGCAAGGCTGCCGAAGCCGCCCTCAAGAAGGCCGGCCTCAACCCCAACCACTTCGACAGCGAGGACCACATCAACTCCAACATCTCCAAGGGCTGGATCACCGAGGAAGACGCCGAGCGCGGCCGTAAGATTATGGCCGAAGCCGCCGCCGCCAAGGCTGCCAACCTCCCCGCACAGATGATCGAGAACATCGCCAACGGTCGTGTGAACAAGTACTTCAAGGAAAACTGCCTCATGGAGCAGGAATTCATCAAGGACGCCACCCTCACCATCGGCGCCTACCTTGAGAAAGCTCAGAAGGGCCTCGTAGCCGTTTCCTTCAAGCGCGTGAACCTCAATCAGGACTAATCCCTCGTCCTCTAAAATACCAGCCGGGGCTGTGCGAAATCCGCACAGCCCCGGCGCTTTTTAGTTCCAGTATGGAGCGAGTCAAGCTCAAGTATAATTGCGCTACAGTTGTTCGACGATGGTGCCGAAATCTTCGAACTGTAGGACGCACGAGCCGTGCATACTACAATACGATAACTGAGGTATTGATGTGATTGGCCTGGGTGTCTCGGTCCCTCACTCCCTCACTCCTCTGAGGGGAGGTCGTCGTATTTCTGGTAGAGGAAGTCGTTGTAGGGGAAGCGGGTGAGGTGGACTTCTTTGGCCATTTCGTAGAGGCGCTGCTTGAGCTCGTCGATGTTGGTCCCTTTCTTTGCGGAGATGAAGACGCACTGGTCGTTCATGCGCGCCATCCAGGTCTCTTTCAGTTCTTCGAGGGATGCGTTTTCGCGGGTGCGGGGTGTGAGGTCATCCGCGTCCTTCGGCTTGTAGGTGAATGCGTCGATTTTGTTGAAGACGAGGAGTGTCGGCTTGTCAGCACCGCCGCACACTTCGGCGAGGGTCTTGTTGACGACTTCGATCTGTTCCTCGAAGTTGGGATGGGAGATGTCGACCACGTGGACGAGGATGTCGGCTTCGCGGACTTCGTCGAGGGTACTCTTGAAGGAGTCCACGAGATGGGTCGGGAGCTTGCGGATGAAACCTACGGTGTCGGTGAGGAGGAAGGGAAGGTTGTCGATTGTGACTTTGCGCACCGTTGTGTCGAGCGTGGCGAAGAGTTTGTTCTCGGCGAAGACGTCGCTCTTGCTGAGGAGGTTCATGAGGGTGGACTTGCCGACGTTGGTGTAGCCGACGAGGGCCACGCGGGTGAGCTTTCCGCGGTTTTTGCGCTGTACGGCCTTCTGGCGGTCGATGGCCTTGAGCTCTTCCTTGAGACGCGCAATCTTGTCGAGGATTATGCGGCGGTCGGTCTCGATCTGCGTCTCGCCCGGGCCTCGCATGCCGATGCCGCCGCGCTGGCGCTCGAGGTGGGTCCACATGCGCGTCAGGCGCGGGAGAAGGTACTGGTACTGGGCGAGCTCGACCTGAGTCTTGGCGTTGGCCGTCTGGGCGCGGCGCGCGAAGATGTCGAGGATGAGGCTTGTGCGGTCGAGGATTTTCACCTGAAGTTCTTTCTCGATGTTGGCGACCTGTTTGGTGGTGAGGTCGTCATCGAAAATCACCATTCCGATTTCGTTGTCCTCGACGTATTTCTTGATTTCCTCGAGCTTGCCGGTGCCCACGTATGTGCGTGGGTTGGGATATTCGAGCTTTTGGAGAAAGGTCTCTACGGTGTCGGCGCCTGCGGTGTCGGCGAGAAAAGCCAGTTCGGCGAGATATTCCGTGGCCTTGAGTTCGTCCTGACGGGGAGTTACCAGTCCGACGAGAATTGCGCGTTCCGGGAGTTCCTGCCCGGGGGGTGTATGTTCAATCATATGTGTGTCTTGCGGAGTTTTGTGCAAAAATAACATTATTTTTTCGGATAGCCAAAAATCCTGTTTCTGACAATCCAGACAGTTAAATAGGAGAAAATGGCACAGATGGATATCGGGAGGAGCGAAGCGTATGAGCCTGTCATTTCCGTGGCGACGAAAATGGCCATGAAGGGAGCGCGGATTATGCCTGCCATCGCTCCCGCCATTCCGAAGAGGGCACAGTGGGCCTCCGGCAACTCCACGCCTGGAATGAGGTTCGCAACAAGTGCGAATAGAAGCCCGGCCATGGCCCCGGCAAACAGTGTGGGCGCGAACTCTCCGGCCACACCCCCGCCGTGCACCGTAGCGCCGCAGGCCCAGCACTTGGCCAGAAGGATTCCGGCTACGACGAGAATGGGCGGCCCTGCGTGGATGGCCGCGCCGAGCGCGGCGAAGGGCGAGTCCTGGATGACGGTGGAGTCGTTGCCGTTTACGATGCGCTCCAGGGCTCCGTATCCCTCTCCGTACAGAGTGGGAAAAATGAAGAGCAGAATACCGATGGTGAGGCCTGCGGCAAGGTTACGCACCCAGGGGCGGTTCACGGCGGCGAGGCGCGTTCTGGCAATGTTCATTCCCCAGGAATAGTAGAGGGCGTAGAGTCCGCAGAACACTCCGAGAATCGTCGATACGAACATCATGCGGGCGTCGAAAACTATTGTTCCGGCGTAGTTGATGTCGGTGAGGCCTCCCGAGAGGGCATATGCTATCATTCCTCCGCTGAGGCATGCTATTGCCAGACCTATGGCGGCTGTGGCCGAGAGGCTGACGGCCAGACATTCAATCACGAAGAACATCCCTCCGACCGGAGCCTTGAAAATGGCCGCGATGCCCGCTCCGGCTCCGATAGCAACCAGCAGACGCACCGTCTCGGCGTCGACGCCGAAGATACGGCCGAGGTTGCTTCCGATTGCGGCTCCCGAACTGGCTATCGGGCCTTCGGAGCCTGCGGAGCCTCCGAAGCCGAGGGTGATTGTCGATGCCGCCAGCGGAGTGAGGATGCGCCTCGCCCGCAGATAGAAATGTCCTTTTTCAAGGCCCACCTTTATCTGGTCGACACCGTCGGAGATGTTTGTCCGGAGGACTTTCCGCATAATCAGGCCCGAGATGCAGATGCCGAGCACCGGCACGGCTATGAGCCAGGGGTTCATGCCCTCCATGCGGAGCCGGGATGTGACAAGGGTGGAGACCCATGCGATGGCGAGTTTGAAGAGCCACGCGGCTACACCGGCGAAAATTCCGGTAGCGAGCGAGAGGGACAGAAGGAGCGGGGCGCCCTGTGGCCGGAAATTCCGCCGTACAAAGCGTGCCAACGCCCAGTCGGCGCCTTCGGGAGGCGTCGCAAACTGAGTCTTGCTGTCGTCAGGAAGAAACTGAGCCATGGCATAAACTATTATTAATCTAAATAAAAACGCCCGGCCATAACCGAAGGTTCGGCCCCGCCCACCGATTCCGGCTGCCCCTCGTCCTCAAAAAAAACTGCAAAAGCGTGCATTATAATCGCGCACTTTTCTGAAATCTGTCAGAAGTATGCGTTATAAGTATGCACTTTTACAAAATTTGTTTGGTTTGTACGATATAAATGCGTACTTTTGCATCAAAACATATAACTGCGGAAATCATGATTGACCGTCCAAGATATACCGAACATATCCTCTCGCGCCTGAACCGCGGGATGATGCTGATTTTAGTCGGCCAGCGTCGCGTTGGCAAGAGCTTCCTTTTGCGCTTGTTAAAACAGCGACTCGAAGCAGAGCGTCCTGACGCCAAAATCCTGTATATAAACAAGGAGCTTCAGAATTTCAGCGCCATCAGGACCTCTGACGACTTATATCGCCTCGCCGCTGAAACACTGGAGCCCGGCGCGGAGAATTATCTTCTCATTGACGAAGTTCAGGATATAGAGGGCTATGAGAACGCTCTCCGAAGCCTCCATGCTGAGGAGCGCTGTCAGATTGTGGCTACGGGCAGCAATGCCTATGTCTTTTCTTCGGAACTGAGTACCCGTCTCGCGGGCAGACACATAGAAATGCCGGTATACAGCCTTGGCTATGGGGAATTCCTGAGGTTTCATGGCCTTGCAGACTCCGAGGACAGTTTGCTGAGCTATCTGCGGGTTGGCGGTCTGCCCGGATTGCGCAATTTCGATATTTCAGACGAGGGGCAGGTCCGGGACTATCTCCAGGGAGTCTATAACACCATTCTGATGCGGGATGTCGTGGCCCGTGAAAATATCAGGAACGTGACATTCCTTGAAAATCTTTTGCGTTTCCTTGCCGACAACATGGGGAAGCTTATTTCAGCCTCGAGTATCTCGAAATATATGTCTTCGACCGGCGACAAGAGTGGTGCGGCTACAACCGCGTCATACATCCGCTTCCTTTCCAACGCATTGCTCATTCATAACGTGCCGCGCTATGACCTTCATGGAAAGAAGCTGTTTGAACTGCTCGACAAATATTATTTTGCCGACCATGGACTTAGGAACTATCTCTGCGGATTCAACCTTCGCGGTTCTATTGAGAAGGTGATGGAAAACGTGGTGTACAACCACCTCCGGATTTGCGGGTACAAGGTTACCGTCGGCATCCTCCGCGTCGGAGAAATCGATTTCGTAGCAACCCGCGGAGAGCAGACAATATATGTGCAGGTCGCATATCTCCTTGCTTCGCAGGAAACTATCGACCGCGAGTTCGGCAATCTCGCGGCCATCAGGGACAATTATCCCAAGTATGTCGTGTCGATGGATCCTGTCACGGGTGAAATGCCCGAATATCCGGGCATTCACCACGTCCATCTCCGCAAGTTCCTGATGACCGAATTATAGCCCTCCGGTTATTTCCCCTTGGGGAGTTCGACGAGGGTCGGGAGCTCCTTGAGGCTGAGGCGGGCGCGGAGGTATTCAAGGAATTTCTGGCGCTCCTGGGCGCGCATGGGGGCCGACGTGCTGACGAGGGCGAGCTCCAGGGTGTCGCGGGCGCCTGTCGACGGGTCGCAGGACACGCTCGAGGTCACGGAGAATGCCGTAATGGTCGGGAAAATCACCCTCAGCTCGGGTGCTATAGCCACGGCTATAGTGTCGGAAGCGAGCACCGAGGCGCACACGCGCTGGAGGGAGTCGATTTCGAGCTGCTGGCGCGTGATTGTGCCCTGAGTGACGGTGTACATATCGCGGAGCATGCTCGACGAGGCCTGGGCCATGTCTGAGGCCGAGACGGCGGGGGCGTCGCCCTGGATGATGCGCAGATGTGTGCCGGCGAGGCCGTAGTGGCCGAGTTTGTCTTCCATTGCCAAGAGGAGGGAGTCCTGTGGAAGAATGCGTCCGACGAGCGCCACGGTGAGCGTCTTGCCCTTTTTGGAGTATGATGATTTTTCGCTGAGCACCTGAGTGTCCGGGAAATCGAATTCCTGGCTTACGAAGCGCTCGCAGTTCTGGCGGAAGTTGTTCTGTACGTACATCGACCATGTCAGATACACGGCGGGCACCATCGTGAGGAGAGCTATGGTGAGCACGATCCGGCGCACTTTCCTGGCGCGCACGGGATTGGAGAAGGCCTTGGGGGCGTATTTCATGAACTTGACGCCTATTGTAGTGGCGCAGGCAATGAACACGCTGTTGATGAAGAAAAGATAGAGGGCTCCGAGGAAATACTGGGGCTGGAGGGTGGCGAGGCCGTAGCCGACGGTGCAGAGCGGGGGCATGAGGGCCGTGGCGATTGCGACGCCCGGAATGACGTTGCCCTTGTTCTTGGAGCCGATGGCGAGAATTCCGGCGGCGCCGCCGAAGAAACCGATGAAGACGTCGTAGATTGTCGGCGAGGTGCGGGCCAGGAGCTCGCTGTGGGCTTCGTTGACGGGAGAGAGGAGGAAATAGAGGCATGAGGTGGCCACGGAGAAGACGGTGGCCATGAAGAGATTGCGGAACGAGCGCTTCATCAGCTCGAAGTCGTGGATGCCGACCGCGAGTCCGAGCCCGATGATCGGCCCCATGAGCGGGGAGATGAGCATGGCGCCTATGATGACGGCCGTGGAGTTGGTGTTCAGGCCGAGGGAGGCGATGAAAATCGCCACAATGAGCACGAGGATGTTGATTCCGCGGAAGGAGACGCCTTCGCGGATGGCGGCTTCGGCCTCGGCCTGCGGGATGAGGAATCCGTTGAGGTCGAAGAAGCCTTTGGCTCGTCCGAAAAGGGCCTGAAGATGCTGCTTGCTGAAGTTGTTCTTGATATTCATGGCTTTAGAAAGGATATCCGATGGCGAGATGGAAGGCCAGGGATTTTTTGAATGATTCCATGTTGTAGTATCCGCGTTTACCCGTGTCGTAGGGGCAGTGGATTCCGATGCCGAGGTCGGCGCGTACCACGAGCATGCTGATGTCCACGCGGAGGCCGCAGCCCGTGCCGAGCGCGAGGTCCTTGAGGAAGTTCGAGGCTTTGAGCGTGCCGCCCGGGCGCATCTTGTCGGACTTCAGAAGCCAGATGTTGCCGGAGTCGACGAATAGAGCGCCGTGAAGCGGGCCTATGATGGGGAAGCGGTATTCGACGTTGGCCTCGAACTTGAATGTGCCTGTGCGGTCGAAGTTGTCGATGGCCTGGGAGCCCTCCGGGCCGCGGTAGGAGCCGGGGCCGATGCTACGGACCGTAAAGGCCCTGACGGAGTTGGCGCCGCCGATATAGAACTGTTCGGAATATGGGACCTGGGATGAGTTTCCGTAGGCGTGGGCCGCTCCGGCGGCCACTCGGGAGACGAGCCAGTGGTCGCCCTTTCCGAGCCGGCGTCCCCAGACGAGCTGTGCCTGTCCTTTCACGAACTGCGAGAAGGGGAGGCCGAAGAGGCGTTTCTCTCCCTTGACGCCGCAGGCGCGGTAGAGGCCCCAGAAGATGTTGCCGGCTTCCTGGACGGTGAAGGACCAGTTGAGGGTGTTGTCGCGGCCGAAGGCCCGGTCGTAGACGTAAGAGAACTGCATCTGCGGAATGAACTGGCTTCGGAAGCTCTGGGCCACGGCGGGATTGGCGTCCATGATCGAATCGAACTCGGCCGTCGTGTGGATAAGTTTCGTGTAGGTAATCTTCAGGGGCGTGAACGTGTTCGACACGTGACGGCGGTAGCGCCAGTCGTAGCTGATGCCGGTGTTGAACTGCGCCATCTTGAAATAGTGCGGACGGTTGAGGAGGTCGGCGCCGAGGTTTATGCGGGTCCAGTTGAGTTCCCGCCTCGTGCCGCGGAAGAATTTCGGGGCTATGAGCCGCGGGAATGCGAGGGCGGCGTTGAGTCCTACCTCGTAGGAGTTGAAGACGCTGCCTTTGCGTCCGTGGCCGGTCTGCCATTCATAGGCCCCGGTGAGCTTCACCGAGAGCTGTTCGCCACCTCCGAAGATGTTCTTGTTCGTGAGGCCGAGGGTGATTCCCGGGCCGATGTAGGAATTTGACTTGGAGGAGGCGTTTACTTCTATCGATGCTTCGAGAGGGGAATCGAAGGTGGCGTAGATGTCGACGTCGAGGACCCGGGAGCCAATCGTGGTGGAGTCGACGCGTGGCTGGATGTCGATTGCGTTGAAAATCCCGAGCCGCGAGAGGCGGCTCTGCGTGCGGTCCATGTTTCGGACGGAGAACACGCGTCCCTTGCGGAATGTGATGCTCTCGTCGAGGATGCCTTTGCGGAAGCGGGAGGGCTTCATCTGGATCAGGAGCGCGCGTTTTGTCTGAATAGTGTCGGGTGTGCCGCCGCCCTGGTATCTGTCGAGGTGGACTGTGACGTTTCCCGTAGTGTAGAGCTGGCGCGCGAATTTCGGCATGTTGGACGCCAGGGTCAGGCGCAGGGCAATGTGCTGCCTGCGGACGATGCTGTCGGCCAGGAATTCGATGAAGTTGGGAGTGAAGAAATAGTAGCCTCTGTTCCTGAGTCCGTTGACTATTCTCGTGCGGGCGATGTTGAGTGAGTCGGTGGAGAAGCGGGGCGACTCCGCGGCGAGGTACCTGTCGGCCCGGGCGAGCGAGTCGATGACGTGGTAGAGATGGCAGGTGTCGGGCAGGAGCTCGACGGTGTCGACGGGGTAGCCGGGGCCTGAATTTACCGTATACCTGAGCTTCGCTTTCTTCTTGTTGCGCCCCTGCACGTAGTCGTAGGTGGCGGTGCCGCTGAAGAATCCGTTGTTGTCGAGAATCTGCTCGATCATGTGGGTGCGAAGTTCGGGACGCACGTCGGACATCAGTACGGGCTCCTCCACAAGTTTCTCGTAAAGCCAGTGGCGGAAGCCTTTCTCGGGGTTCGGCCAGTTGTTGTAGACCCAGAGGCCGAGCGGGAAAGGATAGCGCCATACGTAGCCGAGAATGCTCACGGAGTTGTTGGGGCGCACGTTCACGGCGTCCGTAATCGCCGACTTCATGTCGGCAGGGAGGCGCACGCTGTCCGGCGAATGGAAGGTGACGCCCTTCAGGCCGGTGTACAGCAGGTTGTCGTCGGGAATCTTCCGCGTGGTCGAGCACGAAGCCCCTGCGAGCATCAGGAGCAGGAGCACGACGGGCGTCAGAAGACGTCGTATGGAGAATTTTCGGCGAGTGTCATTCATTGCTTTCTGCTGTTTGCGGGGCCGGAGGCATCGGGGCTTCCGGGAGTTCGGGAATCTGGTCGTCGGACGCGTCCTTCTTCTTCCTGAAGGGGCGGAAGAGGTCGGAGAGGCGCAGAATCTTCCGCCGGTAGACGAAGCCTACACCTGTCTGTGTGACTTCGCCCTCGAGGATGCTCTCATAGCCCGTGTGGCGGAAGAGGCGCACGTACATGGTGCGGTTCTCGTTCAGGAAGTATTCGAGGGAGATGTCGCTGATGAGGTTCTGCGAGAAGTTCTCGTCGGCGTTGGCGTCGGTGGAGTAGTTGCCGCCCACGATAATCTTGAAGCGGTCGTTGAAGAGCGACTTCGACACCTGATAGCTGTAGCTCATGGTTGAGGAAGTCGATCCGTCGACGGTCTTGTCGTACTGGTTGATGCCGAACGAGAGGTCAACGCCCTTGATTGTATTGGCGGCCCAGGAATTGAGCTGGCTCTCGAGGAAGGAGAAGAGGGGATTTCCGCCGAGGGATGCGTTTCCGGACGTTCCGGGTCCGGTGTAGACGTTGTAGATGAGTAGGTTCATGGCCTGGTTGGCTCTTTGCTCGGGGCTCATGCTCTGAAGCTCGTTGGTCACGGTGATGTCGTCGTTTGTGGCAAGGTCGAATGCCACGTTCATGTTGTTGAGCGTGCCGGTTACTCCGAGTTTGACGTCGAAGTTCACGAGGCGCGAGTTCTGGCCTTCCTGAGTTACGTTGGCCTTGACGACGTCCGTGGCGTGGACGTTGATGGTGGGGTTCATCATGTCGCCGTTGAAGGCCACGTAGCTGCCTTCCTGGAAGGTGAAGAGCTTTTCGGACATGAGGGGCGGCGTGTAGCGGACGAAGCCTCCGTTGAGGTCGAGACGCCCGGTGAGGCGCCCTGTTGAGAGCGGTGTCATGGTGTAGTTCAGCGTTCCCGTGCCCTGAATGCTCGCGCGGTCCTTGCCGTCGGCACTGAGGTCGACGTTTATCACGGAGCCGTCCTCGATGGTGAGAAGCGCGTCGAGCATCATGGCCATGGAAGGCTGGGCCACGGAGTCCGCACGCGCCATCGCTACGGAATCGGTGAAGTTCACGAATTTCACGAGCTCGCCGGTCGAATAGTTCGCGATTTCGCTCGTCGCGTCGGGCATTACGTATGTGACGTTTGTCCCCGGGAGAATCTTCAGCGCGGCGTCGACGGCCATGAAGCTCATGTCGCCGCGGGCCGACGCGTCGAGGTCGATGAAGGCTTTGCCGAACACATCGGCTCCGGCACGCGCACGGCTGGTGTTTACAATCTGTGTTCCGCGGGCCCTGAGCCGCAGGTCGACGCCCGGATTCGCGAAATCGCGGAGGTCGACGGTGCCGTTGACGGTGAGGGGCTTGTCGTTGGTGCCGGAGATGGTGAAGCCCTTGAATATCATCTTAGAGTCCTCGACAGGAATCTTCACCTCGTTGAAGGCATACTCCGTGCCGGTCATGGTGAGTTTCACGGCCGTGGAGTCGAATGCCATCCAGCCGTTGAGAATCGGCGAGTCGGATTTCCCGCTGACGTCCATGGAGCCGTTCAGAGTGCCGCGGAGACGTCCCACGGTCTTAGGGATGAACGGATTGGCGACATCGAGCGGAAGGCTTATGAGGCTGAGGCCCATGGCGAGGGGAGAAGTGCTGGTGGAGTCGTTGAGGGCGCCGCTGAGGTCCATCACCTTTCGGCCGTCGAAGCTCAGTGTGGCATGCGCGTTGATTTGTCCCGCCATGTTTGCCGCTACGTTGAAGGCCGCGGACATATCCTTCACTTTCTGCCGGTCGTAGTAGAAGTTGGTGATTCCTGCCGTTCCCTGACCCAGAAGGGTACCCGAGGAACGGTTCAGTCTCAGGTCGGCGTTTACGTCGCCGGTCATAGGCGGAGCGAAGGGATTGAGCGAAATCCAGTCTTGGATGTGTATGTCGCCGAGTTTCACGATGAGGTCCTCCTGGCGGTCGTGGGAATGCCCGCTGTGCCCCTCGTGGGCTTCGTCTTCACCCACGGTGTATACGGCGATGGACGATTTGCCGCCGGACATGTGGAGGTTCGCGTCGAGATGGCCGGTCGGGAAGTAGTATTCGATGAAGTTGTCGGGATTTGCCTCCCATTGCTGGTAGCCGATGATGGGCTTGAAGGGGTCGACGTTTACGGTTACGGCGGAGTCGGCCAGTTCGGCCTTGAACCCGAGCTGGAAGCCTATGTCGCCCTTGATGTTTCGCTGTCGCAGGCCGAGGCGTGCCTTGTTTCCGTCGACGGTGGCGTGAACCCACACGCGGGCCAGGGCGTCGAGGGTGCCGGGACGGTTGCCGATTCCTGCCAGGAAGTGGAGATGGTCGCGGAACTGTCCTGCGGCGAGGTAGATGGTGTCGATGCGCGTGGTGCCTGAATTGAAATCGAGGATACGGCCGTTGAGGGCGAGGATGGAGTCGTTGTGGGCTTTCAGACTTATCGACTGAATGGCCATGTCTGAGGGCCGCAGAAGGTCGTTGATGAGGTTTGAGTTCGCGCCCTTGAGGGTGAAGTTGAAGTGCGGAAGTGTGCGGCGGAGGGGGTCGATGCGGATGTCGCGGCCGGCGATCTGTGCGTCGAGGAGGGACGCGACGGCGCTGAAGCGGTTGAGAAGGGAGTCGAGCGACGCCGGCGAGCGGAAACGGGCGGCAAGGTCGCGGTTGTCAAGGTCGAGGGCCACTCCTGAGTCGGGACGTGCCGTGAAGCGGGCTACGACATCCGAGAGGGCTATGGTGCTTTCTTCGCGACGATAGAAAAGGTCGTGGAGCCTGACGTCGGCAAGGATATTGTTCATCCCGGGGCCGATTTCCGCCGAGGCGGAGAGGCGTGTCTCGATGGAGGCCGGGACGTCTGAGAACTTGAGGGTCTGCAGGTCGATGTATGAGCCGTCGAGTTCGGCAGTCCAGCGGTATACGTCGCCGTCGAGGTTTCCGGAGGCGTCGAGTGTGAAGTCGAGGCCGTTGTCGGCTGACTGGAGGTGTACGTCGGCTTTTCCGCCGCTGAGCCGGGCCGTGGCGTCGATTCCCGAATAGGTGTAGCCGCCGTAGCTCGCCGAGTTTATAGTGGCTGAGGCGTCCATTTCGGTGGCTGCGAGGAAGGGGTCGTAGCCGTGTCCCTTTATCGAGGCGCGGGCAGTGAGGTCGCTGACGCCGGCCAGAGGCATGAAGGCCTGGACGGGTAAATCGTCGGCGGTGATGGTTGCGTCGTAGTCGGCGAGGCGCGAGTTCCAGTCGGCTATGAGTTTGAGCACTCCCTTGCCCGTTTTGGCTGTGAGCTTGCCGTCGACGATGCCACCGCGCCGCATGTCGACGGCCCCGGAGAGCGTCAGGGGCGGAATGGCCACGGATTTGGCGGTTTCTTTGTCAAGGAAGAGGGGCTTGAAGCGGTCGGCGTTCACTATCCGGCCGCGTAGGTCGATATGGCCGGAGAGTCTGTCGGGGTCGGCGGGGGAGCCGACGCGCCCGTGGGCGTCAAGATAGACGCAGCGGTTGAGGGCGAGGCTCAGGGTGTCGATGGCGAGAGCTCCCATCGTGCCCCCGATGTCGGCTCTGAGACGGACCGGTTCGCGGGGCGGTAGCGCGGCCCAGTAAGGCATGAACACCGGGAACATGGCGTGGAGGTCGGCGGGAGCGAGGGCGGCCGATGCATCGAGAGCGACAGGAAGCGAGGGGTCGCTCATAAGGTCGCCCATACCCATCATTCCCTTGAAAGCGATGTCGGTGCCCGCGGGGGTGTTTACGGCGAATTGTCTGAAATTCAAGGCAACGGAGTCTATGTCGAGTGTGCCGTGTGCGTTGAGGCGCAGTCCGCATCGCTCGGTCGCGGCAAGGCTGAGGGGTACACGCACGGTGGTGGCCTCGTTGTAGAAATGGCGCACGCCGATGGTCATGCTGTCGGCTTCGATGTAACCGAAGTCGAGGCCGGGAGTGGGCTTGTATCCGGCGGTGGTGTACAGCCCGCGGGCGCCTGTGAAGCCTACGGTGTCGATTTCCACAATCCAGGGGAGAACGGTGAAGGCAGAATCGGGGGCTGGGGGCACGGGCACCGGGCCGAAGGCCGCTACGGCCTCGGCGCTCGGAGCGATGTATGCGGCGTCGAGGCCTGTTCCCGTGAAGGTGCCTAAGGTAATGCGCTGTCGGTAGAGGTCCACTGTGCCGCCCTCAAGCGTTGCGGAGGGTATGCGCGCGGTAAGGGAGTCGATTGTGGGCATCATCCGCATGGTGTAGACGAAGTCGGAGAGATGGATTTTTCCGAGCGTGAAGCTCATCTGCGTCGGCGGGGCCGGAGGAGTGGGCGGCGTAGTGTCGGGATTCATCACCAGGCGCATCCGTCCTCCTGCGATGGAGGCTTCATCAAGGCTGATGTCCATGTCGCGGAGGCGCACCGTGGCCGGAGCTATGCCGAGGGAGTCGGCGTCGATGGTGAGCCACATGGAGGAGTCCGGCGCCCCCATGGCGTAGGAGCCCCCGCGGAGTACGGCTTCGTCTATCCTCACTTTTCCGACAAGGAGGGGCAGGAGAGCGACGTCGAGGCTGGCGCGCTCGGCGCGGATGTCCATTCCTCCGGCCATTTTCACGCTCAGGCCCGCGAGTTCCACCTCGAGAGGGAAGTGGAGAGCGAGGGAATCGACGTGGAGCTCGGTCTCGTTTCCGGGGCCAAATGCCGCATTGACGCTTTCGCGCAGGCGGTGCTGGGCCCAGGGAGAGTAGAGAAGCATGACAAGTCCGACAAGCAACAGGCCCCCCGCGAGCGCTATGCCCGCGATGGTGCCGAAAATTCTGCGTATGACGGTGACAGCTTTCACGTCCGTAGGATTGTTTTTCCGAGGTTTAGTACTTCGTGATGAAATGGATGAAGAAACGTGCGGGCCCGTCAGTAGGGCCTTTCAATATAAAAACCGCCGGGGTCCCCTTATAGTTTGCCGGCGGTGCTTTTTTTCGTCAGTTAAAATCAGTTTGAGCGGACGTAGACTTTCTCGGCCTTGTTGTCGCGGACTCTGATATAGAGCCCCGGCTTTAGGGTGGCGGCGGAAACGCGGCGCCCCATTATCGTGTAGAAGACGGCCTCGTGGTCGTGGTCGGGCCGGAGCCCGGAGATGCCGGTGGTGCGGTCGAGGGTCACGGTCATCGTGGCGATACGGCTCTGCATGGCCGAGGTGAGGTCCACGAACTGCACATTCTCGCCCTCGTCGGGGAGCCATGTTTCCGTGTCCCAGGTGTATTCGCCCGTGGAGGGAATGAGATTTATGTCGTTTGAGCCGGTGCTCGCGCCGCTGAGCGACATCGTGAAGCGGATTTCGCGGATGGACAGGGACGGATTGGAGGTGCGCACGGTCATTGCGTCGCCGTCGTAGAGGCGAAGGTCGATTCCGGCGTCGTAGGAGTGATAGAGGCGCACGTGGGTGTTGCCGCTCTCTCCGGCGGTGAAAGTCACGGTCACGTCGCCGTCGCTGAAGGAGCGGCCGTTTAGGTCGACGGATTCTTTCTGCGCGGGCTCGGCCACTGCGGGATTGAGCCCGGCTGGATTGGTGAAGTCAAAAGTGGCCGTAAGGCTCGCGGACGCGTTGCGGACGGTGTAGACGGCCTCCGTGGCGGCACTCGGATTCATACCCTCTTTTACTGCAAAAGCCTTGAGGGTGAGGTCCTGATTGATGATGACAGGTTCAGTGTAGAGGGTGGCGCCGGTCGAAGGAGCCGCACCGTCGACGGTGTAGTAGATAGAGGCGCCGGAGGTCGCGGTGGTGATTTCCACGGCTGTTCCGGCCGATACTGAGCCGGCAGCCGGAGAGAAAACCGGTGCGGCGACTGTCTCGAGAACGGGGTCGACTGTGCCCTGACGGTCGTCGTAGTACACGGTAATGCTTTCTATGTAGAGGCGGTGCTCGGCGTCGACGATGAGGTTTGTCAGCGTCTTTTCGGGCCGCGAGGGGATGGCCAGAGTGTAGTCGGCCCAATCGAGGGCCGGGACCTCGAGGATTTCCGAATTGAGCATTATGTTAGCCTCCGCGTCGCGGTCATTGTCGAAGCGGCGCGCGCTTACAACTATGCGCGTGGCAACGACCTGTGCCGTCTTGGCGAGCTGGATGTTGAATTTGCCGTTTTTGCTCGATGACGACATCTTGATGCCGTCCGTCTCCGGGAAAACGCGCACCACGCTCGTCACCTTGTCGATGAACCCAGCGCCCTCCTTGACCGCCTTCTCGACGAAATTATCGTTGGTAAGTGAATTCGTGTCGGCCGTCGGAGCTCCGAAAACAATAGAATAAGACCGCTCCGCGGCAACCAAAGCCACCGCACCGAAAAGAGCGACACAAAGAGTCATTAAAAACCTTTTCATCACAGTAAATCTTTCCACAAATTTAGGTAAAAATTTTGACATTCCTACACCGCCAAAACAAAAAATCAATTCTGCCCCTTTATTATCTGATATATAATGTATTGAAAATCCCCGAACTGTAGGGACGCACGGCTCGTGCGTCCTTCTGCAAGACATTGGTTCTTAGCTGGTTATTGAGGCTGTGCTAAAAAATGGTAGAAAATATTATCAAATTACCCCCTCTAAACTATTGAAAGACAGTAGGCAAGCGCCATGACGCGTCCGCCCCGACCGGGCGAACTTGAATTATGCCTCACCTTCTGTAGTTCTGTCAAAATTGTTCGATTGCAAATTTGAACTTTTGTGCCAAGGACCTAAAACCCTTTATCTCAAAGGTTCTCAGAACGTATATCCCATCGATGCGAGGAAGCGGATGTTGCGCCCTTCGTCGCCGTTGACCGGAATGGATATCTCGGGCTGGACAAAGAGGTTCTTGACTTTGAATCTGAAGCCTCCGCGGATTCTGTTTTCCGGCATACGGTATTCCGGGCGATTGGTGGCCGTAGCGAGCACGGCTATCTGTTTGGTGCAGTTGAACTCGAGCGAGGCCGCGTAGAGGCTCTTGTAGCCAAGTTCCGAATCGTAGTGCGGGGTGAAGCCCGCGCGGACGGCGAGCCATTTAAGCGCTTCGACCTTCCCGTCGATGTTCAGACCGAGGTTGCGGTAGTTGTTGTTGTAGGTCATGCCGTAGTATGGCTCACCTTTCACCGACACCCGGCCGAAAGACCTGTTGTACGACGCATATAGTCTGAAATATTGAAATCCGATTTTTTCGGCATAGATGCTTTGTTCGAATTTCACATTCCAGTTTTTCGCGAAGGTGTAATTGACATTGATGTATCGGGTGTCCCTCATGCCGACAGCCCATTGTGCGGAGGCCGAGTAGCCGAAAAGGGTGGTGAGGGCAAGCAGTAGAATCAGACGCAGCTTCATAATATTTCTTTGTTCAGTTTGTCGGTGAGTATTTCGTAGCCCTCCGGGTTGAGGTGCAGCCCGTCGTAGCTTAGATTGACGTTCAGTTTTCCGTCCTTGTCGAGGAATTCATGATAGACATCAAGATAGACTATGGTGGAATTGCCTCGCCCGGCGAGCTCGGTCCGAATGCATTCGTTCATCATTCGGATGTTGACATTGGCCTGGGCTTCCTCTTTCCCCTGAAAGTGGCGGGGAAGAATGGAGAAAACGTACACCCGCCCGGCTCCGAATGCTTCGAGGGCGTCGACATATTCCCGCGCATAGGCCTCGCAGAGCTCACGGGTGGAGAGCGAGTGGCAGTTGTTGGTGCCGCTCATTACAGTCACGGTCTGCCCCTCGCATTTTCCGGCGTAGGCCTGAAGATGTTCGATTCCGCTGCCCGATTTTCCGCAGTTGGAGGTTATAAGGGTAGGGAAGCTGGACTGGAGGTCCCAGCGGGTGACAAGCGAGTCGCCGATGAAGCGGTAAGTCATGGGGCTTTCCGAGCACGCCCCCGGAATGAAGGCCGCAAGAAGAAGCAGAAGAAATCTTATGAGTTTCATATCGAGGGCAAATTTACTGTTTTTTATCTGATAAAACCTCCCCGAGCAGGAACTTTTTCAGGCGCGGGGCTGCCATTCGGCTGTAGATTTCCGCTCCTTCCGCATTCAGGTGCGTATTGTCGAAAAATAGCCGGGGAGAGGCCATGAACAGGGAGTCGGAGGAGTCGTCGATAAGCGTGGCATTGTCAAAATGGGCGATTTCTGTCTGCAAAGCCTTGCGGATTGTGTGCTGTGTGCGGTCTTCGTAGTATTGAGGGGTCATGAACACAGCCACCTTTATTCCCTTGTCGCTGCACTTCTGAAGCATGGCCCGGAATTCTTCCATCCTCTGAGGGTTGATTTCTCCGTCCTGGTCTATCAAATGCCGCTTCGGGGCCTGTGCCGGCACCGGTTTGGCGATGAAGCCGTCCGCCGAGTGCTCCTTATCCTTTACGATGTGATAAAGGAGGATGCGCCACCAGATGGAGTTGAAGCGGTAGAAGGTGGAATTAATCATGAGCTTCTGCGTCATCGAGCCGTCGGCGAGACAGGAGTCAATCATTGCATAGCCCATTCCATAGTAAGGCGCGAGGATGTTGTATCGTTCGCCGGGGCCTGAGCTACTGAAAATTCCGTCGTCGATGCCGAGGATAATGGCTTTTGGCGTGTGGCGCGCGAGGATGCATTCAAGCATCGAATGGAAGAAGGGCAACGTCTGGCCGTTGCTTGCGCCGTTGTAGACGCTCATCCCTAAGGAGTCGCTTAGAATCGACGGCATAAGACTGTTGAGCACATGGCTGTTTCCCAGGATGATGAGCTCCTCATCGGCCTGTTTGATGGTGTAGTCGATGGCCGCGCAGTCGCCCGGAAGGGTGTGGGTCTGCGTGTATGATTTCATGGCTTTCCCGCAGACCACGTCAAGGACCACTACAATAGCTACGGTGGCAAGAATGAATATGATAAGACGTTTCATAATCAGAACTGGAAATAAATGAACTGGCCGCCCGTGAAGGAGCCGCAGAGGAGAATAGTGACAACGAGCACCACCGTGTAAAGCACATCGCGGACAAGGCTCGTGCGGTAGATGGTTTCCTGCATGGGGAGCGAGTCTTTCCGCTCACGGTAGAGCTCGACAAGCATCAGTATGCCTATCAGCATGAGCGAAAGAAGGATAGTAGGCATTCCCGCACCGTTGTAGAGCCGACCGTGTTCGTCAATCATTTTGTCGAAGGCCTTGAAGGCGTCGCTTATGCTGTTGGCCCTGAAGAACACCCAGCCGATCATCACCAGCACGAAGGTGAAGATGATGGAAATGACCTTGCTTAGAGCGGATTGCTTGCGCTTCTTGTCCGGCGCCTTTCGCATAAGGTTCCCTCCGACGAGGAGCGCGCCGTGATAGGCGCCCCAGAGGACGAAGGTCCAGTTCGCGCCATGCCAAAGGCCGCTCACAAGCATAGTGGCCATAGTATTGAACATATGCCGCCCCTTTGAGCAGCGGTTGCCTCCGAGGGGTATGTAGACATATTCGGTGAACCACGACGAGAGGGATATGTGCCATCGGCGCCAGAAATTCTTGGGCGACGTCGCGAGGTAGGGCTGGCGGAAGTTCTGCATCAGCCGGAAGCCCATGCACTTCGCCGCGCCGATGGCTATCAGCGAGTAGCCCCCGAAGTCGCAGAGTATCTGGAAGGTGAAGAAGAAGGTGGCAAGTAGGACACTCGTGCCGTTGTGCTGGTCGAGGTTGTTGTATACGGCATCGACATAGGTCGAGACGTTGTCGGCGATGCACAGCTTCATGAAGTAGCCGAACATCATCAGCTTCAGGCCTTCGATAAAGTTCACCCCGTTGAAGGTGTGCTTTTCATCGAACTGCGGCAGAAGGTTCGACGACCTTTCGATAGGTCCCGCTACGAGCTGGGGGAAGAAGGTGACGAAGAGCGCATATTTCATCAGCGAATGCGTAGGCTTGGTGGTCCCGCGCATTACGTCCACGATGTAGCCTACGGCCTGGAAAGTATAGAAGGAGATGCCCACGGGCAGGAGTATCGAGAATTCGGGTACCTCCATCCGAAGGCCGGTGGCGTTCAGCAGGGCGAATACGCTCGTGGTGATGAATGTCAGATATTTGAAAATGAACAGAATGCCGAAATTGGCTACAAGGCAGGCTGTCAGCCATGCTTTTCGCGTCCGGGGATTGTCTGTGCCCGCGATTTTCAGCGAGGCAAACCAGGTGCTGACCGTCGAGAAGAGTATGAGGAGCGCATAGACCGGCTCCCAGTTCATATAGAAATAATAGCTCGCGACGAGTAGGAATACATTGCGGAATTTTTGTGGCAGAATCCAATAGAGGATGCAGACTATCGGGAAGAATATCAGGAATTCAATCGAATTGAACAGCATGGAGTAAACGACACCATTCAGCCGGATCCGAACTGAATTATTTACCCATAAAAAAAGCGCAGGATCCGAACTTGTTGCCGTCCTTCAAATCCCGGTATATGGCAGCGCCATAACTCCATAGAATGAGCAACGTGAAGCCTACGCTGTATGTATACAACTTGACCGACAATAGTACATCCCGTGTTAACGGGATGGCCGGTGTCAGGCATGGCTGATATGCATACCCATGGCATTCGCCGCTGCTTTGTTCTTGATGGAGTTTGAAATTGCCACATTTCGGATTTTTCAAGAACGAAGCGTCAAGCAAACGCTTATCTATATAGATGACCCTCCACTGCCCATCCCTTGCGGGATACACGGCGATAGGTCAGTGCAAAGTTAGAAATTTTCTCCGAGATTATGAAAAAATTGAAAAAGAAACTGCCTTTAACATAAAAAGGAGCACCATCACGGTGCTCCTTTTTATTGGTTTCCAATAGGTACAATTTCTAAGGTAAAAAAGATTGTTTTTAGGTTTGCGATACAAAGTTCGGCCTTTTTTCGGGGGTGAGCAAACTTTTTGATATGTTTGAAAACATATTTTTGGTTTTTGTCCGAAGGCGGAGTTTTTATATGGCTGGTTAAGTAGTTGATTGGCAGGTTTAAAGTGCTGGATGGGGGTTTGTGTTAAAAGATGTTTATTTTGCCCCGGCTTGCAATTTGAAAGGCTCAAGGCGCATTTTCGCCCCGTCGAAAACCCCGTAGACGGGTTCCGGGTCGCTCCACGCGCCGAGAACAAAGAGGGTGCATCCGGCCCCGCATTCCATCTCCTGCGGGCGGTGGTGGTGACCGAGGACGATATAACGGAGCTCAGGATGGGCGGTGGTGAGCTCGGCGGTAAAGTCGGCGAGCAGGGCGTCAGCCCTGCGGTAATATTCGTCGAGGCGTTCGGGCCGGGTGCCGCGCGCACGGCTCCGGCGGCTCCACCGGCGGGCGAAGCCTATTGTCCACCGGGGGTGGACTGCGCCGTAAAGGGCCTGGCAGACCCGGCTCCGGAACAGAGGCCGGGCTATTCGCATGAAAAGCCCCTGACGCCCCACGCCGTCGCCGTGGGCGAGGAAAAACTCTTTTCCTCCTATGGTCCGGAAGTCACCTCCATCGCGGGGGTCGACGACCGTGAGACCGATTTCCCGGCTCAGGTAGTCGAAAAGCCAGACATCGTGGTTGCCGACATACCAGTATATGGCAACCCCCTCGTCGGCAAGTTCGGCGAGGGCGCCGAAGAAGCGCACGAAGCCTTGCGGCACGCAGTTGCGGTACTCGTACCAGTAGTCGAGCACATCGCCGAGCATGTAGAGCGCCGAGGCTTTGCCGCGGATGCTCCTGAGGAAGGCCACGACGCGGTCCTCCACGGAGCGCGGATCGTCGTAGGACCCGGCGCCGAGGTGCATGTCGCTGATGAAGTAGGTGTTTGCCATGGGGCTCAGAGCATGCCTAATTCGAGCTTTGCCTCCTCGGACATCATATCCTTGTTCCACTCGGGCTCGAAGACGATGTTGACGGTGACAGAGGTCACGCCCTCTATTCCCTCGAGCTTCATGCGCACGTCTTCCATGATGAAGTCGGCCATGGGGCAGTTGGGGGCCGTGAGGGTCATGTCGACGGTGAGTGCGCCGTCGTCGGCGAGGTCTATGCGGTAGACAAGGCCGAGACTGTAGATGTCGACGGGGATTTCGGGGTCGTAGACGGTGCGGAGCACCTCGATTATGCGTTCTTCGATTTTCAGACGTTCGTCGGGGGTCATGGGAATTATTTTCTGTATTTTTCGTCGGCGCCGGAGGCGTCTTCGGTGAGGATATTCAGGTAGGAATTGTATCGCGATTCTGCAATCCGGCTCTCTTCGACGGCCCGGCGCACGGCGCAGCCGGGCTCGCCCGTGTGGGTGCAGTCGCCGAAACGGCAGCCTTCCGACTCGCGGAAGATTTCCGGGAAGAAATGGGCCACCTCCCTGCGGTCGAACTCCACGGTGCCGAAGCCGCGGACTCCGGGGGTGTCGATGATGCGGCCGCCTCCGGGAAGTGAGAACATTTCGGAGAAGGTGGTGGTGTGCATGCCCTGGTCGTGAGCTGCGGAGATTTCGGCCGTGCGCTGTCCGGTTCCGGGAATCAGGTCGTTGATGAGTGTGCTCTTGCCCACACCGGAATTGCCCGAGAGGAGAGTAATCTTGCCCTTGAGCATCTCGCCGAGAGAGGCCACTCCCTCGCCGGTGCGGGCCGACAGCCACAGTACTTCGTAGCCTATCGAGCGGTATAGGTATGTGACGGCTTCGAGAAGTTCGCGGTCATCGGGCTCGGTTAGGAGGTCTATTTTGTTTATGGCTATGATGGCGGGGATGTTGTAGGCCTCGGCCGTGGCAAGAAAACGGTCGATGAAGGTTGTGGAGGTCGTGGGGTGCGCGAGGGTGACCACGAGGAGGGCTGCGTCGATGTTCGCGGCGATTATGTGCGCGGCCTTGGAGAGGTTGCTGGCGCGGCGGATGATATAGTTGCGCCGCGGCTCGATTTCGGTGATGAGCGCCGTTCCGTCGGGGCCGGAGGCTGAGATGCGCACGCGGTCGCCGACGGCCACGGGGTTTGTGGTGCGGATGCCGCGGATGCGGAAATTGCCCTTGATGCGGCAGTTCACTTCGGTGCGGGCGGCGCCGTCGAGCTCCACGACGTAGTGGGCGCCCGTGTTGCGCACCACGAGCCCCCGGCGCGAGTCGTCGGGCATGCCTTTTGTGTTCTTTTCTGACATATATCGCTATTCTGCGTGTAAAGATACAACAAAATTTGCGTTTCAGGTGTTTTATCAGCAAAATAAAATCACGCGCCCGCGCGGATTTCCACTACGTGGAAGCCGCCAAAGCGCAATGAAAATTGAAAAAATACGGCTCGGAATTTTGAAATTAAGAAAAATTAATGTAATTTTGTCGGCAGAATGTGAGTTGTAGTTGATATAAGAAACAATAATTGTCTAACAAAGCTAAATAAAGACTCCAATGAACACAGAAACAATCGGCACTAATGCCGGAACGGTTTGGGTAGCTCTCAACACCGCTGACGCCCTTGGCGTAAAACAGATCAAGAAAATCACGAAGCTGAAAGACAAGGAAGTCTTCGCAGCGCTCGGCTGGCTCGCCCGCGAAGGCAAAGTCAACATCGACGTTGATCCCGCCGACGAGAAAGAGTTCGTGGTTAGCCTCGTTCAGGACAAGTAATCCCGTACGCGACATCAAAAATAAGCGCCCCGGAAGGCCTCTCAGAGTCTCCCGGGGCGCGGTTTTTGTGTTCTGGACTGTAATCAGTTCACGTAAATAGTGTACTGGTTGTACACCACGCCGTAGTTCTTGATGCAGATTTTGTAGGTCTCGGTGTACTTCGGATACCAGATGCAGAGGCATTCGTCGAGGTCGTCCGTGTCGGAGGCTACGAGATTGCCCTCGGAGTCGTAGATGTAGAGGTCGAGGTCGGTGTCGCCGTCGCCGCTGACGCTCACCATTGCCGCCTCGCCGCCGCGAAACTGTACGCGGTAGACGTCCGTCGCTCCGGCCTTCACCGTCTCGGTCGTCTCATCGTAAGCGGTCGTGGCGCCGCGGTTGGCCTCGTTGCGCGCTTTGGAGATCAGGGCAAGGAGCGCGGGATCGCCGCCGGCCATTTCCGTGGCGTCGACGAGCAGACGCTCCGGGTCGAAGCTCACGCGCGAGGGAGCCTTGTCGCCCCCCTCCGTCGTGCCCCCTTCGCTGGTCTTCTCGGCTTTGAAGGAGCGGGCGCCTATGGTGTTGTAAATCTCTGCGGCCTGAATAAGGGGCAGGGCGTTGTCGCGGGCGTAGCCGTACTTCACGAGCTGACCTGCCACCTGAAGCATAGAGGCCTCCTTCGGAATGGCACGTGCAGGAGCCTTCGTTGTCGGAATTTCGTTGGCAAGGACGCATCCGGCGCCGAAGAGGGCGGCGAGGAGCGTAAGGATGATTTTTTTCATAGTCTATCTGTTGTAGTTGGGGTCAAAAATACTGTTGAGGATGTGGGCGAGTCTCAGGCCTCCGCGGAGAAACTGGGTTTCGATTGTCGGGGTCCAGTAGGCGATGTGGTTGTAGCTTGCTTTCGAGCCCTTAGGGAAGTAGTCGTAGACGCGTCCGGCGATTTCCCAGGTCTCCCGGGCCCAGTCGTCGGGAGTTCCGGCGATGATGGCGGCCTCCTGTTCCGGCGTGGCGCGGTCAATCTGGTCCTGCCATTCCGAGTAGCTCCACTTGTGGGCCGCTTCAGGGAGCGAGCTGTCCCAGAGCTCGTGGAGCTGGGTGTCGCGCTTGAAGAACTTCACGGGGGTGAGGTTGCCGCCCAGGTCGGTGAGATGCCCCAGATGCATCGGCTGGTGCATGTCGCCCAGGAGATGAGTGAGGATTTTCAGCGCGAGGACCTTCTGCGAGCGGGCCGATACGGAGTCGGCGAGGATGGCGCGTATCTCGTTGACGGCCACAACGACGTCGCCCTTTTCGTTGAGAGGCGCGTCGGCGTAGTCGGTTCCCGCGTCGACGTTCTTGTAGTGCCAGGTCTTGGTGTAGGCATAGTCCGGTGTGTGCGAAGCGTTGTCGAGCCAGTTGGACCAGTAGACGAGCGAGCGTCCGTCGAGGAGCGAGCGGACGGAGTCGGCGGCCGCAGGGGTCAGGTGTCGCTCGGCGATGCTGGCTGTGACGTCATGGCCTTTCTGACTCCAGCCGAGGGCCTGAAGAGCGCCGAGGAAACATATTCCGAGGATAGCGAAACGTATATTCATGCTGAGGGAAGAGGCGGATGGAAATGCAAAAGCGGGCCAACAGACACCGGGGTTACGGATATCTGTCGGCCCGCTGAAGAGTTTGCGGGAATGCTGCCGGACGCTGCGGGCTTACGCCTCGGCCAGCGGAGTGATGTTGATGAACTTGCGACCGTTGCGGCCTTCGGTGAAGGTCACGGTGCCGTCAATCAGGGCATAGAGGGTGTGGTCCTTGCCGATGCCTACGTTGAGGCCGGGGTGGTGGACAGTGCCGCGCTGGCGCTTGATGATATTGCCGGCCTTGGCGAACTGGCCGCCGAAGATTTTAACGCCGAGTCGTTTGCTTTCCGACTCACGGCCGTTCTTAGAACTACCGACGCCTTTCTTATGTGCCATAGTGCTTTGTGTTTGTAACGGGGTTAGAGGGATTAGGCAACTACTTCTTTAATCACAATCTTTGTGAAATACTGGCGGTGGCCGTTCTTACGACGGTAGCCCTTGCGGCGCTTCTTCTTGAAGACGATAACTTTTTCGCCCTTCACGAGAGGAGTCTCCACGGAGCATACAACCTTTGCGCCTTCCACGGTGGGAGCGCCTACTTTAACGGCGCCGTCTTTGTCGGCGAGGAGAACGCGGTCGAACTCAACCGTGTCGCCTTCCTTGACCTTTTCGCCAAGATAGTGAACGTACAGGAACTTGCCTTCTTCAGCTTTGAACTGCTGTCCCTGAATGTCTACGATAACGTACATTTGTTGGTAACTAACAATTGGTTAACCCGCTGAGGCGAGGGTGGCACATCTGCGGCCTCCCCACTTTTTAGGGCCTATTGCGGAAAATCAGCCCACAAAATTACAAAAAATCCCCCGCCCCGCCAAATTTTCCGGATTAAATTTTCCTAAAACAAAAAAATACTCAACGCTCCGCACGTTATCGCATATCCTCGCAATTCGATAATTTTCTTGGCACTATTGCGCCTCCTTGTGCCCCGCCAAAACATTTGTGAAAAAATTACCATCAACGAGGCGGACGCGCCATGGCGCGTCTCTCTGTATTGATAGCTAATATATTATGTTGTTATACCTTTTCTATCAAGTCCGTAATCCGTCGAATGAAATCCTCGACCTTGGGGATTAGAGGTTTTACGTCGTTTTCTTCCCACTCAAGAAGGTCGTCGTAATCTCCGGACTGACGCATTGTGAAAAGACGTCCGAGTAATTTTGAGTCTTCAACACTGAGGAGTCCTTTTCGGACAAAGGATTCACTAATCATTCTGATTACTCCCTTATGTGTAGTCGCATCTATCCCGTTGTGAATCAATAAGGCCACGCTGGCATAATAGGCTGCATAGTACAGTCTGTTGGCTGAAAGATTCCAATAGCCAAGAGAGCCGACATCGTTTACTTATTTTATTGTGTTTTTGGCCCGTTCCAGTCGGTATTCGACAATGGCGGTTCGTTCGTCGGGAGTAAGAGTCATTTTTCAGCTTTGAAATATTACAATTTTGTCGGCCTCGACGTTTTTGTAGAAGGGCAGGAAGCTGCGTTTGAGCCATCCGGCAAAGGAATAAAGGCGGGGGGTCACGAATTCACCGAAATCCAACCCTATTTGTTCCATTGGCCACGCGTATTCGTCCCAGAGATCCAGCGGGAGTTTTTCATTGCCCGGAACGAGGATATGAATGTCCCAGTCGGAGTCGGGCCTGGCATCGCCGCGGGCGCGCGAGCCATACAGCGCCACGCGAGACCCCTTGGGGAGAATCTCCGCAGCCTTAGACTTGATGGCCTCGATTAGCCTGTTGTATTTTTCCTGCTCGGACATAATTTATTATGGCAAGGCCTGCTGGCCTCTTGTCTGCAAAGTTAATGCAATTATACCATTCTAACAACTTTTATGGCGCAAAATGCTCTCGCGGGCGCGGGGGTGTGGGGATTTTTTGTTAACTTTGCAGTGACATTACCCCAAATTCTGGCATTCCTGAAATGAACATATACTCTCCCGGACAAATCGACTATATTATTGAGCAATCGCTCGGGCGCACCGCCGACAGGCGCATGGCCTTCATCCGCTGTGTTGGCGCCGAGGTTGCGGCCGCCGTGGCCGCACTCCGCCGCAAGAACAAGCGGGTGGTGATTTTTGCCGGAAACGATATCAACGGCGCCTACGCCATGGAGGCCGGCGCTGAGCTCGCGCGCCTCGACTTCAAGCCCGAGGTTTACCTCATTAACATCGGTGGCGACCGCCTCACTCCCGACTCCCGCACGGCCCGCGAGGAATATATCGCCGCCGCCGGCGAGGACGCTCTTTTCGAGACAACGGGCATGGAGCTCGTGCAGCCGGACCTCGCGTCAACCGACATAGTGGTCGAGGGCCTTTTCGGGCGCGAGCACGACGGCCCCCTCATGGGAGGCTATCAGTACCTCGCGCGTTTCATCAACGAGAGCGGAGCCTTTGTCGTGGCCATCGACCTGCCTGCGGGAATGACCGTGGACCTCTCCGTGGGGATGATCAACCGCAACATCATCCACGCCAACATCACCCTCACCCTCGTGGGACCCTCTGCGGCTTTCTTCATGAAAGAGAACGCCGAGCTCGTGGGCCGATGGGAGGTCCTGGACGTACCTCTCGACGAGGAGGCGCTGAAAGCCACGAAGTGCCACACCCGCCTCATCGAGGCACACAATGTGCGGAAGCTGCTCCCCGAGCGTGGCGAATTTGTTTCCAAGGCCGACCTCGGTCACGCTCTTCTCTACGCGGGTTCTTACGGAATGCTCGGAGCCGCTGTGCTCAGTGCGCGCGGCGCCCTCCGCTCGGGTTGCGGTAAGCTAACAGTCCACGGTCCGCGCTGCGGCTTTTTCGTGCTCCAGACCTCCGTGCCCTCCGCCATGTTCATGACCGACGGGGGCGACATGGATATCCGCCGCATGGACTATTCCAAGACCTACAGCGCCATCGGCGTCGGCCCCGGCATCGGAACCTCCGACGCCACTGTCGCCGCCCTCGAGGGCCTGCTGAAGGCGGCAAACGCCGCCGCGGGTCCCCTCGTGCTCGACGCCGACGCCCTCAACTGCATCTCCCTGCGCCCGTCGATGCTCGACTTCATCCCGGCGCGCTCGGTAATCACTCCCCACGAAGGCGAGTTCGACCGTCTTTTCGGCAAACAGCCCTCCTCGTCGGCCCGGCTGCTTAAAGCCATTGAAATTTCACGGAAACTCTCCATAATAGTAGTGCTCAAGGGCCACTATACGGCCACGGTATGGCCCGACGGATCGGTCCTCCTCAACTCATCAGGCACTCCCGCGCTCGCGACTGCCGGTTCGGGCGACGTGCTCACCGGCCTCATCACCGGACTGATAGCCTCGGGGATGCACCCGGAGTACGCCGCCGTGACCGGGGTATACGTCCACGGCCTCGCCGGTCACTTTGCCGCACGGACTCAGGGCGTGCGCTCCGTCACCGCCGCTGACGTGGCAGATTGCATCGGGCAGGCCTTTGAAGCCATAGTAGACCAGAAGAAACAGTCATGAAAACGAAACTAATAGCCCTCGCGCTCGCCGCCATCGTTCCCTTTGGCGCCGTGGCCCAGACCTCGCAGAAAATCACAGCCGGAAAGGCGACGGAATACGGCCTCGCATATAGCCTTCCCGTCACGGCCCTCGACATCACCGTCGAGGCCGAGCTCACGGAGGAGAATCCCGGTGAATTCTACAACTACGCGCGCCGTCATCTCGGCGACGACTCCGCCATCCGCAAGGCCTCCAAGTCCGCTAAGGTTAAGAGTGTCACCATCACACCCCGCGGCGTGGCCAATCCCGACAACCGCTGGCTCGCGCAGTTCAAGAGCGGTTCCACTCCCTTCATGATTCTCTCGCCCGAAGGAATTCCCCTTGCCATAAACACGGAGACTGCCTCACCGAATTCCGCTCCCGAGCTTCCAGTGGCTCATCCCGCAGGTCCTACGCCTCTCGAGACAGAGGCCGCGCGCCAGGCCGTGACGCAGGAGATGGCCCGTTCGAGCTCCGTGGCAAAGCGCGCCGAGCTTGCCGCCCAGCGAATTTTTGAACTCCGCGAGATGCGGTCCGACATCCTTTCGGGCCAGAGCGACAATACGCCTCCCGACGGAAAGGCAATGCAGCTTGTCCTCGACAATCTCGCCGCGCAGGAGGCCGCCCTCACGGCTATGTTCCTCGGCACACGCTCCGTCTCCACGGCTGTGAAGATTATATCCATCGTACCTGACAGCGCCGAGATTTCCGACCGCATCATCGCCCGCGTATCGGCAATCGAGGGTATTGTCGACGCCGACAACCTCGCCGGCGCTCCTCTGAAGCTGAACCTCGAGATTCTTGAAGCAGCCAGCCTCCCCGTCAATGAAAAGGGTGAGCCCAAACGCTTCCCTAAGGGCGGCGTGGCCTATACCATTCCGGGCACCGCGCTCGTCACCGTGGACTACGAGGGCCGCGAGGTGGCAAACATGGAACTCGACCTCGCCCAGCTCGGTGTGACCTTCGGCCTCGACCCCGCGCTGTTCACTGACAAGAAAGCGCCCTCAATGGTTCGCTTCGACCCCAACACCGGGGCAATCCTACTGATAGGTCCTGCTGAATGAACGATATAGAGAAAGAAATCGAGCGCCTCACGGGGGCGCTCGATGCCGTAAAGGACCCCGCTGAGCGAGCGGAGCTAATTTTCCGCCGCGGACGCCTGCGCTGGCGCCTCGAGGACCGCAGCGGGGCCATGGGAGACTATGCCGAAGCCGCCTCCCTCGACTCTTCTTCCGGCGCGGACCAGGCTCTCACCCAGGCCCGCGAGATTATGGCCTTTTTCAATAAAGACCTATACAACCCATAAAATCCTAATAGTCATCTCGTATTGGCGTATTTCGAACCCGAGAGGTCGATTATCGAACTGTAGGGACGCACGGCCCGTGCGTCCTAATAATCGGCAATGCCGCACCCAATCCCATAGGCTTCATAAAGTTCTAATAGCCAAGGTGTAGGGACGTGCCATGGCACGTCCGCCACGCAAAACATGCTAAATAATTTTAAGTGGGAAACCCAGTAGGGGTTAAACGGAGGTAGCCAGGGGTTGAAAATCCCTGGTTTGCGAACGCCCCCACTCCCAAGCCCTCTCCCCGCCACACCCTTTGGGCGCGGCGGGGAGGGGGCGATTAGATATGAATGGATTGATGTGAGGGTGTGTCAAAATTCCACTTCGCCTGTACGGGGCGGACGCGCCATGGCGCGTCCCTACTGGTTTTCAATATATTATAGAGGAGATAATTCTTAGAATTATCTCCTCTATATAATTTTTACACATCCCCTTGCGGAGATTTGCAATACCCTCCGATTCTCTTATTTCACTATCTTTTTAACGGCGCTTCCGTCGACGTTTCGGAGGATGTAAACTCCGGGAACTGTCGGATTTTCGACCTTTATACCGTGGATGTTATAGTATGTCGCTTCCGTCGTTCCGGCCTCTATGTTGTCAATGCCGCTCGGGACTGTCACGTCAATCTCAATCGAGTCAGAAACGCTCCCGCAGGTGGCGGTGATGACAACGGTGCCAGGTTCAAGGCCCTTCACGAGACCTGATTCATCGACAGTGGCTTTGGTTGTGTCGCTGCTGCTCCATTCCACGGTCTTGTCGCTTGTGTCCTCTGGCAGGACTGTGGCCGTCAGCCGGAGTTTCGCGCCCACAGCCAGAGTTGTGCCGGGTGCCGAAATCTCAATCGAAGTTGCTTCCACCACCGGGCTTGCGCCCTCGATGGTCTTGAACTCCTTCCATACATCTGCCGCCGCATAGGCCGCTATGCTCGGCGTGGGCACTGTCAGTACGCAGTTGTTCAAAGTCTCTTCCTCGAAGCATACGTTGGCGCAGGGCAGCGGCGTGGAGTGCTCTACCTTCAGCGATGTCGGCACGCAGCCGATGAAGGCGTCCTTGCCTATGCCGACAATACGGAAGCTTACATTTTCGCCCTCGGGGGCATTGTCGGAGAATAGGGGAAGTGCTTTGATGGCCGAAGTGGCGAATGTCAGGTTTTCGGGAATTACAATCTCCTTGGCCTGCGGGTCGCAGGCGCTCACGATTGCCTCAGTCTCTGAGGTGAGGGTATAGCTGAGATTATCGGCAAAAAGGAGGTTCTCTTCGGCGGGGAATTCGTCGGTTTCCTCTATGTCGAGGAAGTAGCTCCACGGCTTGGTGCTCTCGTAGGCCTCGCGCGAGCCTACGGGTACAAAGAGCTTGCTGGTGTAATAGCTTGCGCCGCTGAACGCATTCTCTTCGCCTTTCGGGGGCATCGGATTGGCTACGCGCACTTCGGCGAGCGCCGGACAGTTCTTGAACGACGGTATTTTTGTGATACATGAGCTCAGGCAGATTTTCTTCAGTTGAGCAAGATCATTGTACCTGCCTCCGTTGCCTGAATCGCCGTTGCGGCCGAGGTAGAGGCTCTCGAGTCCGGTCGTTTCAAAGGCCATATTGTAGGTAAGGTTTGTAGTGCCGTCGGCGATAATCACTTCCGAAAGATTTTCGCTGTAGGAGAAGATAAAGCCGTTCATGGTCTTCACCGACGCCGGAATAGTCACGGAGCGAAGCCCCGACTTATAGAATGCCTGGTCGCCGATGCTGCTCACCCCGGTGGGGATGACGGCCGTTCCCAAATTTCCGCAGTTGTAGAAGGCCTTCTCGCCGATAGAAGTGATGCCCGAACCGAAGTCAACGCTCTTCAGCTCCGCACAGTCCATGCATAGCTCCTTGGGAATCATAGTCATGCACCCGGGGATTTTCAGCGTCAGGATTGAGCTTCCGGCGAAAGCGTTTTCGCCGAGCTTTGCATTCTCGGGAATTTCTATGCTCTCTATAGCCCTTGTCGCGAATGCGTGGCTCGGAATGGCTGTGACGGGATATTCCTCATTGCCGATTGTCACGGCAGGAAGTACCCTGATGTCCGTGAATTCGTCGCAGCTGCTTCCGGCCTCGGCGAAGGCCTCCGCCTCGCCGTAGCGGCAGTATAAGACACCGTCGATTTCCACTGAGGCGCTCCCCCCTTCGCCTGCTTCGATGATGGTCGGGAACTTGTCCCAGCCTAAGGCGTGGCTGTAGAGGCGTTTCGAGCCGGTCGGAACCATCAGCACGGAATACTTGTCGATGGCGAAAGGCGAGCCCGCGGAAATGTCAATCGGGATAGCCGACTCCATCGTGACGGCTCGCAGTGTGGGCGTGTTGAAGGCTCCGATGGCTAATGTTGAGAGGCCCGAAGGGAGAGCCACCGAACTCAGATGGGAACAGCCCGAGAAGGCGGAACGGAGGATTTCAGTGACGGACGGGGGGATGACTATAGACCTCAGTGCCGTACACCCCGAGAATGCCTCCTGACCTATCGAAGTGACGCTTGTGGGGATGGTGACAGTGGTCAATGCGGTGCAATTCTTGAAGAGACCGGTGTTCAGCGAGCTCACGTTTTCGCCGATAGTGAGATTCCTGAGGCTCGCGAGGGAATTGAACGGAGACAATTCATAGGTCGAATAGTTATAGCTAAGGTCTCGTCCAAGGTGCAAGGTTTCGAGGGGTGAACCGCTGAAGGCAGAGTTGGCAAGCGTCAATGTTTCGGGGCCGTCGCTGAGTGTCAGATTCTGTAGGTAAGTCAGAGCGTTTCCTCCGATATTGGTAACATTATTGGGGATAATGACGGATGTCAGGCTCGGGCATTCGGTGAAGGCACTGCTTCCGATGGTTGTTAGCCCGTTGCCGAAGGTGACTGACGCGAGATTCGGACAATTCCGGAACAATCCTTCGCCGATTTTAGTCACCGTGTTGCCGACGGTGACCTTCGTCAGATTTTCGTTGTGGGAGAGAGGGGTATATCTCGGACGGGAATATACATCTGTAGAATAAGTCATGTCCCTGCCTACATATATTTTTGTCAGGGGGCAGTTGTCGAATATGTCAGTGCCCTGTAAGTGCAAGCTCTCTGTCCCGTCGCTGAATATAAGGTTTTTAAGTTTTGCGCAATTCTGAAATGCCGTATAAGTGATTTCCGTAACCTTTGCCGGGATAGTGACAGTCTCCAAAGCGGAGCAACCAATGAATGATTCGGTGCCTAATTTGCTTACATTCTTGCCTATAGTCAGATTGACAAGGCTTGTGCAGTTTTCGAAGCATTTATACTCTATGGTGGTTAACCCGTCGCCGAGCACGACAGACTCAAGGCCTGTGCATCCGTAAAACGAGGATGTTCCTACAGTTGTGACGCTGTTTGGAATCACTATCGACTTCAGTGACGTACAGCTTGAGAATGCACTTTCTCCTATTGATGTGACTTCCTCGGGGATATCGGCTGACGTAAGGGCCGAGCAACCACTGAACGCGCTCCGGCCTATCGTGGTGACTGACTTGCCTATGGGCGCGGCAGGGAGGCTTTTACAGCTCATAAACGCATAATCGCCTATGGACGTGACGCTTTTCGGGATGTTGACGGAGACGAGATTCTCGCAATAGGCAAACATCTGGCTACCTATCACGGGGACACCCTCGGCAATAGTGACCGTTTTCAGCTCATGGCAATAGCTGAAGGCCTCCTTTTCTATTGTCTTGATTGTGCCCGGAATGACCACCGATGTGATGCTGGAGGAGCGGAAGCCCGATGACCAAATTCCGGTGACGGTGTATTCCACTCCGTTGTAAGTCACTTTTTCGGGAATGACAAGGTCTCCGGAAATGCCGTAGCCGCCGGCTACCGAGACGCCGGTATCGTTTGTCCAATAGTGAAAGTTGCCGACTTGAAAGTCTAACGCTTGGGCCGGCAGCAATGTGGCTGTTGCCAGAAATAGCATCAGGCCCCGCAAGAGGGATGTACACTTGAATTTTGTCTGCATAAGGGAGGATTGGTTTTGTGGTGATAATGCTTTTGCAAAGATGAGAATAAGTAGAAGAATTTTTGTCCATTATTTCCGTGACAAAAATGGAATTTAGTGTCACGGAATTCTATGAATTTATCCTTTTTTTCGGTCTATCTTACCCGGTTTTAGGATTTTTATGCTTATTTTTGTGTGAAGTCCAATTCCATACATGTATATGAACCGTTTTTTACTCTGCATCGCAGTGCTCTTTTGTGCGTCGGTCTTTTGTTCCGTCCACGCCTCCACACCGGATTTCGACAGTGAAGTCGAGCGGGTCAATGCCTATTTGAACACCGAGCCTGACAGCGCCGTTATTCTTGCTGACCGTATTCTCTCCGAATATGGCCGGAAGCTCTCACCGGCGCAGAAAGCGTCCTTTCTCCTCATAAAAGGCAACGGTCAGTTCAACCAGGGACAGACAGACGCGGCCCTGAGCAGTATGGAAGCGGCCATAGGCGTTTCCCGCGAAGCTGCCGACACGGCCATGCTCATCGAGGGGCTTAGCGATGCGGGTATTCTCTACCGTGTGAGCGACCGTGCCGACAAGGCTCTTGAATACTACAATGAAGCCCTCGCCCTTGTGCGGGCCGGCGGTGACAAGGAGGACGAGTCGGCTCTTCTCACGTCCATCGCCTGTCTATATGCCAACACAGGGCGTATCGCCGACGCCGTGCCCTATGCCCGCAAGGCCGCAAGGCTCGCCGAGGAGACCGGGGAACTTGAGGCCGTGATGTATGCCTGCTCGCAGGCCGGAGCTATCCTCTTCCTCGCCGGAGAGCGTGAGGAGGGGCTCGACGTAGAGCGACGCATCCTTGCGCTCGCACGCTCAAAAGCCTCCCCGCGCCATGAGATGAAGACCTATACCGCAATGATTCATATCTTCAACGCGATGGAGCTTCCCGATTCCGCCGACCGCTATATCGCCGAGGGCGAGAAGGTTCTCCGCCGCCTCCCCGAAGGCTCGATGGAGAGCGTCGGCTTTATGGAAGAAGTTGCCAAGGTGCTTTCCGACAGGGGCGATTATGCCGGAAGTAAGCGTGTGTTGCAGCATCTGCTGGAGCTGGACGATGCCGTGCTGTTCATGCCGAAAGACAAGCTTTGGCAACGTATGGCCCGCAATTATTCCGGAATGGGGATGGCCGATAGCGCCGCAGCGGCATATGAGCGCAGCATCGCCGTTGCCGACAGTCTCCGGGCCGGCGAAATCGACAATCAGCTCAGCGAGTTCAACGTCCGCTACGGAGCGATGGAGAAGGAACTGGAAATCGCTCACCTGCGCGAGGAGCAGGCCCGCGGACGGACCAGCACTCTGGCATGGCTGGGTTCGGCCGTGCTGCTGATTGTCGTTCTGGTGGCGTGGCTCATGGTCAGCCGCCGCAGGCAGGCCGTCGAGCGCATACGCCAGAAGCTGCGCGGAGTGGAGGAGGAGCGCGAGAGAGTGGCCCGCGACCTCCACGACGGCGTCTGCAGCGACCTTTATGCCGTGCGTCTGATGATGCACGCCGGCAACCCTCAGGCTCTTGAAGAGCTCAAACGTGTCGACGCCGAGGTGCGCAACATCTCTCACGAACTGATGCCTCCCGCTTTTTCCCGCTCCGACCTTCTCGAACTGCTCGAGGACCTCAGCCGCCGCACCGGCGGATTTCTGCGTGTCAGCGGAGAGGAGGGTCTCGGAATGCCCTCGACGGAGGTGTCCTTCCAGCTCTACCGCATCGTGCAGGAGCTCACCACAAACATCCGCAAGCACACCGATGCTCCGGATGCTTCCCTGAGTGTGACGGCCCTGCCGGACGGCGCTCTTTTGCTCTCGCTCGTCTATCAACCCCTGTCTTCAGCGCAGTTCGCCTCGGACGGCGGAGGGATAGGTCTGGAGACAATCCGGACCCGCACCGAACTGATAGGCGCGCATATTTCACGCCGCACCGAAGGCGGCACTATCATTATTGAAATCAAGACAGAGAAATGAAGATCCGCAATATCCTTATTGTCGATGACCATCCCATTGTGCTCATGGGGCTGAGACAGCTTGTGAGCACAAGTCAGCCCGAAGCGAGGATTGATACGGCGGCAAGCATCGCCGAACTCGACACCCGTCTCGCCGGCGGCGTTTATCAGCTGTGTGTGCTGGACATCGAGATGCCCGGCGTGAATGGCTTTGAACTGCTGTGGCGCCTGCGCCGCGAACGGCCCGGCATGAGGATTGTGGTCAACACTATCCATGAGCAGGTGTGGTACGTCCGCGAGTTTTTAGCCGCCGGTGTCGAGGGCATTTCCTTCAAGAGCGCCGAGCCCGAGGAACTGGCCGAGGTCATCCGCTGTGTGGCGGCCGGGGAGAAATGCTTCTGCCGTCAGGCCCGCAGAATTATTCAGGCTATTCCGGATAATATCATGCCTTCGCGGCGCGAGGTACAGGTGCTCCGCGCGCTGGCCGACGGCAAGACGACAGCGGAAATCGCCGGCGAGCTATTCGTGACCCCGAACACGGTGGAAACACACCGCCGGCGCCTTCTGGAGAAGTTCGGGGCTAAAAACACAATCGACCTTCTCACCAAGGCTTCGGCAATGGGCATTATAAATTTCTGACCCGACGAGCCGCTCCGCCCATTCTATAACGTATTAATAACAAACGAGTAGGGACGTGCCATGGCACGTCCGCCCCGCAAAAACATTCTTTTTCGAGCCAAACCCCCATCGACGATGCAAGGCCGCCAAACCCCGCGATGTCAATTATCGAACGATACAAACCCGCCAAAACCTCGCGAACTCAATTATCGAACTGTAGGGACGCACGGCTCGTGCGTCCTAATTAACCATCTAAGGCTCAAAGCTTTGCAAAAAGGACGCACGAGCCGTGCGTCCCTACAATACGTGGATTTGCGTATCCCGTATTTTATTGGCTATGAGCCTCCTTCCAGCTCCCTCTTCGGCCCCGTTACGAACGGGCGCTCGGACGCGCGGGGGTGGGGCAGCTGCAGCTCCGGGGTGTCGAGCCGGATTCCGGCGGTGATGAGGTCTATGTCAATCTCGCGGTCGCGGTAGCTGCCGTCGGCATTGCGGTGCGGGGCGTCCGAGATGCTCCGCTCTATTTTTTGTATGTCCCTGAATATGTTGAGCACGCGCTCTGCGGTCGCAGGGCCGGGAAGGTCGGCCATTACACCTATATTCAGGAACTCGTTCGGCGAGTCGAAGCCCCAGGGGTCGGAGCACACCGGCGCCGAGTAAGCCGTGCGTCCTCCGCAGCGGGAAAAGTATAAGGAAACAGCGGCAAGCGCTTCCCGGATGCGGGTCCGGCGCTTGTCGCTGTTCGAGCCTATGTTGAGATGCAGACGCATCAGAGTTCGCGGGAGACTTCCACTTCCTCGAAGCCCTCGATGATGTCGCCGATCTGGATGTCGTTGTATCCGGCGATGGACAGACCGCAGTCGTATCCGGCGAGCACTTCCTTGGCATCGTCCTTGAAGCGCTTGAGCGAGCCGAGCTCGCCGGTGTAGCGCACGATGCCGTCGCGGATGAGGCGCACCTTCGTTCCTCGCTTGATCTTGCCGTCGCGGACCATGGCACCGGCGATGGTGCCGACCTTCGAGATTTTGTAGGTCTCGAGCACTTCGGCGGTGCCGGTGACTTCTTCCTTGAGCTCGGGGGCAAGCATTCCTGCCATGGCGTCCTTCACTTCCTCGATGGCCTGATAAATGACCGAGTAGAGGCGGATTTCGACGCCTTCGCGCTCGGCGGCACGGCGTGCGGCCTGCGAGGGACGAACCTGGAAGCCGATGATTACGGCGTCGGAGGCGGCGGCGAGCGTCACGTCGCTCTCTGAAATCTCGCCGACGGCCTTGTGGAGCACGTTGACCTGAATTTCCTCGGTGGAGAGCTTGATGAGCGAGTCGGAGAGGGCCTCGATGGAGCCGTCCACATCGCCCTTGACGATGATGTTGAGCTCCTGGAAGTTGCCGATGGCGCGGCGGCGCCCGATGTCCTCGAGGGTGAGAATCTTGGTGGTGCGCAGACCTTGTTCGCGCTGGAGCTGTTCGCGCTTGTTGGCGATCTCGCGGGCTTCCTGCTCGGTGGAGAGCACGTTGAATGTGTCGCCGGCGGTGGGAGCGCCGTTGAGGCCGAGGATAAGGGCCGGCATGGCGGGACCCGCCTCCTTGATGCGCTGGTTGCGCTCGTTGAACATGGCCTTCACCTTGCCGAAGTGGTTACCGGCGAGGACAATGTCGCCCACGTGGAGCGTGCCGTTCTGAACAAGGACGTTGGCCACGTAGCCGCGGCCCTTGTCGAGAGAGGATTCGATGATTGTGCCTACGGCCTGGCGCTCGGGATTGGCCTTGAGGTCGAGCATCTCGGCTTCGAGAAGCACTTTTTCCATGAGCTCGTCGACGCCGATGCCTTTCTTGGCGGAGATGTCCTGACTCTGGTATTTGCCGCCCCAGTCCTCGACGAGATAGTTCATCGCGGCGAGTTCCTCCTTGATTTTGTCGGGGTTGGCGTGGGGCTTGTCGATTTTGTTGATGGCGAACACGATGGGCACGCCGGCGGCGGAGGCGTGGTTGATGGCCTCGACCGTCTGGGGCATCACGGAGTCGTCGGCGGCGACGATGATGATACAGATGTCAGTCACCTTGGCGCCGCGGGCGCGCATGGCCGTGAAAGCCTCGTGCCCCGGGGTGTCGAGGAAGGTGATGTGTCGGCCGTCGGAGAGCGTCACGGAGTAGGAGCCGATGTGCTGGGTGATTCCGCCGGCCTCGCCGGCGATGACGTTGGCCTTGCGGATATAGTCGAGGAGCGAGGTCTTGCCGTGGTCGACGTGGCCCATGACGGTCACTACCGGCGGACGGCTGACGAGGTCCTCCTCTGAGTCCTCTTCCTGGTGGATGGCGTCGGCGACTTCAGCGGAGACGTATTCGGTGGTGAAGCCGAATTCCTCGGCCACGATGTTGATGGTCTCGGCATCGAGGCGCTGGTTTATGCTTACCATCACGCCGAGGTTCATGCACGTGGCGATGACCTGGTTGATGGGCACGTCCATCATAATCGAGAGGTCGTGCACGGTCACGAACTCCGTGAGCTTCAGAACGGTGCTCTCGGCCTGTTCGGCGCGCTGGGCCTCGCGCTCGCGCTGGGCGTTGGCCTCGCGCTTCTCCTTGCGCCACTTGGCGCCCTTCTTGACGCCTTTGTCCTTGGCCGTAAGGCGCGCGAGGGTTTCCTTTACCTGCTTGGATACGTCCTCGTCGCTTACTTCGGGCTGGGGTGCCGGAGCGTTGCGGCGCTGTCCGCGTCCTTTCTGCTCATTGTTGCGGGGGTTCTGGCCGCGGTTGTCGTTTCCGCGTCCGCCGCCCTGACCGCCGCGTCCGCCGCGGGGCGCGTCCGAGCCTACGGAGGCTACGCCCTGACCGGCTTTCTCGATGTCCACGCGTTCCTTGCCGGTGATGCGGCGGCGCTTCTTGCGGTCGCCGGAAACTTCGCCCTGACGCTCGTTGCGGCGTTCTTCCTTGGTCTTCTTCTTGGGACGCACGCTCTGGTTAAGGGCCGAGAGGTCGATTTTGCCTACGACCTTGGGAGTCGTGACGGGTTTGGGAGTGCCCAGCGAAAAGATTTCCGTCTTGGGCTCCTCGGGAGCCGACGATGGCTTCTCCGAGGCCTGAGCGGGAGCGGCCTCGGGCTTGGGTTCTTCTTTTTTCTGCGCGGGAGCCGGGGTTTCCTCAGGTTTTGCCGTGGCGGGAGCTTCCGGGGCTTTATCCGCGGGTTTCTCGACGGAAGGAGCGGCCTTGGGCGCTTCCGCTACGGGTGCGGGCGTCTCGGCAGGCTTCTTGGCGGCCGGAGCCTCGGGCGCTTTTTCCGCAGGCTTTTCGGGAGTCTTCTCCACCGGCTTGGCAATGGGCTTTTCCGCGGGTTTGGGAGCTTCCGGCTTGGGCTTCACGGGATTTCCGTGCTTGTCGAGCTCTATTTTGCCCAGAATGCGGGGGCCGGCAGGACGGGTGGTCTCGGCTGTCGGCGCAGGTGCCGCTGTCGGGCGTTCCTCCGGTCGGGAGATATTTTTGGATGAGTCGGCCTGCTGTTTCTTACGGACGGGGGGCACGCTGTCGCGCATGGCGCGGTCGGCCTTGAATTCGTTCATAAGCATGTCGACGACATCCTCCTCGAGACGCGTGTTGGGGGTTTCGACCACGCTTATGTTCTTCTTGCGCAGCGACTCGTAGACCGTCTCGACGGAGATGTTGAGGTCTCTTGCTATATTGCTTATTTTGACTTTCGCCATATGATGGTTTTGCTTGTTTTAGAGGTTGGAAAACTTGGAACGGGGAGCGATTTCCGGCCCGGTAGGCCGGGAGGGGGAGGAGAGGTGGCCGACTCCGCTATTCCTCGTTCTTCTCAGGAGCCGCGTCTCCTTCGGGTGCGGCCTCGGGAGCGGTCTCCTCCTCTTCGTCGTCCGCCTCGTCTTCTTCGTATTCGCGGCGGAGAATGGCGATTACCTCGTCGATGGTGTTCTCCTCGAGGTCGCTCTTGTCGATGAGCTCCTGACGGGAGGTGTGGAGGACGGACTGTGCGGTCACGCAACCCATGTCCTTGAGGGCGTCGATTACCCAGCCGTCGATTTCGTCCTTGAAGTCGTCGAGGAAGATGTCGTCCTCGTAAATCATCTCGGTATCGCGGTAGACGTCGATAGTGAAGCCGGTGAGCATCTGCGCGAGCTTGATGTTCTGGCCGCCCTTGCCGATTGCGAGGGACACTTCCTCGGGACGGAGGAAGACTTCGGCCTTCTTCGTCTCTTCGTCGACGCGGATTGTCGAGATGCGTGCGGGCGAGAGTGCGCGCTGGATAAGGAGGGAGGGATTGGTGGTGTAGTGGATTACGTCGATGTTCTCGTTCCGGAGCTCACGGACGATGCCGTGGATTCGGGAGCCCTTGACGCCCACGCACGCTCCAACGGGATCGATGCGGTCGTCGAAGCTCTCGACGGCGATTTTCGCGCGCTCGCCGGGGATACGGGCCACGGCCTTGATGCTGATGAGGCCGTCGTGGATTTCGGGAACTTCAAGCTCGAAGAGGCGGCGCAGGAAGTTGGGGCTCGTGCGGCTTACTGTAATCTTGGGATTGTTGTTCTTGTTGTCGACGTTGCTTACCACGGCGCGGATTGTCTCGCCCTTGCGGAAGAAATCGCCGGGAATGGATTCGTTCTTGGGAAGGAGAAGCTCGTTGTTGTCGGCGTCGAGAAGCAGAGTCTCGCGGCTCCATACCTGATATACCTCGCCCGTCACGAGTTCGCCCTCGAGGTCCTTGAACTTGGCGTAGACGGCTTCTTTCTGTAGGTCGAGGATTCGGCTCTGTAGAGTCTGGCGCAGGTTGAGGATTGCGCGGCGGCCGAATTTGTCGAAGATAATCTCGCGGGAATGTTCCTCGCCGACCTCGGCCTCGGGGTCGTCGTCGGCGCGGGCGTCGCTGAGCGAAATCTGCAGGTTCTTGTCAACGACTTCGCCGTCGGGCACTACTTTGAGATTCTGGAAAATCTGCACATAGCCTTTGTCGGGGTTCAGGATTACGTCGAGATTTTCGTCTGTGCCGAACATCTTGGACAGCACATTGCGAAACGACTCTTCGAGCACGCTGATAAGGGTGGAACGGTCGATGTTCTTCAGTTCTTTGAATTCCGAGAACTGTTCCACCATGTTGGGAGTTTCCTCTTTCTTAGCCATATATCGTGTTGTGTTAGAAGTTTGCGGTTGATAATCAGAATTTCAGGTCGTAGACCACGCTCTTGCATCCGGCGGTGTCGAGGGCGATGTCCTCCTCGCGGATTACCGGGCGCTTCGCCCCCGGCTCTTTCACCTTGGCCGTGACCGTGAGGGTGAAGCGCACGTCGCGGGGGTCGCCGCTCTCTCCGGCTTCGGCCGAGGAGAGGCGGCCGCGGAGTTTCCGGCCGTCGCGTGTCAGCACCACCATGTCGTTGCCGAGGTTCTTCCGGAACTGGCGGAGGACCTTGAGGGGCGCTGTGAGGCCTGACGAGCCCACCTCGAGTTCGTAGTCCTCGACTTCGCGGTCGAACACGCTTTCTATGTCGCGCGTGAGGGCCACGCATTCGTCGATGTCGACTTTCGTGTCGGAGTCGATTTCTACGTTGATTTCATTCGAGGGGCTCACTCGCAGCTCTACAAGGTAGAGGTCGGAGCCTTCGAGGGAGCGCTCGATGGTCTGGAGCAGGAGGTCTTTGTCTATCATATTGTTTTGCCGCGCCGGGCCGTGTTTTGTTGTCCGTTTTTATGCAAAGAGGAGGAAGCTGTGAGCCCCCTCCTTCGCAGGTTTCTGAAGTTCTTACCGCAAAGATACGAAAAATTCCGCTATATAATAATAAGGTGTATCTATCTGTGAAAGTAAAATAAAAGCTCTAAAGCCCCCGTTGCTCGCGCCTAAGTCCCTGAAAACGTGTAGGGACGTGCCATGGTGCGTCCGCTCCGGGAATGCAAAACGCCAATGAGTGCTTTAACTTTCATTGCTAAACAATATGAAAGTTTAACTTATTTTCTGCCGCAAATACTCTGCGAGCACCACCTCGTTGTTGTGCTCCCCGTCGCGCGAGGAGTAGAGCAGCGTCACCAAGGGTCGCCCCTTCAGCGTCTCCGCGAGCTTTACGGCCGCAGGGTTAGCGGCTAGCTCCGCGAGGTATCGTCGCCGGAACGCGTCCCAGCGCCCGTCGGGGTCGGCGTGGAACCACTCCCGCAACCACTCCCGCAACTCCGTGGAAGGGGCTACATCCTTGGCCCACAGGTCGTAATGGAATCGTTCTTTCGACTCGCCTCGAGGCCAGAGCCGATCGGCATAAACGCGGAAACCGTCTTCCGCAGGCATCCCCGCAGGGTCATCATAAACCCGTTTGATTTCTATCTTTGTCATGTAAAGAGAACGCCCCGCAGCGTTTGGCTGTTCAGAAAAAATTGCATAACTTTGCGCGCAGACAACACCGAAAACTAAACTAAATAAGAGTGTCTAAATTTCGCTATGTGCTGATGGAAAGCGAAAAGTGTCGCAAATCCCCTCTTCTATATAATTAATTCTAATGTACTGATAATTGATTTTCCTCCCTCCTCCCTCGATGTGACGAATCTTTTTTATTGCACTTTTCCTACTCACCGGATTTTTGGCCGGTTTTGGGGCAGATGAGGCCCGCAGGGACATGGTGCTCCGGGCGCAGGCCTTGCTAAACCTTGGGGCACGGGGCGATGTGGTCGGGGAACTGGTGGCTATTGCCGACAGTCTCGGTCAAACGGAGAAGGACGGCTTCTACTTCGCTGCGTTGAATGTGCTCGTCGACCGTCTCTTCAGCGAAAGCCGTTTCGCCGAAGCCCACTCTGCGGTCCTGAGAATGGAAAACGAAGCCCTTTCCGCCGGCAATCCTCTCGCCCGGGCCATGAGCCGACGTGTCCGCGGACAGATGCTCTACAAGCTGTCACAGCCGGAAAAGGCTCTTGTGGAATTCGATTCCGCCCTCGCCGTGACTCCTGATTTCCGTACAGACCTCAACGCATTCTCGACCTTTGCGAGCATCAACGAGTGGCGCGTGATAGTGGCGAGAGCCCTCGGCGACACTATTGCCCGGAACGACACCCGGACCCGCTATGCCGCGGCAGTCGACTCGTGGAAAGCGCGTGGATGGCGCGACTCTACCGCGCATTTCGAGGTCACGGCTCTTGCCTTCAAGGCCCCGGCTTTGCCGCCCCGGGAGGCGCAGGTGCTGATGGACAGCGCCGCAAGGCTCATGCGTCCGAACATTATTGGTGGCGCCGTGCCATTATGGCCGCCGACTCCGGCGATTACGGGGATGCTCTTGCTGCGGTGGATGTACTGCTGAAGGCACACGAGTCGTTCATCTGGTTCTATCTCGACGACCTCAGGCTCAAGGCCCGGATTCTGGCTCTGGGCGGCCGTCCGGCGGAGAGCCTTGCGGTGAGCGACCGCTACACGGAGATGCGCGACTCCCTGACCGCCGAACAGATAGGCTCTCAGCTCGCGGACCTTTCGACCCTCTACCGCACAAAAATCGAGCATGAGCACCGCAGTGCCATGACTTACAGACTTGTGGCATCGGCGGAATTGCTGTTCTGCTCCTCCTTCTCCTTATTGTAAGTCTTTGCTTCGCGGCGCGTCAGCGGCGCCGGAACCGTCTTCTTGTCGACCGTCTGAAGGAGCTCGACCGTCCGGTCCCGCAGACGGCTCCGGGAGAAACCGGGGAAGTTGCGGGCATTTCCCGGCTTGACGCCTACATGATGGCCGGGCGCCCCTATGTCGACCCCTCTTTCGGGCGCCAGGCTCTGGCAAAGGCCGTGGGAATGTCGCCCGAGCAAGTCGCGGCGCTTGTCCGCGACGCACGGGGTACGACAGTGCTCGGCTATATCAACAGCCACCGCCTTGACGAGGCGCGACGGGTTCTTGAATCCGATTCCGACGAAACCCTTACCGAAATCGCCGGGCGCCTCGGCTTCGGTACCCTCCGCACCTTCCAGCGCACTTTCTCAGAGCGCTACGCCATGCCTCCGTCCAGATACCGCACGCTCGCTCACGAAAAGTGAAATTGTCGCGTCCGGAGACAAAATTGTCGCCTTGCCCGTGGCCTTTCACTGAGCGCTTTGCGCTAATTTTGCAGGATGAAACCATTCAGTCGCATTATTGCATTCCTGTTTCTGGCATTGGCCCTTGTCTCCTGCGGAGAGGACGTCCCTGTTCCGGTCCCGGAACCCGGCGGACCCGACAGTTATGTCGGAATCGCCAGAAAATTCACTTTCGGCCCGGAAGTCACGGGCTTCGGCTTTTTCACCGAGCTCCGCGGCCACGCTTGTGTTAGAAATGTGGCCTTCAAGGCCGTCTCGGTCAGCGGATCCGTGGCCGCAGCGGAATTGTCGCGGCAACTGCCACGGGCTCGCACGTCCTGTCCGGCATATCGCTCAGCGGCCATTTCGAGGGCGTTTCGGGCGGATCCGAAATCGGCGGCCTCGTCGGGTATGTGGCTTCCGGCTCCGAAAAGGTCGGTGGCATCGCCGGCTACTGGCACGGTCGCTACAGCCCGAAGGCCCGCGTCCGCGTGAATCTCCCCGTGAAGGGCTCGACGCTCGACACCGGGGGTGCCTTCGGTCATGTTGTCTCCACTGATTTCAATGTCTCGAACTTCCGCATCGGCGATGCCTCGGATGCTGCCGGCGGCGACCCCGTGATGCGTGTTACCGGGGGACGGAACACCGGTGGTTTCGCCGGCTATATGGAAAAAGGCAGCCTCAGGGGCCCGGACAAGTTCGACTACGCCACGGGACACGGCATCGCCGTGCCCGACAAGTCCCGCTTCAAGCCTGCATACAGCTCTGTAGTTCAGGGCTCGGAGAGCATCGGGGGACTCATAGGTGCGGCAGTGGCAATGCCGATGTCGGCTGTCTCGGCTAACGGAACGGTCACGGGAAGTGTCAACGTCGGCGGCCTTGTCGGTTATTTCGAGGAGAAGGAGGACAAGGCGCATATCGAGGACTGCGCCTTCCTCGGAATCGTCAAGGCCGACAACAGCAACTATGTGGGAGGCATCGTCGGCCAGTTCAAGTCGTGCGCCGGCGGTCGGATGCAGGACTGTGTCAACTATGCCGACATAAGCGGCCATAACTGCACCGGCGGAATTGTCGGATATATCGACAAGGACCTCCCAAGGACAATCCCGGATACTCGAGAACCCTCAATGTGGCCTGGTGCGTGAACGTCGGCGCAATCCGGGGAGGGGGCGATGTCGGCGGCATCCTCGGCTATCAGGAGGAGGGCGAGAACTGCGCCATCTACAATTGCCTGAATTCCGGACCTGTCACCTCCGACCAGAAGCACGACAACGGCGGCATCGTAGGCTACATCGACCATCTCGCCAAGTGCAACGAATGCGTCAATTCCGGTAAGGTGAGCTACGGCAACGCCATCGTCGGCGACCACAAGGCCGATTTTGATGCTTACCACGACTATTTCCTCTCAGGTAGCGGCAAGCACTGGCCAAGTCAGACGCACGAGGTCAGCTCCTCGAATTTCAAGAAGCAGTCCAGCTTCCCCGATCTCGACTTCAACAAATATTGGACAATGGGCTCCGACGCTCCCGAGCCAAAGAACTGCCAGTGGCGTTAGTCCGGCTCTCTGTTTTTTTCTGTCATCCCGTTTCCGTCCCGGAAATGGGATGATATTTTTTTTGCGGTTCTCGCGAATTTGTCTTATTTTTGGCAACAGTTTGCATGTTTCACGTGTTTTCAATCACAAAGTACAGATTTCCGATTACAATCTTGCACATTTCCACGTTTGTGTGCAGTTTTAACCTGACGATTCTTTAGATTATGCTTGAAAGGTTTCTAAGAAAGACTGAATTCGACTCTTATGAGGATTTCATGGCCAATTTCGAGCTTGTGGTCCCCGAGAACTTCAATTTTGCATATGATGTAGTGGACGCATGGGCCGCGGAGGAGCCTGACCGCCGCGCGCTCACGTGGGTCAACGAGCACGGCCTCGAGCGCTCTTTCTCTTTCGCGGAGATGAAGGCCGAGACAGACCGCACCGCCTCATTCTTTGCCTCCCTCGGCATAGGCCCCGGCGACCGCGTGATGCTCGTGCTCAAGCGCCGCTGGCAGTTCTGGTTCTCGATAATTGCCCTGCATAAACTCGGAGCCACGGCCATCCCCGCCACTCACCTCCTCACGCCCCACGACTTCGTATACCGCATCCGCAAGGGCCATGTCAAGGCCATCGTAGCCGCCGGCGACCCCATAATCACCGCCCACGTTGACGAGGCCGTCGCCGAAACCGGTGCCGACATAATACGCATATCCACAGGCCCCTCTCTCCCCGCAGGCTGGCACGATTTCGACTCCGGAATCGAAGCCGCCGCGCCCTTCGTGCGCCCGGCGGAGGTCAACACCAACTCCGACGTCATGCTCATCTACTTCACCTCCGGAACCTCCGGCGAGCCGAAGATGGTGGCGCATGACTTCACATATCCCCTCGGCCATATCATCACGGCGTCCTGCTGGCACAATCTCACACCCGAAAGCCGCCATCTGACGCTCGCCGACACGGGGTGGGGCAAGGCCGTCTGGGGAAAGCTCTACGGCCAGTGGATAGCCGGCGCCGACGTTTTCGTCTACGACTACGACAAGTTCGTCCCCGCTGACATCCTCCGCATCCTCCATGACTACCGCATCACATCCTTCTGCGCCCCTCCCACCGTATTCCGTTTCCTCATCCGCGAGGACATGAGCCATTGCGACCTCTCGGCGCTCAGATACTGCACCATCGCAGGAGAGGCCCTCAACCCCTCGGTATTCGAGGACTGGCTGCGCCTCACGGGTATCCGACTGATGGAAGGCTTCGGCCAGACCGAGACCACGCTTACCGTCGCCACTTACCCCTGGATTGAGCCTCGTCCGGGTTCGATGGGCCGAAAGGGCCCTCAGTACGATATCGACCTCGTTGACCCCGATGGGCGCCCCGTGGCCGACGGCGAGGAGGGCGAGATAGTGATTCATATCGACCGTAAGCGCCCCGTGGGTCTCTTCCGCGAGTACCTCGACGACCCTGAACTCACCGCCGAGGCAATCCGCGACGGCCTCTATCATACCGGCGACGTCGCCTATCGCGACAAGGACGGATACTATTGGTTCGTGGGCCGTACCGACGACGTCATAAAGTCCTCCGGCTACCGCATCGGACCCTTCGAGGTGGAGAACGCCATCATGGCGCATCCCGCCGTTGTCGAATGCGCCGTCACCGGCGTCCCCGACGAAATCCGCGGACAGGTAATCAAGGCCACCATCGTCCTCGCCGAAGCCTACCGCGACCGCGAGCCCGGCGCCCTCGCCAAAGAAATTCAGGACTTCGTAAAGCAGGCGACCGCACCCTACAAATATCCCCGCGTCGTGGAATTCGTCAACGAACTTCCCAAGACAATCAGCGGCAAAATCCGCCGCGTAGCCCTCCGCACCCCCTACCGCAGCCGCAACAACCCCGAAACGGAGTAAGAGGATTAAAGAATATACTCGAAGGCGTTTTCCGGCGTGATTACTTTATATTTCGCGTCGGGATACGCTTGGGCGAATTTTTCCGGAATCTTCGTTTTGGCCTTGGAGGGATTCCATTTGATTTCTATGGCTGTCAACTGCCCGTCTGTATCTTCAATGATGTCGATTTCTTTTTGTTCGCTTGTGCGCCAGAAGCGGATGTCCGTGAAACTGCGGCTGTAAGAAATCTGTTTCAGCCGTTCTATGAGCACAAAATTCTCCCATAGCGCCCCCACATCGTCGCGGAGCTCGGCAGGACGGAAATCGTTGATTACCGCATTGCGGATGCCCAAGTCGTAAAAATAGATTTTCTTACCGTTTTTGAGCTCGTTGCGCAGATTGCGGGAGAAACTTCCGACCCTGAAGACGATGTAGCTCTTTTCGAGAAGGTCGATGTAGCGTTCTATAGTCTTGGCGTCGATGCCGACAAGCACACTGAGCTCCCTGTATGAAACGAGATTTCCGATCTGGCGGGAAAGCGCCTGCATGAGCGTGACAAGTTTGTCGGGCTTGGCTATTCCGTAGAGCTGGAGAATGTCCTTATATAGATAGCTCGAGGAAAGCTCCCTCAGAACCTCGCGCTCCTCTCCGGGGGAAATGACCACTTCGGGATAGTACCCGTAGACAAGCCGGTGTGGAATCAGGCGTTGCTCGGTGAGGAGGTCGCTTGCGTCGACCATTTCCTTGAAAGAAAGTGGAAACATCTGAAATTCACGCTTCCTTCCCGTCAGACTCTCGTTCACTTTAGAGGCAAGCTCGAAACTCGAACTCCCCGTTGCGATTACCTGGACTTCGGGAATCTGGTCTGTTATCAGTTTAATTTTAAGCCCGATATCCGGAATACGTTGGGCCTCGTCGATAATCAGCATCTTTTTACCGGCAAGAAATGCTTTGAGGCGCGTGGACGTGATGTCGCGGAATAATGTCTGTACGTCGGCATCATCTCCATACATCCACATCACATCCTTCTGTTCATCGAAAATCTCATGCAGAAGGGTGGATTTCCCAACCTGACGGGCACCCATAATGATTATTGCTTTTTTGCCTCCTACGAGTTGGAGTATTTGAGACCTAAGTTGTCGCTGTATCATCGTGGAAAACATAAATTTCCGCAAATATAAGAAAAAATGCGGAATCAATTCCTCAAATTTATGGAAAAATGCGGAATCGATTCCGCATTTTCGGAAAGTAGGCACTCTGTAGGGGTGCAACTCCATCCTGTATCCGTCCCTCCGTGGCCCCGGGCCACGGAGGAGTGGTGGGTTTTGCTAAGTTGGTGACACTGCTCCGCTGATGCGTCCATGCCTGATTTTCCGGGGGTTACGCTCGTGAAATCCAAGTCTTAATTTATTCTAATTGGCAGGATCCGCCTTCTTTGCGTCGGAAGGATTGTTTTTTGATGTAACTTTGCATTACAAACTTTTATCTCAAAAAATCCAATTCTATGACAACTTCCTTCCCGATTCTCGACTCCGTTGCATGGCTTGAAGTCGCCGCCAAGGCTGCCACGCGCGTGAAAATCTACTCCGACTCCTGGCACGAGGGCGAATTTGCCTGCGTGCTCGGAGCAAATGCCGCCGACGCGGCCCAAAAGGCCCTCCGCGTGGCCGAAACAGTCGCCGAGGCGCGCCGCGTCCTCCTCTTCGATTTCCGGGGCTCGCTCCGCGGCTTCGCCGCCCACGCCCTGACAAGCGCGCCCCGAAACCTCCTCCGCGTAAACATCGACCTCGCCGACCTCGACCCCAAGGACATAGACGGCTTCATGGCCAAAATCGAAGAGACCATCAACGCCTCCGGCGCCCGCGTCTGCGTGGTGGATTCGCTCTTCCATCTCTGCGAATGGCGAGGCAAATCCGCCGGCCCACGCTTCTTCGTCCTCAAATTCCGCGAAATGAGCCGCCGACTCGGCATCTCCCTCCTCCTCGGCGCCACCGCCCGCAAACGCATCTCCAAAAACACCTCCCCCACCACCGAACACCTCCCCAAATCCACAGCCCCCTTCATCGACGCGATAATAGAAGAAGCCCCCGACCGATCGGCTGAAACCAACGGAGTACAACCTCTTGAACGTCAGGTAGGGACGCGCCACGGTGCGTCCGCCCGACCCGTATCAGCAAGAATGTCCGAGCTGTCCGAGAAGTCTGAGCTGTTCGAACCGTCCAAAAAGGCCGCCCGCCCCGAAAAGCTCTCCCACCGCCTATCCCATCCCGGCCTTCCGCTCCGCTAAAATCCACTCCCCGAAACAGCGCTCTTTAAAATTTATTGCCAAATCCGCACCGCCAAAACATTCTCCCCCCCCAAAAAAAAGTCGCCCAGAGCCAAAGGCGGCGCAGGGCGACTCAGGGTCAGTGATTGTATTTATTCCGCAAAGAAATCAAATTCGCGCATGGCAGGAACGGCACAAGAAATCGAATTATTGTTTGGACTTCTTAGGAGTAAAAAACAAACCTAAAGATCTTTTTTCGGGATAATCAAGCCTTTTAAAACCGATTATCACTAAAATAAAGAAAAGAATTATCGAACTATGAGTTCCATTGCAAACTCCAGCGAAAGCGCCTATTAGAAAGAAATAATATAGGAATTTTAGAATTTTTCGACCAAATGAAGTTTTGGATTTTTTGAAGTTAAAGGAGTAAGCAGCCAGGGCAAATAATACAATGGAAAAAGGATCGATTACCTTGACTTCGACTTTTGTACTTGCATTGAATATAGAAATTAGGTTGATAATCAGGCACACGCAGCCAAGCCCGGAAAATATCCATCCAAGTGTATGCGCAACGAGATGATTTTGGTGTTCGGTTTCCTTTTCCGAACTGTTGCATGCAGCGGATGACCACATTACCATGATAAGGATTATGCAAAAACCAGCTATCCACATAAATTTGAGGTTAATTGTTTAATAGATTATGGAATTTTTTGAGAGTTTCTTTGTGTTTTATTTCTTCGGCTTTTGTTGTAGGAATTTGAAGCTCTATACAATTATCATAGTAGAACAACCTAAACACGAGTTTGGCATCTGCAATTTCTATGGTATTTAGGAGGAAATCGGTTTCCATGCATTCCATTCTGTTATTGCAAACTAATTTTTCTAATTCGTCGTAATATTCAGGAGTCGAAAGGGGGTATAAGCCATAGAATAATTCATCGTCAGTAGTACTGAAATTTATACAAATTTCATCGTCATTTCTATTCCATGCATATTCTGAAGTGACATTGATATCAGAGAATAGGTTGCTCAAAGCTAAGTGAAAAGGCGTTTCAACTCCATATTCATTATATATGGATATACAGGCCAATAATATTTCAGCCAAAGCTTCTTCTTTGCTCAAATCGGTAGTGGATAAAAATTGCTTTAAGGCAGAAGATTGAATTTCATGTTCGAGAGCAGACCCATCGCTGAAAGATATGACATATTTAAAGTTTATGTCTTTTTCAATTAAATTTGTAATTGTCTTGCCCGTCTTAGTACTTTTAGATAAAATCAGAATATATTTCTTAAAGATGCTGGTTATAAGGTTTTTGTTTGATTCATAAAAGCCTTTTAGTGCGTCATCGCCCTGGACAGATAAATGCCAAATGAATGTGTCTTTTTTGAATTCGACATTCAGAAGAGTCCCCAACTCGGATGCTTCAGGGAGATTCTTGTTCTGTGTGTAGAGCCAATGTTGTATCTCCTTATATTCTTCTGTCGTTAACTTGCTGGCTGGCAAGCATGCGTATGCAATGGCTGAGATTATGACGAGGGCCAATGCTAAATATGCTACGTAGATTGGTTTAAACATAGGTGGGATCTGATTACGATGAATATTTACGAAAATTAGTGAAGTAATGGATCGGAAAATAATAATCTATCGGTAATTAGGATTGGTTTTATTGTCCCGCGACCCGCCTGCCGGACTGAAAAAACATCTGTAAAACGAAAACGTGAGGGTCCGTACTGTTGCCCGTTCCCACGATTGGAGGCCTTCGCATTGCCCGGACTGGAAGAACGAGCAACGCAGAAGCCTCACGTAAATATGATATATCAAACCCCGGCCGAGGCTCGCGCGTCGGTCCGGCGTTATTATATAGCATATCCACATAGCCATCTACCGTTGCTTCATTCCTGACCAATCCTGAAAGTTGCGAAGTTTCCAATCGTCAAGAAAGAGCGTCGAGTAAACGCATTCGTATGTCAGTGGCCGCGCACTTCTGCCGGCCGTTGTCGCATCCCGCCCTCAAACCCTTACCGGGCCTCTGCGACGGTATGCATCTGCAAAGTTACAAAAAATCCGCTATATCCCAAATGATTTTGGAAATTTTATGGTTCGATTTCTCACTCGCCGAAAAGGAACATCAGCGGGCCGGAGTCGTGCATTCTGTCGGCGGCGTTGCCCGCATAGATCTCTCCTCCGGTGAGGTTGAGTTTCTTTATCCTGCCGGAAGCGTTGAAATCGAGACTCCGGAAATCTATCCAAAAAATATCGGGACTGAGGGTCGATTCAAAATAATACACAAGGTTTTTCTGGTCGGCGACCGTGCGCCAGCGGGTCGAGGCGATATTGGGCTGTGAGGGGATGGAAATGCCCAGAGGCACGGAGACGTTGCGCATGACGCTGAACACCCCGGCGACAGCCTGTCGGAAATCGGAGGTCTGCGGAAGCGCGTCGATGTAGAACGTGGCTCTGACGAAGCGGTCCGAGGCGCGGTTGGTGCCGGGCAGCATGACCAGGCCTCCGATTTGTTTCCAGTAGTCGTCAAGTGTTTCCTGCTTGTCGTAAGTGGGAGAATTTGTCATTACCTGACATTTCCTGCCATGATGAATCACTAGGTTTCCGTCGATATACTCGAATATCGCGCTGTTTCCCGTGGGGTCGGATATCGAGAGGTGAAGCGTCGACTTCGTGCCGTTTGGCAGGTCTGGGTCGTCGATACGGAACAGTTCCTTGCCCAGCTCCTCGACAGCTTCGTCGACTGTGGCGAAATTGTCGAGCACATACTGCGTCCATATGCTCAGGCCCATCACGGGCCGCGAGTCGTCGGGACGGTGATAGTCCGATTCGGCCAGGAAAAGCAGATTGGCCACGAGGCCTTTCTCGTTCATACCGTCGCACACGCCGATGTCGTATCCGGCGGTGACGACGCTTCCGTATTTCGAGGTCCACTTCACGGAGTTGTCCGTGATTCCTCCCCGGCGGTCGATTCCGCGTGGGAAAAAGTAGATGTTGGACTGCGGGTCTTCCTTCCAGTCCATCGTGCGTCCGGTGACAATCATGTTGTCGGGTCCAAGATACACGGCACGGGTGCAGCCCTCGGTAGGCTCCGGCAGAAGTGCTGACAATACAACAGCACAGGCCGCTGCCGCGGCGCTTCGGTAGTGTTTCATAGGTCTCAGGGGATTAGAGGGTGTGGCTGTATAACGTGTCGCAGATAAAGATTGTTCTGCAGATTCGTGGTTAAAACCTGGTTACAGACAAAAAAAATGGAGTGCGGGGGCGCACTCCATTTTTTTGTTGGCGGATGTTATATAACGGAATTTTTTGTCAGGCGAGGGTGTACTTGCATCGGACGGGGGAGACGATTGTGCCGTCTTTCTTGAGCTGTGCGAAGATCTTGTCGACAACTTTCTTGTCAAGACCGGTGGTCTCCGCCACCTTCGATGCGTTCACGGGTTCTCCGGCATTGCGGATAGCCTCGATCACTTTATTTTTTTCGTCCATGGTTCAAGCAATTAATCCGTTTGATTATTTAACTTCTTCGAAGTCCACGTCTTCGGGACCCTGGTTATGCTGGGATGCTCCGGGGTTGGGGGCACCTGCGCCGGGGTTGGCGCCGCCGGCCTGCTGGGCGTTGTGGATGTCCTGAGCGGCGGCCTGCATGGCGGCTTCAACTTCCTTGATAGCTGCGTCGCATGCCTCGACGTTCTGCGCCTTGTGGGCTTCCTTGAGCTTGTCGATGGCGCCCTGAATGGCGGCCTTGCGGTCGGCGGGGAGCTTGTCGCCGAGCTCGGCGAGCTGTTTTTCGGTCTGGAAGACGATTGCGTCGGCCTGGTTGAGCTTGTCGACACGTTCCTTTTCCTTGGCGTCGGAAGCGGCGTTGGCGGCGGCTTCGTCCTTCATGCGCTGGATTTCGGCGTCGGTCAGGCCGCTGGAGGCCTCGATGCGGATGCTCTGCTCCTTGCCAGTGGCCTTATCCTTGGCGGATACGTTGAGGATGCCGTTTGCGTCGATTTCGAAGGTTACCTCAATCTGAGGAATACCGCGGGGTGCGGGAGCGATGCCGTCGAGGTGGAACTTGCCGAGGAGCTTGTCGTCCTTGGCCATGGGGCGTTCGCCCTGGAGTACGTTGATTTCAACGGAAGGCTGGTTGTCGGTTGCGGTCGAGAAGGTCTCGCTCTTGCGGGTCGGGATGGTGGTGTTGGCTTCGATGAGCTTGGTCATCACGCCGCCGAGGGTCTCGATGCCTACGCTCAGGGGCACAACGTCGAGAAGGAGCACGTCCTTGACGTCGCCGGAGAGCACGCCGCCCTGAATGGCAGCGCCTACGGCTACTACTTCGTCGGGGTTCACACCCTTGGAGGGAGCCTTGCCGAAGAATTTCTCCACAACCTGCTGGATGGCGGGGATACGGGTGGAGCCGCCTACGAGAATCACTTCGTCGACGTCCTTTGCGGTGAGGCCGGCGTCGCGGAGAGCGTCTTCACAGGGCTTGAGGGTGGCCTGGATGAGACGGTCGGCGAGCTGCTCGAACTTCGCGCGGGTGAGGGTCTTCACGAGGTGCTTCGGAATACCGTTCACGGGCATGATGTAGGGGAGGTTGATTTCGGTGGAAGTGGTGCTCGAAAGCTCGATTTTGGCTTTCTCGGCGGCTTCCTTGAGGCGCTGGAGGGCCATGGGGTCCTGACGGAGGTCAACGCCTTCCTCTTTCTGGAACTCGTCGGCGAGCCAGTCGATGATTACGTGGTCGAAATCATCGCCGCCGAGGTGGGTGTCGCCGTTGGTGGACTTAACTTCGAACACACCGTCGCCGAGCTCGAGGATGGAGATATCGAATGTGCCGCCGCCGAGGTCGAAGACGGCAATCTTCTGGTCCTTGTTGCTCTTGTCGAGACCGTAGGCGAGTGCGGCGGCCGTAGGTTCGTTGACGATACGGCGGACGTTGAGGCCCGCGATTTCGCCGGCTTCCTTGGTGGCCTGACGCTGGGAGTCGTTGAAGTATGCCGGAACGGTGATGACGGCTTCGGTTACGGTCTGTCCGAGGTAGTCTTCGGCAGTCTTCTTCATTTTCTGAAGAATCATGGCGGAGATTTCCTGAGGAGTGTATTCACGACCGTCGATGTCGATACGGGGAGTGTTGTTCTCGCCGCGGACAACCTTATAAGGTACGCGCTCGATTTCCTTGGCGACCTGGTCGTAGGTCTCGCCCATGAAGCGCTTGATGGAGTAGATGGTGCGTTTGGGGTTGGTGATTGCCTGACGTTTTGCAGGGTCGCCGACCTTGCGCTCGCCGCCGTCGACGAATGCTACGACGGAAGGAGTGGTGTTGCGGCCTTCGCTGTTGGGAATGACCACGGGGTCCTTGCCCTCGAGGACGGCTACACAGGAATTGGTGGTTCCTAAGTCAATACCGATGATTTTGCCCATAATAGTGTACGTGTTTATGTTTTTATTTTTTTGTTGATATCTGAATTTCGCAGGCAGCCCCGCGCCGGGGTCGCCGTCAGATATTAAACAAATCGCGTGCCAAAAAAGTTTTGGCACGCGAGTATGACATTTTGTCAGTATCGGTTTGTCAGACGGCTCAGTATCCGAAGATATCTTCCGTTTTGAGAATCACTACCTTACCCTTCTTGCGCAGGGCTTCGAGGTCGACCTTGTCCATCGGGGCGAGCACGGCGTGGCGGTAAGTGCGGCCCTTGACGTGCTTCTGCTGGAAGGCCTTGACGTCGTCGAGGGTCATTCCGGAGAGTGCGCGGTAGTAAGCCTCGTCGGGGTCGGTGTCAACTCCGAGGTCGAGGGCGTTGATATAGGCCCAGGCCACCTGGTCCTTGATTGTGCGCTTTGTTCGGAGGGCGTCGAGCTCGCTCTTGCGGGCGATGCCGAATGCCGCGGGGCTTTCGGGCATGTTCTCGATGATTTCCTCGAAGGCGTCCATGGCGTCGGGGAGTTTGTCGGCCTGCGTGGCAATCGAGGCGTAGAACGTATAGGGGCGTCCGCTCTTTGCGGGTCTGTTCATGCGGGAGGAGGCGCTGTAGGCCAGGGAGCGGCTCTCGCGTATTTCCTGGAAGACAATGGCGTTCATGCCGCCGCCGAAGTAGGCGTTGAAGAGTCGCCGAGCGGGCTCGAGGGAGGGGTCATAGTTCTCCGGAAGGCGCGAGACGGCGTAGTAGTCGGCCTGGGCCATATCGTAGGGAGCGACGAATATCACGGTTTCGTCTGCCGGAAGCACTTCGTAAGGCTTCGGTGCGGGAGCTTCGGCGAGGTGTGCGGGCGTGACGGCGTCGATGGCTGCGAGCACCTTATCCTCGGGGGCGGGGCCGTAGTAAATCACGCGGCGCTTGTATCCGAGGAGGGCGCGGAGCTGGTCGAGGAGTGCCTTCGGACCCATTTCGCGGAGGGACTCGACAGAGGGCTCCGTCAGCTGAGGATTGCGCTCGCCGTACATCTGATAGAGACGCAGGGCGTAGAAGTTGTGGGTCTCAAGGGTCCGGTCGTTGGCGCGGTCCTGGGCCAGGTCTGCGAGCATGGTGTCGTAGGTCTTTTCGTCGACCCGCGCGCCTTCGACGAAGGAGTCGAAGAGGTCGAGGGCCTTGGTCATGTTCTCGGCCAGGCCGCTGACGATGACGTAAGTACGCTCGCCGCCGACCTGTACGGCATACCGGCAGCCGAGCGAGTAGAAGGCTTCCTGAATCTGCGCGGCGCTCATCGTGGGCGTGGCGGCGAATTCGAGGAGGTCGGAGGCGACGTCGAGGGTGGGGATGGCCGTAGTGCCTGTCTCGTAGACGAAGGTCAGGTTGAAGATGTCGTTGCTCGAATTATGGCTGTAGTAGACGGGGGTGTCGCCTTTGGCTGTCAGGAAGGTCAGATCTTTTTTGAAGTCGACGAAGCGGGGCTCTATGGGCTCGACTTCGGAGCCGACGACCTCGGTCAGGAAAGCCGAGGCGGCGTCGCGGTTCGTGGCGATGGGCGTGATTTTGGGCTTCGCGATTTCGGCCACGGAATTGTCCTCGCCCTGCTCCTTATATATTACGGCATACCCGTCGGGGGTGAGATACTTGCGGGCAAGGGCCACGATGTAGTCCTTGGAGATTGTATCGACGGCAGCGATGTCGCCGACGGTCTTCGCCCAGGGCTGGCGGGAGACAAAGGACTCGAGGAGCATGCTCACGCGGTCGGAGTTGTCTTCAATCTGCTGCTGGAGGCGCAGCTTGACGTTGGTCTTGACGGCATCGAGGAGGCTGTCGGAGAATCGGCCCTCGCGGAGGCTGTCGGCCTGAGCGAGAAGAAGGTCTCTGACTTCCTGCATTGTCTGTCCTGCCTTGGGCTGGCCGAGCATGAGCATGATTCCGGCATCTGACATCAGATATGGGAAAACTCCGGCTGAGAGGGCGCGCTGGGGGAGGGTTATGTTACGGTCGATGAGGCCGGAATAGCCGTTCTGGAAGAGGCTGCCCATGAGTTCGAGCGCCGGAGACTCCTCGGAGTATGTGCCGGGGATGCGCCAGCCCATGTAGAGGAAGGGTGCCTCCTGCCCGGCCACGCTCTTCTCGACGGATGCGCTTAGAGGCTCGACGGAGGGCCGCTGAATGTAGTCGAGCGAAGGGTTCGGGGTCATCCCGCCGAAATATTTTTCGACAATTGCCACTGCCTCGTCGGGGTCGAAGTCGCCGGAGAGGATTACGGCCATATTGTTGGGCACGTACCATTTGTCGTGGTATAGGCGGACGTTGCGGATCGAGGGGTTCTTGAGGTGTTCCTGAGTGCCGAGTACGGTCTGTGTGCCGTAGGGATGGGTGGGGAAGAGGGCAGCCTGGAGGGCGTCGACGGCCTTCTCGGAGTCGCTCTTCATCGACATGTTCTTTTCCTCATAGATGGTCTCGAGTTCGGTGTGGAAGCCGCGGAGCACGGGTTGGATGAAGCGGTCGGCCTGCACCTTCGCCCAGTTTTCAATCTGGTTGGAGGGAATGTCCTCGGTGTAGCAGGTGACGTCCATCGAGGTGAAGGCATTTGAGCCCTGCGCGCCGATGGCGCTCATGAGCTTGTCGTACTCGTTGGGGATGGCGATGAGCGAGGCTGCGTAGCTCAGCGAGTCGATGCGGGCGTAGATGCGTGTGCGCTCGGCGGGGTCGGTGGTGCGCCGGTATATTTCGAATGCTTCCTCGATGCAGTCGAGGAGCGGACGCTCGGCGGCGTAGTCGGAGGTGCCGTAATTGGGCGTGCCCTTGAACATCAGGTGCTCGAAGTAGTGGGCCAGGCCCGTGGTTTCGGCCGGGTCGTTCTTTCCGCCGACGCGCACTGCGATGTAGGTCTGGATGCGCGGCGCGTCCTTGTTGACGGTGGTCATCACCTTCAGGCCGTTTGGCAGCGTGTAGATGCGGGCTTTAAGCGGGTCGCCGGGTACGGTGTCGTACGGCAGCGCCGAGGCTCCCGCGGCCATGCCGAGGAGGAGAATGAGTGTGGAGAGCAGTTTTTTCATATTGGAAATTATAAAGGCGGACGTCCGCTTTCGCGGAGCGCCCGCCGTGTTGAACGTTTTTCGGTAATGGAGCTTAGTACTCGTCCCAGCTCTTGATTTCGATGTCGTCGAGCGGCAGGCTCGTGGCGGCCTTGATGAAGGCGGCGGCGAGGCGCGCGTTGGTGAGCAGGGGGATGTTGAGGTCGATGGCCGCGCGGCGGATCTTGCGTCCGTTGCTGAGCTCGTGGGAGCTGAGGTTCTTGGGTATGTTCACGACGAGGTCGACCATCTTGTTGTGCAGGAGGTCAAGGGCCTGAGGCTGCTTGTCGGGCTCGAAGGGCCAGTAGACGCGTACTGCGGGAATGTCGTTCTCGTTCAGGAACTTCGCTGTGCCGCTCGTGGCGTAGATTTTCAGGCCGGCCTTGTGGAGCTGGACGGCGGCGTCGAGGAGCGCGGCCTTCTGCTTGGAGCCGCCCGTGGAGAGGAGGACGGCGCGCTTGGGAACGCGGAGGCCGACGGCGAGGAGCGACTTGAGGACGGCTTCGTCAGTGTCGTCGCCGAGGCAGCCTACCTCGCCCGTGGAGCTCATGTCCACACCGAGCACCGGGTCGGCGCCCTGAAGGCGCGAGAAGGAGAACTGCGAGGCCTTGACGCCGACGTAGTCGAGGTCGAAGGCACTCTTGGCCGGTTTTTCGGGGTGCAGGCCGAGCATGACCTTTGTGGCGAGGTCGATAAAATTGATTTTAAGTACTTTCGAGACAAATGGGAAGCTGCGGGAGGCGCGGAGGTTGCATTCGATGACAAGGATGTCGTTGTCCTTGGCCATGAACTGGATATTGAAGGGGCCGGAGATGTTCAGCGCCTTGGCGATTTTTGCCGAAACCTTCTTTATCCGGCGCATTGTTTCGACATAGAGCTTCTGCGGCGGGAACTGGATGGTGGCGTCGCCGGAATGCACGCCCGCATACTCGATGTGCTCGGAGATGGCGTAAGCCTTGATTTCGCCTTCGTCGGCCACGGCGTCCATCTCGATTTCCTTGGCTCCCTGGATGAACTCGGTGACGACCACAGGATGCTGCTTGGAGACGTTGGCGGCCAGGCGCAGGAAGCGCACGAGCTCCTCTTCGTTGGAGCAGACGTTCATGGCCGCGCCCGAGAGGACGTAAGACGGGCGCACGAGCACAGGGAAGCCAACCTCAGCGATGAACTCGTTGATGTCCTCGAGGCTCGTGAGCTCGCGCCAGCGCGGCTGGTCCACTCCCAGCTTGTCGAGCATGGCCGAGAACTTGTGGCGGTCCTCGGCGTTGTCGATGCTCTTGGCCGAGGTGCCGAGGATGTTCACACCCTGCCCCGCGAGTCGCATGGCCAGGTTGTTCGGAATCTGGCCGCCCACGCTCAGGATAGTGCCGTGGGGCTGTTCGAGGTCGAGAATATCCATCACGCGCTCGAAGGTCAGCTCGTCGAAGTACAGGCGGTCGCACATGTCGTAGTCGGTCGACACTGTCTCCGGGTTGTAGTTGATCATCACGGAGCGCCAGCCTTCCTTCTTGACAGTGAGGAGGGCGTTGACCGAGCACCAGTCGAATTCCACGGACGAGCCGATGCGGTAGGCTCCCGAGCCGAGCACGACGATTGAGCGGTGGTCGCCGAGGTAGGTGATGTCGTTTTCCGTGCCGTTGTAGGTCAGGTAGAGGTAGTTTGTCTCCGCGGGGTATTCGGCGGCGAGGGTGTCGATCTGTTTCACCACCGGAGTGATTCCGCGCCCGATGCGGTGATGCCGGACATTGAGGATACTTGCCTCCGTGTCGCGGTCCATATCTTTCTTGAATACGGAGCGCGCTATCTGGAAGTCACTGAAACCCTGTTGCTTGGCCTGACGCAGGAGCGCGTCGGGAAGTGTCTCGAGTGTGTCGTGCTTCTCGAGGGCGCGGGAGGTCTCGATGATGTTGCGGAGCTTGTAGAGGAACCAGCGGTCGATTTTCGTCAGCTCGTGGATTTCATCTACGGTATAACCCTCGCCGAAGGCTTTGGCGATGACGAAGATGCGTTTGTCTGTCGGAGCCATGAGCGCCTTGCGGATGTCGGGGATTTCGAGCGACTTGTTCTCGACGAAGCCGTGCATCCCCTGGCCTATCATGCGGAGGCCCTTCTGGATGGCTTCCTCGAAGGTGCGGCCTATAGCCATGACCTCGCCCACCGACTTCATAGACGAGCCGATTTCGCGGTTCACGCCGTGGAATTTTCCGAGGTCCCAGCGCGGAATCTTGACAACCACGTAGTCGAGCGCGGGCTCGAAGAAGGCGCTGGTGGTGCGGGTGATGGAGTTTTTCAGCTCGAAGAGGCCGTAGCCGAGGGCGAGCTTCGCGGCCACGAAAGCAAGGGGATAGCCCGTGGCCTTGGAGGCGAGGGCCGACGAGCGGCTCAGGCGGGCGTTGACCTCGATCACGCGGTAGTCCATCGACGCGGGGTCGTAGGCGTACTGGACGTTGCACTCGCCGACGATGCCGACGTGGCGGATTATCTTGATTGCAAGCGAGCGGAGATAGTGGTAGTCGTCGTTGGAGAGGGTCTGCGACGGGGCCACGACGATGCTCTCGCCCGTATGGATGCCCAGCGGGTCGAAGTTCTCCATGTTGCAGACGGTGATGCAGTTGTCGTACCGGTCGCGCACGACCTCGTACTCCACTTCCTTCCAGCCCTTGAGGGATTTCTCCACGAGGACCTGAGGCGAGAACGACAGAGCCTTCTCGACCAGGGCGCGGAGCTCCTCGTCGTTGTCGCAGAATCCGCTGCCGAGGCCTCCGAGGGCGTAGGCGGCGCGTACGATGACGGGATAGCCAAGCGAGTTGGCCACACGGAGCGCGTCGTCGACCGTCTCCACGGCCTCGCTCTTGATGGTCTTGACGTCGATTTCATCGAGCTTCTCGACGAAGAGCTCGCGGTCCTCCGTGTCCATGATGGCGCGGACAGGTGTGCCGAGCACTTCGACGCCGTAGCGCTCGAGGACGCCGGATGTGTAGAGCGCCACGCCGCAGTTCAGCGCCGTCTGGCCGCCGAAGGCAAGGAGGATGCCGTCGGGGCGCTCTTTCTCGATGACGCGCTCCACGAAGTAGGGCGTCACAGGGAGGAAATATATCTTGTCGGCGAAACCGTCGGAGGTCTGCACCGTGGCGATGTTCGGGTTGATGAGCACCGTAGAGATGCCCTCTTCCTTCAGCGCCTTCAGGGCCTGCGCCCCGGAATAGTCGAATTCGCCGGCCTCGCCGATTTTGAGAGCTCCGCTGCCCAGGAGCAGCACTTTCTTTATCTGTTCTTTTTCCATGAGCTTGTGGGGGCTTAGAGTTTGGAGATGAATTCGTCGAAAAGGAATTCGGTGTCGCGCGGGCCGCTCGAGGCCTCCGGATGGAACTGCGCGGAGAAGTAGGGGAGGGTGGTGTGGCGTATGCCTTCGTTGGTGCCGTCGTTCATGTTCACGAACAGAGCTTCCCACCCTGCGGGGAGCGTGCTGTCGTCGACGGCGAAGCCGTGGTTCTGCGAGGTGACGAAACATTGCTTCGTGCCCGCGCGCCGTACCGGCTGGTTGTGGCTCCGGTGGCCGTACTTGAGCTTGTAGGTCTTTGCGCCCGCGGCTTTAGCCAGCAGCTGGTTGCCCATGCAGATGCCGCAGATGGGGCGCTCCGTGCCGTCGGCCATGGCCTTGCGGATGTTCTCTACCGTGGCTTCGGCGAAGTCGGGATTGCCCGGGCCGTTGCTTATGAAGAGGCCGTCGTAGGGCAGAGCCGTGAAGTCGTAGTCCCAGGGCACGCGAACCACGCGCACGCCCCGCCACAGAAGACAGCGGATGATGTTGTGCTTGATTCCGCAGTCAACGAGCACCACTGTCTTGCGTCCGCGGGCGCTCTCCTCGCGCCATGCCGCGGTGTCCGTCCCGGCCTCGAGAGGCTTTGCGGCTTCTTCCATGTTCTCGTAGACCTCAGGAGCCGCCAGCGAGGTCTTGGCTATGAGGTTCTCGGCGTTGGGGTCATAAAAATCGACATCGTCCTCCGCGGCTGTTCCCTCGACGATGATTTTTCCCAGCATGGATCCGTGTTCGCGGAGATGCTTGGTGAGGGCGCGGGTGTCGATGTCGAAAATTCCCGGAATTTTTTCTTCCTGAAGCCACTGGGCCAGGGAACGCTCGGCCAGCCAGTGGCTGTGGTGGAAGGCGTAGTCCTGGGCGATGATGGCCCGGCAGTGGATGCGCGAGCCTTCGTAGTAGTGGCGCAGGGAGGGGCTCTCGTCGTGGCTCGGCGGTACGCCGTAGTTGCCTAACAGGGGAAAGGTCGTCACTAATATCTGTCCCTCGTATGATGGGTCGGTAAGGCTTTCGGGATACCCGGTCATTGCCGTGTTGAACACTACTTCTCCGGCTGTCGATCCTTCGTATCCGAAAGATTTGCCTTCATAGCGGGTGCCGTCCGCAAGAATGAGCGTGGCGCGTTTTGGGGCCTGCATACTGGAATATAGGAATTTCGTGGATTGGTTTTGTGGCTCCGTTCATAGAACCGTGCAAAGTTACGAAAAATTTTCCACCTCGCCGCAATTCGCCACGAATTTTATTCCCGTGCGCGTACATTAATATAAGGCAGGCCCGAGAAAACCGGCTAAAGCATATACGTCTTATCAGTCTTATAAATCTTATAAATCTTATAATTCATATAATTCTTATAGGCCTTAGCGCCGCGCCTGTCTTTCTCTGCCAAAATTTCGCCTTCACTGCGCTTTCGGCCATCTCTGAAAATCAGCGCGATATGTGCCGCCGGATAAAAAAGTTTGAAAAAAATGCCCCGAAAATTTTGCAAATCGGAAAATCCGTTGTAACTTTGCAATCGCAAACGGGGAGCGGCGCCTCTCCGCCTGCACGAGAAAATTGAAATTGCCTCTTTAGCTCAGTTGGCCAGAGCACGTGATTTGTAATCTCGGGGTCGTTGGTTCGAATCCGACAAGAGGCTCAGAAA